>NZ_AJLJ01000001.1 GCF_000317245.1 Fischerella muscicola SAG 1427-1 = PCC 73103
CCGATTTTTCATGATGGTAGACCAACGGTTGACGCTCAAATCTCCGTTCTACCATTTTTTTGTCCTCAAATTTATATTTCGGACAGGTCTCTTGTTGACTAATTCCACTTTTCCAATTCTCTCGTGAGCGCCATAAGTCTCTAACTTTTATTTCGAAAGCTCTCTTGTTCTTTTGTCTTGCCAGAGCTACTGCTTTCCAGTTCTCTCGGCTTCGTCTTAACAGACGTACTAATCGACTGGGTGGGCTTTTCAATTCTTCCACTCACAACCAACCTTTCTTGGATATTTTCAGACATATATTCTGTATGAAGAAATATCACCTCAAAATACCCAAAGTCAACACCCTAGTGTAAAGCCCAATGTTACCCGATCTCTTACCCCAAGTTAACCTTTAGCAATGACAAATCATCATCAAAACTTTCTTTGGCACTTAAGTTTACAAGATGCGTCAATACTTGCTTGAGATTACAAGTGTTTAATTTGTTACAGTTTATTAAGAAATTAATAAAAGCATTAAGACCCCAAATCTCCCCATTTTGTTGATTAATTTCGTAAGCACCATCACTAAAAATGTATAAGCTACTACTTTTTTCGATTTGCAAGCTATTATCAACAAAGTCAGTATCAGGCAAAAAACCAATAGGTGGATCTAAAGAGTTGAGCCGTCTAAGGTTGATATTTGTCATAGATATGCCAGATAGCAGCACACCTGGTGGATGTCCAGCATTAGCATAAACAAGTTGACGTTTGTTGCGGTTATAAACGCCGTACCAAATTGTAAAATATTTATCACTGTGATTACTCATCTGGAAAGCATTATTAAGTGCCCTTAAGACTTCGCTGGGTTGACAAAAATTAGTTTTGGGCAGAGATTGCGATCGCAAGACATTCAGTAGGGATACAGACAGTAGTGCGGAACCCACCCCATGTCCAGATACATCTAGCAAATAAATCACCAAATTCTCATCATCGATCCAGTAATAGTCAAAGCAATCACCTCCTAGCTGTACAGAAGGAATAAACAGTGCTTCTATGGTTACTGTTCCTAGTAATGGAGGAGGTAAAAGCGATCGCACATACTCGGCCGCTTCAGCTAATTCTGCTTCCAAAATTTGCTTTTGGGTTTGCAAACTATGATTGAGAACTTCCAAAGTTTGCTTTTGCGTCTGCAAATCCTGATTCAACTGGTATAACCTTAGTCCTGCTCGTACTCGTGCTTTCAATTCATTCATCTCAATTGGTTTAGAGACAAACTCGTCTGCACCAGCGTCAAGTCCCCTAACTCTATCTTCCTCCTCTCCTGGAGCCGCACCTTTGGCAGTTAGCAGAATGAAAAAAGTAGTTGCTAATTCTGGATCTGCTTTAATTCGGCGACATACTTCCAGTCCATCTACATGGGACATCATCCAGTCAGATATAATCAAGGCAGGACGTATCTGTTGTGCTAAAGTGATTCCGTCCTCACCGTTACTAGCTAAAGTAATTTCATAACCTTGATTTTGGAGTACTCTTTTCAGTGCTGTTCGCACGATTGGATCGTCATCAATAACCAGGATTTTAAACATAAATCATAAGTTACTAAACATAACAAACTTTCGGTAATTGCTGAGATTTCAAATTACCTAATTTGTGGGAAAATGTATGACAATAAATATCTAAATAAGCTAGGATGACACTATTGTATTATATTTTTTAAAATTCTCAAAGTGGATACTAAAATATATCTCAAAGTCAACACAAATCTCGATGCTTTATCTCGGGTTTTGTCATGGTTTGAGCAGATAAATCAACCACCTCTACCAAACCAAAAAATATGGTGGCAATGTCAAACACTCATGATAGAAGGATTTACCAATATTGTTGAACATGCTCATAAAAATTTGCCCAGTGAAACTCCAATTGAGATGGAAGCAGTACGATTAAATCAAAAAATAGAAATTAGAATTTGGTCTTTTGGTGAATTTTTTGATATGGAAGCAAAATTACAAAAAATATCTGAATTAGAAGAAAATGAAGAAGAACGTGGACGTGGTTTAAAAATTATTTCGGCAATCGCAGACACATTAAGTTATGAACGTATGATGGACAATCGTTACTGTTTATTTATGACTAAAGCTTATTAAATTCATGGTGGTTTTGATAGGAATTCAGTAGTCAGAAGTGAGAAGTTCAGATGTAAGAGATTTAGAAAACAATCACTCTTATAGCTCATAGCTCCTGAATTATTGCTCCTGACTTCTTGTTAAAAAGGCTCGAATACGATTGATAGACTTTTCTAACTCTGAAATTAATTTAGCAGTACCTCTACCCTCTTGCTGACAAGCTAGTAGTTCTAGTTTTTCTGCGGCTAAATACATAGTTGTGGCTCCTATGTTGGCACTAGCACCTTTGAGGTGATGGGCTTCTTTTGCAAATTGCTGAAAGTCATCAGTTGTGATCGCCGCTTTGGTAGCCTCTAAATGAAGCTGGGTATCTTCAACGAAAATTTGCAACAATTCGATTTCAAATTCTGGATTATTTTCCGAGAGTTGGTGCAAGTGTTCCCAATCAATCGCTAGGTCGAGAAAATTGATATCTGTGCTAGCATCTGCCTGTTCAGATTCTATTGCTTCCTGTGGCTGGAGGATAGTTTGGCTCCAATGCTCTAGCGCCGCTGCCAATTTTTCTTTTAACACTGGTTTGCTGAGATAGTCATCCATACCTGCATCAAGACACATTTGTTTGTCTTCTTTCATCGCATTAGCCGTCATAGCAATTACCACAGGACGACGATGACTAGCAAAAGAGCTTTCTTGCCAACGATGAATTTCTCTTGTGGTTTCTAAACCATCAAGAATTGGCATTTGGCAGTCCATAAGAATTAAGTCATAAGGAATTTTTTCCAATAGCTGTAAAACTTCTTTCCCGTTAGCAGCAACATCTGCGTCGTAACCCAAACTCTTGAGCTGCTTAAGAGCTACTTTTTGATTGACAAGATTATCCTCTGCTAGCAGGATTCTTAATCTAGGCTTTAAAAATACAGGGGGATAAGAGTCAGGAGTCGGTAGCCAGGAGTTAAGAGAAGATTGGTTTTCCCCACTACTTCTTTGTTTCTGACTCCTGACTTCTGTCTCCTGAGTTCTAACTTCTGACTCTCCTTCTTCCAATTCAGACTGATTTCCTAAAATAGTCATAATCGTATCAAGTAGTCGAGATGGTTTAACAGGTTTGACTAAATAAGCAGCAAATCCTATCTTGAGCGCTCGTTGCACTTCATCGCGTTGGTTTGTAGAAGTGAGCATAATCAAAGGTACTCCAGCAATGGTAGAATTTGCCTTGATTTGTTCTCCCAAAGTCATGCCATCTGTCTCGGGCATTTGCATATCAATTAAAGCTAGATCATAGGGCATTCCTTGCTGATCAGCTTTCTTTATAGCTTCAAGAGCAGCAGCAGCACAAGCAGCCTGTTCCACCTGCATTCCCCAACGAGTAGCTTGATGATAAACAATTTTGCGATTAGTAGCGTTGTCATCCACCACTAATAAGCGTTTATTCGCCACAAGGCTACAATCTTTGACTGAATAAACAGGCTGGATTTGCTTGACAAAAGGAATATCAAACCAAAACTTAGATCCTTGACCAGGCTGACTTTCTACTCCAATTTCTCCTCCCATCAAAGTTATAAGCTGCTTGCAGATTGCCAATCCCAAACCCGTACCGCCATACTTGCGAGTAGTGGAAGCATCCACTTGGGTAAACGGCGTAAAGATTTTGCGTTGTTCTTGGGAGGTAATACCAATGCCGGTATCTGTAACAGCAAAGTGGATCGTTGCTGTAGTAGTAGTTTGTGATCGCAGTTCTGCCCGCACCACAACCTCCCCTGTGCTGGTGAACTTGATCGCGTTGCCAATTAGGTTCATAAGAACTTGCCGCAGGCGACTGGCATCTCCTTGGAGGTGGGTCGGAACATTACGATAGATTAGCGCCGCAATTTCTAATCCTTTATTATGAGCTTGAGGAGCTAGCAATTCTAACACGTCTTCCATACAGCTGGACAAATCAAAATCTAGAGTTTCTAGGGCCATCTCCCCAGCTTCAAGTTTGGATAGATCCAAAATTTCATTAATTAAGGTTAATAGAGCGTCTCCACTGATGCGAATTGTTTGAATAAAATCTTGTTGCTCCGGGGTTAAGGGAGTTTCTAACAAAAGTCCTGTCATCCCCAACACGGCATTCATGGGGGTACGGATTTCATGACTCATGTTTGCCAAAAAGGCACTTTTAGCTTGAGAAGCTAACTCGGCTTGGCGACGGGCAACTTCAAGTTCTTGGCGCTGCTGGGTTTCTGCCTCCAAGAGTTGAGCTTGAGCGATCGCAATACCTACTTGATCGGCGATTTCCCGCAAAATATGAGTTTCAAAGCTAGACCATTGCCGTGGACTTACACATTGATGGACAATCAGCAAACCACAAAGTTCTTCTTTGATAACAATGGGTACAACCAAATTTACCTTCACCCCAAACTGTTGCAGTAATTCCAGGTGGTTAGGTTGGATTTCAGCCAGTTCCAATTCAGCAATTGTTGGTTTTTGTCTCTGACGGTACTGCTGTAGACAGTACTGTTGTAGATATTCGACTCGAAAGTAGGGTTCGATAATGTCTTGCCCTTTGAGGGGAGGTAAGCCAGAGATAACTGCTTCTGTAACTATAGTTCCCGAACTATCGAGCGAAGGCTGATAGATTAAAACGCGATCGCTCTTGAGAATTTTTTGTACCTCACTCACTGTGGTTTGGAGAATTTCTTCAATTTGCAGCGATTTGCGAATCTTGAGGGTAATTTCGGTGAACAATTGCGATCGCAAATTTTGGCGGTAGAGTTCCTCTTCTGCCTGCTTGCGCTCCATAAACTGACCCACTTGGTTTCCAATAGAGGTCATACTCATCAGCAAATCTGCATCAATTTGTTGAATCTCTCGTTTGAAGAAAGTCATCACACCAAGGATTCTGTGGCCACTACAAACAGGAAAACCAAAAGCTGTACGCAATCCTGCTTGAGCGGCAATTTTGGCACGGAGAAAGTGCGGATCTTCAGCTACATCAACAATCCACACAGGTTGAAACTCAGCCCAAATACGACCAGGTAACCCCACTTCTGGTGCAAAAGTACTTTGCCAAGCTAATTCTTTAAACTCTTGCATATCAAGAGATTCTCTGTACCAAATATCAAGACAGTGCAGAACATTTGCCTGCCGATCCACCATCCAAATTTCACCCACATCCCATCCCAAACTTTCGCAAATCCTTTGCAGGATATGGGGAATGGCTTTGGCAATTGTAGTGGACTCTGCTAACACGCTGGTTGCAGTATATTGTGCAGTCAGGTACTGTTCAGCCCGTTTGCGATCAGTAATGTCAATACCAGTGCTGATAATGTATTCAACCGAGCCTTCATAATCCTGCAAAATGGTATTCGACCATGCAATCAGCCGCCGACTACCATCCTTTGTTAGCCAGTAGTTTTCGTTGTGTTTCAGACCTTGACTAGATCCAGCCTGTAGCTGCTGAAAAACTGCTTTGACAGGTTCTACCTCTTCAGAAACTAAGAATAGATTCCAGAAATGCCTACCTCTGACCTCATCAAATGAGTAACCTGTTGTTTGTTCGCAAGCTTGGTTAAAGCGGACAATTCGTCCTTGTGGATCTAAAACCACAACCAAAGCACTAGCTGTATCCAGGACTGCTGAAATAAAGTTGCGTTCTTTATTGAGTGATTCCTCTGTCAGCTTGCGCTCAGTTACCTCACGATAAATGAGGTAGTAAACTGCTGCAAGAATAAGAAAACTTAGACAGATAGCGATCGACAGTGTCAAAATTGTATTGCGCGCACTAGTTTTTGCTACTTTTAACTGCTGCTGAAGTAACTCCTTATCCTCGTTCTCCAGTTCGCGGATTATATTGCGGATATAATCCATGAAGTTCTTCCCCTGATTTGTCTGAATCACCTGCAATGCAGCATCAAATCCTTTTTTCTGACGCAGATCAACAGTTTTTTTGAGTTCGTGTAGCTTTGCTGCTATTAGAGGTTTAAGCGTGTCGATTTGACTCTGTTGCATAGGATTACTACCTATTAAATTCTTTAGATTTTCAATGTTTGTTACCGCAGCTTTATAAGGTAGAAGGTAAGCTTCATCTCCAGTAAGTATGTAACCGCGTTGTCCTGTTTCTGCATCCTTAATGTGGGACAGTAGTTCTTCCAAGGTGTTAATTTTTTCTTGGGTTTTTACTATCTGCTTATTAGTATTAATAAATATTTTGGCATTTTGATACGAAACAGTGCCGATAAGCACTAGAATAGCTGAAGCTAACCCAAGCCCGCCAGTAACCCTTTTGAAAAATTGCTTGTGTACTTTCTGCGACTGTTTGCGTTCATTGCTGGCAAGTACCAAACTCGCTAAATTGCGCCGCAGTTCCATTTGCTTGATGACTTGGCGACCTAGTATTCGTAATGCTTCCACCTGTTCAGGAGAAAGTTGCCGGGGTACACGATCAATCACACAGAGCGTTCCCAAGGCGTGTCCCTCTGGGTTATTTAGGGGTATGCCAGCATAAAATCGTACATTTGGATCGGAAGTAACTAGTGGGTTGGTAGCAAATCGTTCATCAGCTGTGGCATCAGGAACAATAAAAACATCGGATTGCACAATGGCATGGGCGCAGAATGCCACATCACGAGGTGTTTCTAGCGCCTCTAAACCGACTTTTGACTTAAACCACTGGCGATTTTTGTCAACTAAGCTAACTAAAGCAATAGGAGTTCCACAAATATACGAAGCCAAACGAGTCAGATCGTCAAAGGCAGCTTCAGCTGGTGTATCGAGGATTTTATATTCCAAAAGAGACTCGATTCTCTGGGCTTCGTTATCAGGTAATGGTGCTTTCATGCTTGAGTCTTTTCCATGGCTGAATGAGAGAAGAGGAAGTCATAAATCAAAAGTCAGAATGAGGAGTTTTCCTGATTCCAAGCTCCTGACTAAATTCTTCGTCAAGAAACATATTTCAATTAATGGCAATAGTTTGCTTCAAAGCGTTAGCGTGATTTCACCGATAACTCTTGCCTAATTTTCGATAAATGCTGTCCTGGTAAGCGTGAATTTACGTTGGCAAAAATTAAATACTTACACCAACATTTTGGGCATCATAAAGCAACAGCAAAGAATTTCTTTGCCAGATGATTTTTCTCGTACAATAGTATTAAGTATTTATAACTAATGGCTGGCACTTTTAAACAGTATCTTTTTGTATCTAGGCATAGTTTGATTTGGGAATGTCTGCGGCTACAATTAGCAGCGATCGCCAGCTTAGGTATTTTAACTTTAAGTGAAACTAAGTTACTAGCTGCGCCTGAAAACTTTAATCCTGGTTTGCGGATACCGCCTCCACCGCCGCCCAAACCACCAAAAAGTTCAAATCCACTACCAACATCTACGGAGGCAGTTAAGCCAACCGCAGTTTTGGAAACTATCCAAACAGACTTTCGCAATGATTCAGATAACTTTGGTCAACGCAATTTATTTATCGAACCAACGGTTCAGTTTCGATTGAGTAATGGCAATAAAATAAAATTCAAGTCGGGCTTTAATCACTTTGAACAATCTGGTGTGGAATCAATTACCAACGTTCCCTTCCAAGTTGGATGGGAGGGAAAAGTAGGTCAAATGACGGTGCAAACAGCAGCAGGAGTCGATTTTTTTAACCGTCTATCCCCAGCTGTCAATCTCAATGCAAAAGTAGAGGTTCCAGTTTCACAGCCAAAAGTTTCGCCATCAGGCAAATTACTATCAGCTGTAATACTATCAGGTAACTTAGAACAAAGACCCTATAAGTCTAATGCCCGTACTTTAGATAATCAAATTACTGCTTGGCGGTTTGGGCCGGATTTGTATTGGCAAATTGACCGCAACACAAGTTTGTTCTCCTCATTACGCTTGGGTAACTACAACGACGGCAATTCAGAATTCCAATCTTTTAGCAGGTTGGAGCGCAAATTCGGACAGTTTTCTGTAGCAGCTAACTTGTTCACTTGGAGTTACGCAAGCGATTTTGATCGCAAAAGTGGCTATTTTTCTCCACCAGATTTTCTGGTTTACAACGCTGAGGTGGCTTGGCAGGGAGATATTTCTAAATTCTTACGCTGTCGGTTTGCTGCCAACTTAGGACGACAAAGACTTAAAGACGAATACGATAACGCCAATAGCTATCAAGCTACCTGTACGGCAAAATTATCACCTAATTTAGAAGCAGACCTTGGCTATATCTTCAGTAATGTCCGCAATCAAGATACGGGGGGAAGTGCCTATAGTGGTAACTCCCTAACAGGACAACTGCGGATGAAATTTTAGCGGTATTGACACTTCATAAGTGTTAGTTAGCTTTAAAACCTGGGAATAATGATGTTGATCGGACAACTTAAGCAACAGCGACTAATAAAATGAGGCTCCAATACACATGAATTCTGATTTTGAACCCCCACCAAAAAGCTGGTCTATCTTGGCTTCTGTGGGTGGAGTAGTTACAGCTTTTGTGGCGATCGCAACTTTAAATTTTTGGTCGAAGCATCTTTCTCATACTTCTCCCACACAACAACCAAAAATATCAACATCTAAACCAGCTTCACCTGTAGAAAAAGCTGAAACAGTGGCAAAAGTTGATGCCCAATCTATGATTTTGCCTGGTAAACCCATTGATTCCAGCCAAATCACAGTACCCACAATTCCCTATGTAGCTCCTGGAATTGGTAAATTGACCCCGGAGGAAACAGCAACAGCTCGTCAGGCTTGGTCGTACTTTCAACGCAACTGGAACGATAAAACAGGCTTAGTCAATTCGGTTGATGGCTTCGCTTCTGTGACAATGTGGGATCAAGCAGCCGCAATAGCTGCTTTAGTGAGTGCCAGAGAACTCAATATTATTCCGGCGACGGAATTTGAAGCCAAAATGAGCAAGATGTTGAAAACTCTGGCTTCAATGCCTTTATACAAAGGAGAATTGCCCAACAAAGTTTATAACGCTAAAACTCTCGTCCCCGTTAATTACGGTCAACTAGATAAGCGCGAAGAAATTGGTTGGTCAGCCTTAGATTTGGGTCGGATGGCAATTTGGTTGAAGATTGTTGGAGCAAAGTATCCGCAATTGCGATCGCAAACAGAAGCCGTCTGGAAGCATTGGCAAGTTAAGCGTCTCACCAAAAATGGGCAAATGTACGGTACTAGCGTCGTTCAAGGTAAAGAACAGTACAATCAAGAAGGTCGCTTGGGTTACGAAAATTACGCCGCCTACGGTCTCAAACTATGGGGTTTGGATGTCAAGCAAGCCTTGAATTATCAGTCCCACACAGCCTTTGTCAATCTTTACGGACAGGGAGTTCCCTACGACCAACGCGACTATAAAAGCTCCGGAGCCAATAACTATGTCTTGAGTGAGCCTTATATTCTAGACGGTATTGAAACAGGATTTCAAGCTTTACCTAAAGCTTATGCTGACAGGATTTTAGCTGCCCAAGAAGCTCGCTATCAAGCCACAAAAAAACTAACTGCCGTCACCGAAGACAACTTGGATCGTCCTCCCTACTTCGTTTACAGTAGCTTGTTTGTTAACGGAGAACCTTGGGCTACCATCACAGATACCGGAGAAAAGCACAATAATTTACGCTTCCTCAGTGCTAAAGCTGCTGTAGGTTGGCATGTACTTTACAACACTGCTTACACGCGCCAATTATTTGATTTCGTTCAAGCAAATCTCAAGTCTGATAAGGGTTGGTACAACGGATTCTACGAATCTCTGCACGAGCCAAATCGAACCCTTACCGCCAACAATAATGGAGTAATTCTGGAAAGTTTGCTCTACAAGCAAGTCGGAAAGCCACTCACCGTTTGGGCAGGAGTCAAGAAATAGGGGTATAAGGGTGTAGGGGTGTGGGGTTTAGGGGAATTCCCATTAATAAACTGGCTTTGCATAATTGAAGTATGAATTCGAGCGATCGCTATGCAATTCCAAGGTGTGCATCAACTGATAATCGCAAGAATGGCAAAATGTGATGATGTTGCGGATATTGTCTGCTGCAATATCGACTTGTTCAGATTTTGCGTAAATGGTTAGCAAAATGATTCCTGTTGTTGACCTTCCCAAAGTTGAGCCACAGGAATGGTTTGTCCAGTCATCGCTTCATGCCAAGCTTGCCGGAAATCTGCTAATACTTCTGCTTGAGAGGTATCGTCCTGGTCTGTTTTTTCTGGGATTAAAACAATAACTTCTACCCGACTATTTTTATCGGTGATGAGAGGTTGATCTAAAGTGAGTTGTCCCTGCTCATTGATTGTCCCCATAATTTTAAGTGCTTTCATTGTTACTCCCATGTAGTTTAAGTGGTAGTTTTTAGGGTGATTCCCAAAGTTTTAAGCTGCTGGTTTATCCAAGTTGTTGCCGTCGCTTCATCGGTTGCGATCTCTCGTTATACTCCTATTTTAGCAATTTCCAGCAATTGTTTGGACTGTTGCTTTAGGGAAACGGAACTGGACTTAGCACACGCTCAATCAACCGAGCATTAACCTCAATCGTCAACCTAAGCTGTTCAGCTAGAGGCACGATTGATTGATAAGCTCTGGCAAATGGACTCGAAATAATGCGCCTAATCTGCGCTTCACCGAGCCAACCAACTAATGCGATCGCTTGTTGTTGTCCTATTTTAGTCAGGGGATCATCAGGCTCTTGTCCTGTTGCCTGACAATGCCTAACGAGATACAACACTTGGCTCATTCGCGATCGCTTCCCCAGCTTTGAACACCCACTGACAACATTTATCGACTGCCACAACCCAGAAACAAAGCCGTATAACGTTGCCCATCACCCGCCGCAGATAACCTTTACACCAAATCGAGCAACTCTCGTTGGTCAGTGTGCATGGGCATTGTTAGGTTGCAGTAACTTACTTTAACCAATTTCAAATTAATTTTGCTTGATGAATAATATCCAGAATTACCGTAGATTTATAGAAATATGAAATACCACTATGACCTCCATATCTGTTGTGATCTGGAAGATGTCCTGCATTAATCCCAACTAGATATCCATGCCGTGAACCTGGTATGCTCTGTAAACCTCTTGGAGGTGCAAAAACAGGACTACCTGATGCACCCTCAGATGAGAAGGCTTCATATGCAACACAATTACCTTCAAACTTGCCACTCCAAGAATAATCAAACTTTGGATCACTAGCAATTTTGCCAGACCTTAAGATTGGTCGATTAGTCAACTTATCATACTGATCTGGAAAACCAGTAAAGGTAACATCATCATAAGGATGTAATAAATTAGCAAATATCTCCTGCGTTGCTAAATGCTCTAATCCGAAATGCCAATGAAGCCCCTGTGCAAACTGATCTGGAGGATCTTCATACATTCTTGACTCTATTAGTACAACATCATTTTCATAAACTTCACTATAGAAAACTTGGGCTGTTGGATACAACCTAAACGTGTAAGTTGTATCATCTGCTCTCCTTCCAGTTATTAATAATTCCTGTATTGAAAAATCCTTGTACTTTGCACTGGGCTGGCGGTAGTCAATATCAATAATATGTCTGTTCGTGACAATAACAGGAAAATTATCTTTTATTGCTAATACAAAACCTGTTCCCAAACCTTCTTTGATGGTTCCATCTGGGTGAAGAAACTTTGTTCTGAGCAAGTAGGCTGAATATAGAAAGTTAGCAGGTGGCTGATGATACATTGACACTAATTTAACTTGAGTTTCGCAATTGCTACCACGGATTGAACCGAATGATAGCTACACAGATCATTTTGATGGACTCTCCGACCGACTGTGTAAAGCAACTTAACTATTTATTATACAGAAACTTTCTGGATATTACACTTAGCGATTTAGGCAAATCAAGGCTTATAATCAGCATATCAAGAATTTTTCTAGATATCGTCAACTTTAAAATATTATACATATTTTTTAAGTATATATATTTAGAGGTGGGTAGATATCTAGATTTTTTCTAGATATTACTCCTTTTCAGGAGATAGAGTAGTCTTTTTCCGTATATTTACCTGATTTTGTACATAAGTACAGGCTTTTCAGTATATTCCTCACTGATATTCAGAAATTTTCCGCATAACATCCAAATTAATCAGCACGGTGCAGGAATTACTCGGACACAAGGATGTAAAAACAACGATGATTTATACTTATGTTCTTAACCGGGGTGGTCGAGGTGTTCGTAGTCCCCTTGACTCATAAAAAATTCATTATGAGTCTCCGATTTCATGTTATTCACTAGCGCGATTCGACTCATCTCTACAGATGCACTATCAAGATACTAATTCCTAACTCTTTATTTACATATGCTATATAAGCACTATCAAAAAAAGCTGTTGAGATGGATTGCATTGTTCCTAGTTGGAACATTTTTGCAATTTTTGTTCTATATCCCAGTACGCACCTTGGCAGATAATTCTAATATTGCTGCCAATTCTAATAGTTGTAGCAACATTACAGTCCCTCTCACACCAGAAGAACAGACTTACGCTCGTGCAGCTTGGCAGTATTTTGTCAAAAATTATCAGCCAGTAACAGGGTTTACTAATTCTACTGGGGGTTATCCTTCCGGCACACTCTGGGATATGGGGAATTACCTGATGGCGTTGAATGCAGCGCGATGGCTAAACTTAACTGATCAAGCAGATTTTGATGCCCGCCTGAATAAATTTTTGACGACTCTCAGCAATTTAAAGTTATTTGAAGATGCTTTGCCAAATAAAGTCTATAACGCTGCTACTGCACAGATAGTTGATTACGGTAATAATCCGGTAGAGCGGGGTATTGGCTGGTCAGCTTTAGACATTGGGCGTTTACTGGCTGCATTTGATGTCGTCCGCACTTGTCATCCTCAATACGAAAATTGGCTGAAGGGGATTGTGTCAAAGTGGCAAGTAGGGCGAGCTGTCAAAGATGAACAGCTATACGGAGCCGCAGTTCTACCTGATAAAAGTACTCTCTTGGTGCAAGAAGGAAGACTTGGCTACGAGGAATATGCTGCTAGGGGGTTTGAACTTTGGGGGTTTTAAAGTACCAAAGGCAATTGATTTCAAACCTTTTAAGCTTGTTGAGATTAATGGCGTCCAGATTCCGGTTGACACCCGTGACTATCAAAGCACTAATGCCAATAATTACATTGTCAGTGAGTCTTATATTTTAGATGGAATTGAATTTGGCTTGCAAGGCGAGTTAGCTGATTACGCAGCTAGAGTCTTAGAAGTGCAAAAGCGGCGCTACGATACCACGGGTCAGCTGACTGCTGTAACAGAAGACAATATTGACCGGGAACCTTATTTTCTCTACAACACAGTTTATGCTAATGGTCAGCCTTGGGCAACTATTACAGATGAAAATAAGCCTTACCCACAGTTGCGGAGTATCAGCACAAAGGCTGCTTTTGGGTGGCGTTACCTTTTTCCAGATAATGCCTACGCTCAAAAAGTTTTTGAGGCTGTAAAGGATCTCCGCAGTCCTGATGACAATGGTTACTACGCTGGCATTTATGAAGAATCAAAGCAACCTAATAAAGCTTTAACTGGTAATACTAATGGGTTAATTTTGGAGATTTTATACTACAAAGCTAAGGGAAATCGCCCTTTAATCAAGTCTGGTTCTACTAATGTGGCAGCTGTACAAACAGTACAGCCTAGTAGCAATGCCACCAGCAATTCTATTCCCCAGCCTCCAGCCACAAACTCTACAACGAATCCTCAAGACAGTAAAAATACTAGCTCTAATGTTACAGAAGTTGCAGTTGTCCCCATTCCACCTGTTAGTAGTAAAGAGCCATTCCCTAGAATCAAATTGACTCGACCACTGACGGTGATTGAACGGCGCTATGCAGAGGCAGCATGGCATTATTTTGAGGCGAATTATCACTCGAAAAATGGGTTAATTGATGATCGCAGTGATTTCAAAGGTGCAACCCTGTGGGGATTGGGAGATTATTTAGCTGCACTTCATGCCGCGCGATCGCTCAATATTATTTCCGGTAAAGAATTTGACCAACGCACCCGACATCTTTTAGCAGCCTTAGCCAAGTTACCTTTGTTTGCTGGCGAGTTACCAAATCGGGGTTACGATACGCGATCGCTACAACCAGTTGATTACGGCGGTAACTCAGTTCCTGAAGGCAACGGTTGGTCAGCGCTAGATTTAGGACGAATACTAGCAGCACTTTATAACTTGAAGAACAATTATCCAGAATACACCGAAGCAGTCGATAAGATTGTGCTGGATTGGTCGTATTTGCGGGTAGTAAGCGATGGTGTTCTCTCCAGTGCTACAGTCACTAAAGACACAAATGGACGAACACTTAGCCGAGTAAATCCCGAATCTCGTCTAGGCTATGAGGAATATGCAGCTCGTGCTTTCCAGTTGTGGGGGTTTGATGTCGATAGCTCTGCTATTGGAGGTGAGTATCAAACTGCTTTAGTGGAAGGATTGAAAGTACCAATTCAGCGCTTCCGTAATGATACTAGTTCAAAAGTTAACCAATATACAGTTAGTAATCCCTTCTTGCTGTATGGTTTGGAGTTTGGTCTAGATCCGCAAATGCGATCGCTGTTTGAACCAATTCTCCAAGCTCAAGCCAAACGCTACAGTCGCACCGGAACGCTGACAGCATCTGGCACAACCCTGATCGACCGCAAGCCCTACACTGTCCACAGCACGATTACTGGACAAGGAGAACCTTGGATAGCTTTAGGGGATGATGGTCAACCCGTACCAAAAGGGCGAGTGGTAAGTACAGCAGTGGCTTTTGCCTATCATGCCTTAGTTCCAGAAGATAATTACGGTCAAGAGTTATTGCAAGGAACGACAGACCTGTATAACCGTCTAACGGGCTTCTATGAGGGCTTCTATGAAACAACTGGCAAAACAGCGGTTGGTTTCACCAGCAGCACCAACAGCATGATTTTAGAATCCTTACTATACATAGCAACGAATCGGGAACCCCTAATCCGTCCGACTACAGCCATGAACTCTCCGTGGTGGCAGGCAGTTAAAAAAGGAAATTCTGGTCGAGGTTTACCCAGTACTGCCATGCAAAAAGCACAGTTGATTTCTAAAGGTTCTGAAAGTTATTGGATTTCAGGTAGCAACAATACTATACCAGTAACTGAAAGAGGCAGGAGTTAGAGGTTAGGAGTCAGGAGTTAGGAGTCAAGAGTCAGTTTTTGCACCTGATAACAAAGCCACGCTTGTTAGTTAGGACTTACGCAAAATCATGAAGAAACGAACCGCAAAGGACACGAAGAGAAGAGGTTTCGGAGAGTTTTTGCGTAAGTCCTGTTAGTAATGAACTGAACTTGGGAATACTTGTTTATAAGGCAATGCAGTGGTTGCCTGACCGAAAGAGCAACAGACATGATGAAAATTCCAATCCCTGCTTGTGATTTCAAATTTATGAGAAAGGTAAGGCTGGTGCTGATGATGCTGATTGTACTTGCAGGCATTTTTGCGAGTAATAGCCTAACGGTAGCGGTGAAGAGTTTTAATCCTCCTGTACTTCTGGGTTTGTATGCTCCAGATTACTTGGGAACTCAGAGTGTAATCGATCAACAATTGCGTCAGATTGATAAATGGGCTGGTAAGCACCATTCTCTGGCAGGATTCTTTTTCGATATTGAGGACTCGAACCCTGGATATAACATACCAGTTCCCCTAGAACAACTGCGGCAAAATGGATACACTGCCTTCATCAATCTTAAATCCACTCGCTCAGCGACGCAGATTGCTAAGGGAGATGTAGACAGTTCCCTGCGAAAAGTGGCTAAAGCATATGCCGAATGGGCAAATCGAGGTGAGGGGCGTATGGCGTTTCTCGCACCTTTGCAAGAGATGAACATTCCTGGAGAAGCATACAGCAAAGACGTAAAAAACTTCAAGTTGGCATACCAACGCATCCAAAAGATATTTAAAGAAGCAGGTGTATCTCCAAAAGCAGTGCGTTGGGTATTTGCACCTAATGGCTGGAGTGAGAGCAACGACCACCGTTTTGAAAACTACTATCCTGGGGACGAGCGAGTGGATGTAGTTGCTTTCAGCTCATACAACTGGGGGTATTGTAGCAATTCTATTTGGAAACATTGGAACACTCCTAAAGAGGTGTTTGAATCCTATATCAAGCGGATGCGAGCTATGTCTGCCAGTAAGCCGATTTTTATTGCTCAAACAGCTACCACAAGTAGTACGCAAAGCGGATCGCACAACAATGCGAAAGACCAATGGTTACGCGATTCCTATGCTTACTTAGCTGCTATGGGCGTGCGAGGCGTCCTCTACTTCAACATCAATAAAGAGTGCGATTGGGCTTTTTACAGTAATAGCGAAAGCAAATCTGCTGGCTACAAAGATGCAATAGCTAATTCAGCTTTTGGCTATCTGTCTCCTGCTGAGTTGGCAAAGAAGATGTAAATGGCGATAAAAGGTATAACAAGCGTGGTTCTGCAATCACTGTTGTATGCAACGACATATCAGCAACCCCTGGTTTGTCCTGCTGGTACAGAAACTTGGCAATGTGCTTTTGTAGCGGTGGACTCTTCAAACCTCTCCTTAAAAGGGCCGGATTTGAGGGGAGTTCCATCTGTAATTATTGCTACCCCTGATAACTTTAATCCTGATTTCAATTCACCATCACCAGAAGTTACGCCCGTAACTCCAACTCCTGCTATTACACCACCTGCACCCACATCACAACCAACGCCACCAAAAGCAGTAGCACCCCAGCCTGTACCAAAAGTTTCTGAACCTGCCAAGCCTTCCCTAACAAACTCACCACCACAATTGACAACAGAAGCGGATCGAATTGCTGCTCAACGAGCTTGGAAGTATTTTGAGCGCAACTGGAATCCCCAAACAGGTTTAGTGAATTCAGTGGATAACCTAGCGTGGACTACTTGGTGGGATCAGGGCAGTGCCATATTAGGAATTCATGCGGCTCGGCAGTTAGGGTTATTACCGAGGAATGTGTTTGAGCAGCGCATGAATACTTTGCTGCATACGTTAGAAACGCTGCCGCTACCTGCAAGTGGTTTGCCAAATAAAGCTTATAGCACCCGTACTGCCCAAATGCGCCAACTGAATAACACCCCTGATCCTAAAGGTATCAGTGGTTGGTCTGCCTTAGATACAGCAAGATTTTTGTTGGGATTGCACGTTTTGCGATCGCATTATCCAGAATACAGCGATCGCATCAACCGTATCGTAGCTCGTTGGAATTTATCGAAACTTGTCAAAGATGGCTGGTTAAACGGTGGTATCACAGCAGCAGGCGGACAAATTCAGGAAGTACAAGAAGGGCGGTTAGGCTATGAGCAATACGCCGCAAATAGTTTAAAGCTGTGGAACATTCAAGCCCCAAAAGCTCTCAATAATCCACCAGTAATGAATGTTCAAGTAGATGGCATTACTCTGCAAATTGATAAACGCAATTTCAAAAACTCTGGAGCTACCAACTACCTTACCAATGACCCTTATTTACTTTGGGGCTTAGAACTTGGTTGGTCAGATGCTGTTAAGCCTCAAGTCCAAAATCTCTTGCAAGTGCAAGCACAACGGTTCAAGCGCACTGGCATTTTGACTGCTGTCAATGAAGATTCGCTAGACCGTCCACCTTACTTTCTGTATTACAGCATCTATGCCAATAACGAGCCTTGGCAAGCCGTTAACACCAGTGGAAAAACCTATCCTCAATTACGGTTTCTCAGCACTAAAGCTGCGTTTTCTTGGTTTGCTTTGATACCAGATGACCCTTACACAACAAAGCTGCGTGATTTTGTCCAGAACTTGGCAGACAAAAATCGTGGCTATCTTTCCGGCCGGTATGAAAATCCTAAACTCGGGGTAAATGCCTCGGTTGACGTCAATACTAATGCGATTGTTCTCGAAAGTTTGCTTTACCAAGCAAGAGGTAGACAGCCACTAGTGGAAGGAGACAGGAGACAGAATAACAAAATTCCTGAATTCTAACCGCCAAGTATGATAAAGACCCTTACAATTCTATTCTTAGCACCAAAATGACATCAGTTTCCGTCTCTGAGAATTCATTAAACTTTTCGGGTAACAGCCGCTCCAGGCTCAAAGAAAGAACGCTGCTATTTCGCTATCTGGCAGAAATCAATTTAATTCTTGGCGCTTGGTATTTGCAATGGCGCATCACCCATTCTATTAATTTTGATGCACTCTGGCTTTCGATTCCATTGCTGCTAGCAGAAATTTACAGCTATTTCGGCGGTGTAATGTTTACGATTGGTCTGTGGCGTCCCCTAGTTCGACAGATTAAGTCTCTCGACCAGCTCACACCGCCCATGTCCAGTGCTGATTGGCCAGCAGTAGATGTATTTGTGACCTGCTACAGTGAGCCACCCGAAATTGTGGAACAAACAGCTAGGGCAGCTCTAGCAATAGATTACCCTCCCACTAAGCTACGTGTTTACATACTAGATGATGGTGACTCAACTGATATGCGAACGATGGCGGAAAGACTTTGTCTAGAGGATTTGCAGTCATCACGGCTACAAAAAGAAGCACAGCGGATTGACACAGAGCGTTCTTTTCTCTTGGAACGCCTTGAGCAACTGGAAAATTTCACACCTAATATTCAAGTAGCCGAACAATGGCTGCAAGATTTATCTTCAGGACAAGTCCAAAGTCTTAACCAAACTACTACTGAATATTTGCAAAGCTTGCAACAGTTCATTCTGTGGTTAGATCCTGGTCAAAGTATCAGCAATATTACAGTAAAAACGCTTCGCGATCGCCTAACCAATGAGCGACGCTTCTT
>NZ_AJLJ01000002.1 GCF_000317245.1 Fischerella muscicola SAG 1427-1 = PCC 73103
CTTCTTAGAACAAGCTATTCACAACAAAGAACAAGAATTAGTTGAACTCGCCCGTTTTCGCTACATTGCTCGTCCTAAACCAGCTGGTGTACCCCACCATGCAAAAGCAGGCAATCTCAATTATGCGATTTATTCTGGTGAAACTTCAGGAGAATTTATCCTTACCCTGGATGCCGATCATATTCCCAAGCCACAATTTCTCAAGCGTGTCTTGCCATATTTCTATACCTACAATCTCTTCACAGGAAAATACGAGCGCAATCACATTGCTTTTGTGCAGACTCGCCAGGATTTCTACAATCTTCCTCCAGGCGATCCGTTTGGACATCAAGCAAATTTATTTTATGGACCACTCCAACAAGGAAAAGATGGCATGAATGCCGCTTTCTATACAGGAACAAATGCGGTTCTCAGGCGTGAGGCACTTATTAGTGTGGGATTGCAATATTTTTCTGATGAGTTTGCCAAAAATAAAAAACGTTTAGATGAATTTGAATTAGTTGGTGGTGTATCCAGCAACAGTATTACAGAAGATATGAATACAGCTATGCGTTTGCATGGTGCTGGGTGGAAATCGATATATCACAATGAACTTTTGGCAGAAGGTTTAGCACCTGATGACCTGAGTTCTACTCTTAAACAGCGGCTACGCTGGGCACAAGGAACAATTCAAGTACTAATTAGAGAGAATCCACTCACAAAACCAGGGCTAACTTTCTGGCAAAGGTTGCACTATTTCAAGACGATGTATAGTTATTTTTCTGGCTTTGCAACTGTTGTTTTTATTTGTTGTCCAATTATCTATTTTTTCACGGGAATGATTCCAGTGAAAACTTACGGTTCTGATTTCGCTCTACACTTTTTCCCAGTTTTTATTATCAATCGCCTGACTTTAATGGCTGCTACTTGGGGTATTTCTGCTAGAGAAGTTTGGCGATCTGAACAATATGCGATCGCCTTATTTCCCCTCTTGGTTCAAGCTGTACTAAGTGTATTCACAGGACAAAAACTTAAATTTCAAGTCACTCCTAAGCAGCGACAATCTGGGATTTATCTCCAACTTGTTTGGCCTCAGTTGCTTGTCTGTGTTCTCACTATTATAGGAATTTTATGGAGCGTTTACCGCTTTGCAATTGGTCATTTAGATTATCCTTGGGTTCACCTGTTGAATGGCGCTTGGGCTATTTATAACTTGTCACTTTTGTGGGCTATTATTCGCGCATCTTTCTGGCAGCCTTCTTCAGAAGCTTAAAATGAGTTAGAAGACAGAATTCAGAATCCAGGAGACAGAATTATTCTGACTTCTGACTACTCCCTCTTAAATTCAATCTATATATAAAGATAACTATGAACAATTATTCAAATTCCAAAAAGTTTGGTCAAAAAACTGTCTTAACAATTTATGCTCATGCTGATGATGAAGTGTTACCAGCTGCTGGCACTTTAACTATCATGTCCAAGGCAGGATGGAACGTTCGTTGTCTAATTTTAACTGATGGTAGTCTTTCCAGTTCGTCTATCAAGGGTACACGTCATCAAGAAGCAGAAGCGGCTGGTAAAATCATTGGTGCAACCTACGAATTTTATGCTCTTGAAGAGTGTAAATTTTCAACACAAGCAGTAATCAAAGTCGTTGAAGAAGCTATTATGCGATGGCAACCAGATCTGATAATTACTCATGCACCACAGCCTGAAAAATATGGACATAGAGACCATGAAGTGTGTGCGATCGCTGTTTCCAATGTTGCTACTCGCAAAAATATTGCTTTGTGGTACTCAGCACCACCCGTTTTTGTGCGTGGATTTGAGCCAAACTTTTTTGTGGATATTACCTCAGTGATTGAGGAAAAAATTGCAGCTATTGGTTGTTATGATTCTGAGCAAGCAAAAACATTTATGCAATTAGACGCCATACTAGTATTATCTAGATTTTGGGCGCGAGAATTAGGTCAAAAAGATGGTTATTTTGAAGCATTTGAAATTGCTAGGCAATGTGTCAATGCTAGTTTTTTCTTTAATTTATCAACTAGCAATGAGTGTGCTGAAACTCAAAAATTAATCATGTAATAACTTTCAAATTTTATTGTTATAAACTTGCAATTGCAAAATTTAGATGCCAAAATATTACTATGAAATTAGCAATTCAAATTATAAATTACTAAAACTATGAATCCTATTGTCAAAGTAATTGAACCTTCCGGGATCTTAGATGGTATTAGAGGTAATGAATTACGTCGCGAAGTAAGTGATATTGTAAACATGAGAGCAGATATTGTTTTGATTGACCTCAAAGACGTAAAGTTTATCGATAGTTCAGGGTTAGGTGCTTTAGTATCGGTGATGAAAACAGTACGAACCACGGGTGGTAAACTTTTTATCTGCTCCATGAACGATCAAGTTAGGATGTTATTTGAACTAACTAAAATGGATCGGATTTTTGATAAATTTAGCGATCGCGATGAATTTAATCGCCTCTTCCTTGTAAATCAATAGACCTCTTGCATGAATCAAGAAAACAGAGCAAGTTCATAATTGAGCAGTCCAGCAATCAAGTTACAACGTAAGCCGAAACGTTTTCTGCGGTTACGATATTGTTCTTTGAGGATCAATACCTTCACCAAATTTATGAACTGGTGGAGCAAGGAGTGGCTGGGTGAATACACCCGCTTATTGTTAACTCTGTGGAAAATATTTACAAGAACCTATCCCACTACTAATATTTTGTTAATCCAGATGTGGATGGTAGCTAGGTGCAATTAAATATAAAACGCTCAAGTGCATATCCACCCTTGACGCTTCTGGCTTCCATGCCATCAATAATTGCTATGGCCCTCATCATAGTTATTATCAAACATCTGTCCAGCAATCTCATGAGTTTTCAGTTGATGCCACTCCTGCTCAATTCGATCCATCTCAGAACAATAGGATGGTAAGAAGAACAGGTAGAGTCCTTGTTGTTGCCACTGTTGCCATCGTTGTTTTGCTTTGTTACTGGTATGCAAGGAGCCATTGTCTTGAACAATCACAGTGATACGACCCGACCAGTTTCATCTAAAGTTTATTGCGCTTTAGCTGCAACCCAATCCATCACTTCAATGTAACGTTGTGTTTTGAACCCACCTTAAACCAAAGCATACTCAAAACTAACTTGAGGTTCCCACAATCCCCCCAATCCCAAGTCCTGCCATGGCGCAGTGTTGCTCTTACCGTGTGTTCGTGACACTCAAAAATTTTGGCAATTGCTGGTACATTCCATCCTTGAGCATTTAATCGAATCATGTGAGCGCGGTATCGTGTGCGTTGAGGAACTGTTGTCGCTTCTCGCAACTCAGCCAAGGTCAAATCTTCTAAATCTATTAATGCAACTCGTAATGGAGCGGGCATCTGGTCGCACTTGTTTTTTGAACTGACTTTATCTTATATTTAATTACAATCAGCTACTTATCTATATTTTGATTGATAGCCACACTTTGGAAAATCGTGGTTTAACCGTACTTACAATAGGGCTGATTGGTATATGTTTAATCGCAGAATCTAAAGATGCTTTTTGGGATTCCGCATAAGTACCAAGTACCCATGCATAGATATTTAGACATTTCTTAAAACGGCTAAAACTGCTGTATTCTAATGCTGCTCCCTGTTCCCGCTCCTAACCTAAATAGATAATTTATTTTGCACGGCTACTTAATCTGTGGTGATGTTTTGGAATCAGAAACATTCATCATTGAGTAGCGTTCATAATTAAAGCGTTCATAATTAAAATTTATTCTCCCATTTGTACGGTTATATTTGCGGAGAATAGCACTTTCTACATAAATTCAAAAGTCAGAAATTAGCTATCTGACTAAGAGGATGTTTGAAAAGTTTTGAGAGGTGAAATATTATGCCAAACGCCTC
>NZ_AJLJ01000003.1 GCF_000317245.1 Fischerella muscicola SAG 1427-1 = PCC 73103
CACCATGATGCGGATCATTGCAAGGTAAATAAATGTTTCTGAAGTTTCGGGCAATAACTCATAATCTCGGACTAATCGCCGACATCCCATCAACCAACCAAAAGTACGCTCGACAACCCAACGTTTTTTGAGCAAGACAAAACCCTTGGTTTGTTGCGGTCGCAGAACTACCTGTACAATCCAGCGACAAAAATTCATCACCCATTGCATGAAAGGCTCTCCATCAAAGCCACCGTCAACCCAGATGGTTGTTAAGCGAGATTGTTGCTGAGACTGTTTGACTCGTTGACCCCGGGAGCGCTCACCTACATTGGCTGCTGTAACCAAGACTCGTAGCACCAATCCCAAGGTATCGACCGTGAGAAATCGCTTACGCCTTTGATTTTCTTACCTGAATCAAAGCCCACGTCTTGACTCACCATCGCCGCACTTTTAACGCTTTGGCTATCGATGATTGCCTCAGATGGGTTCTTGTGCCGTTCCATCTCTATGCGAGTCCAATCTGTGATCGTGTCATGGATTAAGAGCCAAGTACCATCTTTACGCCAGTTACGGAAATATGTGTACACTGTCTGCCAGGGCGGAAAGTCTCCCGGTAGCCCAAAATATAAAAAATCGCGTTCAGAACTTCCCACATATCGACAGAGCGCTTGCGTCCACCGAGTTTTGCCTCTGGAATCAGGTCACTCAGAAATTCATATTGGTCACGGGTCAGATTGCTCTTGTATGCTTTACTCATGCCACTCTCTCGGTGCTGTTTATTATCTATTCACAGCTTATACTGAGAGAGCTTTTTTACATCCTGCCTGACTTTTCAAACAACCTCTAATCTTTAGTCATTGAATTTGGACTTATTTTGATAATTATCTACTTTTTTTGACAGTGATTAATCGTTATTTAATAAATTCTCTTTATTGTTTTCAAAAAAAAGAATATTTGCTCTTATCCGGGTCAAATCATAATATTAAAACTAAGCTAAGTTGTTAAAACAAAAATCTCAAATCTGATTAATGGCGATCGCCTAAAAAGCAAAAGATTTTAACTATCTCCTAAACTGCCCTCATTTATTAAAAGCAGATAAGGATTAGAAAAGTAATTTTGAACATTCGTGAGCAAAAACTATGAGTTGGCTAATCGGTACTTTTATTATTGGCATCTCTGCCGCTTTTGCAACTACTTTTGATGATAATATTTACTTGACAGCTTTTTTTGGAAAAGTTAATCGTACTTTTCATCCTAAGCATATTATTCTCGGTGAATTTGTTGGATTTACAGCATTAGTACTTGCTAGTTTACCTGGTTTTTTTGGCGGTTTATTTCTTCCAGAAGCTTGGATTGGACTTCTAGGTATCCTGCCAATTATTATTGGTATCACTAATCTCATGAATCTAAATAGTGATGGTGACGCCATACAAGATGTATCAGTTAAGTTTAGTAAGTCAGTCAAGCCTAGACGTTATAAACAATCATTATTAGCGACTTTACGCGATCCCCAAACTTACCGTGTTTCAGCAGTTACTATTGCGAATGGAGGAAACAACATTGGTATTTATGTACCTTTGTTTGCTAGCAGCAATCTTCCAAGTTTAGGAGTGATTTTGTGTGTTTGCTATTTGACTGTTGGGGTGTGGTGTTTCCTCTCCTACAATCTGACTCGTAATCCTCTCATGGCTCCACTTATGGCTCGCTATGGTCGAAAAGTCTTTCCATTTGTGTTAATCTGGCTGGGATTTTCGATCATGATGAAAAGTGGTACTTTTCAACTTGTTCCTAGTTTGGCAACGCTTTTCAAATAAATTTTAGGCAAGTGAACAGTTATCAAAAAGAGCTACTAATAACTGATATCCCTCTTCAATCACTCTAGTCAGCCCTTTAAGCGCATGGGCAGATGAAGCATCGCTAGTCAGCAAACATCCTGATTATTTAGTCGGGCAAAAAATAGTTTGGCTTTATAAAGCTCGTACTGATTCTAGTCACATCCAAAGAATTCCTGGGGAAATAGTTAAGTTAGGCTCAAAACAAGTACAAGTTAGAGTGCGTAAACACAACAACGAGTTTGTCAATCATTGGGTGAATCGAGACAGGTTGGAAAATCCCTAAAAATAATTATTTATTTAAATTCACAATCATGAAACTATCCCACTAATATCCCAAATGTGATAATCTGCTGTTGAGACAGTAAGTTGTAGCAGGGTATGGCTGGGCGATTTGAAGGATTAACTGACCTAGAATGGAGGCTATTTGAAGATATATTTGCCAAGGAACCAGAAAAAAGAGGGCGGGGAATGCCTCATGCACCATTTCGTTATGTACTGAACACATTACTGTATATATTGATAACAGGATGTCGTTGGTGTGATATTCCCACTGGAGAGATCTGGGCATCAAAGAGTGCCGCGCACAGAACAGATGGCTGCAACGTTGGCACAAAGACGGAACATTAGAGAATTTACAAGCACGTATATTAGGCATTGCCGAAGAAAGAGGACTAATCAACTGGGATTATGGTGCAGTTGATGGGTCTTTTTCCCCCTGGAAAGGGTGGCGGTGAAGGAACTAAGTACGGTCATAAAGGTAAGGGAATTTTAATACACACCTTGACTGATGGTAATGGTCTGCCCTTAGCTAATTGCACCACCCCAGCCAACGGTAGCGAAAGAGATCAAGTTATACCTCTGTTAGATAGTGTCAAGGTCAAAACTAATAGACCCGGTAGACCTCGTAAACGAGTAAAGGTGTTGGCTGCGGATAAGGCATAGAGTTAGGTCGAGGGGGAGTATTATCTCCCGCCCCTCCCGTTTAGAACCGGACGTGCGCGTTTTCCGTGCATCCGGCTCCCGACAATCTTAGGTATTACCTTTGCTCATGTGGATAATTTGATGACAGGATTGGTGTACAACCGTAAGGTTGTTGAGCTTCCAGTCCA
>NZ_AJLJ01000004.1 GCF_000317245.1 Fischerella muscicola SAG 1427-1 = PCC 73103
CTTTTGGGAGGATTCCAGGCTTCAGTAAAGTAACCAAAAACTGGTTGAGTACGCACTTTAATCCTTTACTGATGACAACTTGATGTCCATGTAGGTGAAGTGAGTATCCTAGAAAACTAAGTCCTACTGCCCTGGTGCGGGGTTGAAAGCACATAAACTACCAATAATGGTAGCCCCTACGGAGACGACTGACTATCAAATTCGTAAAGCGGGGATGAAAGCGGTCAATGGTGGTAATTGCTGAAAGCACCAACCGCAATTCCCGAGTCTATGGGGAGAACAAGCGAAATGTCGCCCTCGCCATCGTCATATCTCGCCAAGGGATATAAGCTTGTGTTTCGGACACACCAAGGGAGCGGAAATAACCGATAGGGTAAGGACTGTTAGGTTCTTGCAACCGAAATAGCGCACTTCAAACGACCCCCGGTGGATAGGCATCCCCTAAAGACTCAAAACAATGGATATCAGGAACGAAGTAACCCAAATTATAGCTCCTGTGGTGGTCGATACATAGGTAGGCGGTCAGGCTAAAAGCTTTATTTGGGAGGGATGGGT
>NZ_AJLJ01000005.1 GCF_000317245.1 Fischerella muscicola SAG 1427-1 = PCC 73103
CTGGGTTTCTCCAGAACGAATCGCACTTACACGTATCTCGGCTGTGCGATTCGTTCCAAGGGGAATAAATAACCTTGGGTGAACACGCGGAGATTAAACTCCAAAATGTTGATAACTGACCCAAAGATGTGGGTGAAAGTCCCACCACTGAGGAGACAGTTGACTCCCTATCTGTCCACATCGAGTAGGCTCGGAATCCTACAGAATGAAGCTGGAAGCAGGGCGCAACCAGAGGAAAACCAAAACAGGTAGCCACACTGGCGCTAATGGGGAGATGTCATGGATAAACTAGACCTAGAAAAACGTCTTAATGCGAAGCGGCAACCTGAACAAAATATGCCGACTTGATACCCGCAACTCTCGCACCAGCTAGCCGAACTAGATGCAATCTCTGAGAAGGGTGTAGGCGGAGTGGTCTGTCCTAAAACATCACAACAATCTACGGGTCGGAACGAATAAAAACGGTGGACAGGTCAAGGGAGAGGTCGAAACCCTTGTAAGCGAGACGAGACGTGCAATCCCTGCCATCGGGTAAGACGAAGCGTAATTGCTTCGAGGCAATCAGAACACACACTACAAAGGTGAGTATAGTTAGGCACATGACTAGCAATAGTGATAGTGAACTTTGGAAGGGTCTACCGTGGCAGAAACTCCGCAAAAACCTCTTTCGCCTCCAATGTCGTCTGTGGAAAGCTGTTCGAGTTGGCGATAGGAAAAGAGCCAACAGTCTCCAAAAGCTGATACTGAAATCTCGAAGCGCGAGATTACTTGCAATTCGTCAAGTGACCCAGCTAAACAAAGGCAAGAAAACAGCAGGAGTAGATGGCAAAGCCTCTCTAAGCTTTAAGGAACGGTTCGACCTTGATAGTTTACTAAAGACACAGGTTAACACTTGGACACATAGCAAGCTACGAGAAATACCTATTCCTAAAAAGGACGGAACCAAAAGAATACTTAAGGTTCCCACCATAAAAGATAGAGCATGGCAATGTATTATCAAATACACCATTGAACCCGCGCATGAAGCAATTTTCCATGAACGTTCTTACGGGTTCCGTCCTGGACGTTCGGCTCACGACGCTCAGAAATATTTATTTGATAATTTGAGGTCAAAAGCCAACGGTAAAGACAAAATAATCCTGGAATTGGACATAGAAAAGTGTTTCGACCGAATTAATCATAATTACCTAATGTCTCAGGTAATTGCACCCCAAAGTGTAAAGACCGGATTGTGGAAATGTCTGAAAGTCGGTGTTAATCCTGACTTCCCTGAACAAGGAACACCACAAGGCGGAACGGTTAGTCCGGTGCTTGCCAATATTGCCCTACATGGAATCGAAACTATACACAAATCTGTGAGATACGCAGATGATATGGTTTTTATTTTTAAGAAAGGCGATAACCCAGTAAAAGTCTTGGACGAAGTAATAGAATTCTTGCGCGTTAGAGGTCTAAATATCAAGTTTTCAAAGACCCGGTTTATTTCCGCGACTGACGGATTTGACTTTCTCGGCTGGCATTTCAAAGTCCAGAAAAACGAAAAGTTTAGATGTACTCCCTCAGAGGATAACTTCTTAGCATTCCATAAGAAAGTTAAAGCCATAATTAATAGCTCGAACTATGGTGCTTTTGTCAAAGCCAAAAAACTTGCACCCATAATCAGAGGATGGAGGAACTACCACCGTTACTGCAAGATGGATGGTTCAAGATTCTCACTGTGGTTCACCCGCAGGAGAACATGGAATGTCTTTAATAAAGAAGCCAAACTTAACCGCTATCAAACGGATGCCTTAATAGATAAAGCATTCCCCGCAGTACCGTATTCAGAACATAAACACGTCATGGTCAAAGGGGATGCGTCCCC
>NZ_AJLJ01000006.1 GCF_000317245.1 Fischerella muscicola SAG 1427-1 = PCC 73103
GGGTGAACGAAAAAAAGTGTGGTAAGAAAAAGTAGTTAGCGTATTATTGCCGCTAACTAAGCTCTGACTAATATAAATGTTAACTCTGATGAGGATATGAATTATTTTTGAAATCTTGCTGCTTCTTCAACTAGGTCATTGAGTCCTAGCTCTAGTGTATGAAGCACCTGGTTTAATGCTTCGATTTTTGTGCGATTTTTCATCATCTCAACTGCTTTTAAAAAAGCTGGACTACCTGCTTTACCAATATATTGATGACAACTTTTGCTACCATTTTTGGTAACAAAGATAGGTTCTCCTGATTGCCACTTGTAATACCAATAAGCGCCGCCCTTACCTTTGGCACGGTAACGAACAATCCAACAACCATGAACAGCTACATCACTCTTGTTAAGAGTAGAGATTTCTTGGTTGATTTCTTCTCTTTTGGCAATTAAAAGTTCTACTCTGTGTGCTAAATCGGAAAGACTCTGTTCTCTTGTTTTGACCACTATTAAATACAAGCTTAAAAGTCCAAAGTTAGCGTAAAATTTACGCTAACTTACTTTGATTGTAAGATAAGGATGACCAAAAATTTGACCATCGCGTTGAATTACTTAACTATGCTGCTCTCAGAGCCATAACTCCTTCTGCTCCAAAAAAAGACCAGTGCATTCCCGCTTGTTTTAATCTTTGAGTAACCACACGTCGATTGGAGCTTTCAACCACTCCCGAACCAATCATTAAACCAGCTTTTAAATAAGAGCGATAATCAATCCGACTCTGATTATTAGTTAAATAACGCTCTAAATCGGTAATAGCTCCCTTTAAATCTTTCTTCTTTTTGGGGAATTGATCACAATTTTCAATGACTGTAGTCCATTGTGATTTTTTTAGTAATTGTTGTTGAGTTTTTACCCAATCCAATTGATAGTCTTCTTTATTTGGGTATGCTGCTTTCGCCACTGCCCACACATATTCCGAGAGATGGAAAAAGTCGAGAATTTCTACCGAACCTGGAAATTGTTCTGATGCCATCGACCAAATCCAATGCGCCCCGTCACCAAGAAATTTTTCTCTCGTTTA
>NZ_AJLJ01000007.1 GCF_000317245.1 Fischerella muscicola SAG 1427-1 = PCC 73103
GTTCTCGGATGGTCGTATTCGGCTTCTTTTTCTTCAATTAAGCCTTGAAATAAGCTTTGTTGCACCTCGTTCCCTAATTTTAGCCACATACTGTAGAATTCGCTCACAAATCCTTCTAAATGGTGACACTCCGGTAAGTCCTGGAGTGTGTCACTGATGTGAGACAGAATTGATTGGAGGTTGTTCATGGGTAGTTTGGTTGCATGGCATCAAGAGTTATGTTAGCGTAAATTATCCGCTAACTGCTCTCCCACACCTTTTTTCGTTCA
>NZ_AJLJ01000008.1 GCF_000317245.1 Fischerella muscicola SAG 1427-1 = PCC 73103
TCTAGACAAAGTTTATCGCGATCGCTTTCACATGAATAACAACAGCACGAGTACTTATATCTAAAAAGTAAAAGTCGTCCGGATCGCTCCAACATAAATGTTATCGTTGTTGTCATTATGCTCTGGATTGATAATGACAAATAAACCAGGTGTCACAGAGATATTATCTGTAAGGTGTAATCGATAAAAACCTTCTAGATGTAAAGAAGTATCCCGATCCTCTGTCTGACTACTTTCTATGACTTTCGGTGGCATCCCAAAGACAAAACCAGCTAGATTACCTTCGCCTCCTAAATCAGGAAAAGCCAGAGTAATAGCATAGTTTAAAATATCCGCTTCGTCATCACCAATTTTTGACTCTGCAATTGAGTAGCCAGCCCAACCAGAAAGGATAAACTTAGGACTAATTCGCCAACTTGTTTCTAAGCCAAAAGAATTTGCTGAAGTGTTAACATTACCAAATGGTCTACGTGCATTTTCACTCCCTGTACCTCCTGCGATGTTAACTCCAGTATCGCCACTTCCTGCATAGTAGGAATGAGCATAGGTTAAACCGATGTCTAAGTTTTGGATTGGTTTAAAGAAGAATTGTGCAAAAGCGTTGTAATTACCATCAAATAACCCATTGTTGGAATCAGGATTTTGAGCATCAGCAGCTGTGTAACCCAGATTCAAACTTACTTGTTTATTGAAGTCGTAGTTTATCCCAAATGCCGTACCACCAAGAACTCGGTAGATCGGATTATGTCGTCCAAATAGAGAAATACTACCGCTACTTGTGCTTTTGAATGGACTTTGGGTTTTGACAATTTTGTCCAATTCAATTTTGATCGGAGCTACCGTCACTGTCAGGCGATCGCTAACTGGAAAATAATAGTACAGTTCATCTACCCTTACTTGATTATCTTCATCTCCAGCAAAAGACAAGCGAGTCATCCTCGTACCCGTAACTGTACCTTGAAATTCAGGAATATTTCTAGCTTGCAAGCGAGTTCTCAACAGATCTTTTCCAGTGAAGCTAGTATCAAAACTCAAACGCACGCGATCGCTAAGAATGATATTGTCCTGCAAGTCAGAGTTATTATCAGGATTGCTGTCTTGATCAACGGCTTTTTCACCAAACACACCAGCAACAGCAAAAATAGCTTCACCACTGAGTTTAGTAGTGGTAGAAAATTGATTGGCTTGCAGTTCAGCAATCTGAGCTTCCAGAGTATCTACACGCGTGCGTAGTGTTGCCAGTTCAGTGGAAAACTCTTGTTGTAACTTTTGTAATGTGGCTAAATCTTTTTGAGTTACCAAAGAATTTGTACTGGTAGCAATTAATTCATTTATCCGATCTAGACAAGCATTTAAGCCAGCCGCAAATTCATATCGTGTCATCACTCGATGACCTCGATAGGTGCCATTAGGAAAACCTGCGATGCAACCATATCTTTCCACTAAGGATTGCAATGCTTGAAAAGCCCAATCAGTTGGTTGGACATCTGATAGCTGAGAAACTGAACTTACCTGTGCTAATTGTTCTACTGAAAATTCA
>NZ_AJLJ01000009.1 GCF_000317245.1 Fischerella muscicola SAG 1427-1 = PCC 73103
GAAATTGGTATTAGATTAAGATGTAAAGGAAATTGGGATTGGGTTATCAAACGAAAAATTATGGAAGGAACAAAAAGCCTTGCCACATTTTGGAGCATTTCCCAATCCCAAGGAATGAAAAATTCAGCTGACTTTAAAAGTACGCACTCTTTGTTGCAATTGCTGAGAAATCTCCATAGTCTGCTTGAGCAAGGTAGAGGTTTGGCGTGAGGAATTACTAGTCATATCCGAAATTTTGGCAAGTTCCTCCATCAGTGCAGAGACTTCTGTGGAGGTTTGCACCTGGGAAATAGTCGCAACAGAAATTGAGTGTACTAATTGATCAATTTGGCGACAAACATCTAGGATTTGGTTTAAATTTTGCTTGGTATTTTGCACTAAACGAGTGCCTTCGATCACCTGTGTGGTTCCCAATTCCATAGCTTTCACAACCTGATTAGTTTCCAGTTGGATATTAGCAACAATTCCCTCAATTTCAGTAGTTGCTGTACTACTGTGTGCTGCCAAGATACCTACTTCTTGAGCAATTGCCAAAAAACCTTGAGCTTCTTCACCTGCGTGTGTCGCTTCAATCTTGGTTTTAATCGCTAACAAGTTGATTTTCATGGCAATCTCATTAATTAATGCAACCACACGGGAAATTTTTTGTGAAGATTCTCCTAATCGTTTGACTTGTTTGCCAGTGTCGTCTACTGTTTCTCGTAGAGCCATGATGTTCTCAACTGTCAAGTCCATTGCTGAACCTCCAGTCTCTGCAACTTGGTAGGCTGTACGAGCAATTTCTGCTGCTTGTTCGGCAGTTTTTGCCACATCTATGATCGAATGCTGCATTTGATCAACAGCTTGGAGAGTCCGGTTGATTTCCTTTGTTTGTTTGAGAGACTCAACTGCGAGTTGATCCATTGCCTCAAAATTACTAGCGATCGCTGCATCTACTTGAGAAGCAGTCTGTTTGACTTGGATGATAATTTCCTGCAAGTTTTCCAAGATATAATTCAAAAATTCAGCAATTGTGCCAATTTCGCCGGATGAAACTTCCGCCCGTACCGTCAGATTTCCTTGGGATGCTTCCTGAACTTGATCAATAAGTTGCAACAACTGCAACTCCAGTTGTTCTTTCTGTAAACGTTGTTGTTGTGAAACTGTTTCTGCGATCGCTCGCCCTTTTTGGGCTTGTTCTAATAAATTCGCTCGTTCTAATGACAAACTGACAACCCTAGCAAACTGCTCGAATAAATCAATTTCTGATTGCTGCCAAAATCGTGGCTGGGAACATTGATGAGCAATAAGTAAGCCCAATAATTGATCATCTAATAGGATTGGAGCTGTTAAATTTGCTTTGACAGCAAACCGTTCTAGTTGCTGAATATAACAATCACTTAAATCTGCTTGGTAGATATCATTAATCGCAACAACTCCACCTTGTGGATGCTTCTCGACATAATCTACTAGACAAGGGTCATTAACTTTTACCTCCAAACAGCTAGTCCAACCCGTCTCTAATGATTCAGCAATGATACTACCAGAAAAATCTTCGTCGATGATATAGAAAATTGCTCTATCAACTTTTAGAGCTTGATGAAGGTTTTGTACCGCCAAATTATAAATCTCTTCAGTACTGTTAGCTTTAGACAAACTAATAGCAGTATCTTTGAGAGTTTGGGTTACTTCCAATAAACTGACACGTTCTAATGTCAATCCGACTTGAATTGCTAACTGCCGTAAAAAATTAACTTCATAGGGCTGCCAAATATGGCTATTGTGACAGTGATGAGCAATCAAAAAGCCAAAGAATTGCTCGTTTTTAATGATAGGAACAACTAAGTTTGCTTTAACTTGTAACCGTTCCATTAACTTCAGGTGTTCCGCACTCAAACCTGCTTCTAAAATATTGTTGACGATTGAAACACGGCCTTTGATGTAAGCTTCAATCAAATTTTGAGGAATACAAGCATCATGAGTCGAATTTTCTAGAGTTACAGGAAACTCATTCGCAACAGATTCGGCAATAACTTTTCCACCAGTACAAGTATTGAAGCGATAAATTACAACTCGATCTGCGGTGAGTGCAAGTCTGGCTTGTTGTACTGTAATGTTGAATAATTCTTCAGAAGTAGTAGACTGGCGAAGAGAGTGTAGAATATTTGTTAGTAACTTTAATTCTTCAGTTTCAGCTGTTTGCTCTCTTAGCAGATTTTGCAGTTGATTTGCCATTTGGTTAATGTTAGAACCCAAAACTGCAAGTTCGTCAGAACCAGCTATGGCAATACGTGTATCTAGACTGCCTGTACCTAATTTTTTGACTGCGGCAGTAGTAGCTAGAATCGGTCTCATCAGTCGGTTAGCAAGAATTGCTGCAATACTGCCAACAAGCAATGCGATCGCAATAGTTCCTATTTGGAAAGCTGACAAAAATTGTCTTTGAGTTGCAAAAGCTGTATTTATATCTGTTGTTAGTATTAATCTCCATTGAATCTCTGGAAGTCCTTCTGTTTTTGATAAAGGTACATAGGTAACTAATTTTTGATTATTTTCCTTTTGATCAAATAATATTTGACTAGTTACTTGATTTTGGACTTCCAATGGCTTCCATTCAGGAAATACTTCTGCAAAATTCTTACCCCATTGATATCTTTTTTTACTAAAGATAATTTTTCCTGATGAGTCTACTATAGTATAATCATCCTCAGTAATGTGGAAGATTCTCAGTGCCTTCTCTAAGGATTCTATAGGCATAACTGCCCTGACAATATATACAGTCTTAGCTGTACTACTATCTTTAACAGGTGCAGCTAAATATATTCTGGAATTTTCTGGCGTTTTTAAGGATGAAACTTGACTTATATAAGGCTTGTTAGTATTGCGTACTACTTGGAAATAATCCTGACTTTTTTGGTTAGCAATCTGTTGACCTTTCGAGTCAGCAACTACATTGCCATCCAGATCTAAGAGAGTAATATTCTCAAAGTTTTTTACCGTACTTGATATATCACTATTTAGTTTTAGTTCAATATTTTTGAGCTTTTTATCTTGTTGTATCTGAGAATTATTCAAAAAAAATTGTTGAGCAACTCTTTGAATCTCCTCATAATTTATATATATAAAAGTGTTTAGATTGTCTGCTAACAACTTTGCTTTATCCTGCTTAGTATTGGTAATTTCTTTCGTCGTTGATTGGCTTACCAACCGATAAGCAAGCACTCCAATTGCTAATGCAGGTAGCATACCGATTGCTACAGCAAATATAAGCATTTTTGTACGCAGGCTCATTTCTCTGAGCAATGAGAAAATAACCTGGACAGAGAAGTTAAAAGAATTGTTTTTGCGCTTTTCGACAGGTTCTTTCTGTGATGGAAACATTGGTTTATTCAGTTATACGGTTTTTTCTGAATTAGTTTTTTGAACCCTCAACTACCTTTTATCTAAAGTTTTGCTAATCGCTTTATATTCCCAGTGAAATGCTCAAAATCTACAAAAACTCAAGAAGATGCCCATATAGAGTATAAAAGCAAATAATTAAACACTCTTTTAACTTTATTTAAGCTAAATTAAGCAAATTTGCGACGATAAAGCTTCCTTGTTGCTTAAGTTGATACTAATGCACAGCAATGCATCTCTACAACGTACTTTTTGACTATAAATAACCTTCTTTTTCAGCAAAATTACGTAAACGCGGTAGACACTGACGTTGATAAAAACTGCTCAATGTAGATACTGGCAACTTATATTCTACTGATAACTCCTTCCAGCTTACCTCTGGTGGTAAGCGTTTCAAAATTAACACTTGACAATTTACATGCGGATGTCCTTGAACATGAGTACCGCGTAGTTCTCCATCAATATCTTCTTCCACCCATGACTTCACCATTTCTAAAATTGGAGGTATGTCAGGGGAAGCAGGTAACTTATCTTCAGGATATATAGTTTCAATGCGATCGCCTGAAGCAGACTGATTAATCTTGGGAAGGGCTTTTTTAGCATTTTCCTCCCGTTGTTCAGTGTAAAAATCTTGCAGTCTCCATCTCAGGTAAGCATTCAACCAAGTAATTACAGATCCCCGTGTCGGATCATATGCTTTACAAATATTGGCACAGAAATACAACCACGTCTGTTGCAGCGCATCTTGATAGTAAGGCGTACTCTCTTTCCAAAGTTTGCCAGTACTCAAGCGAATAATTTGTGTCAGTCGTTTCTGACGCTGTGGGCTTCCAACCGGATGTCCACAAGCTTCTTCAACTAAACGTCGTAGATTTTCCTCCAATGTTTGCATAATCATTTTCAGGAACACAACAAGCCTTTTCTAAGTATTGCGTAGAATTGGCATTTGAGATCGGGGATTGGGGATTGGGGATTGGGGATCGGGCATTTGTCATTAGTGGAGACGCGATTCATCGCGTCTCTACAATTATTCCCCGCGTCCCCGCGTCTCCCTTTACCTCTACACTTCGAGAAGCTAACGCTTTGCAAGAATATCATTTACTGTCATGACAAACTCTTGTTCCAGATAAGGTTTGGTGAAGTAAGCAGTTGCACCCAATTGCATTGCTAATTGGTAATGTTTATCATTGCTACGAGATGTGAGTATTACAACTGGAATCTGCAAAAATTGAGGATTTTGACGGCGGTAATTGAGAAACTCAAAGCCATTCATTCGAGGCATTTCAATATCACAAATCACGAGTTGCACTGAAGAATTTTGTCTTAATTTCTCGATCGCTTCTTGTCCATTTTGTGCCTGTAGGACTCGAAAACCAGATCTTTTTAGGGAAAGAGCCAAGCTGCGGCGGAGAGTGACTGCATCATCAACAACCAGAACCATCGGCGCTAGAATGGGTTTGCTGGCACTCAAGGACGGACGAATTGATGTACTTTCAGTGTGAGCGGCAGATCGCGAACTAGATGTATGGCTAACTGCATCCCTGTTTTGCGTTTGCACAAAGTGCAAGAGGCTATCAGCATCAATCACAGGGATCAAACTGCCATCACCCAAAATGGTGCAACCATAAGTATAGCCAGGAGGTGCGATCGCACCACCAAAGGGTTTAATCACTAACTCTTGCTCGGTCAGCAATTGATTGACTTGCAAAGCCACCATTTGCCGATCATGTGTGAGGAGCAGTACTGGCAATTCCCAAGATTCGGGTGCAGAGATAGAAGCCCACACCCGACTAGGAGAGGTTTCTGGTAGCGGACAGGCATAATCTAAAAGGTCAGCCAGTTGATAAAGTGGAATAATTTTTTCTTCCCAAAATAGAAAGTGCTGCATTCCAGATTGTCTGATTTGTACGCTTTGAGGTGCTAAGATTTCAACCACGCTGTCAGTGCGTAAGGCAATGGTGGTCAAGCCGCTGCTACAAATCATTAATCTGGCCATGATTAAAGTCAGCGGCAAATATAATGTAAAGGTTGTTCCCTGTTTGGGAACAGACTTCACGGTGATTGTTCCTTTGATTGATTGCAATTGCGATCGCACTACATCCAGACCAATACCTCGCCCTGAGAGTTGATTTACCTGAGAAACTGTTGAGAATCCTGGCTCAAAAATCAACTCGTGGAGCTGAGTTGGAGGAGCAAGAGCCAGTTCTTGAATTGATAAGTAACCTAGTTCTAATGCTCGACTGCGAATCCGTTCTAAATTCAGCCCTTGACCATCATCCTTGACTTCAATAATTGTTTGATTGCCTTTATGATAGGCACAAATTTCAATTTTCCCTTGTTCTGGTTTTCCCTGGTGTAGTCTGACTTCTGGTGGTTCGATACCATGATCAAAAGCATTGCGAAGCAAATGCAATAATGGATCGTAAAGTTTTTCTAGGATCGCTTTTTCCACCAATACATCAGCACCAGTAAACTTTAAGGTGACAGGCTTGTGATAAGTTGTGGACAAATCCCGCAATACACGAGGAAAACGATTCAAAATTTCGCTAAAGGGTAACATCCGCGCCCGCAGCAGGTCATCCCGTAAGTTTGTCAGCATATGTCGCTGTTGAGCGAGGATGTGTTCCGACTGGTGGGCAAAGAGGTTCATGTCGTCAGTAATTTCTTCTAGCTGCACCATCTCCTCAACAATCTCTTGGACATGGGAGTGCAAAGCTCCATATCTATCTATCTCTAGGGAATCAAAATCAGGGGTGGTAATATGATCTCCACTCGCAACAGCGCGTTGAGTTTCGTTGATCTCCAAGAGGTGGCTTTGTTGGGGAACAACTTCACGAGGGCGATCGCGTTCTGATCCTATGAGCGTTTGATCACACAGTTGCTGCAACTGTTTCATTTGCCTCTGCAACCGAGCAAAGCGCTGTCGCAGGTTTCGCAACCCTCCTTGAAGCTGTTCATTTTGGAGGAAAAGCCCTTCACGGCTAATAACCAGTTCGCCCACGAGGTTGTTCATGCTTTCTAGATGTTCTGAGTCTACCCGAACGGTCAAACTTGGACTGGTCGGCAATTCAACCTGATGAACGTAGAATGGGGGAATTGTCTGGTATGGCTCGGTCGGTTGACTGATTTGCAGGACACTACTAAGCTCAGATGGAAGGGCTTTTGGGGAGAGGTCTAGCTGATGTTGAGGAATGAGGTGCGATCGCTTTTGGGAGGCGACAACTTCTGCACTATCTGACTCATCTCCATTTTCTTCTGCTTGAGGGACGTCTGAAAATTCGACTGCCGTTGTCGGTTGAGGATCTTCAGTTTGCAGGTCGAATAAATCGTTACTTGCAAAGACTGTACTCTCTAAACTTGCGCTTGAGTTAGTGTCCTCAAACTGAGGCATAATGTTTATATGGTCGGTGGCTGCCTCAGTTTCCGAAATCGACTCTGCTAGATTCAGTTGCTCAGAAATTGATGGAGTAGTCGTTGTGGCGTTTGCCAACGCCATTAAGGTAGCTGAAGCACCTGTTTGTTGAACGCGATCGCCTGATAGCACTGCATTTCGATATCGCTCAAAATCAACCAATGCCAATAGTGTAATTTCCAAGGCACGGTACGGGTGAGCCTCTAGAGCCTGGAGAGCCATGTTGGCAATTGCCCCAAATTCTGGCAAATTCAGGATTTCGGCAAATCCGGCAAAAACTTCTGCTTGCGCCCGTAACTCTCCTGCGACTTGATACTGATGAGGAGCGGCAATCACCATTGCCAGCCGCTCCAACCCTTGAGCAACATCCACAGTAAAAATGTCAGTCACCAGATTGGCACCTAAATCGGGTGAACTCGGAATATATCGATCCGTGTTGAATAGCGCGTCTCCACAGCATGCTTCAAGTTGGCTAAAAATCGGTTCAGCGATCGCCAAGGCTGCCTCTGAGTCAAAACACCCTGTTGTTATTTGCTCCATTAAGGGTATACGCAGACAGTCGTAGGCTTGTAATAGGTGGGTTTCCAGGTCTGTATCAATCTGTAATGTTTCGTCATAGAAAGCTTTGAGAATGTTTTCCAGACGGTGTGCCAGCGTTGCGATCGCGGTTAACCCAACGCTAGCGGCTCCTCCTTTCAGGGTGTGAGCAGTACGCATTAAGTCGTGGACTTTGTCAATGCTCCGCTCTTGGTTGAGCGACAATAATCCAACTTCGAGTACTTGCAGTAACTCAGGTGCCTCTTCTACAAAGAATTGGTAGGCTTGGTCACGGATATCAGGGGGAATTGCCATAGTAGTCTGTCAACAGGGAAGGGAGCGGGGACTTATCAATTAAAAATTAAAAATTAAAAATTAAAAATTGGTTCAGAGGGACAAGGAGGGCAAGGTAGACACGGGGAGACGGGGACGCGGGGATGAGGAGAATAATTGTACAGACGCGATGAATCGCGTCTCTACTAATGACCAATGACAAATGACTACTTGACTTTAAATTGCCCGACACTCTCTTGTAACAATTGTGCTACTTGGCGCAATTGCTCAAATGACGATAAGACTTGATTGGCTTCTGCTGAAGTCTGATTGGCGATCAAGGCCACATCCTGCATTGTTCGGGTGACAGCCTCGGACGTTTGGGATTGAGAAACCGTTGCTTGAGAGATGGTGGTAACTCGTTGGCTAATTTCAGAACTGACTGCTGTAATTTTATTTAAATTTTGGCGAGTGTCGTCTATCAGCTTGCTTCCCATCACAACCTGCTCTGTTCCCGATTCCATGGTTGTAATCACTTCTCTTGTTTCTGTCTGAATACTGAGAACCAACTGTCTAATTTCTTCTGTTGCTTCTGCGGATTGTCGTGCCAGTGTCCGCACTTCCTCGGCAATCATGGAAAAACCTCTTCCTTCCGATCCTGCTCTGGAAGCCTCCACGGAAGCATTGATGGCCAGAATATTGGTTCGAGCAGCAAAGGCACCAATCAGCTCAACGGCTTTAGAAATTCTTTGTGAAGACTCTCCCAAATATTTCACTTTCTTAGCGGCCTCCGCAACCGTTACCCGGATTGCCTGCATTCCATCCACCGTTTGGTTCATGACAGCATCTCCTTCAGCCACAGTTTGCTCTGCGAGTTTCACAGCCTCTTCTGCCTGTGCAGCGTTGGCTGCAACTTCTCGAGCAGTGTTCGCCATTGTGGTCACGAGTTCTAAGGCAGCAGTTATTTCCTCTGCTTGCCGTAATGCCTCTGCTGATAAAGATTGTACTGAAATATCATTTGTGTCTGTTGTGACAACTACTTGATTTGTAGCTTCCTGCACTTGCAGGACTATTTTCCGTAAGCTAGCCACAGTTGCATTGTAGACATCCGCGATCGTGCCAATCTCATCATCTGTGACTTTGGCCCGGATCATCAAATTTCCTTGACTGATGGGGTCTACTTCCTTAAGCAGTTCTAATGCCCGTTTTTGCAACCTTTCTTTGAGTTGACGCTGTTCTTCTGCTAGGTGGATTGTTCGCTCTAGCAATTCGACTCGGTTGATCGAAAGCCCAAGCTCATTGCCCAAGCGCTTGAGGAAATTGATCTCGGATTGCTGCCAATCACGCGAACCTGAGCAGTTATGAGCAATCAACAACCCGAAAATCTCACCACCACCGAGAATGGGGATGATTAAACTTGCTTTAACTTGTAACTGCTCCAGCAATTTGAGGTGTTCGGGATGAAACTCTGCCAGGGAGATGTCATCTGCGACTATAACTCGGCCTTGATGGTAGGCATCACGAACTAGTTGAGGAATACAGGAATCATTGACGTTCAGTTCAAGAGCACTTGACCAGCCTGCTGCTACAGATTCTGAGATAATGCCTCCGCTGGAGCCAGCATCAAAGCGATAAATCACAAGCCGATCCAGTTGCAGGAGATTCCGGGTTCCCTCTAGGGTCTGATCAAAAATATCTTGCAGATCCGGTGTTCGTAATGCTCCAGAGCCTTGCGCTACCATCAGTAAGCGTTCCTGTGCTGCCTCAAACGCTTGTGCTCCTGAAGATTCCTGCAACTGTTGTGCCATATGGTTGATGTTGCTTGCCAGTGAAGCAATTTCATCTGTTCCTTGAAAGCGTAGGCGAGTTCCCAACGCTCCTTGACCAATTTTTTCGACTGCTGTTGCTGCTGCTAGAATTGGTCGAGTTGCGCGGTTGGCAATTATCGCTGCGATCGCAGCCACTAATAAAGTGGTGATCGCTGTTCCAATCGACAATGTGAGCAGGAATTGTCGTTGCGTAGCAAAAGCTGTGTCTGTATCTATAGAAACAATTGCCCGCCAATTGAGATTTGGCAACCCTCGCAACTTAACAGAAGGACTATAAGTGAGCAGGTGTTCATTCTTGGTGATTGAATTGTAGGAGATAATGGTGCTGACCTGATTGGCTGCCTTGATGCGCTCAAATAAAGGATAAATTTCTTCAGCAAGAATTTTCTTGTATTCCTCTCGCCGCTCCGTCGTGGCTGTATTTGCAGTATCAAATGTTATCACTTTCGTGCCTTCAGTAGAGCCTGCCGGACCAAGAAAAATCTCATTATTAGGATTGATCAGGTAATACTGTGTGCCTTGAGTGCCATAATTTCGCAGTACCTCATCCAAAAATTCCATCGGTACACGCGCCCGGATGAAACCAATGGGTTGATTTGTGGCTTTGTCTTTGATAATAGAAACTGCATAAAGACTAAAAACCTTTGAGCTTTCCGAAATCCTTGGCTGGCTGATGACCGCTCCGTTATTTTTTAAGGCTGCTTGAATATAATCTCGGTTGAGATGGTTTCCCAGAGGAGGCCCTGCTGTTTGAGCAACTACATTTCCCTGTAAATCAAAAATTGCAATACTGTCATAGATGCCATAGCTATTCATGAGGTGGGTAATAGTTGCTACCTGATCTTCGGTTGTTGTCTGCGATCGCAACCGGGCATCAGTAAACACATCTAGGCTTGCCATCGCTTGGATGTCATTAAAGCGTTGACGCATAAACAGATTCGCTTTCTGTTGCAAGTCAACCACCTTCGCTTTGCCAAAAGCTTCCACTTGCTGAGTTATCGACTGATTGGCAAAGTAGTAAGCAGTTATCCCAATCACTAAGACTGGTATCGTACTCATCATCACCGCCAGAGAAGTGACTTTTGCTCTCACATTCACGCCTTGCCACCAGCGAACCAGTTTGCCTCCCACAGGCGTTTGTGAGTTCTTGAGGTTCGGCTCAATTTGGTTCAACAGAGGCTGTTTGGAAGTGTTGCGTGATTGTAGCGCTAGAGCATCACCGGAATTTATATAAATTAAATCATTGCTCTGCTGACCTGCGAACTTGGAAGGTTTTTGTTCACTGGGATCGGACTTGAATGGCTGTTGAACCATAATTACACATTGTTAAGTAGTTGGACACAATTAAATTTCTTAGCCAATACAGGGAACACGGAATGGGAAATAGGGAACAAAAAAACAATGTGTGTAATTAATTTTTGTCTAAAGTACTTATTGACTACCGGGGCATGGCTCGCAGAATTGCAGAACCATCTAAAACTGCTAACATCACATCATTCGATTTCCACCAATATCCGTGCAAAATTTGTGTTAACTTCGGATTGAGCGTAAAATTGGGAGGGCATTGAATGGCTTGCCAGTCACACCATTCAATATCTTCAACTCGATCAACGACTAGCCCCAGCGTCTGATTTTTCGGCTGAGTTTTTATGGATTGTTCATCAGCCACTTCCAACACGATCGCCTCATACACTGAAGCACTAGTTATCTGCTCATACCAGGGAGCAAGTCCGCACAGGTGGCCAAGATCGATCATCCAAAGAACTTCACCCCGCCAGTTATAAACTCCCATCACCCAAGACGGCATGTGAGGAATCGGTACAATTGTGCCAATCGGAATTGTCAGCACCTCAGCCACCTGTTGAATAGGTAACAGAGCCGTCATGTCTTGTACAAGATGTAACCGCAAAAATTGTTCACTCTGAGCTGACACTGATACCAGCGCAGAGTCTTGACTATTCTCAGGGGATGGGCTTGAATTTGGCAGGAATGAAAAGTTACTCATTAGAGTTGCTTCAGGCATCACTACTTTTGATGAACTGTTTAATTGTGTGTATCAGTTCTTCTTGGTCGATAGGTTTCGTCAAGTAAGCAGATGCTCCCTGCTTCATACCCCAAAATTTATCCATTTCGCCTCCCTTGGTGGAGCAGAGGACAATCGGAATCTTATTTGTATCGGCATTTCCCTTGAGTTCACGACAAACCTCAAATCCACTACAGCCAGGTAGAACAACATCCAAGAGAACAACATCCGGCTTTTGTTGGCTAATAGTGGCAATGGCTTCTTCTCCAGTTTGAGCAATTAAGACATCAATGCCCCCTTTCTGAAGACAACCGATCAAGATTTGCATATCCGTTAATGAATCCTCAACAATTAACACAGTTCCCATAGCTTCACACAGAATAAATGATGTTGATTGGTTAGTAGTCACTAGTACCGCTAGTTCCCTCCGGGACGCTTCGCGAACGCGGAATTCTAAATTCAAAATGCCTAGACTATAAACTTTTCATTAATTTGGAATGGTAGCTTTATTTCCGCCGAGAAGTACTAGCACCAGAGAAATCGTATGCACCCTAAGATATTTTTGGATTGTATCAATTACAGCATCAGCATATAACTGCTGACCGGGAAAATTCGACGCTCATATAATTAGAGTCGCGACGGTGTGCGGAGCCAGTATCGGCTGTCAAAATTAGGATTCAAAATATCGTGAAAATACGCAACTTACCATAAATGCTCACAAAGTAACCATATACTTCTTGAGTCTGATCAAGTCCAGAAAAACTTAATCCGGTGTATAATTTGTAGCACCCCGATTGTCCGCAAGAGGTCATCCACATCAATAAACTGATACCCAGCAGTGGTAAGCAATGTTCACCATCGTATGGAAGACTAAATGATCTTCTATGATTATGCGTTAAGTGTATTTTGATGACAGAAATCTTTCATAATTAACTAAATCTTTAGCTCATCTTTATATATCTTTATTTTTGCCTTTTTGTACTAGTAGAGCCAAATGTTGCATCTAAAGAAACTGCTATTTGCATAAATACCCGTCCGACTGTAGAAGTCGGATCTGTTAAAGTTACCGGGTATCCGGTGTCACCTCCCGTACAAATCCTGGCATCAATCGGCACCTGTCCCAGCAACGAGGTATGTAGTTCTGTCACTAGCTGTTGACCACCACCACTGCCGAAAATCGGAGTCGGTTCTCCACAGTGTTCGCAGATTAGATAGCTCATATTTTCAATAATTCCTAAAACTGGAATACCCACCTGACGAAACATATGAATGCTACGACGAACATCTGAGATTGCCACCTGTTGTGGCGTTGCAACTAAAATCACCCCACAGATAGGACTTTCCTGCACAATTGTGATCTGGGCATCGCCTGTACCTGGTGGCAGATCAATCAACAGGTAGTCAAGATCGCCCCACGCCACTTCATGAATGAACTGTGTGACGATTTTATGTAAGACAGGACCACGCCAAGCCAAGGGATGATCGGGTTCTGCTAGTAACCCAACTGACATGACTTTAATGCCGTGAGCTTCTAGAGGCAAAAAACGTTGACCGTTTGGGGTATCCACTATATTTACATCTGTTTGTCTCAACCCCATCATTTGAGGCACATTCGGACCATAGACATCAGCATCTAATAGCCCTACCTTTGCTCCTTGTAGACTTAAAGCAACTGCCAGATTAACTGAGACAGTCGATTTGCCAACCCCACCCTTGCCGCTAGAAATTGCTAGAGTCGTTCTCACTCCAGGAATTGTACAAATATGAATATATGCTTTTTTGCACCAGGATAAAGTTGACAAAGCCGACTGAATTTGGTCTTCTAACTGCTGTTGATGCTGCCCAACGTAGAGCCGCAGGTAAACATAGTTATCTACAACCCGTAGATTACGAACCATTCCTAAACTGACAATATTGTTTTTGAGAATTGGTTCGGTGATTTGCTTGAGACAGTCAATAACCGCTTGTTGGTGATCGCACATCTGCGAGTCAGAAAGCTCTGCTGACTTCTCTGTACTAGCTTGCTCAAAAGGAGAATCGTCACTAGCCATGAGCAGATCCCTGCTGCGATTCTTGAATCGCTTGAATAGCTCGTTGTGCGTAAATACAAACGTCTCGATCCGGGTCGTCTAACGCTTGCTGGAGAGCATTGAGCGCTGCGGAATTCTTGAGAATACCAAGCGCGATCGCTCCATCTCGACGCACATCCGAAGATTCATCAGTTAACGCTTTCACCAATGCAGGTAAAAACCGATCATCTGGTGTTTTCTGTAATACCTGAATCGAAAATTTCCGGACTTGCCAATGTTCATCCTCTAGAGCAATCGTGAGCGCTGGTAATGCTTCCGGCGATGCATGGAGTGCCAGGGATTTGGCTGCATTACGGCGTACCTGCCAATCATCATCCGATGTCAAAGCTTGGCACAATAAACCAACCACCTGTTGGTCTGCCAGATGTCCTAGCGTTAGGGCAGCTGCACGGCGCACTGTTGCATCTGAATCTGCCATTAACGCCAGGGCTGGCTGACACCGCTCAACTTGGTTGAGGTACCGGAGCGTGGTAACAGCTGCTTCTCGTAAACCTGCCTGTTCTGCCTCAAAAAAAGGCAACACATAAGGTAGAGACTGAACATCATGAATTTTCCTTAACAGAGTCAGCACACTGATCTGTGCATTTAAATTGTCCTTTTGCAGAACATCCAAAAGCAGCAGCAGATGATCAGGTCTCACTAGCTCCCCCAAGGCTGACAATGCTTCTTGACGAATCTCTGCATCGGGTGATTCTAAGCACGTCAATAAAGCTGGAACAGCATGAGGATTAGCCAACTCCCAAAGCGCCGTCACTGCCAACTTTTGCACCGCCAAGCTCTCATCTTGTAGTGCCGTCATCAATGGCTGTAACGTTGCTTCCTCACCCAAATGTTGCAGGGTTTTCACCGCAACTAAGCGATCGCTTACCTCTGGCGATCGCAGCATATCTAACCATTGGTTTAGCTCAGAATCCATATCAGCAGCCATATTCCTACCCTACCGTAACAAAAATGGAATTTGCACAGTAATAGCGTTGGTGGGACACTCCTTCTCACACGGCAAACAGAACCAACACTCATCGTACTTCATATATGCCTTGCCTGTTTCTGGATTCTTCACCAGCACATCTAACGGACAAACCTCAATGCAAGCCGTACATTTTTCCAGACACTTCGACTCATCAACAATCACCGGAACATCTACTCTTTGGGTTGCTAAAGCCATAAATTTGATATCCTCCTAACTTGACAATAGGGATCGGGGATCAGGGATCGGGGATCGGGGAACTACACAAACTCAAAAAGACTCTGCGTTCCTCTGCGAAGACCTCCGCGCCCCTCTGCGTTAAAAAAGCACTTACTCCCTAACGAACCGCAACATCGTAAACTTCTTTCTCTAAATCCACCTCCACAACATATGGCTCAACCTGGCGCTTAAAGAGAATCATTTCTTCTGACTCATGCTTTTTCAAGTTAACGTGGCAGAACCATTCCTCATTGTTTTTCTCTGGATAATCTAATCGGTAGTGGTATAATCCCCAACGACTTTCCCGGCGATACAGTGATGATCGGGCTGCCATCTCTGCACAATCTCGAATAAAGTGAACCTCCATACACCGCATCAGTTCGTGGGGATCACGCGCACCCATCATCTCCAAAGTCTCGCTGTAACGGGTAAAGTAGTTCAACCCAATTTCCATCTTGTGACCGACTTTAGGCGGCTGTAGATAATCGTTGACAAGTCTGCGTAATTTATACTCCACTTGCGTATGGGGGATGCCGTTCGGGCGAGTCAGCGGAGCATAAATCCGTGCTTTCTCTGCTGCCAAAAAGCCTAAGTCAGGCTCGATATGCTCCAAATTTTGGATGTAATCTACGGCATTGATACCCGCTAATCGTCCAAAAACGAATGCCCCAATCATATAGTTATGGGGAACACTTGCCATATCGCCTGCTGCATACAATCCTGGTACGGTTGTTTCGGCCTTCTCATTCACCCAAACACCAGATGCACTGTGACCACTGCATAAACCAATTTCAGAAATATGCATTTCTATGCCATGAGTGCGGTAATTTTCTCCCCGCCCTTCATGGAATCGCCCCCGACTAGGACGCTCGTTTGACCAGAGAATCGATTCAATCTCAGCGATCGTATCTTCATCTAGGTGGGTCATTTTGAGTTGGATCGGTCCTTTACCAGAGTGGAGTTCCTTCCAAACCTCCAGCATCATTTGACCGCTCCAATAATCACAGCGGATGAAGCGATAACCTTCAGCATTGGCGGTGTATGCACCAAAGGGGCCAGCGACATAAGCACAGGCGGGTCCATTATAATCTTTGATCAATGGATTGATCTGAAAGCATTCGATATTTGTTAGCTCTGCTCCGGCGTGATATGCCATTGAATAGCCATCCCCTGCATTGGTGGGATTTTCATAAGTCCCGTAGAGGTAGCCAGACAGAGGTAGCCCCAAACGCCCACAGGCTCCAGTACAGAGAATGACTGCCTTTGCTTGAATGACGACAAAATCGCCGTTTCGCACGTCAAACCCAACAGCCCCGATCGCACGCCCATTCTGCACAAGCACGCGAGTTGCCATGACGCGATTGGTGACTCTGACTCGATGTCGTTTCACCTGACGGGTCAAAATCGTTTTGAGATCCTTGCCTTCTGGCATCGGTAACACATATTTTCCCACCCGATGCACCTGTTTTAAGTCGTAATTTCCTTGAGGGTCTTTTTGAAACTTAACTCCCCAGCTTTCTAGTTCTTGGATGACCTCAAAGCCAAGCTTGCCAGTTTGATAAACTGCTTTTTGGTTCAGGATACCATCATTGGCAACGGTCACTTCACGAACATACTGCTCTGGGGTGGAATTGCCTGGAATCACGGCTGTGTTGACTCCATCCATACCCATTGCGATCGCACCACTGCGACGAATGTTTGCTTTCTCTAAAATCAGCACATCACCATCAGGATTCGCTTGCTTGGCCTTGATCGCCGCCATTGTTCCCGCCGTACCCCCGCCAATGACCAGAACATCTGTCTGTATCCGTTGTGTGTTAATTTGAATATCCACTTCCGAACCCCTCTTTAGTAGTTGCAATCACCTACAGAAAATACTGTCCAAAAAGTAACTAATCCAACTCCATGCTTTTAAGTGTTTCTTCTCGAATTAACTCAAAAATTTGCCGATTCATGGTGACAAATTCAGGCGACAAGAGACTATCCATATGGCGAGGACGTTCCAGAGATACATCGATCTTCGCTTTGATATTACCCGGATTAAAACCCATGACAAAGATTTTGTCACTCAGAAAAACGGCTTCCTCAATATCATGAGTCACAAAAATCACCGTCGTTTGGAAATTACTCCAAATCGTTAACAATAGCTCTCGCATCATCTGACGTGTTTGAGCATCTAAGGCTGCAAACGGTTCATCCATCAGTAGTACTGAAGGAGAGTTTACCAATGCTCTGACAATACTTGCACGTTGCTGCATTCCTCCTGAAAGTTGATGAGGGTAGGAATGACGGTGCTTATAAAGACCGACTCTATTTAAGTAATCACTCACCAACTCCTGTCGTTCTGACTTTGGTACTCCGCGAATCTTTAGACCAAACTCGACATTCTGAAATGTGGTTTTCCAAGGTAACAAAGAATACTGCTGAAAAACAAAACCCCGATCAGCACCAGGAGTCTTGACTTGTTGTTTGTCAACCAAAACACTGCCGCTAGTTGGTTTGATGAATCCAGCGATCGCATTCAGAATTGTTGATTTTCCACAACCTGACGGCCCTACTAAACAAGCAAATTCACCAGGGTTGAGTTGAAGATTGATAGAGTCTAAAACCTGGACTGTATGACCTTTGCGCCTAAAACAAACAGACAAATTCTCAATTTCAACGAATCCCTTGAGCGATCGCACCGAACTTATATTCGCCAGTGTTGCCATTTGTGGTAAGTCTCCTGGACGTACAGTAATAACTCTTGACTCTTGCCTGAATGGTACTAAGTTAAGGGTTGAATGAATTTTCCCCGCGTCTTTGCGTCTGGGTGTCTCCGTGTCGGCTTATTTTAGTGCCATTTGCCTCTTGCCTGGTTCAATGAATTTATCGATTCTGCTTCTTGGTGACTCGCCACGGCATCAGCAACCGAGTTAGCCAATCAACTGCATAAGTGCTAAAAGCACCCATTAAACCAATCATTAACATTCCCATGACGATGGGGGGATAGTTTGATGTCACGTAGGACTCCCAAGTCAGATAGCCTATGCCATAACGACCTGCTAGGATTTCAGCCGTTACCAAGCAGAACCAGGCGTTACCCATGCCAATCACCAGACCACTGGCAATACTGGGCATTGCTCCTGGCACGACAATATCTTTGAACAAATGCCACTGCTTTGCTCCCAAGCATTGACCCACCCGCAGCAGTAATAAATCTGTATTTTCGACGCCTCGGATGGTGCTGATGAGAATTGGAAAGAATGCACCTATGAAGGTGATATAAATCATTCCAGATTCTGAAGAGGGAAACATCAGAATCGCTAGCGGAATCCAGGCTACGGCGGGAATCGGTCTCAATAGCTCCAAGGGTGGAAATATCAAGTCTTCAATCTGCTGAAACCAGCCTATTAAGATGCCCAAACTAATGCCAACCAAAGCAGCGATCGCAAAGCCAGATAGTACCCGAGCTACACTTGCCCAAATGTGCAGCATCGGGTTGTGGGAGAAGAACTGGATGGTTGACCCCAGAACTTCTAAGGGTGACGGTATCAGCGTGAAGTTAATCCAGAAGTTGAATTTGATGGCACAGAGAAATTGCCAAACACCAAAAAATAACACTAGAGAAAGAAGCCGCCGGAATCCCTTGGGGCTAAAAAGGAAGTGTAAGGGTGATCGCTCACGGCGGTGCAATACATTCAATGAGTTGGCAATTGTGGCGCTGAAGCCTCCAAACACTTTGGTCTTGAGTGAGGAACGCTCAGAAAACGGGCCAGACATTGAATACCTCTAGATACTTAGGTGTCCCCAACCTAGCTTCTCATAAATTTCGCAGCTCTTTTGTAACAATCCTCGAAACAATCTTAAAGTTTTATAACTTTGAAAGTTTCTGAGCTTGAGCATAGGATTGCTGTAGTCCTTTAAAATCAACAACTTTGACACCTGATCTTTGAGCAAAGTCTTGAGCATTTTTCTGAGTTAAAAATGCAGAAATTTCATTGCCATTTTGAACATAGAAGGAATTCTCGGCAAGTAGTTTCCAGCCATTATTGCGATCATGAACAAAGATTACCCCTTGATCTTGTTTACCTTCAGCCTTCAGTTTTTGTGACATTGCCATCATGTTTTTGATTGAGGCAAAATTCATCACCTTATCATTACCTTTGAGCCAAAGTTGGGCAGCCATTTTCGGTTCTTTAATTGGTTCCTTAGTTTGAGCATCTTCACCTGAAATCACAAAGTCTTTTGCATTTGCAACCTCATCATAATTTAGACCAACTTCTTTCATCGCTTGCCGCAAATAGCTATCATCCGCCCACTTTGTCACATCTTCAGGATTGACACTATTATCTAAACGTCCCAATTGCTTCAAGGTGACAACGCTATTTTTTAAAGCATCAAAGTTAACTTGACGAATTGTGGGATTAATTTGTTGTAAGCCGGAAGGGCCAAAAAACATGTACATAACTTCACGCTCAACCCCACACCATTTCTCAATATTTGTTGCCATCGCCTCTGGCTGTTCTCGGAACTTCTTATTTGCTTCTAACAGTGCTTTAAGATAAGCGACAACAATTTCCGGATTTTCTTTAGCAAAATCTGAGCGGACTAATACTCCATGAAAAGTTGGAATTCCTGTCTCTGCTCCGTCAAAAATTTTTCGAGCAAAACCCCGAAAAGGAAATAGCTCACCGAAAGGAACAAAGTTAGCATGGGCATCAATTTGACCTGTCTTCAAACTACTTCCGCCAACTTCTGGACTTTGGCTAATCAGAGTTACATCTTTCTCTGGATTGATCCCTACATTCCTGAAAGCTCTCAACAACATTCCGTGAGCCGCTGAACCAAAAGGTGCAGAAACTTGCTTGCCTTTCAACTCAGCTAAACTATTAATCGGGCTATTTTTGGGAACCATCACAGCATTCCCCGCTCCATTCGCACTATAGGCAAGGCTGGCAATATAAATAGTTCTGACACCATTTCCCTTTTGCAGGAAAGTTGTCATATTAATGGTTGATGGAAAGTCACCCATCATACCAATATCAATTTGATTTGCCAGCATTTTATTGGTGATGGGAGGCCCTGATGTATAGCTTGTCCACTCGATTTTGTATTCTACATTTTCATACTTACCAGTCTTAGGCAAGTACTTTTCTAAAAGGTTCTCCTCGCGAATAACTGCACCTCCCGTTACCGTGTTAATGGTTTGATCTTGGGTTCCGATCGCAATGCGAATTACTTTTTTGCTAGTGGAAGGGCTGATGGTAGTATTGGTCGAATTCTTTTCAGAAGTCTGGTTAGAACAAGCACCTGTAAAAACTAGAGAAACTACTACTAAGCAAGATAGTAAGTTCGTACGAGTCATTGGGTATACACGCATAACCGAATTAATCCTTGTTTCGTTGAGTTAATTCAGAAGACAAAATCAGCTTGATTTTGTCAGGTTAACGGATGGTGATGATGATATTGGAGAGAACTTGGCATAATTCTCCCATGAATTAAAAGCCAGAAACAGCTAACACCTGCTCTGGCTCAAAATTAGTAGCAAATACCTAAATTTTGTGCAAAATTCAAATAGTAATCCTATAGAACCCATTTGGGATCTATCTAAGCAGTTGCCAGTCTTTTAAGCATTAGTCGGACAAAACAAAGATTAACCTTGGTGGTAGAATTCTTAAGGGTTCTTTCAAAATTCTTGACCAAACTTTTACATCTGTCCATCCAAGAGTTGGTTCTTTCTATGACCCACCTTGCTTTGACTGGAACAAAGCCTGTCTTTCCTTCTTTTTCTTTTTGAGCTTTTGATGGTTTTGGTGATAGCTTAAATCTAATCTTGGTCATTATCTGCGGATAGATTTTCTTTAACTCTTCCTCTAATTTTTCTGGGTGATACCCATTATCAAGAAGGATAGTAATTTTGGGAATATTAACGGGTTTAGATTTTAAATAATCAATGTTTAAGGACAACATTTCAATTAATCCTTGGTCATCAGATACCGACGCTTTAGTACAGTGAGCAAAAAAAGGGAACCCTAAAGTATCTACAGCTAAGTGCCTTTTAATACCATTTGTAGATTTGTAGAAACAGAACCCTTTGGTCTCTAAACTAGCATTACAAGTATTCTTTACAGCTTGCGAATCAATGATGATTAAGGTTGTCCATTTCGGTTTTTTT
>NZ_AJLJ01000010.1 GCF_000317245.1 Fischerella muscicola SAG 1427-1 = PCC 73103
CTCTAGTTTTTTTTAACCTGTTCGCGCACTTGCTGATGCAGAACATCTCGGATATTGTCGATGATTCCTTCTTCTCGCCACTGTTTGTAATGCCAGAATACAGTTGAGTAAGGAGGCAGGTCTTTCGGCAAATCACACCAATTACAGCCATTCTTTAGCTGATACAGAACCCCATCTAAGATTTCTCTCTTACTCCAAGTTGGAGGTTTGGTTCTCTTTCTCTTAGGTAAGAGGGGTTCAATAATTTCCCACTCCTTATCCGTCAAACTACTTGAATAGCCCATTGTCTCTTAATTCACTCAAGTTGTGGAAGGTGCTTCGCACCTTCCACAACTTGCGGTAAAGGGCGATCGCATTACTGAATGTGTATTTGGTAATCACCATTTTGGATTATTATACCGGAGAATCTAAAGATACCAAATGGGTTCTATATGTGTATGTGGATAGTGATTAAGTGACAGTTTTTTATCCTACCCGTATCCCGCTCCCCAATTAAACTAAAGCCCAATCCAAGAAAGAAGTACTCGCCACCAAGAAACACTAACCTGACCGTTGAGGTTCATTTTTTTACGGATATCTTGAATATTCCAATTGGTTAGTTTAGCAAGAGTTTGTGCTTCTTGTTCAAAGCGTTTTCCTAAAGACCGTTTATACTCTCTCCCTGCTTGACACTTTGCTTCACCTGTGAATGGATGTTGCAAAATATAACGTCCTTGGAAGTTTTCACGGTTGGATGTTTCTTGGAAGATTAAATCTTCGGGAAATTTGTCGCGGGTGTAGCGGACGTGGAGACGAGTGATAAAGACGTTGTTGGAAACAAGGGAAGGACGAAAAGGTGCTGACTGATTAATATTTGGAGGGAAATCATTTAACCAAAAGACGCCTGCTTCTTTGAGTTCTTCTGAGTTTAGCGGTTCAGCAGAACAGGGATCACAACTACCCATATCCCAAGCGTATTCTAAAAATCCTACTTTCCGGTCTTCTTTGGTGTAAGTAGTTTGGAACATGGATTTATAAAACTCGCCAAATTCATTTTTGATAAATAAGGGAATATTTGCGTCAGAAGGAACTTTGACAGTGCGGTAGTTGGTAAGTTCTGCTTGTCCCTTCGGCGAAAGAATATAAACTATTAAATCTTGATCTGTTGCAGCATTAATCATACCCAAACGAATTGGCAGCATGAATTTGGGCGACTGGTAAGATATTTGCAATGGACGCAAGTTTTGATAGCCCGTGTTGTCAAACTCATCTAGATTGACTTTAGCCACAAAAAACTTCATGTTTTGGCGAATGTAGGGCTTTAGTAACTGTTTTGCACCTCTAGGAATTTTGTAACCGTTACGAATTAACCAAGTTTCCAACCCACCCGATTCTTTAGCACTCAAAATGACAATATCGTATTCACCAACGTTAAACCTTGCTTCAACAGTTACACCCAAATTCTGGCTACTGTTTCTTCTTTGTCCCTGACTTTCTGTTGATGGTGCTGGCGCAGCTTGCAACAATCTATCTTCGTAGACAGGGGCGCAAGGATCAGAGTCATAATACTCTACCAATCGCGGAGCACTAAAAGCATCCAAACGTTCGATAATTTTAGGATTACCAACACGTACTTGTTCTTTTTGGATAACAGTGGGTACTGGTACAACGATCGCAAAATCTTTCAAATCACCTTGATAGTCATTAGCCATCGTCAACACAGTGCGATCACCTGTATGTGCGATCGCCACCTGCGAAGCCTTGTTATATAATTTAGTATCCGCCTTCGCAACATAAAAACCGCAAAAAGCCCAAGCCGTAGGTGCAAAACAAAATACAACCGCAAATATCAGCAATAACGAAATCAAGAATTTCAAGTGTTTCATAATTTAAGTTTTTAAGTGATAAAGCAAAATTAAATTCATTCGTAGAGATCAGGGAACAAGGAAAAGGGATTGGGGATTGGGGATTGGGGAACAGGTATGGAGAAGAGACTTGTTAAATAAATAATTCTTCCTTGTCCCCCATGTCCCCCTTGTCTCCCATGTCTCCCATGTCCCCGTTCCCCAATCTCCACCTAAAACGAGGTGCTTCCCAAATCACATCCAGTAACACTGTCAAAGGGGCTAGGGTAAATAATGCCCAAAAAACAGCAGTAGAGAGAAAGAAATAATTCCGTAAAATAAAAGTCAGTATGGCAATGCATATTGCCCAAACTACACGCGCCATACGGGCATTGGGAATTGAGCGAGGATCTGTCACCATAAACAAAGCAAACAGTAACAAAGATCCGCTCATTAGGCGGTGCCAATAAACATCCCAAGTCCAACCCAAATAAAGATTACGAATTGCTTCCAAGACAGCATATGCACCCAAAAAAGCAGCTGTCGTGTCCCAACGTCCAACTCGTTTGAGAATCAAACCACCAGTTCCAGCAAATAACAACCCATACCACCAATCTTCACCCCACTGTCCCGGAGAAACCCAAGCATCGGGGATAAGTATTAAAGCTGAGATAATGCCAAAATTGGCAGGATTGAAGAAATGTTTATCGCCTATTTTAAAGACAAATTTACTAGCGATCGCAACTACTGCTGCAAATACCATTGTCGTCCAATGGTCAGCCCGCAACAATAAGCTCAGTCCCAAAGCAGTAATTAAAGGACTACGAAGATTTATTATTTGTCCCTTGTCATCAGTCCTTTGTTCTTGATTAATAAATTTTGTTGACCAACCAATGATCAATGACAACACCCATTGTGTTGACAGACAGGTAACTATTATGACTGCAATCCACTCTGGTCGTAATGTCCAGTCTCTTGTACCAATTCCTAGTACTAGGAACAAAGACAGAAAAAGAATTTGATAATCGCGGCTATCTTGTATATATTTGAACGTCATTACCCGTTAATTCAGGGATTATGCTTAAATTTGTTCTAATCTAGACGGGTAAAGGCTGAAATTGTGGCGTTGTTACAGAATTTGTTACACGTATGCACAGTGAATAGATTAATTTTTGTAAAATAGAAATTAACAGCACGTATTATCCATAAATGCAGCTTTATCCTTTATTTCCGCTTTTACACCCCATTCTCAAACCAACTTTTCCCAGTTGTCTATGGGGGGGTGAGTGCAATTCTAAAGCGATCGCTCTATCCTTTGATGATGGCCCTCATCCGCAATACACACCCCGACTATTAGAAGTTTTAGATCGTTACCAAATTACAGCAAATTTCTTTTGGTTGGGTGCTTGTGTCCATCGTTCGCCTAGTTTAGCAAAAGAAGTGTGCGATCGCGGACATTGGATCGGGCTGCACGGTTACTATCATCATAATTTTCCTTTGCTCTCGCCTCATGAACTCAAAGATAGCCTAGAAAGAACCCAAGCTGTCATTTATGATGCTTGCGAGCTGCAACCAACACAAGTACGTGATGTCAGACCTCCTAACGGTTTATTTACACCTCAAACATTAAACCTATTACACCAGTGGAATTATCGTTCTGTAATGTGGACTGTAGTACCAGAAGATTGGGTAAGACCCGGAGTTAACACTGTAGTACAACGAGTTCTACAGCAAGTCAAAAGCGGCTCTATTATCGTTTTGCATGATGGTGTTTGTGGCGGAGAAGATGTTGCTGAAATTACTAACATACTTATCCCCAAATTACTTCAACAAGGTTACCACTTTGTAACTATAGATACATTATGGCAGCAAACTCTGGAATTAAAAGTTTAGTCAGAAGGTGTGATGTGTCAGTTATCAGTTAGCTAGAGACGCGATTATACTCTTACCTTGAAGCCGCTCTTACGAGCGTCTACGCGTCTGTACAGTTATCAAAATTCTATTACTTCCTGTTAACTGTTCACTGAATTCTTAACCATCAACAAATGACTATTGACCCTTAATTCTTGACTCTTGCCACTTTTGATCATTTTGTGTGTCAGGACTGGAAGTTGATGAAGGTTCATCTGTCCCCAACATATTATGTATATCGCTCAGGGAACTAGGCTTTGTTGCTGACTCTTGCGGTGTGCTTGCATAGTCAATTAAATCTTCTACTTGACAATTGAGTGCTTTACAAAACTTAATAATTCTTTCGATTTGTTCTGTCCCAGTTCTACCACTTTCCCAATTTTGAATAGTGCTTTCTGTCACGCCCACAAGACGCGATAACTCCAGCTGAGTTAGCCCTGCTTTTTCCCGCAGAAAAGCGATGTTTGGTTTTGCTTTCCGTTTCACAGCTACAGCACTTTTGATTTACCTTTAGTCGTAGATCCTAGCATCAAAAAAATGTAGCTGGCATCAAAAAAATTTAGTCACTAAAAAATTTAACTCACCCCTTGACTACACCCAAGTTCTTTGGTTAAAAATATTAAGTATGAGGTTGACTAAGACCTCATATCTCTTGCAAAATAAGTTTTTACAAGAGATTAAACGAGAAGTTAAAGGACGAAAGCTCTGGTAACTGGGTCTTAGGAATTCTGAAAGCTTTTTTCAAATTCACTCAATCCCTAATCCATAGCCTCTACTCCTCCTTATATCTGAAGGTAGACAAAGCCCAAGCAAACTTTTTTCCAAAAATCTTTTAGACGAATCCGGAATCGAGAAATTGGACTTTGTAGCTCTCATTAACAAAACAAAAACACGACAGGGAAACCAAAAACAACTTCTCAAGGTCAAAATAAATAACCTTAATGAAGAGTCAAAGGTAGTAAATTCTCTAACTAAAAACACACAACACACAAACAACGCGCAATACACAAAGGTCTAAAACAATGTTGAAGAAATCTTTTGCTTTCGGTTTACTGGCTGCTGGTTTGATGGTTGCTCCTGGTGCAGCTTTGGCTGATGTTCAAAACAGCCAACAAAATGCGACTCAAAACGGTGCGGCGGCTGGTTTTGGTAACACAGTTGTCAACAGCGCTGACCAAACAGCAATCCAAGGTATTACCAAGATTAAGAATGGTGCTTCCTGTCGTGGTAGCTACAACGCTCAAGTTTCTGGTCAAAATGTTGCACAAAACGGTGCTGCTGTTGGTACTGCTAACACCGTAGCCAACCAAGCTAGCCAAGGTGCTTTGCAAAACGCAACCGAAATCGCTAACGGCATCCATAACTGCTACTAAGCTTTATTAAGTTCAGGATTGGGATGATGGTGGTAAGAGCGCATCCCAACCGAAAACACAAAATACACACATAACTTCCAATACACAAAGGTCTAAAACAATGTTGAAAAAATCTTTTGCTTTCGGTTTACTGGCTGCTGGTTTGATGATTGCTCCTGGTGCAGCTTTGGCTGATGTTCAAAACAGCCAACAAAATGCGACTCAAAATGGTGCGGCTGTTGGTGTTGGTAACACAGTTGTGAATGACGCTACTCAAACAAATATCCAAGATATCACCAAGATTAAGAATGGCGCTTCCTGTCGTCGTAGCTACAACGCTCAAATTTCTGGTCAAAACATTGCACAAAATGGCGCTGCTGTTGGTACTGCTAACACCGTAGT
>NZ_AJLJ01000011.1 GCF_000317245.1 Fischerella muscicola SAG 1427-1 = PCC 73103
CGCTAATCAAACAGCAATCCAAGGTATTACCAAGATTAAGAATGGTGCTTCCTGTCGTGGTAGCTACAACGCTCAAATTTCTGGTCAAAATATTGCACAAAACGGTGCTGCTGTTGGTACTGCTAACACCGTAGCTAATGTTGGTAATCAAGCTGCTCTACAAAACGCAACTGAAATCGCTAACGGTATCCACAACTGCTACTAAGTTTGATTGAGTTCAGGATTGGGATGATGGTAGTAAGAGCGCATCCCAACTGAAAACACAAAATACACACATAACTTACCAATACACAAAGGTCTAAAATAATGTTGAAGAAATCTTTTGCTTTCGGTTTACTGGCTGCTGGTTTGATGATTGCTCCTGGTGCAGCTTTGGCTGATGTTCAAAACAGCCAACAAAATGCGACTCAAAACGGTGCGGCGGCTGGTTTTGGTAACACAGTTGTCAACAGCGCTGACCAAACAGCAATCCAAGGTATTACCAAGATTAAGAATGGTGCTTCCTGTCGTGGTAGCTACAACGCTCAAGTTTCTGGTCAAAACGTGGAACAAAATGGTGCTGCTGTTGGTACTGCTAACACCGTAGCCAACCAAGCTAGCCAAGGTGCTTTGCAAAACGCAACTGAAATCGCTAACGGTATCCATAACTGTTACTAAGTTTTACTGAGCCTAAAGGGATGATGCAACAGAACGCGCATCCCCAAAAAAATCCCAACTTTCGTGCCAGTAATAACAAATACTAAACAGTAAATATAAGGTTTTAAAAAATGTTGAAGAAATTTTTTGCTTTCGGTTTACTGGCTGCTGGTTTGATAGTTGCTCCTGGTGCAGCTTTGGCTGATGTTCAAACTAGCCAACAAACTACTACTCAAAATGGTGCGGCTGTCGGTACTGCTAATACCATTGTTAATAATGCTACACAAACAACTGTCCAAGGCATTACTAAGATAAAAAATGGTATTTCTTGCCAAGCTACCTTCAATGGTCAAATATCTGATCAGAACCTTTCCCAAAATGGTGCTGCTGTTGGTGTAGTTAATACTGTAGCTAACGTTGGTGGTCAACTGGCTCAACAAACAGCTAATGAAATTGCTAACGGCATAACCAATTGCAACTAAGGTCAACTGAAGTTTACAAGCGGAATAATGCTGATAGGTGAATATTCCAACCAAACAATCAAAACTGGCTTAAATCAAGAGGCGTTGCCAACCTTAGTTAAGCAACGCCCCGTCAAAATCAAAAACACACAACAACACAAGAGGTCAACAGATATGTTTAGTAAAGTTAAAACTTTTGGTTTAGTAGTTACTGCTCTGATTATAGCTCCTTCTGCTGCTTTTGCTCAAAATGTTCAAGGTAATCAGCAAAATATTGATCAAGTTGGTGTTGCAACTGGTCGCGGTAATACAGTTATTAACAACGCTAATCAGCAGAGCATCCAAAACTCAAACAGCGTAGGTAATGGTTACTGTAGACCTGGTGGTAATGTACAGGTTTCCAACCAGAATATCCAACAAACTGGAGTTGCTGTTGGTGAGTTCAACACAGTTGTAAATAATGCCAACCAGCTTTCTGTTCAAGATGCGCTGAAGGTAGCTAACGGCTACTGCCGTTAAATTTAACAATACAAGCCTATATAAGCTTAAGTGATGAAGCGTTGTCTATTTTTAAAGAGCAGTACAACCATTCTTTGATTCAAGCAACGCCAACTCAGTTAAGACCAAGGTTAGCCGAACTCCTGGTAAAGCAAAAAATCGGTTTTTTCTGATATGTGAGGAATTCACGCCATGCCTGTTAAACGTTCGATCTCTATACTTGCACTCTCAGCGCTGATGGTATTACCTGCCGGAATAGCCACAGCAGGAGATATTGACATTCAAAACGGAAATAGTAGGGTAATCATCGATTCAAATAACGGTGTCACGATTAGAAACAATACCAGACCAACAACAGGTATTTATCCCCTCCGCTTGCCTAATTCTGGGGTACGTGTTCAAAAAAATGGTATCTACACTGTTCCGACTGTTAAAATCCCTCAATCCGTTAAAGTTCCTAACAACACACGCAGCTATTGTACCGGCAGAACTTGGTCACAACAAAGTGTGCAAAACTCTGTCAACGGATCTAACCGTACTTACAGTTCTACAACCACATCTACCTGTAAATAGTTTAAGAGGTTAAAGTCATCATGAATTTCAAATTTCTTTCTCTGGGTTTGTTTTCACTAACAGTAGTATCTCCCCTTTTCGCTCCTACTTTTACTCGTCCTGCTTCGGCGCAAGGCTGTGTTGCAACTGATGTATCAGTACAACTGGGAATTAGCGGTTCCAAACAACCAGCTCAACAAAACAATAATGTAGATCAACAGTTTGGATCAAATTGCCAAGGTAACAGTGTTACTAATGTAGGAACTCAAGTCCAAAATGGTAGTGATCCTACTCAGCAAAACCGCAACAGCACTCAAATTCTGGGTGATGGCCCAACTAGTAACACTCCTGGGAAAGGAAATGTAGGTGTGAAAGTTCACGTTCCAGTGAATGTATACAACCCTGCTGCTGATCCAAACTTTCGTCAAAATGTTGGTCTTCCCCAGCCATAAGGTTTCCCAAGGTAGTTCTTACTCAAATATCAACTTTCCGAAGCTTTATCGCTAGAGAGCTTCGGATTAATTAATGTTTTGACTAAAGTATAAACTGGGTTTTTTACGATAGGTTTGAATTAAGTGCGATCGCTCTATTGTTAAAGACCTGGTTTTTTGCTATTCGGTTCAAACCCAAATTTTCTAGCAGCATCCAAGCAGATAGGTGATTTCTATACCTGCCGTCACCCATATTCAGCCATGAAAAAGCTATTATTTCTGGCCTGCTGTTTAGCTTTGATCGCTACCATTTCCGCAGCATTAGCTCAGAATTTCGTCAGCATCCAAACCTCTTCTGTTCATGTGGACAGCAATAGTGATGATATGAGAAACTCCAGCACTTTTAGTCAGCAGTCTAGCTATTCTTCTGGATATCAAACAAGTTCAGTCAATTTGAGTGCTACTGATCTTCGCCAACCCCACATTTTGCGGATTAATGCTTCCGGTAGCCAATTAAATGGTGACGTTATTCTCGATGGTAAAGTTGTGAAACGGCTTAACGGTAGCCAAGCGGAAATTAATCTATCACCTTTACTATCACCTGGAGAGCATGTAGTTGAAATTTCGGGACGTTATGCTCCTGCATCATCTGGAATCACTGTAGAATTGAGCGGTCCTGGTATTACTTCCTCTCAGCAAACAAGTGGAAATGGCGTTTTAAATTACACATTGAATTTAAGTGTACGTTAGCACCCTACAGTAAATTAATATAGCAAGCCTCTTGCATAAAGGCAGAAAGCAGAAGAGAATAATCCTGATTACGTCAGTATTTTGGCGTATTCTTGGGTTTTTATTTGTTTCTGCAACGCTTTACTAAGTAAAAAAATTCTTAACAAGATGATGAAGGGCTTGCTACTGTTGGTGTTAAATAATTATTTAAGACTTATTTCTGCTTCTTTAGTGATATTGCTTCTAGAAGCTGTAAATCTTTACCCTGCATATTCCCAAACAGCCAATAGTAATCAATCAACGACTGTGGGCAATGATTCATCTTTCAATCAAATATTACAGTCAAGTCCTCAGATTCCTGTAACTAACTCTAATACTTCCTCGAATAACAATAACTCTAACACGATTAAGTATCCCAATATTTATCCTCTCAATTATCTTCCCAATGCCTATGTCAATACTGAAAATGACTTTGGCTTTAATCTTTCCGCAGGTGTGAATACTTTAGATGCTTCCAACGTCACGATTTATCTTGGTGTGATCTATCAACCAGGGCGAACCGAAGACCATAAGGCGAGAATGTCTCGTCTGCGTAAAGAAACAGAGTTACTGGAAGTTCACAAAAAAACAATGGAAGCAAATCTGACTTTGTTGCACAAGCAAATCGAAGAAGCAACTATTCGATTACAGCACTTACAGCAATCGTCTCCCCAGAAGTAAGTCAGGTTGCCATTTGTTTATTGGTTATTAGAGACGCGATTTATCGCGTCTCTACAAAATATTGGTATTAGTACAATATTTCATAAATTCGTAGCGAATAAAATTCCAGAAAACTCTGCGCCCCTCCCTTCGGGTACTCCACGAGAAGCCGCTTACGCGTCTACGCCAGTTCCCCTACTCTTACGAGAAGCCGCTTGCGCGTCTACGTGACGGAGAGCGGAGCCACTGCGGTGGACGGGTTCCCGAGGACTGGAGCCGGAGCTTGCATCCGGCTAAGGAAGTCCGTCGGCATAAAGCACGTGGCGTCCAAGACGGGGGCTGGTCTCACCGCGCTGACTCTGCGTCCCTCTGCGTTTAAAAAAGCTACGAATTAATGCAAAGCTGTACTTAGTTATCTAAACCTGGTTGCTTGTAGTTGACTTTCTAAGTTGGCGCGTATCCACAATTCTGTTACTGACCAAACGTAATATTTATGAGGAGCTAGGGTAAAATCACTGAGCTTATGGGTGACAACCGCATCTAGTTCTTCATAGCTAACACAGCAAAATTCAACAGCAGATTCAAAATCTTCTAAGGTTGAAGTGCGTGCCTGTTGGAGAACAGTTTGATCTACATGACAAATTTGAATTTTTTCTTTTAACCAATCGACTACTACTTCTGCTACTTTGTTATCTCGTAAACGGCTGGCATAGGTGTATATTTTTTGCCATCCAATATCTGTGATGTACATCTGAATTAATGGATGTACTTTATCTAATAATTTACTAACCTCTTCTCCAAAACCGTTACGATTCATTAAAGCTTCTAGTATTAGGTCAGCATCAAATATAATTTTGATCACTTTCAACTCCCGATTGACCGACCAATGTAGCCTATGATGAGATTTTGATACTGAATCCCACTGATTAGGAACATACTTATATACACAAATTGAAGAGATGGTATTTCCGATTTATGCAAAACTCCTTATTAGTTATTAGTCATTAGTCATTAGTCATTAGTCAAAATATTATTGCCCGTGTCCGGTGTGTCTTACCATCTTCACTGATCTCTTCACACTCTCCCGACTCCGCAACTACGGTTTGAGTAACAAATAATATAGTTGTCCATTACTAACGGTGACATCTGCGCGATCGCCTACTTGTTTCACAGTACCTAAAAAATAGTCCACTCTACCAGCTCCTTTAATTCCACCTCCTTTATCTTGATTGAGAACGTAAGGACTCACAATACGACGTTCTATTTTGCTGTTGGTTTCTATAAAAGGAAAATCAGCACGAATTAAAGCTAAAGCACCAGGAGGCATGAGGGATTTATCTGTAGCGATTGAACGTTTAGCAACAAGTGTTACACTCATAGAACCCGTTGCTGGCGCACCATGATTTTCTTGGAAAAATACAAAGCTAGGATCACGAGGAATAGAGACGTTTAACTTTTGAGGATATTTTTGAAAATAGTCATATTTTTGAAAATAGTCAAGCATTTTCGACATTGTCATACCTTCTAAGGGTAATTTGACATCATTTGCTAGTTCGTGACCAATATTTTTGTATCCACAAGCTGTATTATCAGCGTAGCGAACTGTTATTTGTCTACTATCAGGAAGTTGTAGCCGCAACAAGCCTTGGATTTGGATGATATATGATTCGAGGCGATCGCTGCATTTAATTCAACAGCAGATTTTGTTTGCAAGTATTGCAAACTGCGATTAACAGCCATTGATAATCACTTTTTTTGTCTGGTGATTTAGCATTTTCACCTCAGATTTGTTCATCTAGACAAGACTTATGAGCCTCGCAACAAAGAAATAAAGGCTGTTGCAAGGATAACAAAAGCACTGGTGAGGTTTTTTGTATATCAGAAGATTTTAGGGAAATTGGTAGTTCCCATTTTGTTAGTCGGCATTTTAGTAGACTGAGTTCCCTATAAATCCCCTATTTAGTCATAATTTCGGAAATATAGAGATGTGCCAATAGCAATGTCGCGCATGGCTTTGCTAAGGCACGTCTCTACAGGGTTTAAATGTTAATTAATTTGTTTTATCCGAAGCGTATTGAGTTCGCCCTACTTTAAATCATTAAAAAACAATCAACAACCAATATTACTCATTCATATTACGATAGGTAGCAACCGCAGAAGGCGAAATACGATTTAAGTAGCGGAAAATCCAGTATTTGAAGATAGTATCTAAGATAACTGGAAAGGTTGCAATAAATAAGAAGATAAAATCATGATTTGCTGGTAAACCCCAATGACGTGATACTCCTTCTAGAATTACTTCCCAACCGTGAGGAGAGTGGAATCCCACAAAAATGTCTGTGAACAATATGATAATAAATGCTTTGGCGCTATCACTCAGACCATAGACAATATTATCAAAGAAAGATTTGAGAATAGCTATTTCTCTTTTACTCATCAGTAAAAGAAATACGAATGCAACCACAGATAAAATATCTGCAAAGACATTTTTGAGAGCATTGGCACTTTCTTGACGAAATTCTCCGGCAATTTCTTCGGCTTTTTCTCTCAATTGTGTTTCTATATTTTCTATTGGTGGACTAACATTACTAAGCAGATTTTCAAACTTAATTTTTTCTTCAAATCTCTGTAATTCTAGCAACGCTTCTTCTTCCATTTCTTCGTTGAGGAAGACAACCGCTTGCTCAGGTTCTCTCACACGATCAATAATTGGCCCAACGAGAAAAGCTTTTGATAGTTGATGAGTCAGGATTGGTACAATTATTAATAATAATATAAATCTAACCGAAATAATGGTTCTTTTTTGTGCTATGCGAAAATTTTGAATAACATCCTGCTCTGCTTGCGGATCTAATTCTGCTTGGAGACGATTAATGGTATTAAATATTGAACGAGGTAATACACCTGTTGTATCTGTTTTTCCCCGTGATTCCTTATCTACATTTTTTTTGAGAAAATCGGGTTGTTTTGGTTGAACCACTATAGATTTTGCTGGTACATCTATGGGTTTTGCAACACGATTTTGGGGGAGAATTTCTTCGTCAAAGTTATTATATTTTGCTATGACTCCATCAATAAATCTGAGCTTATCTAAGATTACTGAAGGTTCAAGAGATTCGATACCTAGTTTTCTGATTGCCTTTTGATTTGGTTCATTTAAGAAATAACGGCTGGCTCTAAACTCTGTTAGCCTCATCCTAATGATTTTTAATTCTTTTTTGATATCTGACTCAAAATAATCAATGACACTGCTACTATATGTCGTTGAATTAGAGTCTATTTTGTTACCATTAAAATGCTCATTTTCTATTTTTTTGATTTTGAGGGCGGCATCATATGCTTTATTCAAAGAGCGTTCTGGTGTCCGCAAATACAGTTCGTATGCCGCCCACAAAAAAGAGTATATTTTTTGACCTAAACCTGAGTTATTCATCTTAGGCAATCATCCAGCCTGTTTTGGTATTTTTAACCTTAATTTAACGTACGAGGTATCTTAACAAATTCCTATGAAAACGGTTATGTTTTCTCATTCTGTTTGGATTGTTGGTATGAGTCGCAGTGGTAAAACTGCTCGCTTGGTGGAACAGTTTGCTCGCTGGATGCAAGATGAAAATCATGATCAAGAATCATTTTATACTAAAAAACCTAGACTCAAAAATAGCGATCGCCTACCAAAACCTCTCTATCCTCATCGAACAGAAGGATCTGTTTTAATTTTGGCTGCTAATGACGATAATCGACGAGAATTAGCAGATGAGATTGTCATGGCAACCACAGGGAAATATCCTGTACGCTGTAAAACTCCTTTAGGGTTTTTTCAAGATGAGGTAATTTTATTTTGGCCCTTATTGGTGCAATCTTTAAAGTTAAAGGCGCAATTTCCTGTTAGGCTGCGTCCAGAAACCGAGCAAGAATTGGCAACTAGGCTTTGGCGTCCCTACATAAATGAGGAGATTTTACGCCGTGCAGGCACCAATGAGTACCGTTTGGTACGTCGCATATTGGACTTATTACAATTGGCTGCTTCTAGTGGCACAGCAGTAGAAGATATTGGTAATGTTTTAGCAGTCGCACTCGCACCAGAGGACAGTGACACCAATTTAGAACCAGAATTTTTGTCGGCTTTGCTGCTAGATTGGCGTAACTGGTGTTTGGAGAGAGGCTTACTTTCCTACGGAATTATTATAGAACTTTACAATCAATACCTGTTAACCGATCCACATTACCAACAAAGGCTCACACAACGCTATCAGGGGATATTGGCGGATGACGTGCAAGATTACCCAGCTGTGGCGCGTCATTTATTTGAGTTGCTTTTAAATGATGGAGCAGTGGGAGCATTTACCTATAATCCTGATGGAATTGTACGTCTGGGTTTGGGAGCAGACCCCGATTATATGCGAGAGTTAGCAGCATACTGTCAGCAAGAAACTTTAACTGCCTTACCTGATGATAGTCTGGCTGACAGACTGACAACACCGATGGTAGAAATTATTACAGAACCACTGACGCTATTGAGCCTACCGGAAGTTGTGCAATCGATTCAAGCCACATCCCGCGCTCAATTGTTGCGACAAACAGCAGAAGTCATTGTACAGGCAATTAAACAAGGACAAGTGGAACCAGAGCAAATAGCAGTGATTGCACCTGGTTTAGATGCGATCGCTCGCTATACTCTCACAGAAATTCTCACCAAGCAAAACATTCCAGTAAAATCGCTCAACGATCAACGTCCCCTGATAGCTTCTCCGATTATCCGCGCATTACTTACGATTTTAGCACTAGTGTATCCGGGATTAGGACGTTTGGTAAATCGGGATGCAGTCGCAGAAATGTTGGTGATGTTAAGTAAAGCAGATGAGAGGATAGAGACATGGGGGGATGAAGAGAGTGTAGAATCCAATTTAGCCCAGCAAACCAACAGCCCAGTAGCCCAGCAGCCTAAAATTGATCCAGTACGCGCTGGTTTAATAGCAGATTACTGTTTTCAACCCCATCCAGAACGCCCGAATTTATTACCTGTGACAGCCTTTGATCGGTGGGATAGACTTGGTTATGCAGCGACTACAGCCTACAACGAAATTGTCAAATGGCTAGAAGAACAGCGATCACAACAGGAATTACGTTTGATTCCTAGTCCAATTTCTTTGTTAGACCGAGCAATTCAGCGTTTTTTATGGGATGGTACTAATCTCGCCTACGATCAATTGGCAGCCCTGCGGGAATTACTGGAAACGGCTCAACATTATTGGGAAATTGATACTAGATTGCGGCAAATTCCCTCTGATCGATTAGGGGGAGAACTACCGCAAAATACAATTGCCGAATTTATACAATTACTACAGCGCGGCACAATCACCGCTAATCCTTACCCCATGCGTCCGATGGGAACAGCAGCCAAGGCTGTAACTTTAGCTACTATCTTCCAATATCGTTCCACTCGGCGTTCCCATCGTTGGCATTTTTGGTTGGATGCGAGTTCACCACTATGGGCTAAGGGTGGTGCAGCAACTTTGTTTGGTGCGCCTTTCTTTCTCCGGGACAGATTAGGTGAACCTTGGACAGCAGAAGATGAACAATTAGCAGAAGAACAACGCCTACGCCGGATTTTAGCAGATTTGCTTTCTCGTGTGTCCGAGAGAATTTATTTGTGTCACAGTGAATTAGCTGTGAATGGACAAGAGCAATTAGGGCCGTTGTTACCTTTGGTTCATGCTTGTGTGTCGGTCGTTGCTGATGGGGTGGGGGTGTGATACATTACAGATATTTTCACCTATGCCACTCAATTGAGAATCTCAAGAAATTCCAGGGCAGCGACTTGTTAGGCCGCTGTGCCTACATAAGATAATTAATTATTTTCCATTTAATCATATCCCTAAATTCTAGATAAACGTTTGTTGCAATCAAAATATTGAATGCAAGATTATCTAAAAATTGAGGTGAGCAATTAATTCCATGTTTCCCAAAATTTCTAGATAAGTTTCCCAAATAAGAAAGACTCCTTAGCCCAAATTCACCTCTTCCGAAATCTTTATTAACAAAAAAGAGAACATCTTTTATGTCTTCCTTTAGAAGTTCTGTTGATAACTTTTCAATTGCTTTTGGGTCTGGTTCCAAAATTGAATTGCTATGGATAATTACTAAACAATTGCCTTGTGCAGTTTCTAACTTGCTTTCTATTCTCAAACCCTGCTCTACTTCATCTGAAAATCCGAAAGAAGTTCCGAGTTGAGATCTCCACTCATAAGTTTGAAGCATAATACCCTTTAGTATTTTCGCCTGACCGTAATTAGGAGGGAACAAGTCTTCAGGTGGTATAGTTTCCTTTTCTCTGAAGCTATGTACTTCTAATAAACGAAGCACTATCCTTTCAAAGTTGTCTGGCTCAAATCTCTCAGGTACGCATCTCAAAGGATCTAACCTATGCCCTAAAGGTCTTCCCTTGTAGGATAGACCATCAATTCTAATTGAATTGTGGAAATACATTCTTTCCCATATCGCAGGACAACTTTCATTGATTTTTTTTAGTTTGATAGTAGTAGTCTCTTGACCAATCTTAAATGTATCTACTTCAAATAGACGTTCTCCCCATTGTCTTAAAACTATGTCCCTGATGTCTTCAATAATAAACACATCTGCGGATTCTATATAAACAGCTAAGTACACTGCTTCTGGAGAGGCATACCAAAACTTCAATTGGTCAATTGATATCTTAGATACATCAATTGATTTGGATTTTTTGTATTCCTTGAGTGACAACGTATCTTTCTGTTTACCCTTCAATTGAAACCAAACTCTACTCTGTGTTGGCTTTCTGTATTTAGAATCTATTTTTTCTGTTAAATGTAAGCCAATATCAATTGCTACACGGTCTTTTTCATATTTCACAAAAAGCCCATATTTTTGAGCTTCAGCTTTAAATCTCACCACATATCGATCTTCAAAATCATCATTTTCACTTATCAAAAGTTTCATAGAGATGTTTAATGACGCGACTTATAAACAATACTGAACACTTATGTTTTGGGAAAGCAAGGGTTACAAATAAGACTTCTAATCAGAATGTTAATAATTTATCTAAATAATTGCAAAAATTACTGAAAGAACCAAGTGATCAAATCTTTCAAGAAAGCAATCAGGTATTTTACTTGCATGATTTACCGAAATGAGTGCGTGGTCTACCGAAATGAGAACTTAGTATGGCATTCCCAGTGCGTGATTTACCAAAATGAGTGCGTGATCCACCAAAATGAGAAGGTGAAATGGCATTTTGAGAACTTAGTACGGCATTTTACTTGCGTGATTTACCGAAATGAGAAGGTAAAATGGCATTTCGAGAACTTAGTATGGCATTTTGCCTACTAGATTTGACTAAATGCTTTCTTTTTATCAGTAATCAGTTAAATTAATTGTGAAAATAGGCGATTATTTCAGGAAATCTACTGAAGCTAGGCTTTTTTTCATGTTTCATATAATCTGAGGAAACTAACCATATAGCACCGCTAATAACTATATAACTCAATGCCTACGCCTATTTATCACATCACCCACATAAATAACTTGCCTTCCATCCTCAACTCTGGCGGATTGATAGCAAATAGTAGGCTAAGACAACAACAATCTAACTATCTAGTTATGATCTTAAGAGTAAGATCGTACTCTTAAGCGAAATGCCCGTTGCTACAAAAAAGCCCAACATGACCCGTGGTCGTGCAATCATCATTCGCCTACTGGAATTGTACGGTATTCCAGGCTACGAGTTAACTAAGCTGGAAATCCAGAAACTCGCTTATTTTTTACAAGAAGTTGGGGAGCCGTTAAAGCTACCTTATGTAAAACACATATATGGCCCCTATGCTGCGAATCTCAATCATGTCTTGAAACATATTGAAGGGCATTATATTCGCGGCTATGGTGACGGAACCAGCAAAGCCGACAGTGCTGAAATTTATGTATTACCAAAAGGTAGAGAAGCAGCACAAGCTTTTTTAGAAACAATACCAGATGCTCAGGAGCGTTTAGAAAGAGTCGGCAACCTCATATATGGCTTTGAAACCCCTTACGGTATGGAACTGCTAGCCACAGTTCATTGGGTTGCAACTAAAGAACCTAACCCAGCACAAGATAGTGAGCAAGCGATCGCTTTAGTCCATGAGTGGAGCGATCGCAAACACAAGTTATTTAAGCCTGAACATATCCGCAAAGCTTGGCAACGTCTCCAAGAGCAAAACTGGCTAAACATCAAAGAGCAAACAACTTTCTGAATATTCTTGATCTGTTAAAGACACGGGCTGATTGTTTGCGATTCGACTTGGTGTCTTAGTGGTTAAATTATAAGATTTATTTTTTCACCACCAAGACACGAAGACACAAAGAAAACTATGACAAGGCAACCTCTAAGGCTACAATTTATAACTTTTTTTGTAAATTCTTGAATTGGTATGATACCTTTATAATCTGAGATTATGCTTACGTAATTGCACAGCCACATGCCTTTAGCTGTTATTAAATTCTCTAGTGAAGACTGCGGAATTTGCCACAAAATGTCATTTTATGACAAAAAAGTGGCAGAGGAACTGGGTTTAGAATTTATTGATGTCAAAATGCAGGATACTGCTACTTACCGTAAGTATCGTCAGATTCTGTTGACGCAGTATCCAGATAAATCAGAGATGGGATGGCCTACCTACATTATTTGTGATTCTCCTTCTGGAGAATTTCAGATTGTGGGGGAAGTAAAAGGGGGCCATCCTAAAGGTGAATTTAGAAGCCGTCTGCAAGGAGTTTTAGGTTCTAATTCAGCAGATCAAAAGATTTGATTTCTAAGACAGGGCCAATCATGGCGATCGTCATGACATCTTCGCGGACTTCGCCTGTGACTTTGGCTTTTTGTCCGGCTTTGAGTAGGTTTTTGTCAGCACCTCTAAGAATTTCGTAAGTAGTACCATCATTACTTACTAATGCCCAAGCGCCAGTACCTATATCACGGCGTTCTACTGTTCCTGTGACTGTAATGCTCATTGGTAAAACTCCTTTGTTGTGAGAAAAAAGGGACAAGGAGGACACGGGGGACAAGGAGGACAAGGAGGACAAGGAGGACAAGGAGGACACGGGGGACAAGGAGGACACGGGGGACAAGGAGGACACGGGGGACAAGGGAGAGAATAAACACCGATCCCCGATCCCCGATCCCCTATCCCCTATGCTGATTGTTCTTCGTTTTTCACGGCTAAACGAGCTAAACCAAAACAAAGTAGGGCATTAATTATTAGGAAGCTGCGAGCTAACATCCCACATCCTAAACCCCAAACGGCTGGATCTAATACCGCACTCACTCCTAAACAAGCGGCGACACCCAAGGATGAACCGATCGCAAACCATTTCCATTGTGGATGTCCGAGCAGTAATAATACTAATACTAGGGGAATGAGTACGCTAGCAAATAAGGGATTTAAAACGCTACTTCCTTGAATGGTGTTACCGAGTTCGGGTATGGAACTACCCAGCAAGCGGAAGGGCCATTGTGGTAAGTCAAAAATGTAGATTGATTTGAGGAAAAACAATCCAGAACTACCTGCAATTAAACCACTGAATAAACTCCAACCCCAGGTAAACGGGAAATAAACTCGTAAAAACCAAGCTAGTAGATAAGAACCTAATACCATCAAAATTTTGGGTAGTAATGCTACTGCACCACCATCAATCCAAAAACCGGGGTTGAAATAGCCATTATCCCGCAACCAACGGAAAAAGTCTTGGAAGCTGATTTGTCCGCGTATGGCGCGTTGAACTGCGGCTTCAGCACTTAGTTGTCCCGCACCATAGTAATTTAAATTGTCTTCTGAGATGACTCTGGCTGATTCTTTGAGGACTTGCAAAACTTCATTTGGTTCTTTGACACCAGCAGCTTCGATGAGTGCAGCTACACCCGCAACGTGGGGAGCAGCCATACTTGTTCCCTGTAAACCAAGAAACACGCCTTCACCAGTTTCAGGGTCAATAGTTTCTTGCAACACTTTACCCGCATCACTACCACCAGGAGCAGAAATATCTACCCCAGCGCCAAAGTTAGAATAGGGAGCTTTTTCGCCATCTGGCCCCAAGGCTGACACGCCGATGACGTGGGGATAACGGGCTGGATATGCGGCAGAATTTTGGTTTTCGTTCCCTGCTGCTGCTATAATTGTTACGCCTTTTTTATGGGCATATTCGATCGCATCTTTCATGAGATGACTTTCACCACCACCACCCAAGCTCATATTAATGACATTGGCGTTATGATCGGCAGCAAATTTAATCGCTTCGGCAATATCAGCAACAGTACCACCACCATAGGCACTGAGTACCTTTAAAGGCATAATACTAGCTTCGTAAGCAACTCCGGCTACACCATAATTGTTATTAGTAGCTTGAGCGATCGTACCAGCTACGTGAGTACCATGTCCGTTGTCGTCTTTAGCTTCTTCTGTGTCGTTGACAAAATCGTAGCCTTTGACAAACTTAGTTTCTTCTAAGTCACGCACTTTGGTAACGCCAGTGTCTATAACTGCTACTGTGACGCCACTACCTTTAGTTTCCTTCCACGCACCAACAACACCAATGTTGTGCAAATGCCATTGCTTGCTGTACATTGGGTCGTTAGGATCGCTAGCACCAGCGCTAAACTGCTCATCTGGTACTCTGTCTTTATCTAGTTTGGGAATTCTATAAATATAGTTAGGCTCAATAAATTCCGTTGCTGAGGCAATTTTAGACCTCCGCAGTTCTTTGAGTCGTTTTTTATCGCCTTCGATGATATAGACATTATCCTTGGCGGAGAATTGATTGTCTAATCGGGGTGTGACGTTGTATTGTTGAGCGATCGCTTGTAAATCTCGTTGCAATTCTTCTTTGGGAATATCTTCCCGAAAATCCAGCACAATCGTCTCAAATTCACCTTTTGCTGCTAGTCCCTGAAAATTTAGGAAACCAAACACCGCAGCACTCAGCCCAATGACAAACAAGCACAAAAATAAAACCCTTCTCATATTAAGTCATCACCGCTTTTTGCCAGTATGCTCATTACGATAACTTATACAGTTGCTAGGTGACTGTATTTCGCATCATAGCTACACATAAGAAAATAGTGAAAGGAGTAAAAATTAAAGGTTGAAGGAAGCATCCCAATTTTTTCAAAATATCCTAGAGCAAAGGGTTTAAACCCTTTGCTAATAGCGCAAGTCGTCTGAAGACGACTTTATAAAATCAAACAGTCTGCTTTAAGCAGACTTGAACTATGAGACTGCGATTTCAATCGCAGGCGTTTTTTGAACATTTGGGATGCTCCCAGGTTAAAGAGGAATAGGAAAGAAATTTTCTTTAATTCTTGTGACTTTAACTTTTTCTCCAAAAGTTCTTTCTTCCTGACTTTAGAGTTAAATCCATTATGGAACACGGTCTATTGTGGCTACCTCTGTTAGCAGCATTTTTCTGGTTAGCTTGGCAAGGTTCTCAAGAATATCAAAAAATTGAAGCTTATCGAACCTGGGCAGAGCAATTTGATAAGGCGAAGTACGATATTTATGCTGTACTTGGTCAAAAAGGTAACTCAATTACTTGGGGAAAACCAACACCAAAAGGCCCGATTAAATTAGAAACATTTTCTTTAGCTCATGTTCAACAAATACGCCTTTTGATAGATGAAAAGACTGTTGATATGCAGCAAATACCTGAAAAAGGTCGGACTATTGAGTTAGAATTTGTATTTCCTGCTGCAAACTCTGTCCGAGTTCCCTTTACAGAAATTCCTTTAGCAGCAGAATGGGGGAAATATTTGCAAAGTCAATTAAATCAGTAAACAGTTATCAGCGAATATAGCTTTTCTAAATTATTCGTGAACAACAAGCAACAAGATCCCCGACTTCTTAGAGAAGTCAGGGATCTGGCCTCTTCAAATCATCAAATCGGAACTAATTTAATAAATATAAAGTCTGGTAATTTACGTAAGAGTTAATCTATGCATTTGTCTGATATTTTTGGAGAAGTAAATATCAAAATATGAATTTTCTAGATATTAAAAGTCTTGTTAAGGTAACTAGTATTTTATTTATAGTCAGTGCTTGTACTACTCAAATTGATAATAATGCTCAAGCTGTAAAAAGTGAAGTCAAAAATTGTCCCCAGCCTGCACTTGTTCCTTTAGCTTTACCAGGAGAGCAAGCAGATTTTTATGAACGGTTTGATTTTCACATTCGTAATGTTATAGCTGATGCTGATACTATAAAGTTCCAAGCTCGTAATCAAGACTTTGTGTTTTGTCGAGGTAATAATACTTGGACAGTGCAGTCAGGAACTTTACCTGAGAGTTTAAAAACACCAAATTATTCAAATTATTCTCAAGATTTCCAAACAATTCAATTTCAAGGTCAAACCTATAAATATCGAGTTCTGAGAGAACCATTAACACCAACAGTACCAGATCCAAACAAAGATAAAGTATTTTTTGAGTTAATTACTCCTAATAGCAAACAGCCTCAGCGACAAACTCTATATACTCTCAAAGAATTACAACAAAAACCAAATATAGGTGTGCAATTGGGTTTACCACGAATTACTGCTGCTGTGATTCATGAAAGCAAAATTTGGTGGTCAGTTGCGTTTGAACAAGGTGAAGGTAATGATGGAATTGCCACAATTGTTGGTTATGAACCACAAACAAATAAATTTACATTTATCAAACCGCAAGAGTTGCGATCGCAACAAATTACTGATTTAGTGATCACAGGCAATACTAACAATCCCACGTTTTGGATGGGTACAAAAGTTAGTGGTGAGGGTAATCCTTATCTTGCTGCTAAAGGATTGGTTGCTTATCGTCCTAATTCCCAAAATCTCAATTCTGGGACTTTGACTTCCTACAATGTTTATAATAGCTCGTTGGTCGGGGCAATTCCTGATAAATTGAGATTGGAAGATAATCAGCTTTGGGTTGGTACGGGTAACGGTGTTTGTCAAATTAATTTAGAAAATATTGACAATCCTCAAAGTTGGTCTTGCTGGCGATTTGCAGCTATGGCAAAATTACCACAATCGGGTTTAAAAACTTATAGTCAATTATCGAGTCAAACACCAGCTTTAACTTTATCTCCAACCCAGAATGATGAAACAATTGAAGTACTTTGGTGGAGTCCGATAGATTTTCAAACTCGTAAAGGTCGTTACGAAGTTAAAACAACAAAAGGCTTTACTGTTAAGCTAGATCAAGGTGCGAGTCGATATGAGTTTGGACGGATTTTACCACAAGAAAAACCACTTGTATATTGGCCTGGTTTTGAATGGCACTGGAATGGAGAACGTTTTGTACGAGGTTTTGATGAAGTTGGTTTAAATTACAGTGGTGGTGGGCCTACAGGTATTGGTGTCACCTTTGGTACTAATGGTAATCAAAGAAATGCAAATGCGATTCGTGGTGATTTGGAATTACTGGAGATTTCCACAAAGTCTACTAGTATTAAATATTATTCTGGTTGGGTAAATGAAAATAATTTGAATCCTTACCTCACAGTATTACCGCAGACACAACCGCAAAACAAAAAACCAAATCCTTTAGCTGCGATCGCCAATATATTATAGCGGCTATGTATGGCTGTACATGTTTTAAGTAAAAATAAATAATATCAATCTCTTGTAACAAACTTAGATCATGCCTAATTCTCAGCCATACCAGCCTTTGCTGTTACGAATACTTCACTTTCTCACTGCTTTTTTGATTATTGGTGCGGTGGTTACAGGGTTTTTGGTTTATGACAGTTGGGATCGCAGATTTGGTGGATTTGCTTTCACACAAGCTAATCGAAATTTAATTGATATACATGGCACTTTTGGTTTTTTTATCTTTTTTGTTGCTCTACCCATCTTTATTATTTACTGTTTAAAAGCTGGGAGAAATCGTTTATTACAAAGAAATACGTTACAGCAATTGACTTTAGTAGGCAAACCGATTTGGTGGTACAGTTTACAACGTCTTGCAAATACTGCAATGTTAGTGGCTGCTATATTTGCCGTGATTTCAGGTAAATTTCAAGATGAAAATTGGTTGCCTTCAGGAGAATTAAACCATATCTGGTATTACATACATTTAATAGCTTGGGTAGTAGTAGTTTTAGCACTCGCAATTCATCTGCTAATGAGTTCTAAAGTGGGGGGTCTATCTCTTTTACTTTCGATGTTTGACACAAAGTATCGCCCCGCAGATAGTCCGCGATTATGGGGTGAGAAAATTATGAATTGGTTGCGTCGCCCTAGTTTGTAATTATTAGGTAATCTCAATTGCTGTTATCAGAATTTTCTCTTGATTCTAGAAATTTATGGGTGGGGATTGGTTGTCAAAGAGGTACTTCGCAAGAATTGATAGAAGCAGCGATCGCACATGTGTTGAGAGAAAATCAACTTTCTCAAAATGCGATCGCAGGCATTGCTACTATTGATAGTAAAGCCGATGAAGTTGGTTTAGTGGAACTTTGTAGAGAAAAAAAATGGCTTATTAGAACCTTTACTGCTGAAATTCTGTGTAACATTTCTGTTCCTAACTCTTCCCAATTAATTCACAAACACATAAAAACTCCTAGTGTTGCTGAAGCTGCTGCTTTATGTGCTGCTGAGTCTAAATATCTGTTAGTTCCTAAACAAATTTTTCGTTGTGCTATTAATAATCAAAAGGGTACAGTAACAGTAGCGATCGCTCAAGTAAAATACAAGTAGAATAAAAGCGTGAGGAGGGTGTAAGAAAAATTAATTAGCAAATAACAATTAGTCAACAACTCTTAAAAAATAATTAATTATACTAGAAACAATTGATAGTACAATTGAACCTAATAGAGCTGCGATCGGGCCTTGAATCACAAAACCATAACTGGGAGTCAGAAAGCTGGCTAACCATAAAGCAAATGCATTGATGACGAAGGAAAATAAACCGAAGGTCAGCAGGGTGATGGGAAAGGCTAAAATTCTTAATATTGGACGAATGAAAGCATTGACAATCCCAATAAATACAGCAGCAATCAAGGCTGTAACAAAACTATCTACTTTAAAACCAACATCGAAATGCTGAAGAATATTAGCTGTTATTAGCAACGCAACGGCTGTTCCAAGCCAAGTTAATAAAAAGTTTTTCATACCCTGTTCTGTTTAATAGTGATTTGTTTGTTCCTCTAGGGTTTCCCTAAAATCAGTAGATGAACATATATAAATAATAATGTGCGGCAAGCAATTCTTACTGCTTCAGATTTTAATAATAAGCGCTAAAGCACACATTACAAATATTTTTTATTTTTTGTGAGTATAAAAATTTATCTTTTTGATTTGAATATTGATGATGAATTATATATCTATTAATGACACAGAACCCCAATTTGTTAGAGAAATCGGGGTTCTTGTTTTTTCATATTTGTGGGATTGAAAAAGAGTCTATTTTTCACGAATAGAATATTTTTTGATTAACCAAAATGAGTTTAAGTAGTTGGACAAAATTAAATTCATTCGTGGATACTCTTAATAGTTAACAGTTAACAGTTACCAGTTTAATTTGATAACTGATCACTGATAAGTTGTCCCCCCTATCATCCTGCTGTACGACCGATAATTCCAAGTTGGCGATCGACAATGTTTTCATCTTGATTATCGTTGAAAGGCTCAGGAATCGCTACATCGGAATTGTCAGATTCGTGACTAGAATCATTTAAATCTGGTTGTTGTAGTTGAGAATTACCAGAAGTATCTGGGCCTGCATCGATATTAATTTCTCCACTACCATGAGTTGAAGAGCCTGGTGTATTTGGGTCATAATATTGCTCAGGATTCATCTTTGCCTCCAATTTTAAGTAACAACAGCAAACCAATAGCTGCTTATTCCTACAAAAAATTTTGTAGGTTTGTTTACAATTTTTAAAATTGAATTGAGGCTTGACATCAGTCGTGGGTGAGAGACTGGGGTTATAAAAACTAACGCCGTCGTAGCAAAACTTCCCAAGTTTCACCACCAACTACACCATCAGGTTCAATATCATAGCGCTTTTGTAAAGCTTGAACTGCTGCTTCGGTTTCTTTACCAAAGTCTCCATCAGCATCACTTTTGAGATAACCAAGTTTTCGCAGCCTCAATTGTAATCTTCTGACTTCGGCATTACTCATTCCTGGGCGCAAGATCGGATATCCTTTAGAAGTATATTGAACACCAGGAATTTGCTCAAAACGTGGGGTTGGCTGAGTAGGTTTAGTTGATTGAGAACGTGTTGAACGTGTACTTTGCTGGGTGCGTTTAGTTGGCTGGGAAGTTGTGCTTTGTTGAGAACGATTAGATGATGATTGAGTGACCGTTTTCTTTTGAGAATTAGTAGATGTGGTTTGTTGTAGTGGTGTTGCTGGTTTTGGTTCGGGAGGGGTAGTCAGTGTTGTGGAATTATTTGCAGTTTGAGTTGTAGTTGCTGTGGAATTATTTGCTGTCTGGGTTGTGGTAGTTGTAGAGTTGTTGACAATTTGAGTTGGAACCGGAAAGTTACTGGCTGAATTGGTGACAGTAGTGGTAGAAGTAGGGGAAGGAGATGATGCGATCGCTTCACCAGGAAAAAGTTTTTGCCAAGTAATAGTATCAACAATACCATTAGCATTTAAGCCAGCAGCTTTTTGAAACTGAGAAACTGCTTTAGCTGTTGCTTCGTTATAAATTCCATCTACAGCACCTGTGTAAAAGCCCAAAAGTTTCAGCGCGGCTTGTAATTCTGATACTGGTTGTCCTTGGCTACCTAGTTGTAAGTTAGGGCGAGCGATGCTAACTTGGGCTATCTGGACGATTTTCGGTGATGGTGCTGCCGATGCTGGTACAACAGCAGCAGTCAACAGCAGAGGTGCAGATGAAAATAGAAGTAATTCAATTCCTGAGAAGGATCTATCCTTCTGCTTCTGTCTGAATAAACAGCATTTTACAAATGAGTTTAGCGAACTTAAATAGCCAAAGAAACTGGCTGTCATGAAACTCTGCCCCCGCTAAAGTTGATGGTAATACTCTATACGGCAAAAGGCGATAAAATGCAAGCAAAAGTTACTGATATTTGCTGCTAAGTAACTGCATTATTACCAGTTATCAGTTATCAAAATTTACTTACTGTTAACTGCTTACTGATTTAACTGCTTCTTCTGGGCCTACCAAAGATACATAAGGTTTCTGTAAATACAGAGAAGCTATGATCATTGCATCATCAGCATTAACATTGGCAATTAGTTCCTGAAATTCCTGATCAAATTCGATTCCCAATCCCAAAATTTCATACCAGCCATATATTTGAGCAAGTTGTCCATTAGTTTGCTTGCCCAAGGCATATTGTCCTAAAATTTTATTCTTTGCTGCTTGTATGTTTATATCTGTAAGTGGTTTACTATACAGTAAATCTACTTCTGTTTGTAGCCCAGATAGAGCAATTTGAGTATTTTCGGGAGCAGTACCCATATATACTACGAATGTGGCAGGAAACAGCCGTGTGGGGTACAACGCGGAAACTTCGTAAGCTAAACCCCGCTTTTCTCGCAGTTCGACAAATAAGCGACTGGAAAGTCCATTGCCTAAGTATG
>NZ_AJLJ01000012.1 GCF_000317245.1 Fischerella muscicola SAG 1427-1 = PCC 73103
GAATTGACTGCTGCGCCAATGTAACCCAGCATGACGATTGATTGTTGTGTTTGTTGGGGTACTATAACCTGTTGTGGCTGGACGGTAAGATTTGGTAAATTCAGTTTAGGCAGTGGTGTATCAGCAGGTGCTTGCCAATCGCCAAAGACTTCTTTGACTACTGCAACAGCATCATCTAGGGTAATGCGACCGGCAATACTAATCACCAAATTATCTGGACGAAAATAAGTTTGGTGAAACTGAACTAAATCTGTACGGGTGATACTACTCATAGTTGATTCATTTCCCAATGCTGACATCGCATAGGGATGATCTTGGTACATCACCTGACGTAGTTGATCAAAGGCGATACTGAAGGGATGTTCTTTTTGAGAACGAATATCTTGCAAGGCGATGCGTTGCTCTAATTCTACTTCTACTTCTGGAAAAGTAGGCGATCGCAAGATCTTTCCTGCTAATGTCAAAATATCCGCAAAATCTGCTGTCACCGTCTTTAAAGATACCTGAAAATAATCAGCAGCAGTATCTGTGCTTAAATGTGCGCCGATAGACTCCACCTGTTCGGCGATTTGCAAGCTGGAAAGTCCCTCACATCCTTTTGTTAATACCGCAGACAGCAAATGTGCTAATCCAGCATTTTCCCGATTTTCATAACAGCTACCAGCACGAATAAAAATCCGCGCTGCAATAATATCTGCTGTGGGATTTTCTGTCAGGAGTAATACTATGCCATTATCTAAGACTGTGCGGTGAATATGGGATTTTTCTAGGGAAGTGGTCACGTCGCTTTGCTCCGAATTCAAAATTCAAAATTCAAAATTCAAAATTAATGACCCCATAAATCAATGATGAGGCTTGTATCCTTTTGATTTTCGGTCATTTGTCATTTGTCTTTCATTTATAAGGAGTAACAATTGACTAACAAGGCTTCAATACCGTAACTACGTAATGATTGGGTGAAAGAAGCTCTTGTGCTAATTGTTGCAGTTGTTGCGTATCAAAGGACTGGATTTTTTCGGGATATGTTATCGCTAATTCTGCTTCAGCGATGGTGTTGTAGTATCCATATAGTCCTGCTAGTTGATTGGGTGTTTCTGTGGAGAAGGCAAAATCATTACATAACAAACGTTGACAACGAGTGAGTTCCTGGGGAGAAATACCATCAGTCAGTAAATCCTCTAGGTGCAGGCGAATTAAGGACTCAACAAGTTCCAGGTTTTCTGGTTCTAACCAAGCATTAATGGTAAATAAACTCGAATCTCTTTGCAGAGAAAAATTACTGCATATACCCTGGACTAATTGCTGTTCTTCTCGCAAGTCTCTGACTAGACGTGATGTTCGTCCTTCTGCTAGTAAAACTGAGAGTAAATCTAATCCGTAGGCGCTGCGGAGTTCTTCGACTCCTGGCCCCGTCCACGCCATCATCAATCGTGCTTGTTCCAGGCGGGGTAAATCTAACTGTTGGCGGCGAATTCCTGCGATGATTGGTCTTGCTATTTCTTCTGTTACTGGACAATCACAACAGCGATCGCCAAAATTATTAAAAGTACGGTTAACTAATTCTAGAGCTACTTCTTGAGCTATTCCTCCAACAATCACCACCGTAATGTTTTCGGGTTGGTAATAAGTGCGGTGAAAGCAGCGCATTTGTTCTGGTGAGTGCTGCATGAGTTCTTGTTCTGTACCCAACACCGAACGTCCATAGGGATGGTGTTGATAAACACTCTGGAGTAATGTTTGAAATCCTATCCAATCAGGATCATCTTGGCAAAAACGAATTTCTTCTAAAACCACATCTCGTTCACGGCTAAATTCATCTTCTGGAATCGCCGCATTTTGCAAGAGTTCTGCTAAGTAAGGGAGAGTCTCTTCAATAAAACTTGCTGCTGTAGTGACAGAGTAATGGGCATAATCATAGCTAGTAACCGCATTAGCTACCCCACCTCTGTTTTCAATTTTTTGATCAAATACTCCTGGTGGCAGGTTTGGAGTTCCTTTGAAAATCATATGTTCTAGAAAGTGAGCCATACCAAACCAAGGGCTGGGTTCAATCCTAGCACCGGCACGCACCCATACATCCGCTACAACCACAGGAGTGTCAGGAATTTCTTGATGGATAAACGTTAAACCATTATTGAGTGTAAAGACCGAGGTTGAAAACACGGTGTTGATGGGTTTTGGTAACAATGAGTTTGAAAGAGTTATACCAATTTTGGATTTCGGATTTTAGATTTTGGATTTTGGATTAACAATCTTTACCATCAGACAGTTCCAGAAATCTCAAACAATACTACCTATACCAATTTGGTATTAATCACAATTTATCGCAATCTTGCAATCCTAACTCTTGTGTCAACACAAATTAGCATCAATTGATACATTTTTTGACCTCTCCCCGGTCTAGTACTATTTTGGATTTTAGATTTTAGATTTTGGATTGAAAATTACCTTCTGCATCTAGTAGCGTGCGTTATGCCTTTGGTGCGTTACGCTACGCGATAACACATCCTACATATACTGTGATTTTTTCAAAAAAAAACAAAAATAAAATCGGATTGCTATATTTTATTTATTATTTATATTTATATAGCAATTTTAATTGAGTTGTGAGAAAACACGGAATCCCAGATCCCCGACTTCTTAGAGAAGTCGGGGATCTCGCCTCTTACGAATGATTTAGGATTGCTATATGTACACGAAGTAATAGCTTGGCGTATAAATTTAGCCAAGCATATGACATCAATAATTATCAGCTGGGAGATGTAATTATTTATTAAGATATCGCCAGAAAAGCAGATCATTCTGTTCATCAAGAACAAAATAAATTAGTCCTTTGTCATGAATCACTTGTCTTTTGTAAACAACCAATGACAAATGACTAATGATCAATAACGCTTGAGCTGATATTATGAGTCAATCTTCAAAACCCAGCTTTTGGCAAAACTTAAATAACTCCACTCTACTACGCTTATTGTTGGTGTTTGCTTGTGGTTGGGCGCTCGTGATACTAATTAGTTACTTTTATAACGTTATCGCCATTTTTACCACAGCTGCTATTATCGCTGCATTGCTAAATTATCCAGTTCAGTGGTTGTCTCGTTATATTCCTCGCGGGTTAGCAATTACTATCACCTTCTTGGGCGCTGTTGCTATTTTTATTGCCTTAGTAACTGCTTTGGGACTAGAGGTGTTAAATCAAGGACAGAGTTTAGTTGATCGCATCACTCAAGCAGTAAAGACACAAGATCTATTACCACTAAAAGAATTTATCGGAAACTTGAATCTAGGAAGGCTTTTACAAAGCCTACAAACTGGTTTAATATCTGGATTAGGAATTGCTCAAAATATTTTCTCTAGTATCTTTACATTGATTTTTCTCGCCGTCATCAGTCTCTATATGCTCATAGATGGCGAAAAAGTGTGGTTTTATAGTTTACAGCTAATTCCTGCCAAGTCACGCGATCGCTTTGCTACAACTTTTCAACGCAGTTTCTTGGGATTTCTGCGGGGACAGTTATTGTTAATACTATTTCTATCAAGTGCGAGTTTTCTTGTCTTTTTAGTTTTGGGAGTTAACTATGCGTTATTTTTAGCACTTATAATTGGCATTTTAGATGCCATTCCTGGTATTGGTGCAACACTAGGAGTATTGACGATTACTGTATTAGTTCTAGCATCTCAAGGCTGGATAGTTGCAGTTCAAGTTGTCATTGCTTGCATAATTCTTCAACAAATTCAAGATAACTTTATTAGTCCCAAAGTTATGGGCAATGCTTTGGAAATTAGTCCCGTATTGCTGTTTTTTGCTCTATTTATTGGGGAGCGAGTAGCTGGTTTACTGGGTATATTTCTATCGATTCCCATTGCTGGGATGATTGCTGCTTGGTTAAGATCAGAAGATTTAAAAGCAGAGCAATCTTTACCAGAGCGCTCGCCATAATTCATACACAAATATTTTGAAAATTTATAATGCTCCCTTTTAAATTAACTTCTTACTTAATTTCTACATTGATTTTTGTTACTTGTAGCACTTTCCTCACAGGATATCTAATCAAACCTGCTATTAGTGCAGAGAATATTTATTTGCCTGTTGGCTCTACAAAGTTACGTCTATCAGTTAAATCTTTAGAAGTTTTTGCAAAAGAAGGTCGAATTACTAAAGAATTTGAGTTTTTTGCTCAACAACTCAAACCCGAAAAATTACAAACTCTTCGCAATTTATTGCAGTATAAATTTAATACTAATCCTGTAGCAATTTCCAAACTGACCTATTCTCCAATCGGAGAAGAATACATACGTCAATATGGTGCTATTATCAAGACAAGAACAGGTCAAAATGGTTTTTATGCCATCCGTTCAGCCTTATTAGTAGCAGCAGCAGATCCAGAAGGATTGACTGGCTTAACTTTTATACGTCATTTTCCCACAGATATTCAAATTAGTGTCCAAGATTTTTTAGAATTGTTGGATGAACTGAGTTATATTACAGGTTCTAAACAATCAGAGCCTATAGCGATCGCTACAGAATTAAAATTTGAGAGGTAAAATCCCCGACAGATCTTGTAAAGTCGGGTATCTCGTTGTTCACAAATAATTTAGGAATCCTCCAGACAAAAAACTCTGAATACAAAAAATAAATTAATTTACTTAACTAGCTTATTTGCTCTTGAAACAATACTATAAAGGTGAAAAAATAATTTCTATGCTAATGGGCGATCGCTCATAACTACGGTTGGCAATTTCAGAAGGAGTATAACCCTTCACTTTTAATCTTTACCCTAACTAACGCTACGAAGTCTACAGTTGATAATCCCAATTTTATACTGAGGTGTATCAATGGCTGGTTTTATCATTTCTGTTGTAGTAATTTCAATTAGCTTGTTAATTATTTCAAAGCTACCTACAGGTGTGGAGATAGACAGTCCCTGGATTGCTCTGATTTCAGGAGCAATTATCGGTGCTTTTAATGGTTTCTGGAGTCTTTTCCCTACTTGGTTTAGAACAACTAGCGCCGTTATCAGTCTAGGGTTAATTCCCTTAATCGGTAGCATTATTGTATTTGGTTTAGCAGCTTGGCTAGTAGAAGGATTTCGACTACGATGGGGAATTGCTAGTGCTATTATTGGAGCGATCGCTCTGAGCATTATCAACTCTATTCTCTTCTTTATTTTGCGTCAAGTTGGTTTGGTTACGTATTAGTAAGAGTTTTCAGTGATCAGTTAAACCTAGTAGCGGTTTTAACAAACTGCGTTCTTCAATCGGCAATTCTAGTAAAACTCGCCTGTCGCCCTTGGTGACGCGGTAGCGTACAGCAGCATTCAGCAAGCGCAGGGAAATTTGAAACTCTGGACGATTTCCCACTAACTCTTGCCACACCTCTAGCCATAATTGTACAGTTTTGTCACTGACTGTATCCGATATTAAAGTGGGGATGCTGCGTACTAATCCTTGAGATAATGCGGCAATTGATTGATATTTGTCGAAAAGGTCTATTAGAGTTGTGATCCGAGTTTTCCATATCAGTGCATCTTGAATATTTATAAACAGGATGCGGAAAATTAACTCTGTGTCTTCTAAAGACGCTTCTTCTTTATCTTCAAGGTTTTTAAGTGCATCTTCCACAGCAATAATGCCTTCTTCCCAACGGTTAAGCCCGATGAGAGAAATAGCACGATTGGCTAAAACATAATATTTTTTGTCTCCAAGAGCTATGGCTTTATCGGAAGATACTAACGCTTCTTCATAGCGTCCGAGATTAATAAGCGTCCAACTTCGACTTCCCCAAGCAGACTCATAATTAAGGTCAATCTCAATTGCTTTGTTTAAGTAAACTAGGGCTTCTTCATATCTTTTAAGGTCGTTTAGTAGAGAGCCTTGCGCTTTCAAAGCCCATTTATAAGTAGGGTCAAGTTTAATTGCTTTGTTGTAGGATGCTAAAGCTTCCTCGTAACGTTTGAGTTTATCCAGCACATCCCCTCGGTTTTTCCAATTCCATGCATCATCTGGGTTAAGCTCAATTGCTTTATCGTAGGATGATAATGCTTCTTCGTAACGTTTGAGATTTTCAAATGATAACCCTCGTAAAGCCCAAGCCCATGAGTAATTGGGATCAATTTCAAGGGCTTGATCAAAGAATGCCAAAGCTTCCTCGTAGCGTTTGAGACAACCAAGCGCTGCACCTCGCCCTATCCAAGCCCATTTATAATTAGAGTCAATTTCAATTGCTTTGTCGTAGGATGCGAATGCTTCCTCGTAACGTTGGAGATTGTTAAGCACTAAGCCTCGGTTTGCCCAAGCCCATTTATAAGTAGAGTTAACTTCTACCGCTTTATCGTAAGATACTAAAGCTTCCTCATAACGTTTGAGATTTTTCAGCGCTACGCCTCGGTTTGTCCAATTCCATGCATCATTAGGGTTAATTTCAATTGCTTTGTCGTAAGATACTAAAGCTTCCTCGTAACGTTGGAGATTATTAAGTACTAAGCCTCGGTTTGCCCAAGCCCACTCATAATAAGGGTCAATTTCACTCGCTTTATCGTAGGATGCTAAAGCTTCCTCATAACGTTTGAGATTATTAAGCACTAAGCCTCGCCTTGCCCAAGCATCTTTATAATTAGGGTCAATTTCAATTGCTTTATCGCAAGATACTAATGCTTCCTCATAACGTTTGAGATTGTCCAGCACTGAGGCTCGCTTTACCCAAGCCCAGTCATAATTAGGGTCAATTTCAATTGCTTTGTCGTAGGATGCGAATGCTTCCTCGTAACGTTTGAGATTGTCCAGTGCTGAGCCTCGTCTTGCCCAAGCCCAGTCATAATTAGGGTCAATTTCAATTGCTTTATCGCAAGATGCTAAGGCTTCCTCGTTAAGTTCAAGATTGTCAAGCACCCAGGCTCGTCTTACCCAAGCATTCTTATAATGAGGATCAATTCCAATCGCTTTATCGCAGGATGCTAATGCTTCCTCGTTACGTTTGAGATTGCTAAGTATCAGAGTTCGGTTAAACCAAGCATTTTTATAATTAGGGTCAATTTCAATCGCTTTATCGCAGGATGCCAAAGCTTCTTCATAGCGTTTGAGTTCATTTAAACAATCTGCTTTTAAAACCCAATCTTGTACCCAACCGCGCTTCTCTATCAGTTTCTCTGCATATTGCAAAGCAGCTACATAATCTTTATTATCTGTTAAATTTTTACATTCCTGTAAATATGCTGCCAACAAAGGATCTTCCCCATCATCTTGTTCGATTGCCTCAAGTGCTTTGAGTATATATTCTCTATCGACTACAGCATCAGGTGCCAATGGTTCTAACCGTTGTTGATATCTGCTATTACTATCTTGTGGTGGCAAAAATTTATCATTCAATACTTCATTAAAATTTTGTCTAGGATCATCCCAAACTTCATGCCTCTTAATGCCGTCAAACTCCAATCCCAACTTTTGCTGCAACTCTTCGCGTGTATACCACAGCCGCAAAAAGTCCACAAATAAACGTATCGGTTCCCCTCGCTGCTTTTTCACCTCTAAGCAAAAACGCATCAGTGGTTCGCGCAGTTCATAAAATGACTCGCCCCCCACTGCTTCAGAAGTGACATAGCCCATATCCCGTAAATCTTTGAGTTGACTGGATACTGTTTGGTGACTAATAAAACTACGTTGGGCAACCTCTTTTACAGGTACAGCATGACGACAGTCAGATAAAATCTCTACTATTTTTCTCTGCTGCGGCGACAGCCACTGCATCCGCGCTTGATAATATGGTGTCAAATCATCAAGCATCCGCATGAAGGGTTCTTGTAGTTCATTCAAAGATTCACAGGTGAGAAATTCTGAGAAAATCACGTAAAGGCGGGGACTACCACCAGCTAAGTGATGTACTGCTTGAATGCGTGCATACCCGATTGAGGTCAGAATAAAATTTTCTAAATCTGTCTTTTCTTCCAGTTTGGCAATATTCGCTAACAGTTGGGTGGCTTCCTCTGGGGTTAAATCTTTTAAATTGCGGATGCGGAAGAAACCATAAAACGGCGAAGTTTGCAGCTTAACGCCGTTAAACAAACTTTGAGATGTTGCCAAAATGGTGCAACAGCTATTTTCTTGCAAAAAAGCACGAAACTGTAACTGTCCCTCTTCTCCTAAGCCGGCAAATAATTCATCCAGGTTTTCCATTAGCAAAAGCAGGGTGCGGTTCCCTATGACTTCTTTTAATATTGCTGTTGCTGTTCTTTCTGCTACCTCCGGCGACATTTGATATAGTGTTTCTATCTTGTCTACTAGTCCAGGTATTAGCTGTTTCCCGTCTCCATACTCTTCCAGTAAGGCTCGGAAAATTCGCAAAAGCAGGTCTAAAAATGATGCAACACCCCACTCTTCTTCCCTGAGCCAGGCTATCAGCACACCAGAACGCAAGTCATCCATCTTGCAAACACGATGGTATACCAACGAGACAAAGTGCGTTTTACCAATGCCGCGCGGCCCAATCAGCAAGGTATAATGCTTCGACTGTGTAAGTACGCTTTCGTGAATTAGATCAACTATGCGTTCTGCTTCCTCTTGGCGCTGAACAAAAATATCTTCTAATGCTTGCGCTGACATCAAGCTAGGAGTAAAGCGAGACAGGAAGGTATTTTTCATTACACCAAACCTCTATGCAGTCGCCAGTAACGCTGAATTAAGGGAAAGCGGAAACCCAAGCCGCCATCAATTTGCCTAATAATATAGTGATCACATTCCAGCAGTGTTAACACATTCCGTGTCTGTTCTTTATCTGGATTAACAATATGATTTTGTAGCTGATTAAATAAATCTTCAAATATTAAAGGTTGTTCGGCAATTGCCAATAAGTCTAATATACCTAGCGCCAAAGGTTTGTCTGCATCTGGATAATAAACATCAATTCGTTCGCGATAATACCTCAAATGCCAAGGATCGTGCGGATCAATTAGATAGTTGTTGACAATTTCCTCTACTTTCTCCTCACTGGCAAGACTATTTTGCATCACCAATTGATCAATAATATGGTGGACAAAGTAAGGGATTCCATCCACACTTGTAGCGATCGCTTTTGCTGTTGCATGTCTATTTGTAGTCAAAATATTTTCCCCGTCCAGCAAGCGATAGGCTAAATTTTCAGCATCCGCAAGCAACAACGGCGGTACATCTTCCATTTTCATATCGTTGGTAGGGGCGTTTGCATAGCCGACACGTTTCAAGGAAGTCAGGACATTATGCAATCCAATCGAGCCAGTAAACACCATTCGCAACTGGGGAAACATCTGGCGCAGTGAACGCAAGGTGTCTAATACTTCCATTGCTGCTTCTTCACTCTGTCTCTTTTTGATGTTATAAAGCATTAGGGGCATTTCATCCCAGAAGAAAATGACTTTTCGGTCTTTGCTTTCTTGCTGCTTGACCAAATCTTCCAATGTCTTCATTAACAGTCTCTTCCAATCAGGTGCAGCAATTTCTGGCAACTTGATTACGCCACCAATTTCTGTACCACCAAGTTCTTTTACTAATTGTCGTGTCCCTTCTGCTAACCGCTTGAAACTGCTTAAGTGACGTTCCACATCTTGAAAAATTGTTTCCACAAATTCTATCGGCGATCGCACTCCTTCTAAATCGCGGTATACGGTTAAATAGTTTTCTGGAGCTTCTTTGGTCATTTTTTTGACCACGCAGGTTTTACCCATGCGTCTTTCTGCGCTGAGGACAAGGCTTTGTCGTTCTAATATTCGCCACAATTTTTGTATTAAGCTATCTCGCCCAAATACCTCAGACGGAGCGATTTCTCCTCCAGGATTTGCCCTTAATCTCTTTTCCACTGCCATATCCATACCTGATATTCATACGTCAATATTAACTACGTTGAGAATGACGTATAATTTGCAGGTAGATCATAGGGAACCGAGTTACTGCAACTAAATACAGCAGATTGCAGGTAAATGAGGCAAAAATTTTAAGAACAAAGCCATATACCAAGAGACTTTCAACCCTGTTCCATGTTTCCTATTCCCTGCTGTATGAATTATTAACCACCACTCACAGGTGGAATTAACACCACCTCATCACCCTCTTGCAAGATGGTATCCGGTTCGACAAATACCAAGTTAACTCCAAACCGGGTGACATCTCGCCATTGACTCAGTTCTGGATGTTCAGTAACTAAGCGATCGCATACTGCAACAACTGGTGTATTTTTAGGAAATTCCAGTACTAGTTCCGGTACTCCATAAGCTTCTTGATAAGCAGCGAATAACTTGACTGTAATTTTAATTGCAGGTTCAGACATAAAAGCCTAATCAAAGCAGCCTTTTAAACACATTTTCACATTATCGCTAATTTTGAGGTAAGTACCAAAGGGGCGAATACCTAGAGTACACTTGCGATCGCTATCCTTACCAACGGAAGATATAGAGTGACGGCAAGATTGACACTCTTATTTTCCGTAGGATTCGCGTTAATTAATCGTTGTTGGATAGTGAAAATTGCACACTCTTTTTTTGATTAGCACTATTCATCAAAGATATCTGCTTCTAATTCCCATTGACGAATTATTTCTTCCTTGATCCAAGTCATGAATGGGAAATAAGCTTGTTTAGGCACATACCAACTTCCGTCATAGTTTACCTTGATCCACTCTAAGTTAGGATGTTGCAACTCATCGAGTAAGAGCCGAAATCCATAAGCAAAGCTGTGGTTACGATGTTGCAAAAGTTGTTCAAAGTGAATGATACGTTTGGTAGGTTCGATTGACATATATAAGTCGCTTAAAAATGTCGAACCTTCACCTTGCAAATTCATGATCAAAGTTGTATTTGTGCTGGGAATACGCAAGGATATTAGCCGTTTATAAACATCATCCTCATCAACTTCAAAAGGTATTTGAAGACGATGAGCTTTATCAGCAGTCATGATTTCGATAAGGAAGGTAATCAGCAAAGATGCGATCGCTTGATATTCAAATCCAGCGATTTTAAGATTTGGACTTGGAACTTTGGCAATAGGTTGTGCTTGGATTTGGGTTTGAACTGGATTGTGGTTTACTTTGTTCCCAGTAGTCGAGTAACAAGCACAGAATCCAGCATAAAAAGCGATCATGATGGCGCTTACAAACTGTAAGACTGGAATGGTTTGTTTTTTAATTTTGTCAATCAGTTGATGATTTATCATGTAGTTTCCCTTTAAAACCCTCATTTAAAATAGAGTAGTTTATACAAGAATATAAGTGAGGCTTTTTAATGTCAATATAGTATCAATAAAATTGTTTAAGCACTACTGCTAAAATTAATGAGGCTTTTATATGATGTAGAAGTATGACTATGATTCCTCCAGATGTTTTAAAAGAACTAGTGGCTGAGGAAAATTTATCTCCAGCCGAACAGGAGGTATTGTCTTTAGTGTTGGATGGAAAGTCTCCAACAGAGATACAAAAGCTTTTGGGAATAGAGTCACAAAATGCAGTTCAGAAAAGGCTAGGTAAGATTTACACCAAATTTAGGTTAGCTGGTGCAGGGCCAGGTAAACTAGCCAAACTACAAAAAATCATCACCGATAGGTATCAACTCAAGCTAGGTAAGAAAAAAGTCCTGATCTTTTGGTTTGGTAAGACTGGAAGGTATATAGCTGAAGGACTAAATGATATTTTTAAGCATCCCCAAATTGAAGCATCTGTATCAAATGTAGATATTAATTCTTGTTCATCAAGGCTAGACGAAATTACGCAATCTCTGGAGAGTATAAATTATGGCATAATTTGTCTAACACAAGGATTCTCAAAGAATTCATGGGTAAATTTTGCCATCGGTTTCCTTTCTGGCAAGATTAATGACTTCAAGCTGGTACGTTTTAGTAGAGAAAATCTCACTGAACCACTACTGCACTTTCCCATCATTGATGGCACAATTCAAGATAGTTTAGCTGAACTTTTTCATGAGATGACAGCTACAGACATCCAAGAAGCCAAAGCTTGGATACAGTTCAAACTTGCCAATGCGAATTGGTGGCAAGAGATAAGTCAACAACAATACAAACAACCAGTTAAAGATGAGTATTTAGACTATCAGTTAATTGTAAAAGCAGGACAACAAATACTAAAAGACAACAAATATTTTCAAAGCAATAAACTATTTCAAAAACTCATTATTAATCTTCTGACTGATGTATGTAATCAGATCGAAGATATTGGCTCCAATGGTAGCGTTTACTCAATTCCTTTAGAATTATATCCACGCTATCTTGTGTCTTTACAGAAAGATAGAGATATCAATCCCCGTGTCCAAGCTGTATCTATTGTTGGTTATGTTGAACATTTTTGGGCTAACGACCGAGGTGATGAAGTTGGCAATACTGCCAACGCAGAAACTGAAAGAATATTCATTTTTTCAGATATACAAGAATACAAAAAATCCACCAAATTTCTGCTGGAACATGCCTCTAAATACAAAGTTTATGTGATGATGCGAGACGCATATGAGCCTCTAGCACAAGAATTTTATACCAATGAAAAGTTGACAAAATGGCAAGACAATGATTATAGTTTGCCCACAAAGCAATACGCAATTATTGAAGCTGCTGATCAGAGTCAGCTTCTAGTTTGGTATAACGAGGATAACTTGATTGAGAAAAGACACAAAAGATTGGTTAATTTTTCGGCAATTGCAGAGCAAGTCAATTTATATAAAGAAGCATTTGATAGGATTAAATCTTCTCAGTCTGTTGTTCCTTTCAAATTAGAAAATACAGAAAACATAGAGCAAGTTACAGAGTTTGTCAGGGACATAGAATATAAACTTTCTCAAACTAATATTATTACTCCTGAAGAATTACTTGAAGATTTACAAAAAGTCAGAAATGAATTAATCAGTTTAACTGACGAAAATAAAGTTATAGACAAAGCTCTGAGTTTTGTACGTAAGAGATTGCATTCTCAAACAGCTTCTATTTTTATATTTAGTAAAGACGGAAAACTACATCGTAAAGGAATACAGGGTATTGATGCGAAAGGAAAACCTATAGATAACATGTGGTTTT
>NZ_AJLJ01000013.1 GCF_000317245.1 Fischerella muscicola SAG 1427-1 = PCC 73103
CTGAAGAAAGTTACGCTGTCAACGAAAGTTTTACAGGAAGAACTGCTCTTCCACAAGAAGATGGTTTTGGTAAACCCCAATGCAGTAATGAGTTAAATGGAGAGATATTAGATAACCGAAGTCAGGTTGAATATACAAAAAAATTAGGAAAAATTAGCTGTGGTCTAGCAGTTCCTTTAAATGGTCAAAGTAAAACTTATGGAGTGCTGGAAGTCATCAATAAAATTAATTTCAATACAGGAAAGCATCTAAATTGTGGTTTTACTCAAAATGAAATTTATTGGCTATCCGCTATTGCTTCAGCAGTCGCTACTGCTCTTTCTAATATACGTAGGAACAGACAAAACCAACTAGAGTTAGACATTAGTAGCTTTTTAGTTAACTATCAACAAAACGAAGAAAAAGCTTATGATGAGGTCGTCACTAGGCTGATATCTGAACACACTGCTTTTGAGGTATGTATATTGCGGCTCAAAAACCAAGCAGATGTTTTAGAAATACAAGCTAGAAACTATGTTTCCCGTATTCAAAATTGGGAACAGAGAAAAAATGAGGGAATTAAGTTAGGAGAAGGAATAGTAGGAAAAGTATTAGAATCGGGCGAACCTTTCATAATCCCGAATATAACTAAAGAAATAGATAAATTAAAAAACAAACAGTGGGTTATAGATAATCACTTAAAATCTTTTGGTTGTTTCCCACTGATTGATCAAACAGAGGTTGTCGGCACTCTTTCTTTGTATGCTGCCTACGAATATGATTTTCACCCAAGTTGTCGGGAATTTTTGAAAAGAGTATGTTATTTAATCGCTGCTTTTATAGGTAGGAAAAGAGAATTTCGTGAAGTCAATGATCAAAAGCAACCCATTAATTCGGTAAAAAAACCTGGTTCTATATATAAACCTAGTCCTAAAGCCGAAAAATTTGCTGGTGATGAGGTTGCCTCTGTATCTGTAGTTGACTGATAAACTATAACCCTGCCTTTATACATCTGGGGCAGGGTTATGAGATTATTTATTAATTAAATTTTTTGTGCGCCTGGTTTACCGTTTTCAACTAAAAACGAAGCTAAGGTACTGACGGAGGCATTTTCCTCAGTAATTGTTGATACAATACGGTAATCACTTTGCCAGCGATCGCGTGTAAGATTACAACGGACATAGCCTCGGTAAGCACCATCAAAAAACTTCGTGTGGGGATTGTCACTTAAAGCTGCTTTTACAGGAGCAATGAATTCGGCTGGAAAATCTGATGTGATTGAGGTTCCCACGAACTCAGTCCCGACTGTGGCTGAATTTGGGTTTTTGAAATCCACTTTGAGGTCATATACCCAACTAGAATGAATATCTCCAGTAATTACTACTGGGTTAGAAGGTTGACGTTGAGCCAAAAAATTTAAAATACGATTCCGTGCAGCTACGTAACCATCCCACTGATCCATGTTGAATACTCCTGAGTCTGGACGGGGATCAAAATCGTATTCAGCAAAGATAAGTTGTTGAGCAATCACATTCCAGCGTACTGAGGATTTATCTAAACCTTTTAGCAACCATTGCTCTTGTTCTTTGCCCGTCATTGTAGCTTCTCCATCAAAAGCTTGAGCGCAACGGGGCTTGAGTCCGTCATTACAAGGCTGATCAGTGCGATACTGACGGGTATCTAAGACATTGAATTCAGCTAGATCACCAAAGGTAAACCGCCGATAAAGCTGCATGTCAGGCCCATTAGGTAAGGAAAAGCGACGTAGTGGCATATGTTCGTAGTAAGCTTGGTAGGCATAAGCCCGCCGAGTTACAAACGCTTCCTGACTTTGATTTTCTTCTGGTATCAAACCAGCGTAGTTATTTTCCACTTCATGATCGTCCCAGGTAACAATCCAAGGAAACTTTGCATGAACAGCTTGCAGATTTCGGTCGGTTTTGTATTGGGCGTGACGGTTGCGGTAGTCTTCTAAGCTGACAATTTCAGAACCAATATGCTGGCGTGGTTTCTCAGGTTGGGCTGCATACTCGTAAATATAGTCGCCCAAATGCACCACTAGATCGAGTTCTTCATCCGCCATGTGCTTGTAAGCTGTGTAATAGCCGTTTTGCCAATCTTGGCAAGAAGCAAAAGCAAACTTGAGTTGCGAGATAGAAGCATTCAATGCTGGTGCTGTGCGCGTCCGTCCAATCGGGCTAACTTCATTACCCGCTCGAAATTGATACCAATACCAACGCTCAGGTTCTAATCCACGTACATCAACGTGTACCGAGTGTGCTAGTTCAGGAGTTGCTAAGGTTTGCCCACTTCGCACAATCTTGGTCATATTTTCATCAAGGGCAACTGACCACCGCACTACAATGTTTTCTGGTGGCATTCCACCGCCATTTAGTGGATCGATCGCCAGACGTGTCCATAAGACTACACTATTTGGTAATGGATCACCAGAGGCAACACCAAGACTGAATGGATAGCGAGAAAACTTTGGTTGGGCCATTACCGGACGCCATTGGCTAGCCACCGCCAATCCCGTGAAGAATCCTGCACCTAACAGAAAATTCCGTCGTCTGCACCGGATTGGTAATAAGCGATCGCTATCCATTAGTTCCATATTGCCCCCATTGGTAGTATTAATCAACTCGTTTCTAGGTAATTCAACCACGCAAAACGAACATACCAATCTATGACCAAATGGGGTTTAAGGTAATGTTAAAGTTGCTATAGATATTAAATTAATTAACTGTGAATTAATCTTTAATTAGTGATCAAAATTACTCATAAATTATTCGCTAAGTGGTGGCAATTGCTCGAATCTTTGCAAGTAGAGGAAATCGCTGCTAAACAAGTTTTTAATCAACTAGTTGCAGCTTACTCAAGTCCAGGTCGCTACTATCACACCTTAGAACATATTCAGCATGTACTAGATACAATAGATACTTTTAAACATCAGATGCAAGATTTTTCTGCGGTTCAATTTGCCGCCTGGTTTCATGATGTTATATATGACACTCAGGCACAAGATAATGAACAACAGAGTGCGAGCTATGCTGCTGAATTTTTAAAACATTTGGGACTTTCTGATCGTATTATTACTAAAACCACCAGTCTAATTTTAAACACCAAACATCATCAAGCCGAACCAGATGATTTTGATGCTCAGGTGCTGTTAGATGCAGATTTAGCAATTTTAGGTAGCAATCCACAACATTATCGTCAATATGCACTCTTGATTCGTCAAGAATATGCGTGGCTGGCAGATACAGAGTTTCTTACAGGAAGAAAGCAAGTTTTGCAGCAGTTTTTACACAGAGATCGTATTTACTTGACACAATTAATGTTTTGGAAACTGGAATCAACTGCTCGTAAAAACCTCAAAGCAGAACTCATGTGGATTGAGCAGATTTCTGAATCAATTCAATGATGGCATCAATGATGCGATCGCCTTTCATCGGTATAATATTTTCCCCGTGTAGCACTTCCTGCGTAATGTGGAAATAGACTGAAGATCCAACTAAAATTCTAGCTATTGCCTCTGGATCACTGATTTTAAGTTCTGGATAAGACATCAAATATTGAGTGAGAGTTTCCAGAGATGGTTTGATCATAGAACTAACACAAACTTGAGCTAACTCCGGAAAACGACCAGATTCCCCAATTAACACACGCATAAATGCACAATGTTCTTGGTCAGTACTCATCTGCTCTAAAGCTCTAGTTGCTATCTGGCGCAAAACTTGCAATGGCTCCCCTTCCAAAGGTTCGCTACCAAAAATCAACTGAAACTTTTTGTGAGCCAGTCGCTCAGTCATTGCTTTAAACAATGTTTCTTTATCTGCAAAGTGGCTATAAACAGTAGCTTTAGAAACGCCTGCTGCTGCTGCTACTCTATCCATGCTTGTACCAGCGAAGCCATGCGCCAGAAACTCTTGCATTGCTCCTTGAAAAATTTGTTCTACTTTCTCAACTGAAGTCTCACGCTCCATTTCATTTACTTTTGCACGTACCATTTTTTTGCTGATTCCTGCTATGTACCAATTTGGGAATGTGGGCTTTGAAATTCTCCCCGTTGTGGCTCCTGGATTGAAATGGCAATGGTTAAAGGGTCAAATATCAAGCTATTAACCCTTATGCCTTCACCTTTCTCCTTTATATCTTTACACCCTCAACAGCTCATACCCTATTTTTTCCATAGATATTGTCTATATATCACTATCTATTGATATTTAAAAAGAGAAACACGGACATGACAATAGATTTCTGGAGAAGTCAGGATTATCAGCAATGAATATTTTTTCCCTTTAACCCTTAACCTTTTCCCTAATCTACCCCATGCCGTGTTTGTTAAGAAACTGCAAGGAATTTGACTAAACTATACAGTTTAGTTTTTTCTATTATAGTACTTGCAAAACTAAACTGTTCGGTTTAGTTTAGTAATATCAAAAAACTAAACAGTTTAGTTTTAAGGGTATAAATGCCATGCTACAAAACTTCAAAGATGGTTCTTTTCTCCCACCATCGATTTTTCGTCCCTCAATAGCGATCGCAGCAATTGCAACATTAGCTGTAGGTGGCATCAGTGTTTATGCGATGCAGCAATCCCGCAGTGCTGAACAACAGAAAGCCCAACAACAGCTAGTGCAAATACCAGAAGTAAAAACAGTCACAGCCTTGGGTAGGTTAGAGCCAAAAGGAGAAGTGGTTAAACTCTCTGCACCTGCTTCCACAGAAGGAAGTCGGGTAGAGCAACTGTTGGTGAAAGAGGGAGATACAGTCAAACAAGGGCAAGTGGTGGCAATTTTAGACAGTCGCGATCGCCTAGCAGCCGCCTTAGAAGAAGCTAAAGAAGCAGTGCAAGTAGCCGAAGCTAATCTGTTGCAAGTCAAAGCAGGCGCAAAACAAGGTGAAATCGCAGCACAGTCAGCAGAGATCGATCGCTTGCAAGTAGAAAGAGAAACCCAAATCACAGCCCAAAAAGCTACTATCGCTCGTCTTGAAGCAGAAAAAAACACACAAACAGAAGCACAGAAAGCAACTATCGCGCAGTTGCAAGCACAGCTAGATAATGCTCAAGCCGAAGATCAACGTTATCAAAGCCTGTATCAAGAAGGAGCAATTTCGGCATCTTCCCAAGATAGCAAGCGTTTAACTTTGCGAACAGCCCAACAACAACTAGCAGAAGCACAAGCAAATCTCAAGCGCATTGAAGAATCTTTACAAGAACAATTAGCAGAAGCAAAAGCAAACCTAGCACGTATTCAAGCATCTGGACAAAAACAAATTGAATCAGGTAAAGCAACACTGAATCGAATCGCCGAAGTGCGTCCCACAGATATTGCAGCAGCTCAAGCCGAAGTAAATAAAGCCGTAGCATCAGTCAAAAGAGCAGAAGCCAACTTAAAACAAGCTTATGTGCGATCGCCCCAAGATGGTCAGGTTTTCAAAATATACACCCGTCCTGGTGAATTAATATCTAATGACGGGATCGCCGAAATTGGGCAAACTGGTCAAATGTATGCAGTAGTGGAAGTTTACCAAAGTGATGTTAGCAAAGTGCATCCTGGACAAAAAGTCCGCTTAGAAAGTGATTCTATTCCTGGTGAATTATACGCAACCGTAGAAAGAATTGGTTGGCAAATCCAACGCCAAAACGTCATCAACAGCGATCCCTCCAGCAACATCGACGCCAGAGTCGTAGAAGTTCACGTGCAGTTAGATAAAGCCTCCAGCCAGAAAGCAGCCAAATTCACCAACTTGCAAGTCAAGGCGGTGATTGGGGAACAGGGATCAGGGACAGGGGATCGGGGACAAGGAAGAAAATAACCACTAAAAACTAAGCAATCCTCAATTCCCAATCCTCAATCCTCTACTTCCTATCCCCAATCCCCGATCCCCGATTCCTAAAAACCATCATGATTGGATTTATTCAACAATTACAGCGACGTACACCTTTGGGATGGCTGCAACTCAACCGCCATAAAAGCCGTTTTTTAGTCGCATTATCTGGTATAGCCTTTGCTGATTTGTTGATGTTCATGCAAACAGGCTTCCAAACTGCCTTATATAACAGTAATACCAGAATGCATCGCAGCTTAGAGGCAGACATTGTTTTAATGAATCCTCAAGCGCGTAATATTGCCAACTTATCTACATTTACCCGACGACGACTATTCCAAACAATGGACGTACCAGGGGTGAAGTCAGCAGAACCAATGTACATCAACACCATTTCTTGGAAAAATCCCCAAACTCGCAAAGAGACAATGGTTTTGGTGGCTGGCTTTAATCCAGATGTACCCGCATTTAATTTACCAGAAGTCAATAGCCAACTGGATAAAATTAAACTACCCGATACAGTGTTATTTGATCAGGGTTCGAGGGGAGATTACCAAGAAGCGATCGCCCAAATTGAACAAGGTAAAACAGTCACTACTGAAATCGAGCGCCGGACAATTACCGTTAGTGGGTTATTTCAAATCGGGGCTTCCTTTATCGCCGATGGTAGTTTAATTACTAGTGATCAGAACTTTTTGCGGATGTTTCCCAGACGAGAAACCGCGAGCGTCAACTTAGGATTAATTCAAGTTCAACCAGGCTATGATCCGCAACAAGTAGCAATAGCTTTGCAAAAACATTTGGCCAATGAACCAGATGTCAAAGTTTTAACCAAAGAAGAATTTGTGAAATTTGAGGAATATTATTGGCAAACTAATACTGCGATCGGCTTTATCTTCAGCTTGGGTGTGTCAATGGGATTTATAGTCGGCGTCATTATCGTTTATCAAGTTCTTTCCACCGATGTTAATGCCCATATGAAAGAATACGCCACCTTCAGAGCAATGGGTTATCAAAACCGCTACTTACTGAGTGTGGTATTTGAAGAAGCCATCATTATGGCAATATTAGGCTTTATACCTGGATTTGCTATATCTACGGGACTCTACGCTCTAACGCGCAGTGCAACAAATTTGCCACTATACATGACCTTAGCACGAGCATTACAAGTACTAATTATGACAATAGTTATGTGTATGATTTCGGGTGCGATCGCCACTCGCAAAGTCTTAGCTGCTGATCCCGCAGATATGTTTTAGTTTGTCATTTGTTATTTGTCATTTGTCATTAGTTATTGGTCATTTGTGCTGACTTACTTAAAATATGGTTATTTCTGTTAAAAATCTCAATCACTATTTCGGTAAAGGACAACTTCGCAAACAAGCGTTATTTGATATCAATCTAGAAATTAACGCTGGTGAGATTATTATTATGACAGGCCCTTCTGGTTCAGGGAAAACTACTCTACTAACCTTGGTTGGTGGATTGCGTTCTGCTCAGGAAGGGAGTTTGCAGGTTTTGGGGAGGGAACTGTGTGGTGCAAATGATAAACAACTGACGCTAGCACGACGTAGTAATGGTTATATTTTCCAAGCGCATAACCTGCATGGTAGTTTAACAGCTGTGCAGAACGTCAAGATGGGGTTAGAACTACACCATGAACTTTCCCCAAAAGAAATGTATACCCGCGCCGCCGAAATGTTGGAGATGGTAGGGTTGGGAGAACGTCTGAATTATTATCCTGATGATTTATCAGGAGGACAAAAACAAAGAGTGGCGATCGCTCGTGCTTTGGTGAGTCATCCGAAAATAGTCCTTGCAGATGAACCGACGGCGGCGTTAGATAGTAAATCTGGTCGAGATGTAGTTAATTTGATGCAGAAGCTAGCAAAAGAGCAGGGTTGTACTATTCTTTTGGTGACTCATGACAACCGGATTTTGGATATAGCCGATCGCATTGTTTATATGGAAGATGGTAGGCTCGCAAATGCTCCTGTGGCTGCATGATTTGTGGAATTAAAGGGGGATTGTAACTAAGGTAAAGTGACCAATATTAATTCAGTTAAAACTGATGAGTACATTAAATTAATACATGAGAGCTATTTAGATTATTAACTACTAGTTAAAAATTGCTAATTCTACAGCTAATTCTGCAATTTAAATGTGATGCCATAATGGTAGGGGTGCAAATCAACTTGCTGCACTGCTACAAGTCTTTGAGTTGCTGCTTTTACAATTGACAGTAGCTTTTGTGGGGAAATGCGTAGTTCGGTTTTAGGTCCTCGTGGTTTATCTAACCAAATAGTGTCTTCACGTGGAATTGATCGCCAGTTAACCACTGAAAAATACCCATTTGGTTTGAGTAAACTGACAATTTGACGGACAAACTCTACAGGATTTGGTAACCCGTGAAAAGTGCTATGAATCGTGATGTAGTCAAACTGATTTGTAATTACTTGTGGGATAGCAAGGATATCTTGGTTCAAAAATAGACAGTTGGAAACTTCTTGTGCAGCTTGTTGAGCTTGAGCAAGGATGGGAAAATCAATATCAACACCAACAACAAGTGCTGGTTTTACTATTTGTGCCGCAGGAATAGTAAAGTGTCCGTATCCACAACCTAGATCAAGCACAGACATACCTGATTGCAAGCCCATAATTTTTAGAGTTGTTTCCGGCTGAGACCACAACTTTACCCACCAGTCACGATCTGGCATGGATGTTGCAGGTAAGCACCCTCCTTGCTGTCTATTTATCCAATTTATCCAGGTTGGATCATTTCCAGGTGCAGAAATGGGCGATGGACAACGTTGTTCTGTAGATATCATGTTCTGAAATCTTTAATAATTAGTGAATTGGTTTTGTCTTAGTTACTTCTCTTGGTTATCTGAAGACTTTACGCAACTACACTGGAGAATTCATTTTCAGAAGAACATAAAATATCTTGGATATGCTTGTAAACCAAAGGAGCATCCAGTCAAAAGCACGAGTAACTCTATGATTTAAAACACTATTTTTACACCTAAATCTTCCAACATCTGCTCCAGCAAATCTTCCATCACTTCCTGGTTCATCTGTTTCATCAATGGTGGGCCACTAAGAAACTCTTTAATTGTAATTTTCTGTTCTCGAAAATCCTTGACAAAATCGCGAATATTAGCAATAACCTCAATTTCCGATTCAACTTGTTCTAACATCTGCTCTATCGGATCAATTCCTTCTTTAGCGACTTTGCGACAATCAGAAACGATCATTCCTTCTGGAGTATTTTTGACTAAACGCAGTTCCCTTTTAATAGTTTCATATTGCGTTTTGAGGAATTCTGTTTCCTGCTCTAGGCGGTTGCATTTGCGAGTTAAATCATCTTCATTGTTGCTATCGACAGATTCTCCCGCTTCATGTTGACGCTCAATCTCTAAAAGTCTCGCTAAATCACCTTCTTGATAAGCCTTATTAATTTCCTTCATGATTTCTGTATGACGCATTTGCGTCTCATCATCAGTTACCTTATCAGGGTGAAATATTTCGGCTAATCTCAAAAATGTGTTTCTAATTTTTCTCGACTCATCAGATTTACTTGCAGGGGTAAATTCTGAGTTTTGTTGATGCTGTTCGTGGCTATTTTGAGAAGAACCGAAAAATTCATTCTCTTGTTCATCTGTTTCAAACAGTTCATCTAATTCTGTGTCTGAATCATCGCGATCGCATTTGGGACTGATGATTCCCATCATCTGAAGATTTCGGTAAATTCCTTCAACGTTTTTCTTTGTTTGTTTACCGAACTTTCTCGTGGCAAATATTTCATCAAATAATCTATGGATTTCTTCGTCTAGTGCTGCAAGTTTTTTGAAGCTGGGAGTTCCTCTATGAAAGATATCTGTGGCAAATGAGCGCATTTGCTCAACAAAATTATTTAGTTCTTTTTGTTTCCTCTTGATCTGTTTGAGCAGCCATTGATGTTCTTTCTCTAGCTCTTCTATACGAATATGCAGCGATGAAAGAGCTAGTGTAGTCGTGCCAGTAACAGGAGATGGTGAAGAGGTACGTCTAGCCATAGAATAAATAGGTTAAATTAAAGTTAAAGACTACAGTTATCAGTTATATTTCATAGTTATAAATTCATAATTTATAATTCATAATTCCTAATTACTAAACTTGTTTTTCTACCTTACTACTTTATGGCACTCTGTAATTCCTGAGAAGTGCAATCTTTGATTTTTTTATTTTTATTTCAAAATCAAGCCAATAGCGCGACGGATATAGGCTGAGATGGGTTCATTATCTAGGCGATCGCCAACATCCAGCAGTAGAGGTCAAGGTTTAGTATAGTTGTATAGTTCGATATTGGCAGTATTTTGATTACGGAGCATTATTTGAGGTTTTTTAGGAGAAATTCGCCGAGGATTTGAGGGAGCATCCCAAATGTTGAAAAAACGCCTGCGATTGAAATCGCAGTCTCATAGTGAAAGTCTGCTTCAGCAGACTGTTTGATTATGAAGTCGTCTTCAGACGACTTGCGCTATTAGCAAAGGGTTTAAACCCTTTGCTTTACGGTATTTTGAAAAAATTGGGATGCTCCCGAATTTAATATATTTCAGGACTAAACAAACTTATGAAAGGCAAACATATTTTACTGACAGGTGGTACTGGTGGATTAGGTTTAGGCGTAACACCAGCAGTTTTAGCGCAAGGTGCAGCAGCAATCACAATTCCTTATCACACCCCAAAAGAAGTAGAACGCTTAAAAGGAATTCTCTCACCTGCTGATTTTGCCAGAATCAACTTTGTCTCTGCAAATTTAGTAGAAGAAGCTTCAGTAGAGAAGATTATCAACCAGATGCAAAAAGTAGATGTGTTAATTCATCTGGTGGGTGGGTTTGCGATGGGAAAAACCCATGAATACAGCTTAGAGAATTGGAAACGAGATTTTGATTTAAACTTGACTACAACTTTTTTGGTTTGCAAACACAGTCTGAGGAGAATGTTGGAACATGGTTACGGACGGATTGTGACTGTTGGTTCAAAAGGTGCAGTAGAACCATCTGGACAACTTGCAGCCTATTGTGCATCCAAAGCTGGTGTGGTTGCATTAACCAAAGCGATCGCAGACGAAACTAAAGGTACTAATATTACTGCAAATGTCGTCCTTCCCAGCATTATTGATACTCCCATGAACCGCGAAGCAATGGGTACAGAAAATGCTGATCAATGGGTAAAAGCAGAATCTTTGGCACAGGTTATCTGTTTTTTAGCCTCAGAAGCAGCCAAAGATATTCGAGGTGCAGCGATTCCTGTTTATGGAAGTGTTTAGATGTTGTACAAGTCCAGCAAGTAGTCCAGCAAACACCACCAAATCAATAGAGTTTTTGCAGAAGTTGGGGAAAAGGTCAAGGGGTAAGGGAAAATAACAATCGTAGCTCTTCCGTAAGGAACACTCAAAGCAAACACCCTACTCCTACAACCTTTCTTCCCAGAACTCAAAATCTTAACACCAAATGTATGACGTTCTGATCACGCTTTGTCTGATCAGAACCGTATTCAGCTAAAACCACGAACTAGATTGCTTCAAAAACTCCTTTTCGTCTGTGGTTGAGGTTCTTCCTAAAATTGCGTTTCGGTGAGGAAAACGCCCAAAACGTTCAATCACTTCCATATGACGAATTGCATACTCAATACAAATAGCGCTATCAGGATCGTCACTAAGTTGTTGAAATAATTTCACTGCTTGACGTTGATGTTCTATGTTTTCACTGTGTTCAAAAGGTAAATATATAAACCAACGCTGTACAGGTAGTAATTTTTTGTCGTAGCCTTGAGCAACAGCATGATGAGCTGTCGAAAGTGCTTCCCAGTCAGTAGCAAAAGCTTCTGGAGTATCACGAAACATATTACGAGGGAACTGGTCTAGCAGCAAAATTAATGCTAGACAAGAATCCGGAAATTCTATCCAGTCGTCTAAGTAACCCTCTGCTGCTTTTTGATAATCTTTAACAAACCTAGTTCGCAACTCTTCATCAACTTCTGGTTTCTTAATAAACCAAAAATCTTGTGGTTTACCGTAACTGGGTTGATCGGCCTTACCAAACCAAAAGTCTAATATTTCTTGTGCCTGTGTCATTGATATTACTGAGAAGTACAAATAACTTGTCGCATTTTACGCATATTTGCAGGCAATTCAAAATTCATTGCTTGTTGAATAAAAATAGACGGGATAGGGATGTTAGGAGTAGCTTTGACGGTATAACTTAGCAAAGTTCCATTGGCATAATCTTGCAAGTATAATTCGGCGCTAAAGTCATTAAACGTACCTTTCTCTAGGCGAAATTGCACTCTCTGTCCTAATTCTTCTATGACATTTAAGTAAATTTCCACATGGGCTGTGAAAAATAAGAAGGCTTTTTGTGCCGCTTGATACAGACGCTTGACTTCACCTCGTTTTTGCAAAACCTCACTTTTGGTGATATCGGGAAAATAGTGTACCCAACGAGGGTAATCTGTAATTTGTGAAAAGACTTGCGATCGCACTAAGGGTAAATACATCCAAGCAGTGACACAACCGCCCCAAGACGTATGTGATCCCATTTCTGTAAAAATTTCACCCTGTATGATTTTCTGTTGCTTGTCTTGACTCCAAGTCATTGGTAAACCTGTGGTAAATGAGTCTGAAATATAAGATGCAGACATAATGTTTCACTCACTCCTCAATAAAGTCAATCATTTTTGGAAAAAGTTAAAGGGGAGCTAGTGCTACCTTGCAGTTTCCTTTTTCCTTAACTCGACTTTCATCCAAATTCTGGTTTAAAGTTGTCATCACCTCGATTGATTGAGTATATTCGACCAATTCTAGTTCCAAATCAATATATATAATTTCCGGAAATAGTTTTTATCCTGGTTATTATGTCAAATTTTCATCCACTTTAAGTGATTTCAATCACGGAATTTTTTAAGCAAAAATACTTAAAATAATTAAAACCTGCCATACATTTGCCGAAAGTGTTGCTTATTCATGGATAAAATGACCACAATTAAGAGCAAGGCTGAAGTATGAAGGATCTCCCTGACGGGAAACCACTATTTGCGGTAGGGGTGTTGCGAATTGGGGCAACTAACTACTCCGATTTAAGCAACTTAGGCTGAAAAATAAAAAATTTCACACTTCATACTTCATAATTATTAATTCAGTTGTTGAGTTCATAGTCAGTGAAATGAGTCAATCTTCTTCTAAATTAAATCGCAGATTAACCCAGCTTGTTGGTGTCATTCTTGGTATTACAATTGCCATTTGGGTATTGAGGGGCTTTGGTATACTGACTTTTATTCCTGGAGGAATTATTTTAATCTTGTTAATGGTAGCGATCGCAATAGGTGTTCTCAGTCACTTACAAAAAACTTGGTGGCGTTTCTAAACCACGTCACACGATTTTGGATTTTGGATTTTGGATTGATTCCACGGATAAATCCGCTTGCTCTGTACCATCAAGGAATTATTGGTCAATTAAAAACCAATCATGAGTAGCAGCAATTCACAACAAATCAGCAAAGGAAACATTCTCGTAGTTGATGACTGCTGGGAACATTTACAAGCTTTATCTGCTACTTTGTCCCAATATGGCTATGCTGTGCGGGGTTTAATGACAGGTTCGATGGTATTAGAAGTCGCAAAATTGGCTTTACCAGATCTGGTTTTGCTTGATATAAAAATGCCAGACATTGATGGATATGAAGTTTGTCAACAGCTGAAAGCAGATCAGACAACTTGTCATATTCCGGTGATTTTTATCAGTGTCTATCATGATATTTTTGACAAGGTTAAAGCTTTTAAAATTGGCGCTGTCGATTATATTACTAAACCCTTTCAAGCAGAAGAAGTTTTAGTACGTGTAGAAAATCAAATTACTATCCAAAAACTCCAACAGCAACTTCAACGACAAAATGAACAGTTGCTGTTAGAAATGCAAGAATGTCAACGCATTGAAGCAGCCCGAAAATTGCGTGAACAATATCTCACAGCACTTTTAGAAGTGCAGCATCGGTTGTTGTCGTTTGATGGCAGCGACAAATGCTATCAGGATATTATGCCAATTCTTGGGACTGCTTCCAAGGCAAGTCGCGTCTATGTATTTGAAAATCATCATGCAGATGATGGTAACTTGCTAATGAGTCAACAAGCTGAGTGGTGTGCTGAGGGTATTCAGCCGGAAATTGATAACCCTATTTTGCAAAACTTACCATATCAAAAATATTTTCCTCGCTGGGCTGATTTACTACCAAAAGGCAAAATTATTTCTGGTATAGTTGCAGAATTACCCTTATCAGAACGGGTGATTTTAGAACCACAAGGTATACTTTCGATTTTAATTTTGCCAATAATTGCTAAAGGAGAATTTTTAGGTTTTATTGGCTTTGATAACTGTGTAGAATCACGTATTTGGGAAACTTCAGAAGTAGCTTTTCTGCAAGCAGCCGCAGGAGCAATTTCTATAGCCTACGAACGATATAAGTCAGATTTAGAATTACAAAAGCAATTAGAACGTAGTCATCTTCTGCGAAAAATAACCGATAAAATTCGGTCGGAATTAGACACACAAAATATTATTAAAACTGCTATTAAACAAATAGGTGAGGCTTTCGGTGTCAGTCGTACACTCATTCATACTTATGTAGACTTGCCGACTCCTCAAATCCCGATATTAGAAGAATTTTTGGCTCCTGAGTGTACCTCCCTTAGCAATTGTAATATACCCGTAAGTGGGAATCCCCATGCTCAACAATTATTAGCTCAAGACCAAGCCATAGCAGCTAATAATGTTTATATTCATCCACTGTTAGAAAATGCTCAAGAATTATGTCGGGAATATAATATTAAGTCTATACTCGCAGTCCGCACTTCTTACAACGGCCAAGCAAATGGGATGGTTTGTTTACATCAGTGCGATCGCTATCGCAACTGGAGTCTAGAAGAAATTGAACTCCTAGAGTCGATTGCTGCTCAATTGGGAATTGCCATCGCCCAAGCCAAGCTACTAGAACAGGAAAAACAAGCCAGGATAGAATTAGAGCAAGAAATTCGCGATCGCCTCGACGCCCAAGCAGCTTTACGACATTCCGAAGCCAAGCTAGCTTCAGCCTTTCGCTCATCTCCCGATCCCATAGCCCTGACCACTTTTCCAGAAGTCCGCTACATTGAAGTTAACGATAGCTTTTGTAGATTTTTTGGCTATTCTCGTTCTCAGATAATTGATCGCAACTATCAAGAATTAAATATCTGGGCGAATCAAGAAGAATTTGCCATGCTTACCCAAGTTCTGCGCCATACAAAAGCAATTGGCAATCATGAGGTTGAATTCCGTACTGCGAGCGGAGAAATTAAGACAACACTCTTTAGTGCTGAACTAATTGAAATCGACGGACAACAATATTTACTTGGTACAGCTCATGATATTACAGAGCGTAAGCAAGCTGAAAATGAGAGCCGTTTACTATTGCTGACAACTCAAGCTATCAGTCGCGCTGTAGATGTAGACAATGCTTTAGCCCTCGTTTTGCGCTTAATCTGTACAACTATCAATTGGAATTTTGGTGAAGCTTGGATACCAACAGAAAACGACACTGCTTTGGAATATAGGTTAGGTTGGTATGGACGCCACAATAACTTAGACGAATTTTGCCAGTACAGCCAGGTAATCAGACTTGAAAAAGGTATAGGATTACTGAGGCGAGTTTGGCGCCGACAAAAGCCAGAATGGATAGAAGATATTTCGGAAGTCAGAGAATCAGCTTTTGTCGAATTGTCTGTAGAGGAAGATGCTTCTTCGGTATCCACGCGATCGCAAATCGGATTAAAAGCTGGTTTTGCTGTGCCAATTTTAGCTGGTAATCAAGTAGTGGCTGTTTTGACGTTTTTTAAAAGTAGCTCCCATGCTTTGGATCGCCGTTTGCTGTATTTGGTGGGTGCTGTCGCCGCTCAATTAGGGGCGCTCATTCAACGTAAACAGGTAGAAGCAGCCCATCGTCAAAGCGAAGAACGTTTACAGCTAGCACTAGCAGGAAGCGATTTAGGATTATGGGATTGGAATATCAAAATCGGCAAAGTCTACCGCGACTGGCGATGGAAGAAAATGTTGGGATACGAACCACACGAAATTACAGATGATTCTCGTGCTTTTACTCAACTGCTGCATCCAGAAGATATAAAGCCAATTAAATTAGAACTAGATGCCTATTTGCGGGGTGAAAGTCCCGCCTATGAAGTAGAATTTCGCCTGCGTGCCAAATCCGGGGAGTGGAAATGGATACAGTCTCGTGCTCAGGTATTTGAGCGTGACGAATCGGGAAAACCGCTACGGATGACGGGTACACACAAAGACATCACCGAACGTAAAAACCTAGAAAGAGAATTAGCCTTAAGGGAAGCCCGCCTCAATGCTTTTTTCTTCTGTGCTCCTGTGGGCATGAATATATTAGATGATCAATTGCGATATGTGCAGATCAACGAACTGCTAGCAAATATCAATGGGCATCCCCAAAGTGAGCATATAGGCAAGAGTGTTTGGGAAATAGTACCCGAAGTTGCTCTTTTTGTAGTACCAATTTGTGAACAAGTCTTGCAAACTGCCAAACCCATTCTCAACATAGAAGTGAGCGCACCATTACCTTCGCAGCCTGATATTATACGGCATTTTTTGACTTCTCACTTCCCCATTTTTGGAGAAGACACTCGCCCTTGTGGTGTGGGTACAGTTGTAGTAGAAATCACAGATCGTAAGCACACTGAACTAGCTTTGCAAGAAAGTCAACGTCGTTATCAAACTTTAGCAGAAGCCTCACCTGTAGGCATTTTTCACACTGATCATGAAGGCAAGTATCTTTATGTGAATCAGCGTTTCAGCGATATCACTGGGCTTACTGCCAAAGCTGATTTGGATGAGCGTTGGCATGAAATTATACATATTGATGATCGCGATCGCGTTTTTGCCCAATGGCAAGCAACAATATCAGCGAGAAAGTCTTTTTATTCAGAGTATCGCTTTGTACATCCTAGTGGTAGGGTGATTTGGGTTATAGGTCAAGCCTTACCAGAATTTGGAGATGATGGTGAATTTCAAGGTTACATTGGCACAGTCACAGATATTACTGAACTGAAACTTGCCGAAGATGCCTTGCGTGAAAGTGCAGACAGAGAAAAAGCCATCACCCAAGTAATTCAGAGAATGCGCCAGACATTGGATTTGGAAACAATTTTTACTGCCACTACTCAAGAATTGCGGCAAGTACTGAACTGCGATCGCGTCGTTGTGTATCGCTTTAATTCTGACTGGAGTGGGGAATTTGTCGCCGAGTCAGTCGGGAGTGGTTGGGTATCGCTCATCGAACAACACCAAGATGAACCCGTTACTATCGAAAATACTCTCCAAAACGAACGCTGTACAGTCAGAATCCTCAGTAGTGGAGATAACCAAGTAGTTGATACTTATCTCCAACAAACCCAAGGTGGTGCATACACAAGAGGTGGAAGTTTCCTGTGTGTACCAAATATTTATACGGCTGGTTTTGATCCTTGTTACATAAATCTGTTAGAACGTTTTCAAGTCAGGGCATACATAACAGTTCCGATATTTTGTGGTAATCAACTTTGGGGATTACTAGCTAGTTTTCAAAATTCTAGTTACCGAGAGTGGAAAAAAGGAGAAATCAACATTGTCGTGCAAATTGGCAATCAATTGGGAGTTGCTTTGCAGCAAGCAGAATTACTAGCGCAAACTCAACAGCAATCAAGCGCACTCCAAAAAGCTGTGATCGCTGCTGATGCTGCAAACCTTGCCAAAAGTGAATTTCTTGCCAACATGAGCCATGAATTACGTACCCCACTGAATGCAATCCTTGGCTTTACTCAAGTCATGAGTCGTGACAGGACTCTCTCTAGTGGAAACAAACAGAACCTGGCTATTATCAATCGTGCTGGCGAACACCTACTCAATTTAATTAACGACATTCTGGAAATGTCTAAAATCGAAGCCGGTAGAACCACATTAACTTTGTCTAGCTTCGATTTAGTTTATCTGTTGGACAATCTCCAAGAAATGTTGTACATCCGTGCTGTAGCCAAAGGTTTAGAACTAGTATTTGAATATGCACCCGAAATTCCCAGATATGTGAGAACCGACTCTAGTAAACTGCGACAAGTTTTACTCAATGTCTTGGGAAATGCCATTAAATTTACTGAAACTGGTAGTGTGAAGCTACGGGTTTACCTTGGAGATGAAGAGAAAGTAAAATCAGATTCTTCCCAACCACACAAACAGGAAAACCCTAACCTTCTATCAACCCATCACAACACACTCCTTCTTTGCTTTGAAGTCATTGATACTGGGCCTGGTATTTTAGCAGAAGAAATTGATTTACTTTTTCAAGCTTTTGGACAAACTGAAACAGGTAGAAAATCACAGCAGGGAACCGGATTAGGTTTAGCAATTAGCCGCAAGTATGTGCAACTGATGGGAGGTGAGATCAATGTCAGTAGTACTGTGGGGGTAGGAAGTGTATTTTCCTTTTATATTCCGATTGCGATCGCTTCTGTTGATGAAATTCAAAACCACTGCTTCTGTTTCTCAGCAAGTGATTGGTTTAGCACCTGGTGAACCGCAATACCGTATTTTGGTAGTTGATGACGCTCATGATAGTCGTTTGCTGTTAGTAAAATTACTAACATCCATTGGCTTTTCAGTCAAGGAAGCTACAAATGGTAGAGAAGCCATCTCTGTTTGGGAATCCTGGAAACCTAATCTCATTTTCATGGATATGCGGATGCCGATCATGGATGGTTACGAAGCGACTAGAGAAATTAAAAAGAGGGAAACAGATGCGGTTTCGCCTACTGTCATTATCGCCCTCACAGCTAATGCTTTTGAGGAACAACGACAGGCGATGATCTCAGCTGGGTGTGATGATTTTATTAATAAACCCTTCCGTGAAGAATTATTACTAGAAAAACTCGCCCATTATCTGGGGGTGAAATATCTTTTTTATGAAGAGAATCAAGAAGACATATCACAAAACGAAACAAATACAGAAACTATTTTAAATTCCCTTGATATAGTTGCTCTATTATCAGAAATGCCAACTCAGTGGTTAACACAGGTGCATTATGCCGCAGCGCAATGCAGTGATGATTTGATTATAGAGTTAGTTAAGCAAATACCTTCAGGTCAATCTTTGCTGAGTAATTTCCTCACCGATTTAGCTGAAAACTTTCGGTTTGAGAAAATTATGGAATTAGTTGACGCAGTTAAGTAAGTCGTCACAAATGTACCAGACGCGTTCACCGAAGGTGTTCCCGTTCCCTCGAAGAGGGTTCCGAAGGTAGGGTAATTTCGCGTCTAGTTGAAGTCGTCATTGGTCATTAGAGACGCGATCGCTCTTACCCATCTCAGAAGATACTAAAATTTGATACATTGTCAAAATTTCATCCACAATAAGTTTATGAGTAAATTTTTACCTGAAATTGGGCAAATTATGCGATATTACCGTAGTTTGATAGTATTATGCTTATTATGTCTGGTTCTTGCTTGGTCATTACCAGCGCAAGCTGCTACCCGTGTTAACCCGCAACTCGAAGAACAAGTCTTAGAAATTATCCGTAAACACCCAGAAGTAATTATCGAATCTGTTCAGGTTTATCAACAGCAAAAAGAACAGAAGTTAGATAAAGTACGACAAGAATTTTTAGAGGATTTAAAAACCAATCCTCAAGCAGTAATTGCTGATTCTCCCACAATTGGCTCAAATGAATCAAAAACTATATTGGTAGAGTTTTCTGATTTTCAATGTCCCTACTGTGCTGAAGCTCATCAAACTTTAAAAAAACTGCTAGCAAAGCATCAAAAAGATATTAAGTTTGTTTACAAACACTATCCTTTAACTCCAATACATGCTGAAGCTATGCCAGCTGCAAAAGCAGCTTGGGCAGCACAACAACAGGATAAGTTCTGGGAATATCAAGATGCGTTATTTACTAATCAAGATAAACTAGGTGAATCTTTATATGTAAATATTGCTAAAAAACTGAATTTAAATTTAGCAAAATTCAACCAAGATAGAGAGATTGCTAATACTGCCATTGAAAAAGATATAGAATTAGCTCAAAATTTAAAGCTTTCTGGTACACCATCTTTTATTATTAGCAGTGAAAAGGTTTCTGGTGCTGTACAGATATCTGACCTGGAAAATATTTTAGCGAATGCCAAGTAGTTGATACAAATACAGACGATGTAGAGACAGTAATTTTACGGTCTCTACAAGTTTATTATGTATCATAATTAAAATTTTTCCAGGACTTACTCAACTGACATATTATTTTAATTTCGTAGTAAGGACTTTAGTCCTCAAAATAAGGACTAAAGTCCTTACTACAAGCATATTCCTTCCCAAGAAATTGTTAAAAATCTCATCAGTATCAATTCTTGGCAAGCAATCCGGAAAGTTTTTCTATTCCCGTGAATCTCAAAATATATTGACTCATCGCTGCTAAATTCTGAGGTTATTAATGCATCGGCTGCTATCTTGGATATTTACCTCTATTCCCATAATCACAGGCTGTTCTGCAAATCAAGTGTTTCAGCCTGACTTTGTAGCTACAAAAACTCCTGTTGCAACTTCTAATCCCCAAAAACGAGGAGATTATCTTTCGCCATTGGAACAACAAGTAATTGTGGAAATGAACAAAGCGAGAACTGATCCTAAAAGTTATGTTGCTGTACTCAAAAATTACAGAAGCCGCTTTGTGGGTAATCAAGTCCGAATTTCTCAGAATGTCTATTTACAAACTCAAGAAGGTGTAGCGGCTGTTGATGAAGCGATCGCATATCTTAACTCAGTTCGTCCTGTGGGTGCTTTGAGTGCATCTAAAGGTATGTCTCTAGCAGCTAGGGATCATGTTAAAGACCAAGGTACCAAAGGTGCAACAGGTCACGATGGAACTGATGGTAGCGATCCCTTCACACGTCTGAGTCGCTATGGAAGTTGGAAAATTACTGCTGGTGAGAACATTAGCTACGGTTCGCACACAGCCCAAGATATTGTCATGCAGTTAATTATCGATGATGGAGTGAGCGATCGCGGTCATCGCATAAATATTTTTAACCCAAATTTTAAAGTTGCAGGGGTGGCTTTCGGGATTCACTCCACATACAGGCAAATGTGCGTTATTAATTATGCTGGAGGGTATGTAGAAAAATCTGTGTGAAAACAAAGGCTAAGAATCATGGGCGATCGCTCTGTTTACCAAAATTCCCCAGCCATATCCTTGAATGTTCAAATTCAAGGTCAGGGCTTCCCCATTCTCTGTTTACATGGTCATCCTGGTTCCGGTTCTAGTCTTTCTGTTTTTACTGATCACCTTTCTAGACGCTTCCAAACTGTTGCCCCAGATCTCCGTGGCTATGGTAAAAGTCGGTTTAATGGCAATTTTGCGATGAGTGACCATTTAAATGACTTAGAGAGGCTTATAGATCGCTTGCAGATAGAAAAATGCTTGATTTTGGGGTGGTCGCTAGGTGGCATTTTGGCGATGGAATTGGCACTCCGGTTATCTGAGCGCGTTACTGGGTTAATTTTGGTAGCAACTGCTGCTAGACCGAGGGGAAACCATCCACCAATAACTTGGCAGGATAATTTCTATACCGGAGTCACCTCTATTTTGAATTTAATCAAACCGGGCTGGCAGTGGAATGTTGAGACATTTGGTAAGCGATCGCTATTTCGCTACCTGATTCAACAACATACTGCCACTACCTATAAATACATAGCCAAAGATGCTGTGTCGGCTTATTTACAAACCTCAGCATCTGCAACTCGCGCTCTCTACACGGCAATCAAAGCAGGTTACAACCGCCTTGCTGACCTTGAGCAAATTCAGTGTCCTGCTTTAGTCATGGCAGGTTCTCAAGATCGCCACATCACACCTGACTCTAGTATAGAAACAGCCCGACACTTACAAAATTGCCAGTGGCAGTGTTACGCCAACACCGCTCACCTCTTCCCTTGGGAAATTCCCAATCAGGTATTGAGCGATATTGATTATTGGTTGGAGACACATCCAGAAATAGTCATTAGTCATTAGTCAATGGTCAAAAATTTCTGACTTATGTTACTTGACTATTGACACTTGACTCTTGATCCTCAGAATTTTAGATTTTAAATTTTGGATTTTGGATTGTTTTTGGTGCAAGCCCCGCCTCAGAGTGGACGAAACAAATCTCAAATCGTCAATCTAAAATCCCCAAGCTGCATCCCTTTATGGGTACAGTCAATCTAAAATCTAAAATCCAAAATCTAAAATTGATTGACCAGCCTTATTCATACTTGACCGCTAAAGACAGGCTTTACTTTGCGGTCAATCCGTTCCCCCAGGTCTTCAGCAATTGTTAATACATCTGGTTTACAGCGTTTTACATTTACAGCTATTCCTTGTGCGCCTTCCTGTTCTAAATCTTCTAAGTAACCTTTAACAGCTGCTTTTGCTTCTGCTGAGTTTAAAAATGGCCCAAAGTAGTATGTACATTTAGGATTCTGTGTAGCAATTTCTACCCACCAAGCCAATCCCAAAGTCTGGAATGTATTAATCAAAAATTCCCTAGATTGTTCCCAAATAGTTTTCATGGTTTGCGCCAGTTTATTAACGTTGTATTGGGTCTTAAACGTTTGTTGTAATTGTGTACTTTACATTTCTTTATACTCTGTTACCACCGTTTTTCCAAGTGGTTTTTTGTAGTTTATCGAAATGTAGGGTATTTTTTTCCCAGCGTTGGCGATAAATTTCATACAAAGCCATCCCCGCTGCAACTGATGCATTCAGGCTAGGAGTCTTACCCTGTAAGGGGATTGACACCAAAACATCACAGCAACGTTGTGTCAACAAACTGAGACCTTCTCCTTCAGATCCAACTACTAAAACGATCGCACCATTAAAATCCACTGTTTGTATTGGTTCGTTACCCTCACAAGCAGTCCCGTAAATCCAGAAGCCGGCTGTTTTCAGTTCTTCCAAAGCCCGGTGCAGATTCACGACTCTCGCAACTGGAAAATGTTCTAAAGCACCTGCTGCTACTTTCATGACAGTGGAAGTGATCCCAGATGCTCGTCGTTGCGGGATGATTAACCCTTGAGCACCGATAGCTTCGGCTGTCCGAATAATTGCTCCTAAGTTATGGGGATCAGTGATCCCATCAGCAGCAACGATGACCGGATTGGTTACAGTTTTGGCACTTTCGATCAATTCGTGGAATTCTATGTAGGTATAGGGAGCAATTTGTGCTGCTACACCTTGGTGATTTCCCCCATCAGTAATTTGGTCTAAGCGCTTGGGTTCTACTTCATCAATGATCGTGCCATTGTCCTTGGCTTGCAAAATCAAAGAGTGAAAGCGGTGATCGTAGCGCAGGCGGGAAGTAATCCAAATCCGGTTCAGCAAGCGTTGACTTTCCAATGCACTCAAGACTGGATAGCGACCGTAGATCAGATCGCTATCTTGTGGATTATCTAGTGCTTTATCCTGTGATTGTTGTTTGGTGTTTGGTGCATCCACTTTTTTAGTGGAAGTGCGAACAATATTAGGAACAACGCGCTTGCCCTTTAATTTTAGGGTTTGTCCCCGATTCCTTTCACCAGAAGTGATAATCTTTTTCGTGTTGTTTGCCATGGGATTGTTTGGGTTATGCGTAGGAGTGGGCATCCGATTATTAAAAAACTAAAAAATCATAAAACTTTTGTGCTTGGATCTAGCGATGACGACCTTTTTCGGTGTCCACAGGCTGTCATAGTCAGTCTAAACTCATAACCTCACACCATAATTTATCGAACATAAATAATAAGCAATTCTACTTTGATGAGGTTGTTTTTCTCACTACTTTTCTAATTGCAGTTTTTGCAATAGTTCAGTTAAGCGTAAGTAATCAGTAAGATATAGATAGCCGATTAAAGTCTCTAAGCTAGTTGCTTGTTGATATATTTCCGGGTTTAGCCGTTTAGGGCGTCCTGTGGCGGCATTACGGCCCCGTCGGACTATTTCTAATTCACTGTGCCGCAGATGAGGAGTAAGCGATCGCAAGTGTAGCGCCTGCTTTTCTGCCCTGACCTGCGCCACTACCAAGCGATGATAACTTTCGCTTCGCTGCGGCGGCAGCAGATAGTACATTCTAACATAAAGTTCGTATACTGCATCTCCCAAATATGCTAAAGCAACAGGAGAAAGTTGTTGTAGTTGTGCTTGGTCAATGTCCTGTGGGAATAAATTTTCTATAGTTGCTCGCATCAATTGCCAACAAGACGAATCTAACACTCCAGATCCACCTTGTTCATTCAATAAGTTTTCCTCCTTTGATTTCACAAGCTCATTGTTCCTTGAAGACTATATTTGGGAGGTTGGGGATGGCATATTTTTTAAGCAGATTCAGTGTTCTCCCACTAGATCAGCTTTATTTAAGATTAGAATGAACTTTGAGATTGTGAAGTACCTAATTTCCATTCTTTATAGTTTTTTTGGGATTGTTATTTTAAAAAGTCAATGGTCAAGAGTCAATGGTCAGTGATAAACATCTAACAACCAACCTAACTTCTTACAAAAATTAAGCTATCCAGATTGAACATCGGATAGCTAATTTTATCAGCACAGCCAAGCCATCAAGAAGGGTTCTTGACGTTTTCTAAAGCTTCATCAACTGATTTTTGCAGCATTAGAAACTTTTCTAAACGGACAAGCTTGACTGTTTGAGTTACGCGGGCATTAGTGACGATCTGCAAAGTACCTTCAGCATTTTGCGCCTGCTTGGCTAGTTGCACCAAAGCACCCAAGCCGGAACTATCAACAAAGTCGATTTGTGAGAGATCCAGAATAATGTGCTTGGGACCCTCGTCAATCTTGCTTCCTAATACTTTGCGAAACGTCGGTTCCGAAAACGCGTCTAACAAACCTGTGAGGCGGAATAGCTGACAGTTATCCCGGACTTCACGAGTACCTCTCAGGCTAACGGTTAGGTTTAGTGGTTCAGCAATAATTCCCTCCTCGTATTCATAATGAACGCTCAAGTATAGATGGTTTTGGTAGATGTTGTCTACATTGGGGATTAGTTATCAGTTATCAGTTATCAGTGAACAGTTAACAGCAAAAGGAAACTGATTACTGTTTACTGTTCATTGTTCACTGTTTCCAGTTCCCAATCTCGCACTTTCTCCATTTTTACTTTATTTTTACCTCATTAGATCTGTTTGCTGTTTGACGATCTGCGCGCATTGCTTGCACAAAATTCTCGAACAGGTAATCAGCGTCGTGAGGGCCAGGAGAAGCCTCTGGATGATACTGCACAGAAAATATAGGTAGATTCTTGTGACGTAATCCAGCAACAGTGCGATCGTTCAAGTTTAGGTGGCTGATTTCTACAGTTGTTTGAGGTAGGGTATCTGGGTTAATAGCAAAACTGTGGTTTTGACTGGTAATTTCCACCCGTTTTTGTAAACCTGCTGGCTGATTCAAGCCACGATGCCCAAATTTAAGTTTATAGGTTTCTGCTCCCAGTGCATGACCTAAAATTTGATGTCCCATGCAAATGCCAAACAGTGGTTTTTGAGATGACAGTAAAGCTTTGGCTGTCTCAATACCTTCAGTGACAGTGGCGGGATCACCAGGACCATTAGAGAGAAAAATTCCATCTGGATTATATTTGAGAATTTCCTCTATTGGCGTGTGGGCTGGAACAACAATAACTCGGCATCCATAACTTGCTAGACGGCGCAAGATATTACGTTTGATGCCAAAATCTAGAGCCACGACTGTGAAAATTTCTTCAGAATTAGTTTTTGCTTCTGGGTTAAATTCCCAAACGGGATCAGTGGTTTGTGACCATTCATATGCTGTTTGGGTTGTCACTTCACGGACAAGGTTTAATCCATTCATGGCAGGAGCTGCTAATACCCGTTCTAACAGTTCTGCTTCGTCGAGAATTTCTGTAGAAATGCCACCATTCATGGCCCCAAAAATGCGAATTTTCCGGGTTAAGGCGCGGGTGTCTATGCCGTAAATGCCTGGTATTTGGTGTTGTTTGAGGTAGTCTGGTAAAGATTGCGAGGAGCGCCAATTACTTGGTCGGCTACAAATATTACGGGTGATCGCTCCCCGCACATAGGGTCGATCTGATTCTTCATCCTCTGGATTCACACCTGTGTTACCCAATTCTGGATAAGTAAAAACTACTATTTGACCACAGTAGCTAGGATCAGTCAGGACTTCTTGATATCCTGTCATACCAGTGTTAAATACCACTTCCCCGATTGCAGTGCCTGTAGCACCAAAAGACCAACCGCGATAAGTGGTTCCGTCGGCAAGAACAAGTAAGGCAGGTATTGCGTCAAATAAGGCCATAGGCTATTAGGTCGAAAAAAGGGATTGGGGAGCAGGGAGCAGGGAGCAGGGATCGGGGATTGGGGACAAGGGAGCAGGGAGCAGGGAGCAGGGAGCAGGGAGTGTGGGAAGTGTGGGGAGAATAATCAATGCCCAATGCCCCATGCCCAATGACCAATCCACAGCGAAAAATCATTATCCCATGAATTTATCATTTGAGTTGCTTTGCCTGCTTGCGTTACAATAAACACAGATCAAATGATCACCGAATAAATTTTATCGGCTACAGCATTCTCTTTAAATACTAAAGATATAGTGCATCTTTTATTGAATTCGGATATGAGCATGATTCCAAAGTATCGTGGGTATAGGGGAAGGTATGCGTTCTAAACAATTATGCTTCAGTCTTTGTTATCCCAAGCCACGCTAATATTTCTTTCCACCACACTGGCGATTTTTGCTGTTGCTTGTCGTGAAGACAAACAGGCTGTTGTGGATCATAACCAACAACCAGAAGCAGTAGAAAAGACTCCGATCGCTTCTGTTGAGAACACACCATTACCGACAATAACTCCACAACCACAGCAATACCAAGCTTCGGAAATCCAATCCGATACTTTTGAGTTAGGCTTAGATAAAGCAGCTAGTGCTGATACTATCAGTCAATCTGCTCAATCAACAGAAGATTGGAATTTAGTAGTTAGTCAGTATGAAGATGCGATCGCGTTGATGAAACAAGTAGATCGGCAAAGTACCTACTTCCCCAGCGCTCAAGACAAGATCATCCAATATCAACGCCGGATTAAATACGCTCGACAGCAAGCTTTCTTGAGCAAGGAACCACCACCAAAAGTCACAACACAAGTACAACAACAACCTTCCAGGATAGTGCTTGTAGTTCCTCAACCTTCTGCTAAACCAGCAATTCTCCAAAAAACCCAACAACCAACAACCACTAACCAACAACCACTAACCAACAACCAACAACAGGTATTTGTAGCACCCACTACACAACAGCGCAATCAACCTGTGGTGTTTGTCGCTCCGATTAAACGACGAGTTGGGGGGACACCAATTATTGATGTCACTTTTAATGGCGATCAACAATTTGAGATGATTTTGGATACGGGAGCAAGTGGTACAGTCATTACCCAAGGTATGGCAAATACCTTGGGGATAGTACCTTTTGGGAGAGCCAAAGCAAACACAGCCAGTGCAAAAGCGGTGGAATTTCCCGTTGGTTATGTGAATTCCATGGAAGTTGGTGGGTTGACAGCCAAAAAAATTCCAGTGGCGATCGCTGGAACAGAATTAGAAATCGGACTTTTAGGACACGATTTTTTTGGTGACTATGAGATCACCATCAAGCGCGATGTGATAGAATTTCGCCCACCATCTTACTCTGGGCAACTCAATCCTGTAGAAACTGGACTAACTGTTCCAACTTCGCCCAAGCCGCACCACTCTGAAGAATATCCCTAGCTAATTGTACACCTTTAGCGTGATCCAATAATGGGATTGCCCCACCCACTTGTAGTGCTAGCGCAGTATTTAATGCTACTACATCCTGTTGTGCTTGTGTCCCCTTACCTTGTAGCACTGCCTTCAATATGTCCGCATTTTCTTGGACATCACCACCCACGAGTGCTGTAATTGGAGCAGGGGTTAGCCCTAGTTCCTGTGGATTTACTGTAGTTAATGTGATTTCATTGTCAGATAATACAGCCAAATCAGTAATATCACCCAAACCAGCCTCATCCAATTTTTCTCGTCCGTGTAGGGCGATCGCTTTTTGTGTACCCAGTAGCTGTAAGGCTTGAGCAATTGTTGTTAATAATTTGGGATCAAATACCCCAATCACTTGCCCTGTGGGACGTAAAGGATTTACCAAAGGCCCAAGTAAATTAAATACTGTCCGCACCTTGAGACTCCGCCGCAACGCAGCAACTGACTTGAGGGCTGGATGCCAACCAGGAGCAAACAAAAAGGTGATTCCCAGTTCTTTGACTGCTGCTTCTACCTTCTCACTAGAACAGTTCAGATTTATACCCAAAGCCTCTAACACATCCGCACTACCGACACGACTGGATGCCGAACGATTACCATGTTTCGCAACAGGTATACCACCAGCAGCAGCCACAAAAGCAACAGCTGTAGAGATATTAAATGTTGATGCTCCATCTCCTCCAGTACCGCAGGTGTCGATGAGGGAATCTGGGAGTAAAGAAGACGCGGGGACGCGGAGAATGGGAGACGCGGAGATTTGTTTCCCCATGTCCCCATGTCCCTCAAGAGACTGAGATTGCAAGACACCAGCCATTCCCGCTAATTCCTCAGCAGATACGCCTTTGCAATGTAGTGCAGCTAAGATCGCCCCCGATAATTCCGGGGGAATAGCCTCACTTAGCCATCCTTGCATCAACTCTGCTGCTTGAGGGCGAGATAAAGACTGACGTTCTAGTAATTGTTGGAGCAGGTTAGACCAGATCGCAGAAGATTCTTGTCCAGGCTGCGAAGAATGGTTCATAAACAAGTTTGTCTAATAAAATAAATACCCATAAATCAAATTAACTCGAAAGGGTATTGAGTAGTAGCCTGTCAAATTAGTTTTGAGGGATAAAGCAACGAAATTTATTTTTAAGTAAATACACTGAATAGTTTTGTAAAATAACTCCGGGTTTTTGTTAAAAAACATCAATTAAAAATTAAGTGTATTTCAACACCATATCTAAGATACTGAGTTCATCATTGTCATTCCGCAGCAAAAGTCCGAATATTAAATCAGTCAACAGTGGACTTGTTGAAATGACTTTTACCCAACCCATAAACCTGATAAGTGTTAAAACACAGATTTTTAATATTTGATTGTTAATGCTAGATGAGATCAGTTATTGATCCCCTACTATACATTGTCCAACATGATACGAGATTTAAAACAATATTTGGTAGTAGTTGTATTTTTACTGTTTTTTACAGTTAATTAAGTATTATATGTTTCTTTATGGTAGTCATAGTGTACGCAATTTTTTGGTAAATTTTACGTAAATTTAATTAAAGCTTAGTCAAAATATAACTTCTAGGCTGCTACCCTATTACTAATTCACTTTTTGCTGCAACATTTGAACCCTCTAAAATCTGTGGTTTACAGGATTTAGAGGGATTCTTTTTTGGAACCGGAGATTGGGGATCAAAGATCAGGAATTGGTGTATTTTTGCTAAACTAGCAAAAGCTAATGGATTGCGATCGCCAAGTGTTGTCAGAGGAAAATCATTCTGTTTTAGAAATAGCTCATTCCTATTTGCTCAACTCAGTTGCAGCTAAAGCTAATAAGATAGATAGCGATACCGATACACTAATGCAGGCGCTGCGAGGACTTGGAGATTTGGGTTTGCTGGCGTTACGTATTCCCCATGATTGGGGTGGTAAAGGAGTTAGTGAAGACACTTTTAGTCAATTTCAAGAACTGGTAGCACGCTACTCTGGTGCTTTAGCTTTTTTACAAACTCAACACCAAAGTGCTGCTGCAATGCTAGTTGCTAGCAATAATTTTAGTTTGAAGCAGGAATATTTACCCCGTATAAGTAAAGGTGAAGTTTTACTCGGTATTGGTTTTTCGCAGTTGCGACGTGTAGGTGAACCATTAATGGTAGCTAAACCAGTCCCAGGAGGATATCAATTAGATGGAGTCGTACCTTGGGTGACTGGATGGGGAATATTCGATGATTTTATTATTGCTGCTACGCTTCCGGATGGCTGTGCTGTTTTCGGTGTTGTTCCTTTTCAGGAAACTCAGCAAAATTCAGAAAGCAAAATCACATTTACTTCGCCAGCACAGTTAGCAGCGATGACATCAACTAATACCGTGGCTGCTAATTTGAGTAGTTACTTTTTAACACAAGAGTACGTAGTTTCCATGAAACCAGCTGGATGGATTCATGAAAACGATAAAAATAATGTCCTGCGTGCCACTTTTTTAGCTACAGGTTGCGCTTTAGCTGGTTTAGATATTATAGAGTCCGCCGTAGAGACAAAATCATTGCCTGCGATCGCTCATGCTTTGACAGCTTTTCAACAAGAATTAAACCAGTGTCGCAGCGCAATTCATCAGGCACAGAAAAATATTAATATACAACTGTCAGAAAAACTACAACTACGAGCCTGGGCAATTGATTTAGCAACACGCATTGCTCATGCAGCTGTTACCGTTTCTAGCGGTGCTGCCAATTATTTACATCATCCTGCACAAAGAGTATACCGCGAAGCACTGGTGTTTACAGTTACTGGGCAGACTAATGCGATAATGGAGGCGACGCTGGAGAGGTTGAGTAGGAGATGGGGAGAAGGGGGAGAAGGGGGACAAGGGAGACAAGGGGGACAAGGGGGACAAGGGGGACAAGGGGGACAAGGGGGACAAGGGAGACAAGGGAGACAAGGGGGAGAAGATAATTATTTGTTTTCTCAATCAAAAATTATCACTTATTCACGAGTCATTCATCTGAGCCATGTTATAGACACCGATATTCCTCAGTGGGAGGGTGATCCTCCGGTGGAATTTGAGACTGTCGCAGAAATAGAAAAAGACGGGTATTATCTCCGACGCTTTTGTTTAGGTGAACACAGCGCTACTCATATTAATGCTCCAAAAAGTTTTTATCATGCTGGTGTTGGCATTGATCAATATTCTGCAGAGTCACTAGTTGTACCTGCGGTAGTCATTAATATCCAAGAGCAAGTAAAAATTAACTCGAACTATACTCTCAATGTTGCTGATATTTTGGAGTGGGAAGAGCAATACGGGGAAATTACTAGCGGAAGTGTAGTGTTATTATACACAGGATGGCAGGAAAAGTGGTGCGATCGCACGGCTTTTATGAACCCAGATTCTCAAGGAAAGATGCATTTTCCTGGTTTTAGTAGTGATGCAACTAAATTTCTATTGGATGAGCGTCACATTGCTGGAGTTGGAATTGATACACATGGTGTAGATCCTGGGCAAGATACTACTTTTACCACCAACTGTCTAGTATTAGAGAAACAACGTATTGTTCTAGAAAATCTCACGAATTTAGATCAGTTACCATCCAAAGGTATAACTCTAGTGATTGGAATTTTGAGATTACGAAATGGTTCAGGTTCGCCTGCTGGAGTGATGGCGTTGATTTAATTAAATAAAAAACCCCCTATTGGGGGTTAATGTCATCAAATAAGGGAGTAAAAAGTAATACTCACAGTATATACAATAATCCGAATAGGATAATCCAAATCACGTCTACGAAGTGCCAATAAATTTCAGCAGCTTCAATACCAAAGTGCTTTTCATTACTGTAGTGGTCTTTTTTGCGCGATCGCCACAACACTGCCAAAATTGCTAAAACACCAATCGTCACGTGCAAACCGTGGAAACCAGTCAAAACATAAAATGCACTGGCGAACAAATTAGTTGTCAGACCAAATTCCAGGTGGAAGTATTCATACATTTGTCCCGCTAAGAAAATGATCCCCATAATCGCGGTAATTGCAAACCACATTTGCATACCGCGGACATCATTCTTTTTAATAGCGGTATCAGCATTATGAATGACAAAACTGCTCGCAATTAGATTTATGGTGTTGATACCGGGAAGCAATAGTTCTAATTCTGGCGTACCTTCCGGTGGCCAAGCAGGTAATGTCGAACGAAAAGCTAAATAGGCTCCGAACAAGCCCATGAAAATCATCCCTTCGGCGACTAGAAATACAATTAGTCCAAATAGGCGATAGTCATGATGTTCTTCGTGATGAGCAGTTTCTGCTGCGTGATGATAATTTAGGGCTGTTTTTGCTGGGTCAATAGTTTGACTCATGAATCTTTTTTAAATTATGAATTGTGAATTATGAATTATGAATTATGAATTCAGGATTCATCATTCATAATTCATTATTAAACTTAGATTTCGCCTTTTTCGGCTGCGATCGATGGATAGGGTTCGTCAGGATTGGCGCGTAAAACTGAGTTTGGCCCTGCTGACAAAGCTGGATCAGAACTAGATAAAGGTACGCCTTCTTGAGCTTTTTCCAAACCGTAGTCGTAGGGGCCAGTAGCCAATACAGGGGGTTTGTCGAAATTCTCAAATGCTGGCGGTGATGCAGTCATCCACTCCAGAGTTAGAGCTTTCCAAGGATTGTTACCAGCCTTGGGGCCATACATCCAACTCCAAATCACGTTGACAATAAAAGGCAAAGTCGAAACTGCGAGTATGTAAGAACCATAGGTGCAAATTTCGTTGATCAAGGCAAATTTGGGATCATACTGGGCAACACGACGATTCATACCCATTAATCCGAGTTTGTGCATGGGTAAGAAGGTCATATTCAGACCAATGATGGTAAAGGCAAAATGAACTTGACCCCAAAACTCGTTGAGCATCCGTCCCGTCATTTTCGGGAACCAGTGGTAGAAAGCAGCATATATACCCAAAACACTACCACCGAACAGAACGTAATGCAGGTGGGCAACTACAAAATAGGTGTCATGAACGTGGATATCAAAAGGTACTGCTGCCAACATGACGCCACTGATACCACCAATCACAAAAGTTCCCACAAAGCCGATCGCAAACAGTAAAGCGGTACGATCAACGCGGAGTTTACCACCCCACATGGTTCCTAACCAACTAAAAATTTTAATACCTGTAGGTACGGCGATGATCATTGTTGTGATCATGAAAAACATCCGCAACCAACCAGGGATACCACTGGTAAACATGTGGTGCGCCCACACAATTAAACCCAGAAAGCTAATTGCCAAAGAAGAGTAGGCGATCGCTTTATAACCAAAAATCGGTTTACGAGAATGAACGGGGATCACCTCAGAAATCACCCCAAAGAAGGGCAAAATCATGATGTAAACTGCTGGGTGAGAGTAAAACCAGAACATGTGCTGGTATACTACAGGATCACCACCGCCAGTCGGATTAAAAAATGTTGTACCTGCGAATAAATCAAAGGCAAGCAAAATTAAGCCTGCTGCTAGCACAGGCGTAGACACCAGTACTAAGGCTGAAGTTGCCAACATCGCCCAGCAGAACAAGGGCATTTGATGGAAACCCATGCCAGGGGTACGCATTTTCAGCAAAGTGACGAGGAAATTAATCGCCCCCAAAATCGATGATGTACCCAACAGCAGGAGGCTCATAATCCAGATTCCCTCACCCACCTGGCCTGTTACCAAACTCAAAGGAGGGTAAGAAGTCCAACCTGCATCTGGAGCATCACCTACGGCTAAACTGGCAATTAGCATCAAACCTGCTGGGGGAATCATCCAGAAAGCTAAGGCATTGAGGCGAGGGAATGCCATATCTTTTGCCCCAATCATCAAGGGCATTACATAGTTAGCAAAACCCGCACCCGCAGGCACAATCCACAAGAAAATCATGATTGTGGCGTGCAGTGTAAACAAGCTGTTGTAGACTTCAGGAGTAACAAAATCTACTTCGGGAGTTCGGAGTTCGGTACGTACCAAATCAGCCATCACCCCACCAATACAGTAGAAGATGAAGGTGGTGACTAGGTATTGAATACCAATGACTTTGTGGTCGGTGTTAAAGGTAAAGAATTCCCACCATTTTCTGATCCCTGGTTCGTCTATCTCCGCAGGGATATTAGCTGTTTGTTGTATCTGTGCTTGTGTCATAAGTTTTTTGGTCAATGGTCAATGGTCAATGGTCAATGGTAAATAACTCTTGACAATGGACTTTTGACAATGGACTCTTGACTATTTGTGAAGTTGATGTAACATTTCTGGCTGAACTCCCATGTCTTGAGTGTATGGGGCAAGATATTCAGCTGGGGATAGTTCGGTAGGATTCACAGCAACTGCTTGATTAAGAGTTTCAGCACTGGCAACCTGCTGTTCTTGTATCCATTTTTCAAAGGCTTCTGGTTTTTCTACTATTACTTGTGTCCTCATGGCGCCGTGGTAAGGGCCACATAGTTCTGCACAGATTACAGCATAATCGCCTTCTGTCTTGGGTGTAAACCGAATTTCTGTTTGCCGACCGGGGATCACATCTTGCTTGAGGCGAAATTCTGGCACCCAGAAGGCATGGATGACGTCATTAGCCGTCATATTTAGTTTCACTTCCTGCCCAATGGGAACGTGTAACTCACCAGAAGTAATTCCTGTATCTGGGTAGGTAAAAATAAAGGCATACTGCAAACCTGTAACATTAATCACTAGTTCCGGTGGTTTGCCTTGGTTTTCCCGACTAGCACCAATCGTGGGGGCAACACTGCCAACACCGGGAGCATCCTGTTTTTGCGGAATTTGGTCAGCATTGCGAACTGCTGCGGTGGCTGGATCTTGCATTGCCTCATCAGATTTCTCTTGATTGAGGTTGGGTTGATCACTCCCAGGTGTATCGGTCAATGTTGCTGCTATGGCTGCCCCTGGCATGTTCATTGCTTGGGGGGTCATGGGTGCGTCGTGAATGGCATGGGGATCAAAGCCACCCATTTCATTGTAGACATCAAAGCTGTAAACAGAGATACCGATGACAATAATCGCGGGGATCGCTGTCCAGAGAATCTCTAGTGGTACATTGCCATGGACTGGGGGACCATCTGTATCATCACCTGCACGTCGGCGATATTTAAAGGCTGCGTATATTAAAACACCCTCTACAATTAAAAATATACCTGTAGATACGATCATCATTGCATTGAACAGGCCATCCACTAAAACAGCTTCATCGGAAGCCTGGGTAGGTAATAGACCATGATTTTGACCATACCAGAGGCTGGCCAGTGTCAGCACGATGCCAATAAGTAATGTCCAGATTGAACTTGGAATTTTCACGGTTGATAAAGTTAATGACTTTACTACTTAGACGGAACTGCTCACTTACTACGGTAGTCCAGCCTACAGGAGATAGAGTCCCAGAAAGTAAAATCATTATTAATTTTTAAGCTGATTTTTCGATCCTCAACAGAATGTATTGGTTGGATATGTGGGAGGTTAGATGCAAATTAAGAGAAAACTTTTTCTAAGCTAGAAGTATCTCCAGTAGTCTATTGTCCATAACTTGAAAAATACCTAAAGCTTAGGCGCAAACTAACCAAGGTGCTTCAAAGTATTAAGTGAGAGCCGAACTTTCATCCCAATTTTCATAAGCTAGGGTGGAGATGTGGATTTTGGATTTTGGAGCCACTGCGTTGCACGGATTAAGAGCGTTGTAGCACGTGGCGTGATTTTGGGAACGACGTTTCAACCAAGTCACAACTCCTCTATGGATAATTCAAAATCCCCAAGCCTCTGAAATGGATGGCATGGACAATCTCTATAAAGTCCAAATCGGCTGGCAAACGTTTTAAATTTTGTGGCTCACGAAGAGCAACTCAAAGGTATCTTTCATGAGCGAATTTGTCCTAGAACAACAAAATGTAGAGGCAGTAGAACAACAGCAAAATCCCAAGGATCGAATTCGGCGCTGGGTGTGGAGAATGTGTGTAGCCACTTTGATTTTGATGGCGATCGGCAGCGCTACCCGCGTCATGAATGCAGGATTGGCTTGTCCAGACTGGCCTTTGTGCTACGGTAAACTAGTACCAACCAAGCAAATGAATTTCCAGGTGTTTCTGGAATGGTTTCATAGGTTGGATGCATCATTAATTGGGATCAGCGCGATCGCACTCGTGGGTGTATCTTGGTGGAATCGTCGCTCTTTACCCAAATGGCTACCTTGGGCATCCACATTTGCTCTATTTTTAATTATCTTCCAAGGCGTGTTAGGTGGACTTACTGTTACTGAACTGTTGCGGTTTGATATAGTGACTGCTCACTTGGGAACAGCTTTAGTATTTTTCTGTACTCTATTGGTGATTGGTACTGCACTCACTCCCTATCAAGCCACCGGAACTGTTGGTAAATTGCCTTGGGTAGGTTTAATTGCCACTATTTTGGTTTACGTACAAAGTCTTCTCGGCGCTTTAGTCGGTTCTCGCTGGGCGCTACACCAATGTTTTGGAGGTTACGAACTTTGTAATGTGATGTATAGTCACATTTTCGGCTTGATCCCACCGACAGTGGCAATATTGGTACTGGTATTTATGGCTTGGCGTACACCAGCACTCCACCCAGCCCTACGCAAACTGGCAAATATGGCTGGTGGGTTATTACTTGTACAACTGATTGTAGGATTTGCTACTTTCCGGTTACATCTCCAAGTCGAACCATTAACTGTCTGTCACCAAGCTATAGGGGCAATTTTACTAGGTATTTTGGTGGTTTTCACTGTTCTGTCATTACGCGATTGGGTAGCAAACCGCAGTATTAATGCTGACATAAATACTGAGACTACCAATCCACTTCCAAGTTAAATCAGTTAACAGTGAACAGTTATCAAAAAGAGCTACTGATAACTGTACAGACGCATAGACGCTCGTAAGAGCGGCTTCTCGTAAGAGTATAATCGCGTCTCTAACTGACTGATAGCAACAGCATACAAATTATTGAACATTAAGGAATTAGTGCCAAGATGATTGAGACTAATGTCTCGAAGCAGCATGAATCATTTTTACAGGTTCTGCAAAGCTATTACCAACTAACCAAACCCAGAATTATCCCATTGCTGTTAATAACCACAGCTGGCAGTATGTGGATCGCAGCAAACGGACAGGTAGATCCACTGCTGTTGCTAGTAACTTTATTTGGTGGCACTTTAGCCGCTGCTAGCGCCCAGACAATTAACTGTATTTATGATCGGGATATAGATTATGAGATGGAGCGCACCCGTCATCGTCCCATCCCTTCTGGTAGGATACAGTCACGTGATGCTCTAATTTTTGCGATCGCTCTAGCTGTTATTTCCTTTAGCCTATTGTCAGTATTTGCCAACTTGTTAGCAGCTTCGTTAGCAATGGCTGGTATAGTTTTTTATGTTTTAGTTTATACTCATTGGCTAAAGCGTCACAGCACCCTAAATATTGTCATTGGTGGAGCCGCAGGAGCTATTCCGACACTGGTAGGTTGGGCGGCTGTTACTGGTAGTTTAAGCTGGACAGCATGGTTATTATTTGGAATTGTCTTTTTATGGACACCACCCCATTTCTGGGCTTTAGCCTTGATGATTAGTGAAGATTACGCAAAAGTTGGTGTGCCAATGCTACCAGTAGTTGCCGGCAATCAGGCGACTGTGCGTCAGATTTGGTGGTATACCCTCATCACAGTCGCAGCTACACTGATGCTAATTTATCCTTTGCAGCAAACAGGATTTGTTTATGGTGCGATCGCGCTATATTTAGGCGGAGTATTCATTTACAAAGCTTGGCAATTGCTCCATAATCCAAGCGATCGTAATTTAGCCAGAGGATTATTTCTCTATTCCATTTCTTACATGATGCTGTTGTGTCTGGGTATGGTAATTGATAGTCTTCCTCTTACCCATCATGCAATTAGTTTTGTGGTGAGTCAGTTGCATTTGGTGAACTGAAAGGTAAATCACTGTTATTAAACCGGGTTTTTCTCAAAACCCGGTTTTTATTTAAATTATTTAATTGCAGAAAGAGCGCGTCCACACACACCAGCAGCTATACCCGCCGAAGCCACCAAAGAAGGCTGATTCTTAACGACACCAAGAATAGCTGCTAAAAAAAGAGCAAAAAAAGCACTCAACGCCATTTGACGTAAAATACTCATCTTGAATCCTCTAGCTAGATTTAATAGGGCTGATACTAAATATAATTATCCATTAATTTTGTTTATACAAATAAAAATAAATTATACAAATTATTCAATTTTAAAAATTCTTCTCGTTACCAGGTTCAACCTGGTAACGAGGGTTTAAAGGCTTCGCATCCTGATACTACAAACTAGTGCAAGTTGTCAGTCTCTGTACTTGTAACATTCGTAGCATTTATATTTATATTTGTCTTTGTCTTTGCCTTTGCCTTTGTCGTCTCTACCACCAATAATTTGACTAGATTCAACAGATTCGATGTGATTCAGATCAGAAATAATCATAGCTTTCTCCTGGGAATTAATTAATGGTAATTGCTGTGATTTCAATGATGTCTGAAAAGTGCTGTAATGCGATTTATTAGTGTCGATTTTGATTAAACTTTGACTTTTCAGATATTCTCTTAGTATCACTTACAAAATCAGGTGAGCGATAACCTTAGTACCCTAATTTAGGTATTGCTGACTGGACATTCATATGTCCAAAGGTAGAACCTACATCTATCAAAAGTTGAGCTCAATCTCTGGCTATAAATTAGCTATCCAAAAGCTTGTAATTTTAACTTTAAAAATAAATTTATTAACTGTTTTTCTGGAATCAATTGGGATGTTAAAACGCGTACTTGTTGGCATAATATTTATCGTGTTTAACCCAATTAATCATTTACAACCAGTTGCAAAAACGGTCAGATTTTCATACCAAACACCTTGCTCAGTTGCCATTGCTTCTATTTGTTGACGATACTCTGCTTGTAATTCTTGCATTTGCTCCGCAGAAAGCTGTAATAAGGGATTTTCTCTAGGATGAAACCATCCTCCATTCCATTCTTGAGATCGCTCAATACTACGGTAAAAACCAAATTGTTCGCTTTTGAATTGAATATCTTTAAAACCAGCTTTTCGGAGCAAATTTTGGCACTTCTGGGGAGTTCCTGTCGGCTCGTTAATGTTTGTCAGCGAAATACCATGTTTGGCACAAACTTCAATGATGAGTGGTGCTTCACATGATTCCTGAGAGCAAGAAGAAAAACCAACAATACCACCTTTTTTGAGAAAACTATACCATTTGCGTAGAGCAGCAGGAATATCTGTAAAGTAAACTATTGCAGTAGAACAAAGAATGACATCAAAACTTTCATCATCAAAGTCTATATACTCTGCATCTGCCTCTATTAATGCAATATTTTGCAAGCCTAATTCCTCTATTTTATGTTGAGCTTGCTCAAGCATTCCTGAAGAAAAATCTACTCCAATTACTTTGCCTTCTGAGCCAACGATTTGAGCAGCAGAGATGGCAATTATACCCGTACCAGTTGCTATATCTAATACTTTTTGTCCTTTTTGTAATTTCACTAAATCTAATAAAGGCAGAGTGCGACGAATGGTGTAATCATTGTCGTAATGAGTTCTGCTGTTAAAAAAATCAATTACTTCTTGTTTGTATTTTTGTTCGTATTGGTTGTTGTGCATCTGACTTTTCACTTTTATCTGGAAAACCTCTGGTGTAATAGCCACACATTTCTCTAGACAGAGGTTTCAACCAAATAGAAACTTTATCCTCGAATCTATAGATATGCAAAATTTTATCAGCATATTTTGAGACTACCGCCACTAACCAAGGGGATATTGTGGCAATGTCTTTTTACTAACAGCAAATACCGAACAACATGCGGGAGTGCTGTATATGACAATAATAGAAGATTTAAAAAGAATTTCTGACACGGTGTGGGAAATTCCAGTTTCCTACAAACAGGGAATGCGCGTTCCGGCGCGTATTTATGGAACAGAAAAGTTAATTCAGGAATTAGATGACGCAGTTTATGACCAAGTTACTAATGTTGCTACGCTTCCAGGCATAACTAAGTACGCTTTGTGTATGCCTGACGGACACTTTGGTTATGGTTTTCCTATTGGGGGTGTGGCTGCGATGGATGTAGAAGCCGGGGGCGTGATTTCTCCTGGTGGTATCGGTTTTGACATAAATTGCGGTATGCGCTTAGTAGTAACAAATTTAACTTACGATGAAGTTAAACCCTATATTAAAAAGTTAGTAGACAGGCTGTACGAAAGGGTTCCTGCTGGGGTAGGAAGCACTGGATTTGTGAAACTTTCCCGGAATGAGTTTCGTAAAGTAGTGGAAGAAGGCGCACGATGGTGCATCCGTAATGATTACGGTTGGGAAGAAGACTTGGAATTGATAGAAGAAAACGGGTGCATTCAGGGTGCTGATGCTACCAAAATCAGTGAAAAAGCTATTGATAGAGGTTTCAACCAAATCGGAACTTTGGGATCTGGAAATCACTATTTGGAAATTCAAGTTGCCCGACCAGAGAATATTTATGATCAGGAATTAGCCCGGAGTCTAGGAATTACTATTCCTAACCAAGTGGTGGTGATGTTCCACTGTGGAAGTCGGGGATTTGGTCATCAGGTAGCAACTGACTATCTGCAAATTTTCCTAAAGGTGATGGAAAGTAAGTATGGGATCAAAATTTTGGATCGAGAATTAGCCTGTGCGCCTTTTGACTCTCCTGAAGGACAAGCTTATTTTGCGGCGATGAAATGCGGTATCAATATGTCGTTTGTTAATCGTCAAGTGATTTTGCACCGGATTCGGGAAGTGTTTGCGGAAATTTTGGGGCGATCGCCCCAAAATTTAGGTATGCATATGGTTTATGATGTTGCTCATAATACAGCTAAATTAGAACATCATATTATTGATGGCAAAGAGCGATCGCTACTTGTCCATCGTAAAGGTGCAACTCGTGCTTTTGCTCCTGGAATGGCAGATGTACCTGAGCGGTATAAAAATATTGGTCAGCCAGTCATTATTGGCGGCAGTATGGAAACTGGCTCTTATTTATTAGTAGGTGTACCCAGTGGTGAGCAAACTTTCTTCAGCACTGCTCACGGTAGCGGACGCACGATGAGTCGAACGAAAGCACGAAAAATCTATCGCGGTGAAAAACTCAAAAAAGAGATGGAAAGCCGAGGTATTTATGTCCGCAGTACCTCTTATTCAGGATTAGCAGAAGAAGCAGGTGGAGCCTACAAAAATATTGATGATGTCATTGAAGCGGCTGAGTTAGCAGGGATTAGCAAGCGGGTAGCAAGGTTGACACCAATTGGAAATATCAAGGGGTAGTACGATTTTGGATTTTGGATTCTTATGGTAGTACGTATACCACTAACAGTAATTACTGGGCCGTTGGGAAGCGGTAAAACAACACTGTTGCGTTATATTCTTGACACCTTCCCCAAAAAAATTGCCATTTTGATGAACGAATTTGGCGAAATAGCGATTGATACCAAAATCATCCAAGGTAAAAACGTCCAGATGGCAGATTTGGGTGGTGGTTGTGTTTGCTGTTCGCTACTGGGTGAATTTGAAGCCGCTGTGAATGAAATTATTGATAACGTTGACCCTGATTACATCGTAGTAGAAACTACCGGAGTTGCAGAACCAGATGCTTTAGTTTTTGATATTCAAGAAAGTTTGCAGAGAGTACGACTTGATGGAGTGATTACAGTTATTGATGCCGATGCAATGATGAAATATCCCTCCGTTGGTCACACAATCCGAATTCAAATTGAAGCAGGGGACATTCTTCTTTTAAACAAGGTTGATTTAGTTTCTGAAAGTGAATTGCAAGCTATTGATAAAAAGTTAAATTCGATTAATAAAACAGCTTCAATTGTCCATACTGTAAGAGGTCAGGTAGATCCAGATTTGCTATTCGGTATTGGTCGAGAAAAAGTACAAGCACCACCACACCACGTTCATCAATTAGAATTTGAATCATTTAGTTATAGAGCATCTGCTATTTTTAACCGCCAGCTTTTTGAGGAATTTACTGATAATTTGGAAACTGAAGTTTATCGGGCGAAAGGGTTTATCAGGTTTGATGATGGCATATATTTGTTTAATTTTGTAGCTGGGCGTTGGGAATTAGAGTTATTTACACAAGAAGCAACTGAGTTAGTATTTATTGGTAAAAAGATAAGCTTGGTGAAATCAGAAATTATTAATAAATTAAAATTGTGTGAACAATGAAATTGTATCTTGATATATAGTTGTAAAAATCGAGAGGTCAGATCCCCGACTTCTCAAAGAAGTCAGGGATCTTGTTGATCATGAATAATTAATGCTCCACAGAGAACACTGAGAAAATTAAAATTGAGAATTTTATGGGTTACGAATTTCTGGAAAATGTTGCCATTGCTGATATTGCCTTTCGTGCTTGGGGAGAAGATTTACAAAAGCTTTTCCAAGCCGCAGCTAATGCCACAATCAATACTATGATTGAAAATTTAGATTCTATAGAACCAAAAGAAACGCGAAATATCAGCTTGGATAATGATGAATTAGATCTCTTACTATTTAATTTCTTGCAAGAACTTGTTTATTACAAAGATAGCGAACAACTTTTGTTGCAAACACAGCAAATTAATATTGATGAGAAAAATGGTAAATACCACCTCACTGCTGTACTCCAAGGAGAAAAACTTGATCCTCAACGCCATCAACAGTTAGTAGATGTAAAAGCCGTCACGTTACATAAGTTTCATCTAGAAAAAATAAATGATGGTTGGAAGGCGATGGTTATTCTTGATATTTAGTTGAAATTGTGAGGTGAACACTAGAGATTCAAACTGCTTGAGATAATACAATTTTTAAACAAAATTAGAGAGCATCGCTAGATAGCGATCGCATTTGTTAGTGTAGTCATAGATGCTTAATAACTCTTCTATAAATTAACTGGTTTAATATGGCTCATTTAAATCTGCGTCGCCCTCAAAATATTAGTGGCGATTTTTATGTCGATACCACTTGTATCGACTGTGATACCTGTCGTTGGATGGCTCCAGAAGTATTTACTGAAGCTGAGGGAATGTCAGCAGTTTATCAGCAACCAGCGAACGATAAAGAAAGATTCAAAGCATTGCAAGCACTTTTATCTTGTCCTACTAGTTCCATTGGTACTGTTGAAAAGCCTCAAGATATCAAAACTGTTCAGCTCAGTTTTCCGATTCCTATAGAAGAAAATGTCTACGATTGTGGCTACCATTCGGAAAAATCCTATGGTGGAACTGGCTACTTTATTCAACTACCAGAAGGTAATGTTCTAGTAGATTCTCCTCGCTTTACACCGCCTCTAGTCAAGCGTTTGGAAGAAATGGGGGGAATACGTTATATGTTCCTAACTCACATAGATGATGTGGCAGATCATCAAAAGTATGCAGAACATTTTGGATGTAAACGTATCCTACATCAAGATGACATTAATTGGGGTACTCGTGATGTCGAAATTCAATTGACTGGTTCAGAACCTTTTCAGTTAGCTCCTGATTTATTGATTATCCCAGTTCCTGGACACAGCAAAGGACATACTGTCTTGCTATACAAAAATAAGTTTCTCTTTTCTGGTGATCATCTGGCTTGGGATGATGATATTCAACAGTTAATTGCTTTCCGTAATTATTGTTTTTACTCTTGGTCAGAATTAATGAAATCAATGGAGAAGTTAGCTAATTATACTTTTGCGTGGGTGCTTCCAGGTCATGGGCGAAGATATCACGCAGATGCAGAAACTATGAAAGAACAAATGCACAAGTGTATTGCGTGGATGGAAACCCAATCACGTAATTAGTATTGATGAAACTAGTTTGAAAAAGTTTACAAACTAGCCAAGAAACCGAGTTTTAATCATGTGATTAAAACCCGTTTTTTGTGTAAACATCCTCACTTCATCACTACATACTTCCACACTCAGTAATCTATTTCCGGAATTTCACGAATAAAGTCAGTAGCATATTGTGTAGTTGCTTGCCGAAGTAGTATATGAAACCATTAACCACGGGAGCGATCGCACTATTTTTAATCAAAAAACTAATTGATTGGAATAATGTTCCTGTTCTAGTGATATGAAATCCTATCTGAATTGGTGAGAATCGTAGAGCTTAGATCCCCGACTTTTTGAAAAAATCGGGGATCTTGTTTCTCGGTTGGGAGTCACACAAAATTCAATCACACCTCAAATTTCAACTCGCCATGACCTGTGAAGGTGTATAACGCCACAACTGATGCAAACGATTTGCTGGCATAGTTAAGTATAAAATATCGCTGGCGCTGAGGTTTATTTCCAGTAAATCCCAGCCGTGAATTTCTTGGTTATTTGTCTCAACGTACAACGGCACAAAGTCCGCATCCATTGCAGCATCTTTCACCCGTTGCCCACAAAAGGGATGAGAAGGTGTAATCAATGTTGCAAAGGCTACCCACAGACTATCGGCGGTGATCCCATTGCCAAGGATGCGTCCGCCTAAAGCAGCAGCAGCAAAAGCCGGAGCGGCGAGTTCGGCGGGACTAAGAACAGCTTCAAAGTCAAATACCTGTTGTGCCATGCGGGCAAAATCTGGATCGGCGTAATGGACAATCACTGGTACTTTGGGCGTGATGGCTTTGGCTTTGAGGGCAATTTCCATGTTTGTAGCGTCGTCGTTGGTGACAGCAATGAGTGCAGATGCATTCACTAAGTTACTCACTTTGAGAATTTCGGCAAAGCTACCATCACCATGAATGACGGGAATACCTAATCCTCGCGCTGTGTTGACAAATCTGTTGTTGGTATCGCGCTCAATAACTATAACTTCGTGTCCACTGCTGTGGAGTTGCTGAACAATTTTAATTCCAATTCCTCCCAACCCACAGACAATATAATGATGGCGATAGGGAATGCGGGCTGCATCTAAAAATTGTTTGAAGCGACTACCCAAAACAAAATCGTTCAGTAAAGCATAGAAAAGACCAATTACCGCAGCTCCTACCAGCATCATCAACACGGTAAATAATCTCACACTCGTGGGAGCATGTTCGACAACTTTATCATTACCACCCGCCCCCGTAATCATACCGACAGCAAAATAAAGAGCATCAACAATAGAAACAGTTCTTTCGGTGGAAGTGTAGATGAGTGTAGCGATCGCAATAATCACCAGCAACACCAAAGACATCATTACCACCGCTTGAGCATGTTTCTGAAACTGTCGCAAACTGGTAAACACTTTCAGCAGTTTGGCAATCACTGATCTCCGAATGCAACGGACGCGGGGTTGAGTTCCCACAATTAAGCGATCGCCTACTTTTAATTTATGTCCCGTAACTACGGCAGATACTAAATCCACCTCGCCTTCTGCTGGCATATAGTAAATTAGCATCCGTGTTTGATCGTTCCACAATTCGCTGAGTTTGCGATCGCGCCACGGGTGATCTTCATCTATATATTCTTCGTGAATCGGCCAAGTTTGCTGAAACAGCTTGATTTGTCCAATTGCTTCACTTCCCAACGCCGCAAAAGTAAATACAGGTGCTGCTAATCCCGCAACACTCATAGTTAAATGATCTGGAACCGCATGATCCAGCCGTTCCCCTAAACTGGTGTTAAAAAAGCGATTGATAATCCGAATGCGCGGATTTAGTACCCGCGCTTGCATCATAATTCGCAAGTTGAGTGCATCGTCACCTCCAGCGATCACCAGGGTGTGCGCTTGCTGAATCCCAGCTGCTTTGAGGGTGCTAGCTGCGTGCAGATCGCCGACAATGACATCTCCTGCTCTCTCGCCTGGAACTGGTTTATGATGAATGCCGATGACTAAGGCCCCTTGTTGTCTCAGCAAACGAAAAACTTTATATCCAGTGCGTCCTAAACCGCAGACAATTATTCGAGGTTTCATGAATTAGCAGCATGGTGTGCAGAAAAGCTGCATATGTAAAACTAAATATTATTTAAATTTTTGCCTGATTCTCAAGAATCGAACTGTAGCTGACAACACGATCACTCAAATTGGGACTAAATCTCCTGAATACAAGGTGCTGCTGCCAAAATTTGCGCCTCTGCTTGCATCAGTTCAATATCTGATTGTAACCACTGACGAGGTGCTTGACAGTGATGTGCCACTAATAGTCCCCATAATCCTTTGGGAGTCAAGATAGGTACAACTAGGTTGGCACGAACCTGCAATTGGCGCAGAAAATCTCGGTGACAAGTAGCAATTGCTTCTGATTCAATGTCGGGAATTGCTCGTACCCGTCCTCCCAAATACAGAGCAGCATACTCATCATTAAAACAATCATCAGGCCCTGTTGAACCTAAGATAGAAAATTCATTAGAACTCAAAGCTTCAAATGTTACTTGTCCGTGCCACTGACAGTAAAAGTAATACAAAACCACGCGATCGACTTGAAGCGTTTCTCTGAGACGGTTTGTTGTTTCTATGATTAGCGCGTCTCGCTTCATTGTGCCGATCAGGCGTTCAAGTACTTTTTGCAAACCGCGATTACGATCCACTGTGACACTATGGTTAAATTCTGGATTGGAATGACTTTGCACTGGTCTGCAATCACAACTGATTGACAAGTTTTTTCCATGCCACACACGGCTGGTTATTCTCTCAACTTACCGTTATAAATTCCTGACTCAACAAGATGACATAAATTCTTAAGAATCTATAAGACAGATTGAAAACTGACACCCTAAATCTTCGATCCCTAATCCCTAAACCCTAACCCCCGATCCCTATGTTCTCCGTTAGTATCCGATTCTACTTGGGTAACATAACACTAACGAGAATGGATAACGGAAAATGAGAGGACAAAAATACTTCTGTTCAGAGAGTAACTATAGCATTACAAGATCCCCGACTTTTCTAAAAATAAAAAGTCGGGGATCTTGGCTTTGCAATTTTTACAACTCCTATACGGTTTGCTATACACGAGGTTGAAAAAATTTTTTGAGTATTAGTGAAAATGAATATACCAATAACAATCCCTTTTGTAGACCTGAATTTACAACACCTACCGATTCAAAATCAATTGCAGCAAGCAATCCAAGCAGTATTAGAACAGGGAGATTTTGTTTTAGGAAAAACAGTTTCTGATTTTGAAGCAGCTTTTGCTATTGCTTCTGGTACAAAATATGGAATTGGTGTTGCATCTGGAACTGATGCGATCGCTCTCGGTTTACAAGCTTGTAATATCGGTGTTGGCGATGAGGTAATTTTGCCAGCAAATACTTTTGTCGCAACACTTATTGGTGTGTTACGTACAGGAGCAAAACCAATTTTAGTTGATTGCGATCGCCATACAGCTTTAATTGATTTAGAAGCCGCAGCAAAAGCAATTACATCAAAAACAAAAGCAATTATTCCTGTACATCTTTATGGTCAAATGGTATCACCAAAACAGCTACTAGACTTGGCTGATACCTACAAAATCCTCATTTTTGAAGACGCTGCTCAAGCACATTTAGCTGAACGAGAAGGATATCGCGCCGGTTCAGTAGGTATTGCAGCTGCTTTTAGTTTTTATCCCAGCAAAAATTTAGGAGCATTTGGAGATGGCGGAATCCTCTTAACGCGAGATCAGCAAGTAGCTGAAAAAATGGTACGGTTGCGAAATTATGGTGCATCCCGCAAGTATTTTCACACAGAAATCGGAACCAATAGCCGCTTAGATACCATCCAAGCTGCTGTACTGCACCAAAAATTACCATATCTCCAAAATTGGAATCGCGATCGCCTTAACATTGCCAAAAATTATGATGCAGAATTAGCATCCCTCGCCACAAAAGGTATTATCCCTATCCAAAATCATAGTGCTGAAGGCCATGTCTATCACCTGTATGTGATTAGAGTTTGTCAATCTTGCGCTGTAGATCGTTGTGTCATTCAAGAACAACTCACAGCTATGGGAATTCAAACAGGAATTCATTACCCAATTCCTTGTCATCTGCAACCAGGTTTCGCAAACTTAGGCTATCAAATTGGTGATTTCCCACACGCAGAAATGTTAGCGAATCAAATTTTATCGTTACCCATGTATCCAGGTTTAAGCAATAGCAAAACTCAGAAAATTACGGATGCGATCGTCCATATTATAACAGTTAATTCTTCTGATGAAAATTTGCTATTTGCATAAATAATGACAAATGACTAAAATCTATGCACAATCAACTTTCCTTTCAAAATATAATTTCACAGAAGTTGCTTAATTTAGCAATTATAAGTATTTTAGGACTGCTTTATGCGCCTCTATTGCTACATTGGCTAGATGGTTGGTTGCATAAAAATATTAGTACAGAACACGAATATTTCAGTCACGGTATGATTGGTTTACCTTTTGCCGTATATATAGCTTGGCTCAAGCGGAAACTATGGCAAAGACTACCAGCTCATCAGCATCCCTTGGGCGCTGTCCTATTATTAATAGGGGGAATTTTTTATCTTATTGGTATTAGCGAATGGGTTAATCTTTCCTTGCCAGCTATACTTGCCGGATTGTGCTTATGGTTCAAAGGTATTCCTGGCTTCAAGTTACAAAAGTTTCCTTTGTTATTAGTTTTAATGGCAACACCAACACCACTACCCTATTTAATTGCTCCCTATACTTTCCCTTTACAAAGTTTTATTGCTGGTACTGCGGGTTTTATTCTCAATCAGTTTGGAATGACAGTAACTGTCGATGAGATCAATATATATGTGGAAGGGAGAATTGTAGAAGTAGCTCCATACTGTGCGGGACTAAAAATGTTATTTACTACTCTCTATGTTGGCTTGATGCTACTTTATTGGACTGGTAATTTCTCATCTCGCCGCAAGACAGCTTCATTTTTATTAATAGCAATGTTGATTAGTATTAGCGGCAATATTATCCGCAATACTTTACTCACCTATTTTCATGGTACAGGTAACGAGGCAGCTTTCCATTGGCTACATGATAGTTGGGGCGGCGATATGTTTTCTGCTGTGATGCTTGTGCTATTGATACCGATACTGAATAATCTTGATAATTTCTTTTCTGAATCTGTTGTTATTCAAAAAGAACAAATAAAGATTTAGAAAGTCTATCTCCAAAACCTAGCTAAAATCACCCCTAGTTGAATGCTAATAATTCCCAAGATTGCACTCCCAGCCCAATAAAAAGCCGTTTTTGCCAAATTACCAGTATTTAATAGATTAATAGTATCTAGTCCATAAGTTGAGAAAGTTGTGTAGGCTCCCAAAAATCCTGTTGCTACCAATAAACGTACTTCTGGAGAAATCATATCTGCTTTATACAAAGCTAGGGTAGCAAAGAATCCCATAAAAAAGCAGCCACTAAGATTAATCACAAATGTGCCATAGGGAAAACTTACACCAAAACGTTGGGTAAACCACACTGTTAAATAGTAGCGGCTCAAAGCGCCTGCTATGGCTCCTAGACTAATAGCGATCGCATTTCTCACATTTGGTTGTTGGAAAACTTGTAGTAGTAACATCATGCAGGCGATCGCTATAATCTTTAAAATATTAAGTAAAGTAAAAATAAATCTCACATATTAGAGTAAAAGTCAATGGTGCTATTTGGATTTGGTAAAAAATTAACATTGCCTAGTTCCCAGGAAGCTTTGCCAGGACGGGCAGAATCGATGCCAGTAAATAACCGTCACTATATATTAGGTAATCCTATTCAACCTCCATTTCCAGAAGGCATGGAAATGGCAATTTTTGGGATGGGATGTTTTTGGGGTGCTGAACGTAAGTTCTGGCAACTGCCTGGTGTTTATACTACCGCAGTTGGTTATGCTGCTGGCATCACTCCCAACCCCACCTATAAAGAAGTTTGTAGCGGCATGACTGGTCACAACGAAGTAGTGTTGGTTGTTTATGACCCGAAAGTGATTAGTTACACCGATTTACTTAAAACCTTTTGGGAAAACCATGATCCCACCCAAGGAATGCGCCAAGGTAACGATGTCGGTACACAGTATCGCTCTGGAATTTATGTATACTCTGAGGAGCAAAAAAAGCTAGCTGAAGCTTCGCGGGATCAGTATCAAAAAGCCCTCAGTACCGCAGGTTATGGCAATATCACTACAGAAATCCTCAATGCACCAGAATTTTACTACGCCGAAGACTACCATCAACAATACTTGGGTAAAAATCCTGGTGGTTATTGCGGTTTAGGAGGAACAAATGTGGCTTGTCCTGTAGGATTAGTTGAATCTTAAATTTGTATAGCAATCTTAAATGAGTAGTAAAAATTGAGAGAGCTAGAGCCCCAAATTTTTTAATAATTTGGGGCTCTTTTTGATAATCTCTTGTTTTAACAAATTTCAGAAAAAATTGAGTTGATGCTTACAAAATTAAGTTACTAACCAACAAATATTAAGAAATACTTATAGCTACTGGAAATATTTCATATTTAGATCTTAATCAGCAAATATAGCTGATATTAGGCTTTTTTTTATTTATTTGACTTAAAAAAATATTGCTCATTTTATATATAGTCGCTAAAAATAATTTAATTGTTAAGAATTATTTAGAAATTCTTATAAAAAAATATTGCCAGTAGTTGAAGTAATTGTTAAAGTGTGTATTGGCTGCCAATAAAATTGGTCATCCTAGTAACAATAACAGGAGTAAACTATGAGCCACATCCATTCTGCCGATCGCATCAAGAGTTAATTTTCGGCTTTGGATTTTTAGTAATTCAAGAATTTAATTTTGTCTTAGCCTGTACCTTGATGCAGAAAAGTTGTGAAAGTGATCCCTATGGTTCAGGTGCAGTAAGACTAGAATTTGGAGGATGAAATCCATGAATATTCAAGGTAAGGTTGCTCTGATTACTGGAGCTTCCCGTGGTATTGGACGTGCCATTGCTCTGGAATTAGCGCAAAAAGGTATGAAACGGTTGATTTTAGTCGCACGCGATCGCCAAAAGTTGGCAGAGGTGGCTCAAGAAATCGAAGCGATGGGTGCAGAAACCATAATCATGGCGTTAGATTTGACGAAACCAACCTTTGTAAATGTTGCTGTAGCTCAACTTTGGCGTAGCTATGGCCCGATTCACTTGCTGGTAAATTGTGCAGGTGTAGCCTACCAAAACTCTTTTTTGCAATCGAAATTACCCCAAGTTCAAGAGGAACTTTCTCTCAATTTATTGGGGACTTATACCCTGACTCATATGATGGCCAGACGTATGGCAAATCGAGAAGAAGGAACAATAGTTAATGTCTCCAGCTTGATGGGGAAAGTCGCTGCACCCACGATGGCGACTTACTCAGCTACTAAGTTTGCACTGTTAGGTTTTACCCAAGCTTTACGTCGCGAACTTGCTCAATATAAAATCCGAGTCATCGCATTATTGCCAACTCTGACAGATACCGACATGGTGCGCGATTTAGAGTTATTTCGATGGATAATGCCGATGACTCCCGAACAAGTCGCTCAAGCATTTGTCTGCGGATTACAAAAAGACTCATCGGAAATTTTGGTTGGTTGGCAAAGCTATTTAGCAGTTTGGTGTCAGCGTTTTGCTCCTTGGTTATTGGAGAAAGTTTTACAAATGTCAGCTCCCAAAGTTCAAGGTTCAAAAAAACAAAAAACTGAAAAGCGAAATATTTTCCGGCTGAAAATGAATTCGTCACCAGACTTTTCACATTTTGCTGATAGTTTTGCCAAACTTAGATAAATATTAGGCGTTGCATATTTGGGCTGTTCATTTTTGATTCCTAGTTTGTGCAACGCCGGATTCTAAGCTAGTTATCATAAAAAAGATGTGATGAGAAATACGATCGCAGCTGTCCACAAAATAATACTAAAAGGTGCGCCAATCAGCACTCCAGCGATCGCCCAGCCTCTTTGATGTTCTTTGAAGTGTTGGATACTGCGCCAACGTCTGCTTTTCCAAGCCCATTCATTAGCTTTAGCACCAAGGATAATTGTCATTATCCAACCAATTGATGGGAAAAAACATAACAATCCTATCCAAACTTTATTACTCCATAACCAAAGCCAAGGCATTAAAAATGCACCCCAATTCCAACCAAGAATTTCATCAGGGACTTGCTCTTTTGTATTATTAATCCCGCAGCCCGAATTGTTTCTTGTTTGGTGCGCTAACGTCACTCCATTCTTTTTTTCTGACTGATGAACAATCGAACCAGATTTTAAAGACTCTAGCGCTTGACGAGCAGTCATAAACCTTTTTTCTGGTGCTGGTTGTGTCAACTTTTCCAACCAATTGGCAAAACTCGGACTAATACTCACTCGATCAGCAAATTGAATTCGCAGATCGCATTGGGGTAACTCAGCTGGAGGAGTACCCGTCAATAAATGAATTAAACTTGCTCCTAATGCATAAAGATCAGATGCTGGAACAGATCTTCCTCCATATTGTTCCATCGGCGCGTAACCATAAGTTCCAACGATGGTAAAGGTAACTCCTTCTTTGGCTGCTTTATCTTGAACTGCACCAAAATCAACTAAATAAATGTGATTATCTTCTCCCCAGATTAAATTACTTGGTTTGATATCACGATGTAGCACTGCTGGATTTAACTCATGCAACATTGTGAGAATCTTTAAAACCTCAACAGCAATCTTGCGGACTTGCTTTTCTGTAAATCTTTGTCTTTGAGCAAGTCTTTCTTTAAGAGACTCACCGGGAATATATTTTTGTACCAAGCCAAACCAGAGTGCGTGGTCATCGATACAAAAATAATCAATATATTGGGGAATCCGAGGGTGATTAAGATGTTGAAGAATTTGGGCTTCTCGCTCAAAAAGTTTCAGATCATCCCACTGCACGTTACCACCAAAGGCCAAAAGTTTGACGATTACTTGCGAGTTTTCCGGAGCAGAAGGTTGTAAATCAGTTGCTAACCAAGTTTGGCGAACTCCATTGTTACCTAGTTGACGTTGGAGTTGGTAACGACTATGTAATATTTGTTCTACTTGCAGCATTTCTAACCTGCTTTCTCATCAGCCTAGTTCTTCTAATTTAGCTACAACTATAGCAATCCTAAATCATTCGTGAGAGGCGAGATCCCCGACTTCTCTAAGAAGTCGGGGATCTGGGATTCCGTGTTTACTTGAGTTTTAAAATATGTTTTAAGTAGCTTTGATTAAATATTCCTCAAGCAGGATGTCAAGTAGAAAAATTTTCTATGCTTGGTCTGTAATACGTATTTATAGAATGATAAAAAGAGAAACATTTTTCTTTTTCTCCAGCACTATTTATCACCTTTCATGTGCGTTCGATTTATAAAATCTAATACCAATTCAATGAATGATTACAACATATCCTTAGTAAAGACGCGACGCCACGTCCTACAACGGGGGGAACCCCCGCAACGGAGTGGCTCATAAATCGTGTCTCTACAGATGGTCTATTTGTCGCATTCTTTTTTCAAATTGGTATAAATTTCGTTACTCATTTTATTAACATTAAACGTCATTGAGAAACACCTATTTAATTTGCTCTAAAAACATAATTTTTTTGGTAAAACACCTGATACTCCTCCGATAACAAAGGTTTCCACCAGTTCTCATGGGTGAGATACCATGCAACTGTCAGACGCAAACCTTCTGCAACAGTAACTGAAGGTGTCCAACCTAATTGAGTTTGAATTTTAGTAGCATCAATGGCGTATCTGCGATCGTGTCCGAGTCTATCTTTGACAAAAGTAATTAAGTTCGCTGCTGGACGCACAGGTAAATTAGGGGCTAATTCATCCATAAGCTGACATAACATCTGCACCAAATTGATATTTTCTACTTCATTATTACCGCCGATATTGTAAGTTTCCCCTGGTATACCACGATGAATCACCACATCTAAAGCACTACAATGATCGCCCACGTAAAGCCAATCCCGGACATTCTTGCCATCACCGTATACGGGTAATTCTTTACCCATTAAAGTATTAATACACATCAGGGGAATTAGTTTTTCGGGAAACTGATAGGGGCCGTAATTATTAGAACAATTAGTAATAATTGTTGGTAGTCCATAAGTATGGTGATAAGCACGAACTAAATGATCGCTACCAGCTTTGGATGCAGAGTAAGGACTATTGGGAGCATAGGGAGTAGTTTCACTAAAAGGTGGGTCATTCGGATTCAAACTACCGTAAACTTCATCAGTAGAAACATGTAGGAAGCGATAATTGTTAGGTGTATAATTTGCCTGCCAATGTTGACGAAAAGCTTCTAGTAAAGTGTATGTACCCACGACATTCGTTTCGACAAAAGCACCAGGACCTAAAATTGAGCGATCAACATGAGATTCGGCGGCGAAGTGGGCTATTGTATCAATATTCTCTGTAGCTAATAGTTGATCAAGCAACGAGCGATCGCATATATTTCCTTGGACAAAATGAAAATTCTCTTGCTTCTCCAACCCTGCTAAATTGGCAATATTTCCTGCATAAGTCAAAGCATCTAAAACTACTACCCGGTCATCAGGGTAATTTTGACACCAATGATGCACAAAATTCGAGCCAATAAATCCCGCACCACCAGTTATCAATAACCGACGACTCATGTCACTCACTCCTCTTCTCAGTTATCAGTTATCAGTTGCTATTTGTGATATAGCAATCCTATATGATTTGTGAGAATTGCAGAGCTTAGATCCCCGACTAACTTCACACTCAATTTCAAGTTATTTGAGCAACAGCAAAACTCGCTGGTGTTATCTGTTTCTTCAAGCGGAAGGCGGAGTATTTGGAGGGAGAGGAGGTTGAGCAGATGAGTTTGCTAGATTAAGCAAGCCTTCAGGTACGTTTCGTGCTTTATCCAATCCTCGCACATTCTTCCAGTTTGTATGCTTATCCCAAATAATATTAATAAAGTTAGCGCCTTCGAGGTTAGCGCGTGAGAGATTAGCGCGTGAGAGGTTAGCACGTGAGAGGTTAGTACATGAGAAGTCTGTGCGTGAGAGGTTAGCGCGTGAGAGATTAGCGCATGAGAGATCAGTGCGTGAGAGGTTAGTACGTGAGAAATTAGTTCGTGAGAGGTCAGCACCATTGAGGTTAGCGCCATTGAGATTAGCGCGTGAGAGGTTAGCACCATTGAGGTCAGCGCCATTAAGGTTAGCGCCATTGAGATTAGCACGTGAGAGGTCGACCCCATTGAGGTTAGCGCCTGAGAAGTTAGCGCCTGAAAGATTAGCACGCGAGAAGTCAGCGCCATCGAGGTTAGCGCCATAGAGAAAATCACCAACAGTTGCTGAAAAAGTACCTACGGTAACACTGTTGCTGTATCCAATAATCCGAAGCAATCGCTGATGATCAAAATTATTACTGTCCTTTTTACCACAGGGATAAAATACTATTTTATCTTTTAACTCATCTTTAGCTTGGGCATAGCGATGTAATTCTAAAAGTAAAATTATGATATTCAGCCCAGCATAAATATCTACTTCTCTCAAATCCAGCGATATTTTTGCTTCTTGGAATTTTTGCATTTGATTTAGAGGTAGATTTTTCGGGTATCCACTAATAAATTTTCCTCGACACCAATCCAGATAAAAATCTTCCAAACGCTCAAATAATTTCAGATATTTAAATTGCTTTTCCGAAGCAAGTAGAGGCATGACATATTCTACTATCTCTGATGTCAATCCACCATAACTGAGTAAATCATACATTTCTTCTGATAACTTGTCATCATCAATGAGAAATTTGTCTCGCCTACTCTCAGGGTCTAATCTTACCCATTTTTTCAAAGCCTCTACTATTTTTTGAGCGCATAAAAATTCACCAAAGCTTTTATGAATAAACTCTACAGCGCCCTCTGTTGATTCAGATGCTTTGGCTGGTCGAAGATAAAATGCTGCTAGCGCATTCCTTAAGGGATTTTCACCAAGATTTTGTTGAGCTTTCTCCAACATCTCTTTTGCTGATTTTTCATTTTTGAGACGTTCCTCGATAGTTTTAATTGCAGTCCATTCTCTCCCAGATTGGGTAACACATAATCCGGCTTCTGTTAAAATAAGTCGCAAGTCTTCTATGTCAAATTCTGTAAGTTCTTGATTAAGCTGTTCAGGACGTTGTTTTGTTAAAACCCAATCTAGTGTTGTTTGATAAATGATGATTTTAGCCTGAGCATCATTAGCACCATCAAACATTTCAATAGTTAATTCATTATCTCGGTGCATAGCTGCTAAAAGATATAGCAACAGTGGTTCTCGCGCTAATTCTTTAACACGCTCAGGGCAATTATCTGCTTTTAGAAACTTCTGAAATGTTTCTGCTTTACCTTGTCCAAATAATTTACTCCACTTTTCTAACCACTGGTTTTGGAGTTCGTTATCCATTAAGGCAATTTC
>NZ_AJLJ01000014.1 GCF_000317245.1 Fischerella muscicola SAG 1427-1 = PCC 73103
CCATAGCATAAGTCCGTTAAAACGGACTCAAATATCCTCCTAGTCAGATTTATCTGACTTTCACTATTAGCCAAGAAATTTATTTCTTGGCGGGATATGGGGTTGATGCAAGATATGAAACTAACCTATCTGCCAGATTTTAATGGTTTTATCTACACTACCACTTACTATTAATTGATTATCAGGGCTAACAGCAACAGAGTTTACAGCCCCTGCATGTCCGTGGAGAGTTTGTAGGAGTTCTCCGGTTTGCAAACACCAAATGTTGACGGTTTTATCAGCACTACCACTAAACAGAGTTTGTCCATCTGGACTAATTGCAACTGATTTCACTTCATCTGTGTGATCAGTGAAGGTATGCAGCATTTTCCCGGTTTCAAGTTCCCAAATTTTGATGGTTTTGTCAGCACTACCGCTAAACAAAAGTTGTCCATCTGGACTGATGGTAACTGAGTACACGTCGCCCTTATGTCCGTTGAGAGTGCGTAGTGGTTCACCTGTGCGCGAGTTCCATAAGCGAATTTTTTTATCACTGCTAGCGCTGGCGATGATTTTACCATCAGGACTGATCGCCGCACCGTGAACAGGAGAAGAATGCCATAAAGTACAAATGCGATCGCCTTTGTGGAGATTCCAAATCTTGATTTTATTACTACCGCTAGCTAAAATTTCTCCGTCGGGGCTAATCACGACAAAGTTGACTGGTTTTTGATGTCCCAGAAGTTTGTGCAGTAGCTTGCCAGTAGACAGATGCCAGACTTTAACATTACTTCTGGGATGTTCGCAACTGCCCACGGCAAGAAAATTACCATCGGGACTCACAGCAACCGAAGAAACTTCTCCCAATTCATCTTTAAGGGTGCGGATAGTTTTTCCTGTATGCAAATTCCAGATTTTGATCGTTTTGTCTGCACTTCCACTGACTAAAATCTGTCCATCCGCAGTGATGGCGACAGAGGAAATTTTGCCTGTATGTCCGGTTAAAGTGTGGCTAAGATAAGCATTTTTCAGTTGACGTGGGTGTCGGGAGTCGGTAATTGCATATAAAATTTCTTCGACTTCGTTAATACCCTGACTATCACCAATTGCTGAAAAATATTCTTTCAGTCTTTGGAGATAGGGTGTATCTGCTGTAGTTGCTGCGTTGCGGATTGCTTCAACTAGATTATTAACTTGCAGTTGTGGTACTTGGTGCAATTCCAACCACGTGCCAATAGAGTATTGTAATTGTTCGTCTGCTAACGAGCGATCGCTCAGATGCGATAAACTCTGAGCTAATTGCAACGCTAATTCCGGAATCCAGTAACGGTGTTTTTCTTCTAAAGCTTGATAAACTTGTTTGTAGCCGGAAGCGATCGCTTGCAGTGATTGCAAGTCAATTTGGCTCTTAAGCAAGCTCGGCAGTAAATCTGGTAGTAGGGGAGGTACATCATGATGAACCAAATGATAAATATCTGCTATCCAACCAGCAACTAGACAATGACAGGTAATTAAAACTTGGCTCAGTTGTTCTAAATCTTGATGATTAATTTGATATCGTAAGGATAATTTACTAACGTCAACTCCCTTGGCTCTCCATTTTTCTTCTTTTTCTAAGATTGCTAAATTACTGGCGCTATCTTTACCTAAGTAATTAATTTCCTCTAATTTTTCTCCTTGCGCTATTAATTCATCTCGGATACTTTTCCATTCATAGGCACGGTTTTTTGCTGACTGTTCAACAATTTCTCTGTAAGATATGCGAGATATAGTTTTATAGTAATAACGCTCTTGTCCTAGTCCCCAATAACCAATCCGGAAATTTAGGTAATCTCCATCAGCTTCAGACTCTAAAATCAAAATCGGCTCTGTTTTCAACATTCCAA
>NZ_AJLJ01000015.1 GCF_000317245.1 Fischerella muscicola SAG 1427-1 = PCC 73103
CCTATAGTACAATCTGAGTGGCGATAATCACAACAAATAGCTGAATTCCCCTAAAATGCCATTAATATCTATGAAAAATAAAGTGGAAATTTTGTGATTTACTTCCCCCCTCGACACCGGAATCAAAACTAATAAGGAAGTTTTTAATCATCTCAATCACTATGGAAACTTGTTCATATCTTGCCCTAACTTTTCATTCTGCCAATAAATAATAAAGATGTAACTTAAGAAAAGATTGTAATAAAAACTCTAACTACCATAGCATTCCTAAATCATTTGTGAACAACAAGATTCCCGACTTCCCAGAAGTCGGAAATCTGACATTTTGGATTACTATATCTAAAATTTTATTCCTAATTGACCATTGATGCCGCGCACAGAATTGTAACCAGCACCCAAGAAAAGATTGTCACCAGCGCCTACCTGAACTCCACCAGAAACCGCTAGTCCTTTATCTTCTGAATAGTATCCTAATCCTACATATGGTGAAACTACTGGTAAGCTGATAAATTTTAGTACATCTACACCTGTGGCACTATCAGGGCCAATTCCCAACTCCGCACCCCAATTCAAGGCTCTTGCACCTACAGAATAAGTGACATCACCATCTTTGCCACCAACTGATACCCAAGGTTGTGGTATCAATTGAGCATGAGCTTGTTGTGGGGTCAACAGTACTAAAAACCCAATTGATGTCATGATAGTTTTGACAATAACCGTAGTTTTCACATTTTTCTCCTTCCTACCACTCTTTAGCTAATAGACGAATTTTGTTCGTGTCTTTGTGCCTTGGTGGTGAAAAATAGAAAAATAGGGAGTAGAGGAAACCGACTTAGGGTGTACGTATAAAACTTGTTGTCATAACGACACTAACTTGTGTCGTAGGGACATTAACTTGTGTCGTAGGGACATTAACTTGTGTCGTAGGGACATTAACTTTTGTCGTAAGGACACTAACTTGTGTCGTTAGATTACGACTTCAGTTAACCGAAATTCACCGACATTGCATTTACAGGACTTACGCAAAAATTTCCCAAATCCTTAATTTTATGGAACCGCCAAAAAGCAGAAGTCGCTACGCGCCTACTCGACAGAGTAATCTAAAATCCAAAATAGTTTGAGCAAGATTATGAACCAATCTAAAGGCAGTAAAACTCAAGCTAGAGTTTGGGTAGTGGAAGATGGTAAAGTGCGATCGCGCTCCGACTACATCACCACAGAAGAACCTTTAGAAATTCGTTTGCTCTCTCCACATCGGACAGTTGCAATCACTATGCGAACCCCAGGGGCTGATTTTGAACTGACTGCTGGTTTTCTTTACACTGAAGGGGTAATCAGCAACCGACAGGATATCCAACGTTTGAGTTATTGCGTAGATACAGAAATTGATGGTGAACAACGTTTGAATATTGTCAATGTCGAACTACGGGAAGATTTGCATCCTAATTTACAGCCTTTGGAACGTCACTTCTATACTTCCAGCGCTTGTGGAGTTTGTGGTAAAGCTAGTCTGGAAGCTTTGCGTTTGCGTGGTGTTGCAAGCATACCCCCAGAACCAAAAGTGACACCAGAAATTCTCTACAGTCTGCCAGAGCAACTCAGGGCAGCTCAAGGTATATTTAAAGCTACAGGTGGTCTACACGCTGCTGCATTGTTTGATCATCAAGGGCAGTTGATCAGTTTGCGAGAAGATATTGGACGTCACAATGCTCTAGATAAACTTATTGGTTCAGCTTTATTGAGCGATCGCTTACCTTTGCATAATCACATTGTCATGGTCAGTGGACGCTCTAGTTTTGAGATTTTACAAAAGTGTACAGTTGCTGGAGTACCAATTATTTGTGCTGTTTCCGCTCCTAGTAGTTTAGCGGTTTCTCTGGCGAGAGAATTTGAAGTTACCTTAATAGGATTTTTGCGGGGACAAAAATTCAATGTTTATTCTGGTTGGGAAAGATTGACACTCCCCTGACAAAGGACATGATATCAATTAATATCAATCAATTTATTCTGATTTATGAGTTCGTTCAAAATCGACCAACTACCAACTAGCCTACAAACTGCCATTACCTACAAAGATTTAGCACATGGAGAGGTACTTTTCTATCAAAATGAGCCTTCACAAGCAATCTTTGCAATCGATTCTGGACGGATTAAGCTCATTCACTACACAGATGTGGGAAAAACTGTTAATCACTACTCAGTAAGGACTGGAGAGTATTTTGCAGAAGTGGCTCTATTTAATGAGACTTATGTTTGTACAGCAGTAGCAGAACTCCCTTCTCGAATCATTTCCTTTCCCAAAGAAGTATTTTTAAATACATTAGAGCAAGATTTCAAGTTATCAAAAACTTTTACTGAACAGCTAGCACGGCGATTGCATTATACAAAGTTATTACTAGAGTTACGGGGAATGCGCTCTGCTCGTGAACGAGTATTGCATTACCTGCGTGTTATTACTCCTGCAAATGAAAAAATTCTGGTTCTAGAGCATCCGCTTAAAGATATTGCTAATGATATTGGTATCACTCCCGAAGTTCTATCGCGAACTCTGACTCAGTTACAAAATAATGGTGTTATCACGCGGCTCAAGCGCAAAATAATCTTTCGTGAGTAATATTTTAACTAGTCAAGATTAATATTGATTAATATTTCTGTTTATTAAGTTTTTCTGGAAAATTGATTCTAATCATTTGAATTCATCAGGCGTAAAGATAGTCTCTCTCTGAAACTCATCCCTAAAGTCGTGCGCTCTTAATTTCGCGGACATTGCATTTAGTTTCCCATGTCCCTTAATCTATGCCCAAGACGACGGGTGGTGAAATAAATCAATAAAGGTTCTTATGCAACTCAAAGACTTTTTTTTATTGTTGCATCCTGCGATCGCTGCTGTTTTAGTATTTCCTCTGATTGGTATTGTCGTCAATTTTGCATGGTCTACACGTCAGCGTCGTCTACAAACTACTACGGGAGGAAAAAGTAAAATACCACCTGTAGTTGGACAAGAACACGTGCGATTGGGACGTTGGCTATCAGGTGCAGTTGTGGGAATTAGTCTTTTAGGGCTGGTTTTCTCCATTTTGTCCAAAATGCTGGAAAATCAGGTGTGGACAAAAGAACCCTTGCGGGTCATCTTTGTGATGGTGATGTGTATTGCAACTGTGATTTCTCTGTTCATTCTTTACAATGCAAAAACACGGCTATGGCGAGCAATCTTTGCAACACTAACAGGAATGGGACTAATTCTTTTGGGTTGTCAACCAGAGGTGTTTCGCAGAGGTAATGAGTGGTACATCTCACATTATTATTATGGTCTCACCGCAGCAATGTTAATGATTTTCTCCTTGGCAATTGTCCAAGAGATTTATAAGGATAAAAGTCATCGTTGGCGGACAGTTCACATTATTCTTAATTGTATTGCTTTGTTATTGTTTGTTGGACAAGGAATTACAGGGACAAGAGATTTATTGGAAATTCCTCTTGGTTGGCAAGAAAAATATGTCTACAAGCTTTACGAACTGCAATGTAATACAAAGCCTTGTACGATTCAAGTGAGTTCTGAATCGAATATAACCAAATAAGCTGAAATCAGTTTTGATAAGTACTTATAGACTTAATGAGACTACCACGTCGTCTACTTTCACGCAGCATACCAGGACAACTTTATTTGTGGCTGGCTGTGATTATTTTCGGTGCTGCAAACTCCGTCACGCGCAAACTCACGGAAATCGGCGCTCAACGCTTTGTGGATGGTCGCAATCCGATTTCATTGTGCAATGTTTTATTTGTTGGTAATCTTTGCGCGTTGATAGTGCTAATACTTGTATACGGAAACCAGTTTAAATCTTGGAAAGTACAAAAATTTTCCAAAAATACATGGTTGAATCTGACATTATTAGCAATTATTGGTGGTGCTGTGGCGCCTGGTTTGATTTTTCAAGCGCTAGCGTTAACTAATGTCAACAATGTTGTTTTAATTGGACGCTTAGAACCTCCTTTAACATTAGCATTATCTGTCTGGCTGTTGCGCGATCGCGTGAATTTTTGGGAAATAGTTGGCGCGCTGATCTCATTTGTAGGCGTGGTACTTACTATTGTTTTGCCTTCTACTCTTCAAGACATGACAGAGATGAAAAACTACTTTAGTTTAGGCACAGGAGAAATTTTGGCAGCAATAGCAGCCATAACATTAGCAGCATCAACAATTATTGGTAAAGCAAAACTCTCTCAAATACCTTTAGGTTTTTACAGTATTTTTCGGACACTCTTGGGGACAATAGTATTTTTCTTTACTGCCTTACTGCTTTATGGTGAAAATCATTTTATGGATGCACTTTCCCCATTTTTATGGAAGTGGATGTTAATTTATGGGCCAGTGATTGTAGTACTTGGTCAGTCATTTTGGATTGCTGGTTTGAGAGTTTCTAGTGTTTCCCAAGTCTCGTTAGTTGGCTCGTTTGCTCCTGTTGCTGGAGTGATCGCAGCTTATTTAATTTTATGGGAAGTTCCTACTTTAGCCCAATATATTGGTGGGACAGTAATTTTAATTGGTGTAATTGTCAGTCAACTTGGTATTCAACGCAAGCCATCATCTGATGATGTTGCCAATTTACCAATAACTTCTACAACTAAATTACGAGAAATTGAAAGTAAAGTTGGATTCAAGGGAATGTAATTTGTAAAGTAATACTGCTAGGTACAAGAGTTTCGGCAAACACGAGATTTATTGATATCCTAGCATTTCAGTTCATTGCGTTAAGTAAACTAGTATTAATCTCTAGCAATCCTAATAAATGGCAGAATTTTCTGAGCAGGATCACTAGCTATTTGTACCCAAACACTCATCAATCCTGACTCACTATCAAATTTGAACTCCGGTCTGTTGAGTGTATAGCCTAACTGTTCTATATTTTCAGAATGTTCATTAAGGTCTTTCACTGTAATTAAACGTCTATTTCGATCAATGTGAAAATATAAAGTTGCTTGCCACTGTTCAGAATCATTGTGAGCGCGATCTAGGACGATTCCTAATTGTTCAAAATAACCAATAATAATATTTGCTAACCATTGGTCATCACGAGTTGGTGTAGACCAATACTGGGGACGTTTGAGAGCTTTGATTTCTTCTTCTTTCTGAGCTAGTCGCTCCATAGCCTTTTCCAACTCTGCAATTACGTTTTTGATATATTGCTCATTCTTTGCGGCTATTCGCTCAGATTCTTCTAGTTTTGCTAGGACATCGGTATAACTGGGTTGTTGAATTTCTGCTATTTTTGCTAATGCGTTTTTCGCTTTTTCCTGGTTGATAGCATTCTGAAAGTGCAATCGTTCGCTAACACTCAAACTTTTGATAAATTTAACTTTTAAACATGCTAATTCTGCATGAATTTGATTATAAATCTCGATGGTGTCATTGACAAAACTCAGATTTTCATTACGTTCAATTTGTGTTATCAAGCTTTTGTACTTAAAAGATTTGACATCAATATCTTTCTTAAATTTATTCAATCTTTGGATAGTTTTTTCATCTTTAATTTGTCTAATTTTGCTATCAATGGATTTTTTAAGCTTTTCAAGACATTCTTCGATATGAGAATTTAAAATTTCTTTGATATTGAATAAAAATTTCTCTATAACAGCGTCAGCAAATTGCTTTTCTTCTTCTGCTTTTCCTTGAAAAATTTCTAATTCAGCCTTGAGATTTGCAACTGTTTCTAACAATTTTTTGTTAACTGACTGTTCTAGTCGTAATCGGTTTTCGACTCCGAGTTTAATCTCTACTTCCTTAGTCAATTCTGCAATTTTCTGCTCTCTAGGTTTAATAAAAGCTTCTATCTGATTATTGGCATTATCTTCATACAGATGAGAACTAGCTTCATTGACTATCCCGATCGCAGCACTGCTGACAGCTACAATCCAAGCAAGTGTTTTTGCATTTGGGTTTTCGCTTTGTATAGCCACTACAGCAGCTAAGAAGGTTAAACAACCTGCGATCGCGTTGATGATATTCCTGGGCTGTCTTAAAGAAATTTTATGTGTCATAATAATATCCTTAATCTTCTGTTTCGCCTACACACCAAACAGCTTGAAACAGATCGTAGCTAAATAAATACCTAATGCTAGGTATTTATAAATACTCAAATTCCAAGTATTTTTGACCTTATTCTAAATGATCCTTGAATGATTTTCTCCTCAAAAACCAAATTATATTCTATTAAATCCTAAACGAGAATAATTGCATCAGCTTGAGGGGAATTGCCCCTCTATTCTGGATCAAGCAATAAAATTAAATAAATAGCGATCGCTCATTATGATCCAAGCCAGTATTCTCAACTGTGCTGCTGCTAACATTTTCTGTTTTTTCACTTATCTCAAAACTACTGCCGAGATCTGTCTTAAATCATCTTGATTGATCCGGTATTGCGTCCCTGATTTACCAATTTATAGCCACAAGCCTACTGCATCACATAAGAATGTACTGAAACAGCTGTGATGGTGTGGTTCAGCAATCTGGTTAGGCAGTTTGAAAAATCCACTGCCGTTCTTAGTTATCCAGTAGCTTGCTGTTCCATGAGCGAATCTTTAATACCAAGTTTTTCACAATCCTATTTTTTCTTCAAAATAGGTTTTTGGCTTGGTTTTTGCTGACGGTTGCTGCGCTCATCAGAATTATTTTTTGAAGTTGGGTTTGGAGTTGGGTTTGGAGTTGGGTTTGGAGTTGGGTTTGGAGTTGGGTTTGGAGTTGGGTGCTGTACTCTAGGCTTCTCTTTCTGAGATGCTTGCTGGGCGGTAGCTTTATCCTTTTTGGATGCTTTGAGAAATCTGGGTGCAGTTTCTTGGGGTGGAGCTAATAGTGCTACAAAACCAAAAACATCACGCCCAGGGAGAAATTTCGCCTTCAAAGTGACAAATGTTGGGTGTCCTTGATCTTCTTTAGGAGCTTTGGGATTAAATCTAAAGGGTCTGACTGGTGCATCCTTCCAAAGCAAAGGCAAATGACTAGCCTTCATGAATTTTACCTTTTGGGCAGGCTCGGCTTGCTTAATATATTCAAGTCTTTCACGAGTAAAGTTACGAAACACGGAAATACAAGGAGTAGGACAAACAGGAATAAACTGCCATAGTCCTGAGAATTTAAACTCTAAATCTAGTAACTCTGCTGAAACTGCTTCTTCAAATCGCCCTTTGTCAAAGCCAACTAGCTGAAAAGCAATGCGATGTGGTTGATCTTTGCGTGGAAAATGAATTGCTTTTGGATAAACAACCAGACGTTGAGTCCGATTACCTGTTGCTTCGATTTCTTTTTGGAGAGCTTCAAATACTTTGCGCTTTCGGGGAACATAGAAAAGTGGGTATTGAGAGCGACCGATGGTAACAGTGTTTTTACCATCCTCAGTTAAGTTGACTTCGCCAGTAATCACCCCAACCGCTTGAAAGATCGCTCCTGAATCTTCTATGTCTGGTTGTGCTTCTTCAGTATTCTGATTAACTTGCTCGTCCGCAGATGGGGTTTGAAGTGGAGAAGCAGCCTCATACGAATTTGTCGAATCTTGTAGAGACTGATCTGGGGAGTCTGGGGAAGTTTTTTCTTCTTCCCCAGCTACCCCTGCTTGCCCAAAATGCATCAAGGAATGCAACTTAGTATCAGTAGGCTCATTGGGGTTTGGTTCGGCAAATGCCATAATTGTTGTTTTTTTTTGAAATCGCTAATTATTCTATTTTATGGTATACAAATTGTCTACAATTTGTTATCGACGACAACGTAGACAATTTATAAATAAGACTTTACCATGTATACAACTACGTATACATCAGTCTACAGAATGCCTAGTAAAGTCATTTCGTTTCGGTTAAGTGAAGTCGAAATTCAAGCACTGTCGGCACTACAAACTTCTGAAGATGAGTCACTAAACCAAACTGCGGCTAGGTTGCTCAGAGATATTCTTGGTACATCTACAGTCTCGTCTCAAGTGTCTACGAGTGTAGATATCAGGGAGATAGTTAGACAGGAAGTAGAAGCGATCGCTTTGTCTACACCATCTATGGTTATGGATATGAGAGAAATGGTCAAACAGGAGGTGGAAGTCGCTATCTCCCAGTTAACTAGGGTGGGGTCTGGGGAAAAGTAAGCAAAGCACCATAACTTTACTCCGTTTGGCGATGAAATCTACGGATTCCGCAACCCATCATCCCTGATTTTTGGTGCATTGAGACTATTAAATAGACTATTAAATTTTTCATGTTGTTTTCTGCCAAATCTAGTTTTCAAGCAGATACTAGTTGCGCTGGCTCCTTTTTTGCTGGCATGAATTAAATATTACAGTTCATTGCAATTCCTGTTTCAAGCCTAATAACTCAAAGTCATTCCGACTACAATATTAAAGCGAACTCATAATGAATATGGATAAGTTGCTGCTCATCAGCAGAAACAGCAACATCTAAACTAAATTGATGGAGATATCACCCACATGGCTGATCCCAAAACATTGACAACCGCCGATGGTATTCCGGTTGCAGATAACCAGAATTCTTTGACAGCAGGTGAGCGTGGTCCTGTGTTGATGCAGGATTTTCACCTGATGGAAAAGCTAGCTCACTTTAACCGAGAACGGATTCCTGAGCGTGTTGTTCATGCCAAAGGAGCCGCTGCATTTGGCACGTTCACTGTTACTCAGGACATTACTCGTTACAGTAAAGCCAAAGTTTTTTCCGAAATTGGCAAACAAACCCAGGTTCTGCTGCGATTTTCGACTGTGGGAGGCGAAAAAGGTTCAGCCGATGCAGAACGTGACCCCAGAGGCTTCGCTGTCAAGTTCTATACCGAAGAAGGTAACTGGGATCTAGCAGGGAATAATACACCAGTCTTTTTTATCCGTGATCCGCTCAAGTTTCCTGATTTTATTCATACACAAAAGCGCAATCCGCAAACTAATTACAAAGATGCCAACGCCATGTGGGATTTCTGGTCACTCAGCCCAGAGGCTCTGCATCAGGTAACGATTTTATTCAGCGATCGCGGTACTCCCAAAACCTATCGGCACATGAACGGCTATGGTAGCCATACATTCAGCCTGATCAATTCTCAAGGTCAACGAGTGTGGTGCAAGTTCCATTTCAAAACCATCCAGGGGATTGAAAACTTTACCGCAGAAGAAGCAATTCGGGTCAAGGGAGAAGATCCAGACCATGCAACCCGTGATTTATTTGAAGCGATCGCCCGTGGTGACTATCCTAAATGGCGAGTCTGCATTCAGGTAATGACTGAAGAACAAGCAGCACACCATCAGGATAATCCTTTTGATCTGACCAAAATTTGGAAGCATTCCGAATATCCCTTAATTGACGTGGGAATTCTCGAACTCAACCGCAATCCGCAAAACTACTTTGCAGAAGTTGAGCAGGCGGCATTTTCTCCTTCTAACGTTGTTCCTGGGATCAGCTTCTCTCCTGATAAAGTATTGCAAGCTCGTATTATGTCTTATCCCGATGCTCATCGCTATCGTATCGGTGCAAACTATCAGCAATTACCCGTCAACCAACCGAAATGCCCAGTAATGCACTACCAGCGTGATGGCGCGATGGCATTGGGCAACAATGGGGGTAATACACCAAACTATGAACCCAACAGCTACGAGGATACACCGAAGCAAAATTGTGCCTATGCAGAGCCAGCGTTGGACTTAGGCAATGTCAAAGTTGATCGCTATGATCATCGTGCAGGTAATGACGATTACACGCAAGCTGGAGATCTCTATCGGCTCATGACACCCGACCAACAACAGCGCCTGATCCAAAACATTGTTGGCAGTTTGAGTCAAGCAAGAAGTGATATTCAAATGCGTCAACTTTGTCATTTTTTCCGAGCAGATGTAAATTATGGTCGTCGTGTAGCAGAAGGATTGGGAATTACTATTGATCCATCGATGATTCCAACGTCTGCTCAACCTATCGGAGCATAACAGCTTACAAAATAGGGCATTGGGCATTAAAAACAATTTTGGATTTTGGATTTTAGATTGGAATCTAAAATCGCAAATCTAAAATCTAAAATTTCTTGTCTCCTGGCTCCGCGACTTCTTGAAGAAATCGCGGAGCTGAACATTAATTAAAATTAGAGCTTATTTATAAAGTAAATATTAAGTAGGGTGTGTTACGGCTATGCAAGGATTTTGGAGTTTGAGAGAGTTAAGATTAGCCGTAACGCACCATCTTTCTCGGTGCGTTAAGCGTTGCTATAACGCACCCTACAATTTAAGGTTTACTTTATAAATCGTCTCTTAATGCGATCGACCACCATTATCATGATGGTGTCTGTACGCACCTGCTTCTGGTTGAAAGGGCGAAATTTCTTCCTTGATTTCTACTCCTAGTTGTTCCAGCATTGCTTGTAAAATAGGATCAGGAGATAAGCGTAAATAAGTGGGTGTAATTTCTACTGCAACATGACGATTACCTAAATGATAGGCTGCCTTCAATAAATCTATAGTGGTTTTGGCAACTACAGTTAAAACAGGTTCTGGTTTGGCAGTTATTCTTACTAAACTATCAGTAGTTTCATCTAAAAGAAGATCCCCATCTCGCAGTAACGTACCTCTAGGTAAACGCAAAAACACCACTTGTCCATCTTCTGTTTGCAAGCGATGACGACTGCGCGTACGTTCCTCTGCTGTAAGAGACAAAGTTGATATTACTACTGCATGAGGATTTGGTGGTTGTTTTTGGGTAAAAGTGAGCATGGGGGAACAGTGAACAAGAAACAGAGAGCAGGGATTGAGGATTAAAAGGCAAAAATAAAAAGAAATATTGAATCCATCTTTCTTTTTACTTTCTACTTGGTTCTTTTTACTTTTTCAGAGTCAAGACTATGCACAATAATCAGCAACAACACCAGCATTTAGGTATTGTAGACAGTCTTCTGATGCAAATGTTTGGACTACCCAAGGGAATACTGGGTCGGTTAGGAGGTTTCATTTTAGCCCGTACAAAGCACGATTTTACTCAATGGGTGATTGATCTCCTGGAAATTCAGCCAGATGAAAAAGTGCTAGAAGTTGGATTCGGACCCGGAGTAGGGATTGAGATTCTGGCGACTGCGGTGTCAACCGGGTATGTAGCGGGTGTTGACTATTCACAAGAAATGGTTGAGCAAGCCAGAGTGCGGAATGAGAAAGCGATTGAGACAGGATTAGTCCAACTTCAGTATGGCTCGGTTGAAAAACTGCCGTTTGCAAATGACACATTTGATAAAGCTTTAGCGATCAACTCCATGCAAGTTTGGTTAGATGCAATGGTTGGACTGCGCTCAATATGGCGGGTGATGAAAGTCGGTGGTAAGATTGCGCTTGGGTTTACTCCTCATTCCGGACAATCGAGTACTGGATTGACCGAAATGCTCACGACAGCTGGCTTTACTGAGGCGCACTTGGTAGAAACAGATCGGGGTTTTTGTGTGCTGGCGATCAAATAATCGGTTAATACTAGTTGCCGTTAGATGATTGCCTTGCATTGGCAAGGTATAAATTAGGGGTGGGTGAATCATAAAATTTGAGGAGAAATCTGTATGGCTACTTACCAACCAAATCCGGAAGCGATCGCTAATGAAGAACTGATCAATGAACTGGTGACAGACACCGCAACTATCAACCATGTAGAAGTGATTGAAAACGTGATTGATAGTCTTGAACAAAATGACAGTGCTATGGTTAGCCAGTCTCCAGAGGGTAATTATCTCTGGAAATTTACCTATGGTAGTGTAGAAGTTTTTGTCCAGCTTACAGGGACAACAGATGAAGATACGATTACAGTATGGTCTCCAGTACTAAAATTACCAGCTAAAGATGAACCTAAACTAATGCGACAATTATTAGAGATGAATTGCTCTGATACTTTTGAATCTCGTTTTGGCATTATTGAAAATCAAGTTGTTGTACTGGCTACACGCACCTTAGCAGAATTGTCTGCTAGCGAAGTCTCACGCCTAATTACTGTTGTGGCAACAATCGCCGATAATAACGATGAAACTTTACAATCAGAATTTGGTGCAGCTTAGACAATTTGAGATTTTGGATTTGAGAATTTAGATCATAAACAGGGGTTTGCTGGATAAATGCATAGCAAGCAGATTTGGCGACTAATTCCTTTACTAGAAGTCACTGGTAATATTCAGATGGCTATTGATCATTGGTTATTAGAACAGCACTTATCAACACAGCATCCCCCTTCTTTACGATTTTATACCTGGTCGCCTGTGGCAATTTCCCTTGGCTACCACCAACACAAATATCCTCAACACTGGCATAATTTAACTTGGCAAGGTCAAAAAATAGACTTAGTGCGGCGTCCCACAGGAGGGCGCGCAGTATTGCATCAAGGTGATTTAACTTACAGCGTCATCACATCTGGACTCAGTGGTAGCCGCATTGAAGCATACCAAAAAATCTGCGAATTTCTCATTCAAGGATGGCGTCAGCTTGGCATAGATTTACACTACGGTAATGCTGGGCGCGGTTACATCCACAATCCCAACTGTTTTGGTACTGCTACAGGTGCAGATTTAATCACAGAAGATGGTTGTAAACTGATTGGTAGCGCCCAGTTGCGACGTGGAGGGGCAATTTTGCAACATGGTTCAATGCGTTTGCAACCAGATGTCGAATTATTTACCGAAGTCTTTGGTGCTGAGTCGTTTACTTGCGTGCAAACTCCGCAAAATTTGAGTATTGAAAAGATTATGGCAGTTTTGAGCGCAACCGCCAGTGATTATTTTGATATACAGTTAACTGTACAACCATTCTCTAAAGATGAATGGCAAGCAATTTTGGCATTAAGTACTAAACTTTATAGTTCAATAGTAAATTGAGGAAAACAAACTCTGCGTCTCTTTGCGTTTTCCTCTGCTAACTGGTGCGTTTTAAGTAATTATTTCTTCCATATTCTCTCTAACATTTCAATTTGCTTTTTCCTCTCAAGACTCATCTGTTCCTCAGAATAAAAAATCATCTTGTGTTGATTTTTTAAAGTTTCAAATTCTTTAATAACCTTAGCCATTTGTTGGTCACGCTGCTTTTTGTACTTATTAAACTGATATTTTCCTAGAATAAAGCCCATGATCAAAGAACTCATGAAAACTAATGCAAATAAGCCGACATTCTCATTTGTTTGCTTGACAGATGTCGGCTTATGAGGCTGATCTGTTTGAGAAGGAACTGTAACAGAAACAGCTTGTATATTTTTAGCAACTTTTGCAACCAGCATAATTAGAATTATGGTTAAGTAGTTATTTGTGGGTTGTTGATGATTAATAGTGAATGGTTTTTATTTGAGAAACTATTAACTACTAATCACTAACTACTCACCTCTTAATTCTAAGTTGCAGGCTTGAAAGTATCTAGGGCTAAATTCAATTTCAAAATATTAACCCCAGGTTCACCAAAGATACCTAAAAAACGACCATCTGTATTTTGATTAATTAGGGTTTCCAACTGCTGGGGTTGGACTCCCCGCGCCTTTGCGACTCGTGAAATTTGGGCTTTGGCTGCTTCTGGGGTGATGTGGGGGTCAAGGCTGGAACCAGAAGTGTATACTAAATCGGCACTAGGTTGCACACCCTCATTTTTAAGACGATTAAGATCACCTTGAACTAGTTTACTGGGGTCGGGGTCATTGTTACCTTTGATACGCTCTAACAAAGCTGGGTTACTAGGAGCCAAATTACTCGCACCAGAAACTCCAGTTTTTAGTATCCCGGCTTCATCTTTTTTGGGGTCAGCAGTACTGTAGCTAGTAGTGCTGGGGCGACTGTTAAAATAGCGATCGCTTGTGAAAGGTTGACCAATCAGAGCAGAACCGACTATTTCACCTTGGTTATTTTTGATCAGACTACCATTGACCTGAGTTGGAAACACAATTTGTCCGAACCCAATCATTACAAAAGGATAAATAATCGCCGTAATGATCCAAAGTACCAAAGTAGAACGAACTGCTCTACTTGCTTCCCGTGCAAAACTCATGATTTAAAACTTCTCCGGTATAAACATCACGAAAAATAGATATATAGAAAGAGCTACTGTCACAATTCCTAATAATCCCAACGCCCAAGCTTGAGTGCGGGAGAATTGTTGATCAGCAGCTAAGACTAAAGGTGCAACTACCAAGTTCAAGCACATGGCGATGAACAAGTACAGTGGTAGCTTTTGTTTTTTGCTGTTAGACCAGATTTCAGTCAGCGTCTCTAATAGTTGGTTAGATAAAATTGGGTAGCGTTGAATGGGTTTCATAAATAAATGTTTAGTTGTTGGTTGTTAATTAATCCTCAATCGTTTTCAGATCCCCGACTTCTTTAAGAAGTCGGGGATCTATAACCAAGATCCCCTTTCCCCAATCCTCAAGACAATGGCAAAATAACATCTATCAATTTGATGGCGATAAAGGGGGCGATGATACCGCCAACACCATATATGAAGATGTTGCGGCGTAGTAGTTGGTCTGCTGTCAGGGGGCGGAATTTTACTCCTTTGAGTGCGAGGGGAATTAGAACTGGGATAATTAAAGCGTTGTAAATTAGGGCTGAGATAATTGCAGATTGAGCGCTTTTTAATCCCATGATATTTAGTGCGCCAATACCAGCAGCTGCAAAGATTGTGGGGATGATGGCGAAATACTTAGCGATATCATTAGCTATAGAAAATGTCGTCAATGCTCCACGGGTGATTAATAATTGTTTACCAATAGTTACTAAGTCAATTAGTTTTGTGGGGTCAGAGTCTAAGTCCACCATGTTAGCAGCTTCTTTGGCGGCTTGGGTTCCGGAGTTCATTGCTAAACCTACGTTTGCTTGCGCTAGTGCTGGTGCGTCGTTAGTACCATCCCCGGTCATGGCTACTAATTTACCTTGAGACTGTTCGGAGCGAATTACCTCGATTTTATCTTCTGGAGTTGCTTCGGCAATAAAGTCATCAACTCCCGCTTCTTCAGCAATTACCGAAGCTGTGATCCGGTTGTCACCTGTAAGCATGATGGTACGCACACCCATGCGCCGGAGTTGATCAAATCGTTCTTTAATACCAGGTTTGACGATATCTTTGAGGTAAATTACGCCGTAAATCTCATCGTTTTTGCAGACAGCTAGGGGAGTACCACCTAAACGGGAAACTCGCTCAAAGGCTGTATCTAATTCGGAAGTGTTATTTCCGCCACGAGAACGCACAAAACCTTTGATTGCATCCACTGCACCTTTACGGATTTGTTTACCATCAGGTAAGTTAGTCCCACTCATCCGGGTTTTGGCAGAAAATTCCATACCTTCGGCTGTGGTTGTGTCAAAATCAACTTTTGCACCAAAGTTTTGAGCAAGTTTCACAATTGATCTGCCTTCTGGTGTATCGTCAAAGACGCTAGCAACTAAAGATACTTGGGCGATGTCTTCGACAGAGTGACCGTTGACGGGGATAAATTCATCGGCCATACGATTGCCAAAGGTGATTGTACCTGTTTTATCTAATACCAAACTATTGATATCACCACAGGCTTCTACGGCTCGACCAGAGGTAGCGATAACGTTGAATTGGGCGACTCTATCCATCCCAGCAATACCGATCGCACTCAGCAAACCACCTATTGTCGTGGGAATTAATGCTACCAAGAGTGAAATTAAAATGGCAACGCTCGCACCAGCGCGTAAACTGTTTCCTGCTTCTGCTCCGTAGATAGTACTGACAAAGTTAGCAATATAACCAGCAAAAGGAGGAATCGTGGCTACAACAATCAGAAATACCTGCGTCAGGACTGCTAAAAGTACCGTCAAGGCGATTTCGTTAGGAGTTTTGCTGCGTTTTGCACCTTCTACTAAAGAAATCATGCGATCGATAAAACCTTGACCGGGGTCGGCTGTAATGCGAATCTTTAATTCATCAGACAATAACCGCGTACCACCTGTAACAGAACTAGCAATATCTGTACCTGGTTGCTTTAGTACGGGTGCAGACTCCCCAGTAATAGCAGACTCGTCCACCGAGCCAATACCCTCAATCACTTCCCCATCGGCGGGTATCATGTCATTAGCAACGACTTTGACCAAATCACCCCGCCGCAGTTCTGTAGAATTAACTTCTTGAATAGAAGTATCTGGGAGAATTTTACGAGCAATTGTATGCGATCGCGTCGCTTTCAAACTTTCTGCTTGGGCTTTTCCTCGCCCTTCAGCTACAGCTTCAGCAAAGTTAGCAAACAGAACTGTGAGAAATAGAATTAAGCAAATCAACCCGTTTAACAAACGCTGTTGGTTAACTGGAAGTTGTATAGTTCCGAATAAATTCGGAGCAAGGGTGACAATAAAAGTAACAATTGTTCCCACCCAGACAATAAACATCACTGGATTTTTCACAGCAATTCGCGGGTTGAGTTTCACAAATGACTCTTTAATCGCCCTTTGATACAATCCCCGCATATCTGCTTTGGGAGTATGCTTACGTGAGTCTCGTGTTCCCTGCGGTACACGCGGTGGTTGAGTAGTTTTCATAGATTTTGGTTATTAGAGACGCGATTAATCGCGTCTGTACAATGGTCGATGGTAGATTAATCGCGTCTGTACAATGGTCACCCATTTGTAATTTGAAAAAATTCGCCAATCGGGCCAAATGCTAGTACCGGAAAGAAGGTGAGTGCGCCTAAGATTAAAATTACGCCTGCGGTTACGCCTGTAAATAATCCGGTGTCGGTTCGCAATGTGCCTGTTGTTAAAGGCACTGGCTGTTTGCGGGAAATACTGTCGGCGAGTAAAAGTAAACCGACAATTGGGATGTACCGTCCTGCAAGGAGACTGAAGCAAGTACTGAGGTTCCACCACAAAGCAGTTGTAGTTGGATCTGTACCTGTGGCGATCGCTAAAGGTGAGGGTTGAGAATCTCCCAAACCTTCAAACCCGGAACCGTTATTCGCAGCAGCAGAAGCGTATTCGTAAATGACTTGAGCAAAACCGTGAAAACCAGGATTACTAATTCCTGCTAGTTGATAGGGAAATGCTAAAGTAATAGCAGCTGGAATCATAATGGCGATGGGGTGAACCAACAAAATTAGGAAACTGGCTAGGACTACTTCCCGTTTTTCTATTTTGCGTCCGAGAAATTCTGGTGTGCGTCCCACCATCAACCCTGTAGCAAATACAGCCAAGATTAAATAAGCAAATAAATAAGCCGTTCCCGTACCCTGTCCACCAAAGACAATTTGCAAAAACATGTTGGAAAGGGTGACGAAACCGCCACTAGGCATGAACGAATCATGTAAACTGTTCACAGCCCCGCACATGGTTGCTGTGGTAATGGCTGCGTATAAAGCAGATTGCGCCCAGCCAAAGCGAATTTCTTTACCTTCCAAATTTGGTTGCTGACTACCCAACAAAGCATTGACAGCTGGATTACCGTTGTATTCGCCAATGGCTGTAATAATTACAAAACCTACAAGAATAGCAAATGGGATGCTATATACTAACCAAGCTTGCTTAATGTTATTGGCAAAAATACCGTAGGTGTAAATTAAGGAGCTGGGTATCGATAGCATAGCTACCAGCTGAAGGAGATTAGTAAAAGCATTGGGATTTTCAAAGGGGTGAGCTGAGTTAATCGCAAAAAATCCACCACCGTTTTCCCCTAATTCTTTGATGATTTCATAATGAGCCACAGGGCCACGAGCGATCGCCTGACTGATACTAGGATCTTCTAAAGTCGGAACAATTACTGGCCCTGCTAATGTTTCCGGGACACCAGCAGCCATGAGAGCGATCGCACCGACAATACTAATTGGTAATAAAATCCGTGTAATTGCGCGAATTAAATCTACATAAAAGTTACCCAGGGGTCTACCTGTTAATCCGCGAATAAAAGCGATCGCAACTGCGATTCCTGTTGCTGCGGAGGTAAACATGTGATATCCCAGTCCCAACATTTGACTGGCGTAACTCATGTAGGTTTCACCAGAATAATGCTGCTGGTTAGTATTAGTAATAAAGGAAATTGTGGTATGTAATGCTGTGTCCCAAGTTGGTGCACCAACTTGTGTTGGATTGAGGGGTAGCCATCCCTGATTTGTGATAATTAAAAAGATCAGCAACCCCATCACAATGTTGCTATATATAATAGCTCGTGCATACTGCCAGCCCGTCATATTTTCTTTAGTTTGCACACCAACTAAAGAGTAAAACACTCGCTCAACAGGATTTAAAATTGGGTCGAGAAAAGTCCGTTTTTCTTGAAATATATGTGCTATATATCGCCCAAAAAATGGCGTAATTATGACTACAATTATTAGCGTTAAAGCTATTTGAATATATCCTTCTAGCATGAATTAGTTAGGCTCCATGATTTGTCATTTGTCATTGGTTATTTGTCATTGATCATTTGTTAGGGTTTAAAAATCTTTTTTCATCAGTCTACTTTCAGTCAATTGCGGGTAAAGCTATAAACATTTAATTATTGATGATGATTGGTAACAATCACATCATCATTTTTTTTAAACGAAAAAACAATAAGTAGAAGGAATAAAAATCAGTTTATTTTTTTGTGTTTAATATTTATCACAGGATATAGAGTAAATATAAACATGTTTAGATATTTGCCAAACGCTAGATATATACATATCTAAACACCAGATTATTAAAGCTCCCCGACTTCTTAAAGAAGTCGGGGAGCTGAACTCTAAATTCTCACAACTCATTTATAACTGTTATATTTTTAATACAATCAAGTGATAAATCTAAAATTCAAAATTGTTTGACGGGGTTGGTTTCTGAATGACATATTTAAAAGCCAAATTGCAGTCTCAGAACTGGCGCTTGAGTAAAATTTCCCTGATATTGGGAATATTTCTTGTTATTGAAACTCTAGAATATTCCACACCAAATGACTATGTATTTGGATATCTTCACAGTGGGGCAATTTTATTAGTAAATTCTTGGTTTGGTGAAAAAGCAAATGTACAGGCGACATTTGTTGCTGTTTGCTTAACAATGTTAAATGTGTGGATACCAGGAAGAGAAGCTATTAGAATTTCGACAATTGCAAGTCGAGTGATTGCTTCTATGGCTTTGATACTGACAGGATTTTTGAGTCAACGTTTGCGACGTTCCCAACAAGCTATTGCTTTGACTCAAGCTAAGTTAGAATCACAAGAACAATTAGTCAGACTGCGAGAAGATTTTGCTTCTACTCTTACTCACGATCTTAAAACACCGTTGTTGGGAGCAATTGAAACAATCAAAGCATTTCAGGAAGAAAAATTTGGTACTGTTTCACCAGTACAGCAGAAAGTTCTAGCCACAATGGAACGCAGTCACGAAACTTCTCTACAATTTGTTGAAACTTTGCTGGATGTGTATCGTAACGATACTGAAGGTTTGAAATTAAATTTAAACCCAGTTGATTTAGTGGTGATCGCAGAAAATGTTGCTGGTAACTTAGCTACTTTAGCGGCTAATCGTCGTGTTTATACCACTTTTAGCTATGGAGACTCAGATTTTCGACAATCTTTATGGGTGTTAGGTGATACTCTGCAACTAGAAAGAGTTTTTACTAATCTTTTGGTAAATGCGATTAACCATTCTCGGCGCGGAGGCCATGTGGAAGTGGTGTTAGAATCCCAAGCATCTTACCAAATCGTCAAAATACTAGATACTGGCGCAGGTATCTTATCTAATGAATTTTCCCATTTATTTGAAAGATTTTACCAAGGACATAGCGATCGCCAAGCTAAAGGTTCTGGATTAGGGCTTTATCTATCTCGCCAAATTATCGAAGCCCACGGTGGTACAATTTGGGCAGAGAACCGAGTACACTCAACTGGAGCAATCTTTGGTTTTAAACTCCCAGTTTATCCTCATTCAATAAATAGCTAATAACTATAAAACTGCTAACTGATAACTGATAACTGTTCCCTAATGGCTTCTACCACACTCAAAATTCTTCTAGTTGAAGATGATGAACTTTTTCGCCTGGGATTGCGCGTCAGATTGCAACAAGAACCAGGGTTAGAAATTATTGCTGAGACAGAAGACGGTGAAACAGCAGTTGAGTTAGCCAAAGAACATGCTCTTGATATTGTACTTTTAGATGTGGGATTGCCGGGTATTGGAGGTATTGAAGCATGTCGCCAAATTAAACAGCTACATCCCCAACTTCCAGTATTAGTTTTGACTTCCCATTTCCAAAAACCCTTAATTTCACGGTTAATTGCAGCCGGCGCACAAGGCTATTGTTTGAAAGGAATTGCTGCGGAAAAATTAGTGTTAGCGTTACGTTCTGTAGCTGCGGGTGCATCTTGGTGGGATGAAACAGCAACTCAAGAAATTCGTTCCAAGTTTGAGTCAATTCCTACGGAAAAAAATATCGAAAATCTACCCGTCACCATAAATACACTCACACAACGAGAACAGGAAATTCTCTCACTCATCGCCCAAGGAAAAACAAATCAAGAAATAGCTGAAGCACTATATATTACAACAGGTACAGTTAGAGTTCATGTTCATGCAATTTTACATAAATTAGAAGTACGCGATCGCACTCAAGCAGTTATCATCGCCATGCAAACAGGTTTGATTAAATGATGAGTCGCGGGTGTTCAGATCCCCGACTTTTTAAAAAAGTCGGGGATCTATACTACAGTCGCAAACACAACAAGAATATTCAGGTTTCAAAGACAAACTCCAATCCCCTTTCCCCTTCATCCTTTCAACTCCCCAAACTTGGGACTCCACCACCCTTTCTGTGTCTTGAAATAAGCGACGTCTTTATGTTTCTGGTCACTGCGGGACTTGGGGTTTGAACACCGCAGCATGGTTTTATTCTGTCCATCTTTGATATAGCTGTACTCCTCCAAAGGTTTTTTGCATACTGGACAAGGATAGGTGGTTATATTAGCTGGAGGTTTTTGCAGATTTGCATTTTTATCTTTAGTTGTTTGAGAACGGGGTGCTTCCCAAGTTTTGGTGTATTCACTCCAAAACAAGACGACATTTTCACACCCACTCACACATTTGAGAAAGTATTTCTTTTTGACTTTATTGCTAGGAATTTTGGCTAAATGGTTTTTGCACTCAGGACAGCGAGTTCTGGAAGTCTCAAATTTTCGTTCATTTACAGCAGATGCTTTGGTGCTATTTGCAGAACTCGATGAACTCACAGGTACTGTTTTGGCTTTGATTAATGCTGGTGCAAAGTAATTCTGATGCCAATTTGTGAGATAATGCTGCCAAGGTTGTTTTCCAGAAGCGATCGCATCCAGAGCATCTTCCATTTTGGCAGTAAATTCTGTTTCTAATAAATCTGGTAAGGCTTTTTGCAAAAAATCATCGACTTCTAAACCCAAACTTGTTGGTTGGAGGTTCTCTTTCGTCAGCTGGACGTAATCTCGTTTTTTTAAAGTTGCGATTGTGGGAGAATAAGTACTTGGGCGACCAATTCCTTTACGCTCCATGAGTTGGACTAGTTTTGGTTCACTGTAACGTGGTGGCGGTTGAGTTTGTTTTTTCTCGTGAGCTGCATTCTCCAAACTTAACATCTGTCCTTTTTGCAAGTTAGGCAGAATTGTATCTTTGCTGAGGTTTGACCAGTAGCGAGTATAACCGAGAAATTCGACTATTTGTCCTCTCGCTTGCCAGAGCAAATCTCCAGACTGGGTAATCACGAGAGTTTTCCGCAGAATTGCGGGACGACATTGGGATGCGATCGCTCGTTTCCAAATCAGCACATACAAGTTAAACTCATCAGAAGTCAGTTCTAGTCGCAATTGAGCGGAAGGACGAAACACATCTGTGGGACGAATCGCTTCGTGTGCTTCCTGAGCTGTTTTACTACTGCGATGTCTGGCTGTTTGCGGTGGGACATTTTCTGGGTCATTTTGCTCCAACCATTGACGCGCACTGGCGCAGAACTCAGGACTCAACATCACTGAGTCTGTCCGCATGTAAGTTATTAAACCCGCTTCATACAACTTTTGAGCGACAAGCATTGTCTTTTCAGGTGCAAACCGCAATCTGGAACCAGCAGCTTGCTGAAGTGTCGAAGTAATGAAGGGTGGAGGTGGTTGGCGATTAACGGTTTTTCCTTCATATTGCACAACTTGATGGGGATGGCGTTTTGCTTCCTCAACTAAGCGTGTAGCTTCGGCTTCCGAAAGAACACGGGTAGACTCGGTAATTTCTGTGGCATTTACCGCCGTATCATCATGAACTTCAGTTTCCTGTTTCGGTTCTTGTTTGGGAGCATTGACTGTTCCTTTGTAGAAAGCGCGGAACCCTTCAGCGTAGTCTACCCAAACACTCCAATAATCTTGGGGAACAAAAGAAATAATTTCTCTCTCGCGTTGGCAAATTAAGTGTAAAGTAGCACTTTGGACTCGTCCAACACTCTTGGCTCCATTATTTAACGCCCAAACTAAGGGACTACCTTTATAACCTACCAGTTTATCTAAGCAATCTCGACACAATCCTGCTCCAATTAAATTAGAGTCAAGTTTTCTCGGATTAGCGATCGCACTTCTAACCGCAGATTCTGTAATCTCTGTATAAACAACTCGTTTTGGTTCTTTTAATCCTAAAGCTTCTTTGAGATGCCAAGCAATGGTTTCCCCTTCTCGGTCTGGATCTGTGGCTAAGATCACTTCTTTGACTTGTTTAACAGCAGTCTTCAGTTGTTGAATCGTTTCTTTGGCTTGCTGGTTGCGGGGTATATAGCGACACTGGACGCGATCACCATCCATAGTAAAGCCCAGAGAATCTTCACCTTCATTGCTGAGTTCCCGGATATGACCACAACTAGCACGTACAATCCACTCAGATCCGAGGATTTGACTGAGTTTTTTAACTTTTCCAGGAGATTCAACAACAAGAAGGCGTTTAGGCATGATACCTAACCTATGGATGTGACTTAAAAATAAGTTCTTAGTTTTTTATAGTACACTTGTTTGACATTTTGTGATTCACGTCTCAATCTGAACTACCCTGGACAAGGAGAATACAAACCGTTTTTGTCCCCGTTGAGGGGAAGTGTTTTGGAAAGGATTGATATCAAACCTCCGGGAAATGTAGTTGCTGAAATGTTTTCATCCCCTTTCGGGGCGATGTGATTGTAAAGCCAAAAGCAAAATGCTGCGGGAACTGGGTATGGATTGTTTCCATCCCCTTTCGGGGCGATGTGATTGTAAAGTCGACGTTGTTTATAAAAGAAAATGACTCAATGTTTGCATCCCCTTTCGGGGCGGTGTGATTGTAAAGAGTTCACATCTAGAAAGCTTACACAGACAGGATTTTAGACTCCCTAATCGACACACTCCTGAAAAAGGGAAAAATATTTTCAGGAATTTGTCAATTTAGCAGCTTGAAAACCTTGCCGTACATGGTATCGACACACTTCAACGAACTTATGTGGTTTTCAAGGTTCGGGCGGAGTGTGTCGATGAGGTTCGAGACACTTGAATCAGAGTATGATCCGTCACCCTTGTTTGTCAAGTTTTTGACACAATCAACACTTTCATTTCTAACAAAAGTTGCAATTTCAGGGTGTTCTGAGATCTTATTTTTCCTCAGATTCCTTAAGTTGTTCAATCATAAAGCAGATTTGAGCTGACATTGATCGCTTCTGCTTATTGCAATACTGTTTAAACCACTCAAACAGTGGATCTGGAATTGTGATACTAGTCCGGCTCAGTTTTTCAGTCAAAGCATTATTTCCTCAATCGACATATCTAGTATAGCTAATGATAGCTAGAATATACAATATTAATAAATAATATTTAAAAAGGTATTGCAAATAAGAATCAGTCGTATTAATATACAAATAAGAGAGGCGTTCCCACCTGCAAGTAGACAACGCCTCTCCCACTCAACCTTTATTAGTAAGGTCTTATTTATATATGATGCCACAAACTATAATTTGTCAAACACCTACGAGAGGCTTATTAAATTTAACTCACGCTCGTCAAATTCGATTTTGCGATCTTTATATCCGAATGTCTTGGTAATTTGTCTGTTTTATTACCTGGAGTAATGGCGATGAGCAAACTTTTGACGGTAAAGATGCTAAAGTTATTGCTCAAACAGTGAAAAAAATTACACAAACTAAATATTGAGCCAGTGTTACCTTGAAAGGGAAAGATCCCCGACTTCTCTAAGAAGTCGGGGATCTGATGTATTGATGAGCGATCGCATTCCGAGAAACCGTTACGCACTTACCAAATTCACGTTCACTCTAAGAAATAGCGATCGCAAACAAAGCCAATTCAATTCTTAGTACTCAGATTTTCGGTGCGTTAGGACTAGTATGCTAAGATGCCTTGGTACATGACCAAAGGCAGTTAAGCGAAGTTTTCCCTATCAGCTAAAAACAGATGCACATGGACACCATCACTCTTAGCGATCCTAATCTGTTGTGTCTGTTGCAACTGGCTAGTCCGAGTTTACCAGTAGGCGGATATAGTTATTCTGAAGGATTAGAAACTTTAGTTGAAGATGGCGCGATCGCTCATCCAGAAAATCTCAAGCATTGGATAGAAATGGAATTGCGTTATGGGGCGATTCGCATCGAAGCAGCTGTGATGCTCCGAGGCTATCATTCAGTACAGGCGAGAGATTTCCAGAGTTTATCAAATTGGAATCATTGGTTATCGGCGGCGAGGGAAACCGAAGAATTACGCGCTTCGAGTTTGGGAATGGGGCGATCGCTCATGCGTTTGCTAGTCGAATTACAACCACAAATTCAAGCGATCGCCGATGCTGTAGGTAATTCTTGTAATTATGCGATCGCTTTTAGTATTGCTGCTGCCCATTGGCAAATAAATATACAAGCAGCATTACTAGGATATCTATATTCTTGGGCAAACAATTTAATTACCGCAGCAGTCAAACTCGTTCCTCTTGGTCAAACTTCCGGGCAAAAATTATTACTAGAACTACAGCCTTTACTTAGTCACACCACCACACAAATTCTAAATTTAGAAGATGATGAACTCAGTTGCTGTACTTGGGGATTATCTTTGGCGAGTATGAGACATGAAACGCTGTATACAAGGCTGTTTAGGAGCTAGTCAATATGCAAATTAATCGACTGACTCAACAAATTCAATTCATTATAGAAATTGACAAACTCAAACAAATTTTACGTCAAACTTTGCTGACAGATAGCTCGCGTCGGGAAAACAGTGCTGAACACTCTTGGCATATCGCAATCATGGCGATAATTTTAGCAGAATATGCTCCAGCCGAAACTGATATCTTACGGGCAATTAAAATGCTGCTCATTCACGATTTAGTCGAAATACATGCAGGTGATACCTTCTGCTATGATTTGCAAGGAAATTTGAGCAAAGCAGAAAAAGAAACTGAAGCAGCAGAAAAACTATTCGGACTTTTACCTGTAGATCAAGAGAGTGAATTACGTTCTTTGTGGGAAGAATTTGAACTACAGCAAACACCAACTGCTCATTTTGCCGCAGCTTTAGATCGTATTCAACCTGTACTGCACAATCAACAAACTCAAGGCGGAACTTGGCGGATTCATAATATTTCCCGTGATCAAGTCATGCGACGTGTAGCCCCGGTAGAAGAAGGTACGCCCGAATTATGGCCTTTTATTCAGCAATTAATAGATGATTGTGTTGCAGCAGGTTATTTGCAAACCACCAATGACTATTGTACAGACGCAATTAATTGCGTCTCTAATGACAATTGACCAACATCAGTGTATTCACCATTTATTTTCTAAAAACTTGTTACATTAAAATTAAATCGCTTGACTGGAGTATTTATCCATGCTTGAGGCGGGGCAAATATTGCGCGTTCGCGAAGCGACTCCACAAGAGTCTCGCTACCAACTCAAACAAAAATTAGGACAAAATGCAGGGCGTCAAACCTGGTTAGCTGAGGATCTCGCAACTCAACCAGCAGAATTAGTCATAGTCAAGTTTTTAGCCTTTGGTGATCAGGTACATTGGGATGATTTGAAACTGTTTGAGCGGGAAGCAGATGTTCTCAAACAATTAAACCATGCTCGTATTCCTAAGTACCGCGATTATTTTTCGATTGATGATCGTATTCTCTGGTTTGCTTTAGTTCAACAATATATTCCTGGTTCATCTCTCAAAGAATTACTCAATCAAAGACAAAAATTTACTGAAGAACAAGTCCTAAAAATTGCCTCTGATGTTTTAGAAATTCTGATTTATTTACACTCATTAATTCCCCATGTTCTACATCGCGATATTAAACCCAGTAATTTAATATTGGGTGAAGATCAACAAGTTTACTTGGTTGATTTTGGTGCTGTACAAGATCGAGCCACAGCCCAAGGAGCTACTTTTACAGTAGTGGGGACTTATGGATATGCACCAATCGAACAATTTGGTGGTCGAGCAGTTCCAGCTTCCGATCTTTATGCTTTGGGAGCAACATTAATTCATTTAGTTACAGGTACTTCTCCCGCCGATTTACCACAGCGAAATATGCGGATTCAATTTAGCGATCGCACTAATTTAAGTCCTCATTTTCTACGCTGGCTAGAAACCCTCACCGAACCAGATGTCGAACAAAGATTTAACACAGCGCATCAAGCTTTAGAAGTTCTCAACGCTCGTCTAACCACTCACTCTCCTGGTATAGTTTCTCAACCTCATGGTAGCCGGATTCATCTGAAAAAAACAGCTAATTATCTAGCAATTAAAATTCCCGCACGAGGAATACAATCTTCCGATAGTTTTTTATTATTTTTTGTGAGTTTATGGTATGGAATTCTGCTTTTGTTCACGAGAGGTATTTTCCATCCTTTTTTATTAATTCATTGGATGGTTGGTTTATTACCACTGAGTATGTTGCTATTTCCTGCTTTCGGAGAAGTATATATTCGTTTTGACCATAAATATTTTTTCATGGAGTGGGAATTATTTGGTCAATGCTATCGCAGAAAGCGAGGAAATACTTCAGCGATTCACGATGTCTGTGTCAATCGTGAATCAATTTCTGTGAATCATCGACCCTTGATGGCAATTAGTATTGAAGCAGGAGTTCAAAAATACAAATTTGGTGCATTTAGTCCAGAAATAGCTGATGTAGAACAGCAATGGTTAGTTAAAGAAATTAAAGATTGGTTAGGACTTTGACGAAATACGGTTTTGCTGAAATTCTTAGCTTTTTAAACGCAGAGGGACGCGGAGGAAAGCGCGAAGGTTCGCAGAGTTTTTCTATATAGAATTAGCAATATCACAACCACTCACAAGTTTATACTTACGTGAAAAATCAGTCTAATCTGGTCGAAAAGTTCTTCTTTAGTAAAATTTACTTAAAGATAGCTGTAATGATATGGTGATCTAATAGACTAGTTGCTAGAATTACTGTAGGTAAAATTATCAGGTAGGGACTAGATAGTCCCCCTATATTTACTTAGATATTGCTTTTTTAATACTTAGACACAATTTAATTACCACGTTATTGTTTTTCGATTCCCCGATCCCGTTTCCCATTCCTATTGCTGGTGATTGAGAAAACTACATAAGAATAAGCAATGATCAGTTTAATTGAGGCAGAAAACCATAACACAAGCACCACAGACGCTATTGCGAGATTAGCAAGGGCGATTAACCTTTCTAAAGGTCAATTTTCCTTACTTTTAGCTTGCTGTAACTCTCATAAAAAACAGCATTTACTGAGTTTGTTACATGAATTTTCACCAATAGCGATCGCAGAATTATCTTTGTCAGCTTCCACAGAAACCTTATACACCAGTATTACCAACACCCTTGGTTCTAACCAGCCCGAAGCTTTAATGGTACATGGTTTAGAGTCGGTGGTCGCAATTAATCAACTGATCATTTCCACCAATTTAATACGCGATGAGTTTGCTAAACAGTTTCAGTTTCCCTTGGTGCTGTGGGTAAACGATGAAATCCTCCGAAAACTCATCCTGTTAGCGCCAGATCTCAAAGACTGGGCAGCTACGACTATTAGATTTGATTTGCCTGATCATGTTCTAGTTGGATAATAGGCGATCGCATTTTTGCCTTTTGGTGTCTATCCAAAGTCCAAACTTTCAGGGAGCATCCCAATTTTTTCAAAATACCCTAGAGCAAAGGGTTTAAACCCTTTGCTAATAGCGCAAGTCGTCTTCAGACGACTTTATAAAATCAAACAGTCTGCTTAAAGCAGACTTGAACTATGAGACTGCGATTTCAATCGCAGGCGTTTTTTGAACATTTGGGATGCTCCCAACTTTCATCAACTCACAGCGAATTATCCTTGAAAAGACTCTGCGCCCCTCCGCGCTGACTTTGCGTCCCTCTGCGTTTAAGATAAACTTTACCCAAGTACAACTTAGGAACAAAAGCTCAAGCTATTTCCGTCCAGTTCTTATATATGTGTTCACAAAAAACACCCAATAAACATCCTGATTTACTCAACAATTGGGTGGTATATAGATTTATCTTTGGATATTTCTGTTTTTTGTCATTAGTTAAACTTTGACTAATGATTATAGCTAACTATGATTGAATTTATTTGGCACTATTTCCCATGAAAACCACCATTAAAACTTATATTACCACCAAACAAATAAAAATTTTCACCGCTTTGATATTAACTGGCATTTTGTCTGTTGGTAGCAATTTCACATTATTAAAGAGTGCTACTGCTGCTCCCAGAAATATTTTGCCACAAAGAGTAAATGAAATTATAGACATCAATCAAAAGAGTAACGGTTTACCTTTACCAGTAGCGAGGGCTGTACTGCAAGATGTATCGCGCACTCAGGGAGTTTTGCCCAGTAAATTGAAAATTGCTGAATATCATCAACAAACTTGGTCAGATGGTTGTTTAGGACTGCCGAAACCAGATGAACTTTGCACCCAAGCCTTGGTTCCGGGTTGGCGGGTAATCGTATCTAACGGCACTCAAACCTGGATTTATCACACTAATAGTAACGGTCGTTCTTTACGTTTAGCTAATCCTGCTACTTCTATAAATAACCAATCAAAAAATTTACCCGCTTCTGTGAAAAATGCTGTTTTAGCTGCTGCATCCCAACTGACAAAGTTGCCCACTTCTAAAATACGCATTGTTAACTTTAAACAAATTACCACAGATGGCTGTTTAGGTTTAGGACGCCCAGACGAGGCCTGTATTGCAATTGCCCAGCAGGCTTGGGAAGTAAACTTGCTAGCAGGAAAACAACGTTTGGTTTATCGTGCTAATCGTGATGGTTCTCAAGTCAGACAAAATCAAAGTGCAAGCAGTAGCACTTTACCGAAATCTATATCTGATGCTATTTTGGCAGATGCAGAAGAAGAGTTAGGAGTACCATTTTCTCGACTGCGGATAGTTGGATTAGAACGGCGAGAATGGCCAGATCGTTGTTTAGGGATTAGCGAACCACTGATTTTATGTGCGCCAAGTATTGTACCTGGTTGGCGAGTCACTGTCAGCGATGGAAAACAGCGTTTGGTTTACCGAGTTGGTGAACCAGATACGATTAGGCTAGATAAACAAGCTAGTAAAATTACTGTCAATAATAGTCTTAAACCTGTGCTAATTCCTACTAGCGAGTTACCACCGCTTTTAGAAAGTGGCATAGTTTTCCGTCAAATTTCTAGTGGTGGTTTTGCTGGTAGAACTTACGAAACTGTTTTATTGGATGATGGACTTTTGATTCGGACTCGCATGGGTGATGCGAATGATTCTGAACGTAGTGTTCGCCGCATTTCTTTACAGAAGTTACGACAGTTTCAGCAATTGCTAGAAGAGAAAGGAGCCAACGAATTTCAAAATCTCAGTTATCCTGCGCCTTCTGGTGCAGCTGATTACATTATTTATACCCTAACTAGTAGTGATGGTACGGTTCAATACAACGATATTTCCCAGAATCGCTTACCGCAGAATTTACAAGTTGTAGTTGCAGCGTGGAATCAGCTTCTTATGGACATGCAAGGGTTGAGCAAATAGGAAAGCAGTAATTAGTCAGTGATCACTGATTTAATATACGGTTTGTTTATCGATATGTAGATGTATTTTTGGTATACAATCGCTGAACTATAGTATAATCACTGATTGTAGTTGATACTTATAAAGATCAATGAGTAAGCAAGGTAGAAATTCACATCATACTTGGGTGCATTCTAGCAGTGCTGCCAATATAGGCGTGGGAATACAACAACAGCAAGAACCAATGTTTTTGTATTTTGCTTATGGATCTTGTATGTGTCCTGTGGATTTGAAGCGATCGCTTGGCGAAAATACCCACAGTTATGTAATTGGGCCTGCTATACTCAAAGGCTATCGACTGGGATTTTATCGCTATTCTGCATTTCGCAAGTGTGGTGTGCTGGATGTTATCGAAGATCCAGCTAGCTCAGTGCATGGTGTGCTTTATCAACTACCTTGGCGAATTAGCGATCGCTTAGATGAAAGAGAAGAGGTTCCCCGTAGAGGTTATCGCCACGAATTTGTGGACATTCACTGTCAAAAACAACTTTACAAAAGTGTCCGTACTTACGTAGTAGTTGACAAGTTAGCAAAAGAACACGCACCGAACGATTGGTATTTCAACGTTGTTCTCCGAGGTGCTGTTACCTGTGGATTACCGGAAGAGTATTGCTGGAATTTGTTTAATCATATGTATCGATTACAACAGCAGCATAAGTCAGGTGTAATCAAAGTCAACAACGAACAGATTTGAGTCTTACCCACTTGTGAATTAACCAGAAACCGCCAAAGGGACACGGCGCATAATTTCGTTGTGCGTTAAAATTGAAATTGGGTTATGATAATCTACATTAAAACTATCAAAATGCTGTAGTTTATTTTGCATATCAGAACTACAGAAGTGGTGTTGGGATTAAAAATAGGTATTTTGGCTATGTATTGCTGACATTAAAACTGCTATAAATTAGGGGATTGAAGCTGATGGATGTATCTACAACAGTTAATCCCACCCAAGGTTGCATTGAAATTCGGGTTCCTGAGAAATACCATCGTCAACCGATAGTTTCCCGATTAATTTCTCGCTACGGCTTGAGTGTAAATATCGCTGCTGCTGCTTTTGAAATCGAAACTAAAAAGGATGCTTGGTTTAATTTAGAAATAGAAGGAAGTTCTCAACAAGTAGAATCAGGTATTACTTATCTGCGGGGATTAAGTGTCAAAGTTGAACAGCTTAATTTCCAAACCCTTACTCAACAGAATATCAAAGACTTACAAATATTATGTCCGAATTATGTCAAAAAAGTAGATGAAAGAAACATAACCCAAGATCAAACAACTCGTGCAAAGTTTAAAGTCAGTATTCCCAAAAATTACCGTTCTTTTCCAATAATTGCAGGATTAGTTACCTATTGTGGTTTAACTGTCAACATTACTGGAGCATTGTTAGATACTAACACGGAAAATGACGGTTGGTTTAATTTAGAAATTTGTGGCCATCACGAACAGATTGTCTCTGGCTTGAGGTATTTGAAGCAGTTAGATTTACAAATTTGGTTGTAATTTTTACTGAAATTGGAGATAAAAAATATGAGTCATGCTTGTTGTGGTCCTGGCTATGCTTCTCCAGAAGCAGCAATCAAAGCTGAACGGGAAAATATTCTTTATACAATAGCCCTCTACACGGGTACGGGTATTGCAGCACCAGATTATCTTGCCACTGTAGACGTTGATCCTAACTCTCCCACTTATTCCCAAGTAATTCATCGCCTACCCATGCCTTACATTGGTGATGAGTTACATCATTTTGGTTGGAATGCTTGTAGTTCTTGTCACGGTGATAGCAGTAAATCCCGACGATTTTTAGTAATTCCAGGGCAACGTTCTAGCCGGATTTATATTGTTGATACAATAGATGCCCGCGCTCCTAAACTGTATACAATTATTGAACCAGAAGCAATTAAAGAAAAAACAAATTTAACAGCACCCCACACAGTCCACTGTCTAGCTGATAGTCATGTGATGATTTCCATGCTAGGCGACAGCGAGGGCAATGGTCCAGGTGGCTTTTTATTGCTGGATGAAAATTTTGAAATTGCTGGACGCTGGGAACGCCAAGCTGATGCTATGCGCTTTAACTATGACTTTTGGTATCAGCCACGCCATAATGTCATGGTAAGTAGTGAGTGGGGCGCACCTAAAACTTATTATCCTGGCTTTGATCTTAACGATGTCACAGCTGGCAATTATGGGCATCAATTGCATTTTTGGGATTGGTCAAAACACGAAATTATTCAAACTGTTGACTTAGGTGAAGAAGGATTAATTCCTCTAGAAGTGCGCTTTCACCACAACCCTGATAGTACTCACGGGTTTGTTGGTGCAGCACTTAGCAGTAATGTTTGGCATTGGTATAAAGCTAACGGACACTGGGATATAGAAAAAGTTATTGACATTCCATCAGTAGAAGTGGAAGGCTGGCCGATCCCGGTGCCATCGTTGATTACTGATATTTTAATTTCAATAGACGATCGCTTTGTCTATTTTTCTAACTGGTTACACGGTGATATTCGCCAGTATGACATCAGTAATCCTTCCCAACCTGAACTTACAGGTCAAGTTTGGTGTGGTGGTTTACTAGGTAAAGCTGGGGAAGTGCAAGGAAATAAACTAGCTGGTGGGCCACAAATGTTACAACTGAGTCTTGATGGCAAGCGGCTTTATGTCACAAACTCCCTGTTTAGTAGTTGGGATAATCAGTTTTACCCTGATTTGTCTAAAACAGGTTCCTATTTACTGCAAATTGATTGTGATACTGAAAATGGCGGGATGAAAATTAACGAAAATTTCTACGTTGATTTTGGTCAAGAACCAAATGGTCCCGCCCGCGCTCATGAGATCCGTTATCCTGGTGGTGATGTTACCTCTGATATTTGGGTTTGACCGATAATTCTGATCAGGGTACAAGAAAGCGGATAAATTCTGAGAATCAATCCGCAATCTAAAATCCAAAATTCCAGAGCAACCAGATTTATCTGTGGATTCAATCCAAAATCCATAGACGCGTAAGCGGCTTCTCGTAGAGTAATCTAAAATCCAAAATTGTTTCACCTCCAGCCATAACTTTAATTTTGCCTAACCACTGAATAAATCAAGAATGAGGTTCTCCCAGCAATACAATTGAGCAAGTCAACTCTTTAATCACCTGGCTTGTCACTTCGCTGACTGCTAATCCACCAGCGGTACGATAACGAGTTGATCGCAAAACTACTAAATCAAATGTTTTGGCTTCACCAATAATTACTCTAGCCACATCATCGCTAGTAATTGTTTGAATGTCGGTATTTACTTGTAATTTACTTTCAGAAGCGATCGCAGACAGTTGGGACTTAAACTTGTCAACTTGAATTTCGGGTGTTCTGCGATCGCCTACATGTAAGAGTACTACTTCTGCGTGATTGGCATCTGCTAAAATTTGGGCGAACCGTACAGCGCCTATTGTTTGACGTGTCAAATCTCCTACGGGTACAAGAATACGCTGAATAGTTGTCGGACTACTCAATAATCTTGTCACGGCTACCGGACAGTGAGAAGACCAAAACACGCTATCGATCACATTACCAAATAAGCGGGCGCGAATGCCTGTGTTACGCGACCAACCCATGACAACTAAACTGGCGTTTTGTTCGCGACTAGTACGACAAATTCCCAAAGCAACATCGTCATCAATCCGGATCGCTGGTGATACTTCTACGCCAAATTCTTGGCTAATTTCTAAAATACCATTCAAACGTTGCTGACTTTGATCAAGTGCTATTTTTAAGCGCGGATCATCCATTTGTACATGACCTTTAGCGATCGCTAGTGGAATAATCTTCCCTGATTCGTGACGCGCTAAAAGTGCAGCCATTTCGATCAAATAGCGCTGAGTTTGAGGATTATAAAGCGGAACAACAACTGTGAATGGATATTGGGTTTGTTTATCCAAATCCATATCTACATCACAACTATCTCCTTGCCACCACGTAGATAGTTTATCTTTTGCCCAGTCAGCTTGAGGAACTGTTAGCCTAGTTGCAAATCGTGCTGTAATCACTGGGCCAAGTATTGAAGTTATCAGCATCAACACAATTACACTATTCAACACACCCTCATTTATTAACCGTTCACCCGCAGGGTTAACTGTTTCATAGGCAACTAAAGCTGCTGCTAGTGTAGCTGCTACTTGTGGTAGTGACAATGACCACATCGTCAGCATTTCTGGTATGTTATAGCGATACAATAATTTGGCAAAAAATGCAGCTAGGAATTTACTACCAATCAACGCCACTACAATTGCCGCAGCTAACCAAACTGAACTGAGGGTTTTGATAAAGCCAGGAATATCAATCAATAATCCCATGTCTACAAAAAAACAAGGGATAAATAAAACACTGCCAATAAACTCAACTTTTTCTTTAACAGGGCTACGTCCTAAAACATCATTAACAGCTAAACCTGCTAAGAACGCACCAACAATTTTTTCAACGCCAATGACCTGCGCTCCCACAGATGCTATAAATAATGCCAACAAGATAAATAAAAATTGATTGCCTTGTTCATCACCAGAACGTCTAAAAAATTCTTTTCCTGCCCAGTCAAAACCAAATAAAACAACAGCAGAGTAAATTGCTAATCCCACTAATAGTGTAATTAAACTCAGGGCTGTAAATTCTCCACCATGAATGCCAACACAAATTGCTAGCACTAACAAAGCACCAGTATCAGTAAAAATTGTGGCACCAATTGTCACTGTCACTGCTTCATTTGTCACCACACCCAAGCGACTAACAATTGGATATGCCAACAGAGTATGGGAAGCAAGCAAAGAACCAATTAAGACAGAAGTATTCCAGCTAAAATCAAATAATCTACCAACAACAATTCCAGCAATTAAGGGTACTAAGAATGTTAAAGTACCAAATCCTATTGATCGATTTCTAGTTTTGCGAAACTGCTCAAGATCAATCTCTAAACCTGCTACGAACATTAAGTAAACTTTACCAATTTCCGATAGCAACTTAATTGTTTCAGATTCTGAGTTTAGTAACTTGAGTCCGTTTTCACCAAGTAAGACACCTGCTATTAACAAACCTACCAATCCGGGTAGCCGTAGCTTTTCAAAAATAGGTGGTACGGTGAAGATGACTAATAGCAGGATTGTAAATGCAATAATTGGACTTTGTAGTAGCAAATTGTTACCCTCTGAGATATTTGATTATTTGAATAATTTTATACAGCAATTCTAAATAGGTTGTGTGAATTGAGAGACCAGATCCCCGACTTCTCCAAGAAGTCGGGGATCTAGTTGTTCATGATTTAGAAATGCAATATAGCACTAAATGCCTATACTAAACCATTTTCCTAACTAATTAAATTAACTTTAAGTAAGTCTGTGGGAATAAATTAAAATATAGTAATTCGATTATATTTCTGAACTTACTCAGTAAAGAGAGTGAACATAAAAGGGGAAGTGTGAACAAAAAATCTAGTTTTATAGGAGTATGAAAATTCAAACTTTAGCCTCAGTATTCGACAAAATTAATTAACATTTGATTTAGATAAACATGCAGAAATTAAATAATAAATAATAACTAGCTAATATATACAATTAAGCTAAGTTCGTAAATCTATCGCAAGTCCTAAAAAAGCCTAACTAGGGATAGATGTATTTTTGGAATAAATAAATAGATACTTGCGATGTAAAGAAGCGTACAATCAAACAATCAATTTCTCCAAATCTGCGTTTCTTGACAATCCGATTATCAATTTAATTAATTTATCAACTTACTATGGTAGCAAATCCTCCTTCTCAAACTTCAGATGCTCAATATAAAGTCGAAAACGCAGCAGCAGAAGTCGAAGCAATTGTCCAAACACCGCCATCCGAGACAGAAATTGACTTAGAATTTCTCTACACCAGAGACATAGAATTTCGCCAAGAAACGCTTTATTTTATCGTAGTTGACCGCTTTTATGATGGTGATCCTGACAATAGTCAAGGGATAAATGCTGAACTTTATGATCCCAATCGTCAGGAATGGGGTAAGTACTGGGGTGGGGATTTGCAAGGGGTGATTGACAAACTCGATTATCTCAAGAATTTAGGAGTCACTGCTATTTGGTTAACTCCCTTATTTGAACAGGTGGAAGAATTATTTATTGAAAGTGCTGCTATTCATGGCTATTGGACAAAAGATTTTAAACGCATCAATCCTCGCTACATTGCTGCTGATGATGACCCTTCTCTCAACAAAACTCAAGATCAGAAAAACACTGTTTTCGATCGCCTGATTGCAGAATTGCATAAACGCAAGATGAAGCTGGTGTTGGATATTGTTTGCAATCATAGTAGCCCAGACACTGGTGGTAGTAAGGGCGAATTATATGATGATGGAGTAAAAATTGCCGATTTTAATGATGACAAAGACCATTGGTATCACCATTACGGTGAAGTTACCAATTGGGAAGACGATTGGCAAGTCCAAAATTGTGAATTATCAGGACTAGCCACTTTTAACGAAAACAATATTCAGTACCGCAACTATATTAAGTCTGCAATTAAACAGTGGTTGGATCGGGGTGTAGATGCGCTGCGAGTAGATACTGTTAAACATATGCCAATCTGGTTTTGGCAAGAGTTTAATGGTGAGATGTACAATCACAAACCAGATGTGTTTATTTTTGGCGAATGGATTTACAGCAATCCCAACGACGATCGCGCTGTAGAATTCGTCAACAACTCTGGGATGAGTATCCTGGATTTTGGCTTGTGTATGGCAATTCGCCAAGGTTTAGCTAAATATGATGAACAAGGTTTTTACTTGATTCAGAACGTATTAGATCTAGACTATCGCTATAACGGTGCAACCGAACTCATCACCTTCATCGACAACCATGATATGCACCGTTTTCAAACTATCAACCCTGAACCCGAAATTTTACGATTGGCGGTGATTTTGTTGATGACTACTCGCGGTATCCCTTGCCTATTTTATGGCACAGAACAATACCTGCATAATGATACTAACGGTGATGATAATATCTATGGTAACAACGATCCCTACAACCGTCCGATGATGGAATCTTGGGATACTGATACCCCCATTTATCGAGATGTCCGCAAACTTTCAGGACTACGCCGTCTTAACCCAGCATTATCAATGGGTAGTCAATGGCAAAAATATATCACACCAGATGTTTATTGCTATGTGCGCCGTTATCGTGACTCTCGTTGTTTTGTCGCATTAAATAGAGGTGATGCTGTTACTGTAGAGGCAGTTGACACTGAATTACCAGATCGAGAACATACTTGTTTATTAACCGGACGTAAGTTTGAGGTTAAAGACGGCAAGATTTATAACCTGGAACTTGCACCCAAAGAAGCGATCGCCATCAGTCACGTCGGTGAACGTGTCAAAGGCCAAACTATTGTCCGAGTACAACTCAATGGTGTATGCACTCAACCTGGAGAAACTATCGTGGTAACAGGAGATTGTCCCGAACTTGGTAACTGGGACATCGGCAAAGCTTATCCCCTAGAATACATCAACTCCAACACCTGGTTTGCTGAAATTCCCTTTGATGAAAGTGCTGGTAAGCTAATCAGCTACAAATATGCCATGTGGCGCGAGGGAGGTTCTCCCCTACGGGAAAATCTAGTTTCTCGACGCTGGGTAATTGCTAGTGAAGGTACTGTGAAATGGCGTGATACTTGGGCTTCGGGACGGGAGTCTTAATTGAGGCGAGGGGACAAGGAGGACAAGGAGAGCCAGTGCGTTGCGGTGAGCCAGTCCGGTGGACGGTTTCCCAAGGACTGGAGCCGGAGCTTGCATCCGGCTAAGGAAGTCCGTCGGCATAAAGGAACTGGCGAACCCGTAAGGGAGGTTTCCGTAAACGCGCTTTGCGCGGCTTCCCGCAGGGTACCACTGCGTTGCGTTGCGGGGGGTTCCCCCCGTTGTAGCACGTGGCGTTCCGTTGTAGCACCTGGCGTGGACAAGGGGGACAAGAAGTCGCTACTTGCACCCAGTCGCTACGTGTCTATATACCTCTCACACTCCCCTGACTCCAAATCCCTACCAAAGGATAGAGGAATAACTTGACATATGTACTCATAATGAGTACGCTTTAATTAGCAAGTTTCCCAGGAGTAAGCTTATATTATGTTGCCAAATTATGAAGGAAAAAGAGTTCCCAACACCACGTTTCGTCTGCGCCAGAATGATCAGTGGGTGAATGTGACAACTGATGAATTATTTAAAGGTAAGACTGTTGTAGTTTTTTCTCTACCAGGGGCTTTTACACCCACTTGTTCATCAGCGCATGTTCCGGGCTACAATCAATTGGCAAAAACCTTCAAAGACAATGGTGTAGATGAAATTGTCTGTATCTCTGTTAATGATACCTTTGTGATGAATGAATGGGCAAAGGATCAGGAAGCAGAAAATCTCACTTTTATACCCGATGGTAATGGTGATTTTACTGAAGGCATGGGTATGCTAGTCGATAAATCAGACCTGGGATTTGGCAAACGCTCTTGGCGCTATTCAATGTTAGTCAAAGATGGCGTTGTTGAAAAGATGTTTATTGAACCTGAAGAACCAGGTGATCCCTTTAAGGTATCTGATGCTGAGACAATGCTGAGGTATATTAACCCAAGCGCAGTCAAACCGAAGTTGGTTTCTCTGTTTACAAAACCCGGTTGTCCCTACTGTGCGCGTGCCAAAGAAATGCTCAAGCAAAATGGTTTAGACTACGAAGAAATTGTCTTGGGTAAAGATGCTACCACTCATTCCTTAAAAGCGATCGCAGGTGCAACAACTGTTCCCCAAGTATTTATTGATGGTCAACACATCGGTGGTTCTGAAGCTTTAGCAACTTATTTGAGCGCTACTAGAAGATAATATTTGTTGAGATTAAGATAAATAGATTGACATTTAAACTCTGTAGAGACGTAGCATTGCAACATCTCTACCATTTTTTATGCTGGATCAATTATCTGATCACTAAGCGTATTGTGCGATGAAGTAATCAAACTATCGTGTCCTAACGACAAAAGTTTGTGTCATAACGACAGAAGTTTGTGTCATAACGACAGAAGTTCGTGTCATAACGACAAAAGTTTGTGTCGTTACGACAGCTTGTTTAAAAATGAGAGCAACTTAGTTAACTATAAGTACCAATTTGCACAGGGGATGATTATGCCATCTTTAGCAGGAAAAGTTGCGATTGTGACAGGTGCATCGAGGGGAATTGGACGTGCGATCGCGTTAAAATTAGCAGAACAAGAAGCGTCGATTACTGTTAACTATGCAGGAAATGCCCAAAAGGCGCAAGAAGTTGTCGCCGAAATCGAAAAATTAGGCAGCAAAGCGATCGCTGTACAAGCAGATATTAGCAAAGTCATTGAGATTCAAAAACTTTTTGACCAAACTATTGAAACCTTTGGCAAGGTTGATATTTTGGTAAATAATGCCGGAGCGATAGTATATAAACCAATTACAGAAGTCACAGAAGCAGAGTTTGATAAAATTTTTGCTGTTAACGTCAAAGGTACATATTTTGCTTGTCAACAAGCCGCACATCACATGCAAGATGGTGGACGCATTATTAACTTTTCCTCAACCACAACAGCGATGATGTTACCTACTTACAGCGCTTATGTAGGAACTAAAGGTGCAGTGGAACAAATCACACGCATAGTAGCCAAAGAACTAGGTAGCAGGGGGATTACAGTTAATGCTATCTCACCCGGCCCCACAGACACAGAACTATTTCGCCAAGGTAAAACAGAAGAACAAATCAACCGTTTAGCGCAAGCATCCGCATTAGGAGGATTGGGACAAGTCCAAGATATTGCCGATGTGGTAGCATTTCTTGCTAGCGACGAGGCAAGATGGATCACTGGACAAAATATCCGTGTTAACGGGGGAGTGGCTTGAAACAAGGATGAATAAACAAACAAGTCCCGCGCCGTAGGCAAAGCCTCAGCGTCGGGAGTACGTTACTTTAGAAGTTATTTAGCTAAATGTTAGTCCTGTGGAGAATACACAATACTATTGCAGCAACACATATAATTGCTAGCTGAAAGCGTCTGTCTTGACTTTTCCTAAAACTGGAAGTCGCTTGCAATGTATGTTTATAAGCTTGATTGTTTTACTCTCTCAGCTATTTAATGAGAATGCAAGGATAGTTAAGACAGTTAAGACAGTTATTATAAATTTAATAAATTCCTAATAGTCTTTTACTTGACTTATATTGCATTGACGACATGTTGCTTATTATCTCATGGTCTTGTCCCAGATTTTCCTCCCTGCCCCGTATCGGCTGGTCCTCCACTGTTTCCTGCTCCTCCAAAATTACTTTCATCAAACCACTCAGCCTTCAGAAGTGACCACCAAGCAGCTGTCAGTCCAGCTAATACGTAGTCATAGGGAAGCCACCCATACCCGCCTATTCCCCATTCAGTTCCCCAAGAATTTCTAATCAAGAACGCGCCTTTTGAGTAGTATCCGCGATCGCTACACTGAATAAACTTGTAATCATCATAGCCAACTGCAACGACAGTGTGTCCACCAATAACTTTGTCTTTTTGGGGATCAGGAAAGGGAATCAGACCCTTTTTGTAATTAGAATTATCATAGGCAGAAGAATAGATCGTAAATCCAAAAATGCAAGGAAAACCAGCAGCTAAAACAGCCTTAATTTGAAACAGCAGACTTTCCTTCGTAATGCCAGCATAATCCAAGAAAAAATACTTAAGCGACCTGTAATTTTGAGCATAAGCATAGCAATATGCAGGCGGCTCTTCATTGACTAAATCTTCATCATAACGCCAGGAATCTTCCGGCGGAACACCAAGTAGTGCTAATACTTTCATGGTTTCTCGTATGGATGCTCCCACGTCTCCTTCGATGTTCATTTTTTTACGTGCAGCTTTATACAGAAACAAAGGAGAAGCATCTACTGATTTACCGTAATTCCTATTTTCAAAATATTCTAATAATGCGATCGCAGCAAATGCAGTACATGAGTTTAGTGAACCCTGATCTCTGATTCGAGAAAACCAATAGCTCAGATCTATAACTCCAGGAAGCATACAAAACTGTCTTTTACAGGGCTTAATCGTTGCGTTTTTTTGCCCAGCATCTTCCGAAATTTGATTTATTTTTTGTTCATTAAATACTTTTATCTGGTTACTAGAAACATTGTTAAATATAGGAATATATAAATCTATGTTTGGAAATAACTCGCATTGTTCTTGCTCACTATTACTTATGTATGAAGAAATGCCACTATAATTAATTAATTGTTGAATTTCAAATAATTCTTGTTTATCAAAAATATTAGGCTTAGGCTCTTGATTGTTAGAAATTGCATCTTCAGCAGATTTTGTATGAATAAAGCTATTTAAGTATTTTTTTAATACAAAGTAGAAAAATATAGCACTGATATTTTTATCATTTATTTCTTCTACCAGAGAATGTATTTCAAGGGACAGAAGATATATTACTTTATCAATAGCATGTTCTACTAATTGCTTCTTAGAATATCCTGCTTCTATTGTAAAATTATGATTATTAGAACTATTGTTCTGACTAGCAATCTTTTCAAATTCTTTAAAGCCTTTTTCCAGTAATTCTTCAAATGTCTTATTTTGCCATTTAGCTAGAGGGTAAAGTATTTTTGCAAAAACAGAAACTATTGGTTCAATGACATAAGAGCTTTGTAAAACTTCCGATATTTTTTGAAATTCCAAGAAAAATTTATTGTTTGGATGATTAAAAATTTGGTTGATTTTATATTTGATAGAAAGATTATCCATCTGAATAGTTTCTTTAGAAAAAATTTCTTTCCAAACATCGTTGTCTACAAGATTATCTCGAAATAGATATTTTCTTTTCGCTTGAATTTTTTCTAGAAAATGATACTCAAAAATATTTTCTTGCTCGTATTTTTTACTTCTTATTTGCTCTACAGCCTTTATAATCAAAGTAGTCAATATTTTTTCTATTCCTTTACTTGGTATTTTAAGCGACGCAGCAGAAAAATATTGAATTCTTTTGGGATATTTTTGATTTTTAACTTGCTCCTGACTACATGACTCCTTAAGTCGACTTAATTCTTGATAATTAGAAAAGTATTCATTTAAAGTAATGTATGTTTCAAGCCCGAAGACTCCATCATCCTTAATTTTGGAAAGACACTGAAATTGCTTAACCAAATCTTTTGTGTCATCATCATAATTTTCTTTCCTCATAAATTCCAAAACCCAATTTATACCTTCTGGCGTTTTTAGCCATTCTTTTTCTCCTGTTAATGACTTAGGAGGAGATAAATATTCTCCCATTAATAAAACACCAAGATATTTATTTAATTCTATTATATATTTTGGTAACATACTTTCAGATCTGATTTTTTTATAGAGAGGATATTCATTCTCTATAGTTTCATCTTTAAACAAATCTCTCAAAAGCCTATGAACTTTTACTTTTACAAATAAAGCACGACCAAATATCTTATTTTTTATCTCATCTATCCTGTCTTGGTCGTAATTGTTTTTATTCTCTGTTTTCTGTAGTTCTATGAAATTCAATAAAACTTGTACTATATTTTCTATATTACTAGTATTTTCTTCTGTTTTGAACCTGAGCTTGTTCTTGATAGCATCCTCATCATTTAAATTGTAGTCACGTAGATCAGGATAGTCTGGTACCCAACCTAATCCTTTTTTCTCCATATCAGCTTTCGATTTTTGTTGTCTTGCATTATCTTCCATAATAATTTGCCTTTGTTAAATAATGTTTTTCAAAGTAGTGCTGATTCGGGTAAGTGATCGCATACTCTGGTGCGTTCTCAAATCTTTCCTTTCTTCTATATTTTTTATGGGTGCAAGCAAAATCTATTTATGCACTTTTGGGATAAAAACGGAAGAAAATAGTTGCAAATTGCTCATAACGGTTACGGTTAATCACTTAGCATTCACTTTTCTCTACATTTCAGTGGATCTCCGCGTATCCGTTATTTATTCTTGGCGATCGCAGTTCTAATAAGTAATAAATTTAACAAATAATTTACCTTTGACTTCGATCACAAAATCCTTCAACCTCTTTTGGAGAATCCTGATTATTCTTGAGATAGTCACTCAACCAATAGCATCCACGTTTAATAAACTTGTCCACGCTTAAATTCTCCACATCCCATAAAAGTGCTGTTTTGTCTGTACTTCCGGTAACAATCTTTTTGCTATTAGGACTAAAACTGACTGAATTTACGGCATCACGATGACCAATGAGAGTAGTAATTAATACTCCCTGAAATGTCCAAAATTTTACTGTACCATCATCACTGGCAGTAGCCAGAATTCGACCATCAGGGCTAAAATTCAAATCCACAACGCCAGCAGTATGACCTTTTAAAGGCTGATTTAAAAGCTGACCATTCTGATTCCACAACTTGACGCTACCATCTTCACTAGCAGTAGCAATAATTTGATTATCTGGGCTGAAACGAATGTTGTAAATTGGAGAATTATGTGCTTGCCAGGAACGTAATAGTGTGGCGTTAGGACTCCAAAGTTTGACTGTTCCATCCCAACTTGCAGAGGCAATGATTTTTCCATCAGAACTATAACTAACTCCATAAATATATGCATTATGTAGTCTCTTATGTAAGACTCTGCCTTGCTGATTCCAAATTTTTACAGTCTTGTCGCGACTAGCAGAGGCAATAGTCATGCCATCAGGACTAAAACTAAGATTAGTCACAGAATTTGTATGGTCTGTAAATAATAGTTTGATTGGCTGTCCCTGCAAATTCCAAAGTCTGATTGTTGTATCGTTACTACCACTGGCAATGATTTTACCCTTTGGGCTGAAACTAACACTAGCAACAGGCTGATCATGCCCTACAAAAGTTTTCAGTTCTTGCCCTTGCAAGTTCCATAATTTTACTGTTCTGTCACCACTTGCAGTTGCAATCTTTGTGCCATCATTGTTGATATCAACGCTGTAAATAGGGTCTTTATGCCCAGAAAAAGTAGTCAGCCAGTTATTAACTCGCCAAAGTTTAGCTGTTTTATCATTACCAGCAGATGCAAGAACCTTTCCATCTGGACTGAAACTAATGCTGTTAACTCGACCTTTATGCCCCTCTAAAGTTTGTAAAACTGAACCATCTCGACTACGCCATAACTTCACTGTTTCATCCCAACTAGCAGTAGCAATAGTTTGAGCATCAGGGCTGAACTTGACATCTCTGACTTCAAGTGAATGTCCTTGCAGAAGCAGTTTTTTTTTCGTGATTAAATCCCAAATAATGACTGTTGTATCGTTACTAGCAGAGGCGAGTTTTTGACCATCCGGACTAAAGCTCACACTCAAAACAGGAGCTTTATGTCCTTTAAAAGTATCAATCAAATTACCTTGAAGGTTCCAGAGTTTTACACTCTCGTCGTCACTAGCCGTAGCAATCCTCTGACCATCAGGACTAAAACTGATACCATAGATTTCCCGATCATGAGCTTTCCATGTTTTTAATAAATTACCATTCCATCTCCAAAGTTTCACCGTTTGATCTTCACTAGCCGTTGCAATAGTCTGATCATCAGGGCTAAAACTTACACTCCAGACAACTCCTTTATGTCCTTTGAGAGTTCTTGTAGGCTTACCATCCAAATTCCAAAGTTTTACAGTTCCATCGCGGCTAGCAGTAGCAATAGTCTGACCATCAGGGCTAAAATTTACATCTACAACAGGCTCAATATGCCCTTTTAAGGTGACGAGTTCCTTGCCATCCGAACTCCAGAGTTTAGCAGTATTATCAAAACTGGCAGTAGCAATAATTTTGCCATCAGGACTGAACCTAACTTTTTGAACGTAACCTTTATGTGTTTCTAGGCGGTTGCTTTCTCGAACCCAGTAAGCTGCACTGAAAGCTTCCATAACTTGAGGTTGAAGCTTAGGATCGTTTCTCAACCAAACAGAGTCTTGTAAAAGTTTTCCTGCTCTGATCGCATCTATTAGCGGCTCAAATGAACTGCGATTGAGGTTAAAGTTTGCTTTTGAAGATGATAATAATGCTTGAATTTGACCTTTGTCTGCTGCTTTCCACTTCTGGACAGCGATGACAGCCATAGTCGTAATTGTAATTAAAGACGCGATCGCCACTAAAGTGATTTGCTTTTGAAATTGAGCTTGTTGTTTAGCCTGCGTTGCTGCGGCTTCTGCGCGTGATGCTGCGGCTTCTGCGCGTGATGCTGCTGCTTGTGCTGCTAAAAGTTTCTGAACTTCGCGCTTTTCTACTTCCTGGCTAGCAGCTAAAAACTGATAATCTATATCACTTAAACTTTTACCTGTTGCCCATTTCAGAGCATTTTGCAAAGTCTGTCCCCGCAGTAAGCATGATTCATCTTGACGTGCAGAAGCTACCCAGCCATTGAGTAAGTCTGCGTAAGGACGTAGTTTTGCTAATGCCTTTTCACACCATTGTTGATTAAAAACTTGTGCATATATACAGTTATAAATTTGCAGTTTGCGATCGCGCTCCACTACCAACCCTGTCAGCCGTAGTTCAGTATGCTCCGGACTGTCATCAACTACAATCTCTCCCTGCTGTAAAATTTGCTGACATAAACCCAACAATCTACCAGTACGCTTTTCCCCACTTCGTAAAATCCTGTCTCTAATAGTCTTCAAATGCTCTGGTTCATCTTGCACTTCCCAATTTTCAATGATGCGCTTTTTCACCAAATGCTCAATCCACTCTCCTATTTGGGATTGTTCCTCTGTGCGTCCCCGCGTCTTCGCGTCCCCCTGTCTTTTTATTTCCTCTAGTAGTAATTTACAAACCTTCTGGGTAAGAAACGGCTGTCCCCCTGTCCAGTACAACACTGCTGACATCACCGTTTGCGGTTCGCCTAACGCTGTTAGTCCCGTTGCTAGTGGTTCAGTTTCTGCAAGTTGGAAACCTGTTAAACCAATTGCTCTACCAATATTAAAGGGTGTCCGTCGCCGATCTTGAATCAAATCTGAAGGAGTAGACACCCCTAAAATTGCAAATGTCAAACGCTGATAAACATCTTGATCGGCTCGACGGTTGTAACAATCTCTAATGACAGCAAAAAAATCATCTACATTAAATGCCAGACTCAAAACACTGTCAATTTCATCAATAAAAATAACTATTTTTGTAGTAATTACTTTCAGTAATATAGTGTCGATAAATTTGCTGAATTTCTGGACTGGTGAGATTAAATGATTTTCTGTCCACCAGGTTTCTAAATCAAAAATCTTGTAAAGATTGAAACTGCTAATTAAAGTATCAATTACTCCAGCATACCACTGTTCTGGAGTAATATCTACGGTTCCAATTGAAGTAATATCTATAACAGCACAAGCAAACCCTTCTTGTTGTAGGCGCTGCATCACTTGTACTCGCAAGCTGGATTTACCCATTTGACGAGAGTTGAGGACGTAACAGAATTCTCCAGCCTTCAAACCCTCATACAAGTCATAGTCTGCTTGACGTTTGACGTAAGTTAGAGCATTTTGGGGAAGACTACCCCCGATTTGGTAATCGTAAGAACTAGGTGGGAAGCTGTTGTTCATCAGCCACCTATAAAGAATAGGTTGAGTTAGTCAATTATACCTCTATACCAGTAAAATTTATCAGCACTAGGTGACGAGAAGTCACATTATGGCATAACCAACCAGCTTTATGTAAAGTTGTGTATGGAGCGATCGCACTCAGAGCAAAGCATAAATAAACCGCTTGAGACTACAAGTAACCCAAGACGGTTTATGGTTAATTTTGATTTTGAGGCGATCTCAATGTCAGCTATAAAATCTTAACAATTTCTGACAATCTACATCTACTGCCAAATGTAGAGAAGCACAAACAACACAATCCAAATCACATCCACAAAGTGCCAGAAAAGTGAAGTTGCATTCACACCAAAATGACCAGATTTAAAATTACCAGGAATAAAAGAACGCACCAAAATAATCAACTGTAATAGAATACCTGTGAGAACATGCAAACCGTGGAAACCAGTAAGCAGGTAAAACATGCCACCAAAAGCGCCGGAAGTAAAACCAAACTCCAAACCTTTCCACTCAATCGCCTGTCCAACCAAAAAGTAAGTTCCCATCGCCATAGTTGCCAACAAAAACAGGCGATATTTCCACAAATTGTGACGTTGCAGCGCCCGTTCCGCCAAATAAATCACAAAACTACTAGCAACCAAAACCACCGTATTAATAGCAGGCGCAACCACTTCTAACCCATCAACACCAGACGGCAACCAATTAGGAGTTGTGAGTTTATAAATAATATATCCGGCAAAAAAACTCAGAAAAATAACACTTTCAGACAACAAAAACACAACGAAGCCAAACATTTTATTGCCTTCTTCATTGTGAGAATGCTCCGCTTGATGCAGATGCAACTCCTCTGAAATCATATAACCGTCCATTCCTGAAATTCTCCTTACTCTCTTTCTCTGTGTACTCTGCGTCCTCTGCGGTTTTTAATCAATATTCTTTCAATGAAGATGCGGAGAATCTTCTTACAGAACTCTCCGCATTATCTAGCCGCATCAATCTACACTCGTCAAATTAGGGTTAGTAGACAGATAGTTATGCCTATGAGTTTGAGCAACTAACGGTTCCGATTTCCCATATCCATAAGGCTCACTAATCACAACAGGAATCTCTTCAAAATTCTCTACAGGTGGTGGTGAAGAAACTTCCCATTCCAAACCAATAGCTTGCCAAGGATTAGCCGATGCTTGTTCGCCACCTACCCAAGCACTAATCATATTTAGAATAAAAGGTAGAGTAGACATACCTAACATAAACGCACCAACACTAGCAACAATATTCCATAATTCATACTCTGGAGCGTAGGAAGCAACTCTACGCAACATCCCTTGTAAACCCAATGGGTGCATAGGGAAGAAGTTAAGATTAGTACCAATAAAAGCTAACCAAAAATGCAATTTACCCAAGCCTTCGTAGTACATTTTGCCTGTCATTTTGGGGAACCAATGGTAGATGGCTGCATACATCCCCATAGTTACTGTCCCGTAAAGGACATAGTGGAAGTGACCAACGACAAAGTAAGTATTATTGACATGAACATCTACAGGCACAGAAGAAAGCATGATGCCTGTAATTCCGGCAAAGACAAACAACACTAATCCACCCAAGGCAAACAACATGGGTGTAGTTAGGCGTAATTTACCGCCCCAAATAGTCGCGACCCAGGCAAATACTTTAATCCCAGTGGGTACGGAGACAAACATAGTTGTCAACATGAAAAGCATCCGCATCCAACCAGGAGTACCACTGACATACATGTGGTGTACCCAGACGATCGCACTCACTACGGCAATTAAGATTGAGGAAACGGCAACTACTTTATAACCAAATAAAGGCTTACGAGCATAAACCGGGAATATCTCTGAGAAAATCCCAAAGATGGGCAAAATAATCACGTAAACAGCAGGGTGCGAGTAGAACCAGAAGTAGTGTTGGAACATGACTGGATTACCGCCGTTAGCTGGGTTAAAAAAGCCAGTACCAACGGTGAGGTCGAGTAACAGCATGACTGCGCCTGCTGTCAGAGCTGGAAGTCCGAAAAGTTGGATAATTTGAGCGCTGAATACTGCCCAAACAAACAGGGGCATTCTAAAGAAGGTCATCCCTGGTGCGCGCATCTTGACAATCGTGGTGACAAAGTTGACTGCGCCCATAATTGAAGATACACCAGAGATTGCCACCGCTAGCAACCAGATGACTTGTCCGTTAATTAAGTTACCTGTGGGATTCTGGAGACTCACTGGCGGATAAGACCACCAACCAGCTTGGGCTGGGCCACCAGGGACAAAAAAGCTAGCCATCAACAGAATTCCGACGACTGGAACCATCCAAAAAGCGGCGGCATTCAGGCGAGGAAATGCCATATCTCGCGCCCCAATCATCAGGGGTACAAGGTAGTTAGCTATACCAACCAAGGATGGAAATGTCCACAGGAACAGCATGACTGTACCATGCATGGTAAACATACCGTTGTACATGGTGCGGTCAATCAAATCTGATTCCGGGGTGATGAGTTCTCCCCGCAGTATCATTGCAAAGATACCGCCCACTAGGAAGAAAATGAATGAAGTAACAAGGTACTGAATACCAATGACTTTGTGGTCGGTGCTAAAGCTGAAGTATCGCTTCCAGTTATCAGGACTGGGGTGATGGGTTTGTTCACCTGCGATACCGATATTTTCGATGGTAATGTTGGTCATCGCTTTGTTTTCCTATTAACCAGGATAATTAACCAGAGGTGGTTCAGCAGGGGCGACAGTTGTCCAGCCATCTGCTTGAGCATATTCAGAAGCTGCTTGATTTTTGGCTGGGGTAAGCTTGCGGGTTGCAGCTTTGGTCAGCCACTGGTGATAATCTTCTGGTGATTCAACTACAACATCGGCTTGCATAGTTGCAAAGTATGTCCCACTGTATTGGGAATCAGTGAGTTGATATTTACCAAGCCGAATGGGGGTGAATTCAAAGTCTATAGTTTGGTTGGGAACTATATCTTGTTTGAGACGAAAGGCTGGTACGTATAAGCCATGTAGAACGTCTTCAGATTGCAGTGCTAAACGCACTCTTTTATTTGCGGGTAGGTGCAGTTCGCTACTAGTGACATTCTTTTCTGGATAGTGGAAGACCCAAGCCCATTGTTTAGCAAGAACGTCGATTTTTTCTACAGGTTCTAGGTTAGACGCGGAGGGTGTTTTTGATAAATTCCCCGTGTCTCCGTGTCCCCGTGTCCCCGCTTCCTCCTTTGGTGCTGCATAAGCTGATTCCATCCCCATCGGCATACGGAAGTGGACATGTTCATTTGGGCCTTGAATTCCCATTTGCTCGTAGATTTGGTAGCTGTAAGTAGCAATCCACAACACCAGCATAATTGGGATGGCTGTCCAGACGACTTCGAGGGTAATATTTCCTTCGATGGGTGGCCCGTCGATGATTTCACCTTTTTTCGCGCGATGGAAAATTACCGAATACATCAGGGTTCCGGTGACACCCAGGAAGATAAATGCTCCGAGTGTTACCAAGAAGCTAATCAAGTCATCAACGAGTAATGATTCCGCAGCTGCTTGGGGAGGAAGCCAGGAATAAGCCTGTTTCCCAATCCAGAGACTGGTAGTTGTCAGTGCGATCGCACTCGTTGCAAAGGTTAGAATTTTGAGTAATTTCTGGATTTTCATGGTCATTAGAGACGCGATTCATCGCGTCTGTACAATGGTCATTGGTCATTAGTCAATTGGTCATTAGTCATTAATTCTTCACGAAGGACAAAGGACAAATGACAAAAGACTTACTTAATCATGGCGTTGAGGTCTTGACCAATTCTGAGCAATTGGTCGGCGGTGTTGTGGATGCCGAATTCCGCAGCCATTTGCGCTCCCAATGTGCCGTGAACATACATCACAAACATGATCGCCATTCCGACAGCTAGATAACTCAACTGCACTTGTCTATCTTCGTGTTTGCGCCAAATAAAGCGCTGGAATCCCCGCCACACGGTCATCCCGACAATTAGTGCAAGGAGGACAACACCACCCACACCATGCCACAGCATTGTTTCCATGGCTTGCATACCCCAGGCGCTCTTGACATCCACTGGTGCTTGTGCAAGCATGATTTCGTAAAAGCCTGCTGCAACTGTCAAAAAGGTAATCAAGGCTGAGGCGAGCATGTTATACCAGCCAACATCGAAGAAGTTCGCACGTTCGACTGGTAATGCTAAATATTTGTAGACGAATTGATGTAGGGGAAAAAATACACCGACAATATCAAAGAGAATCGCAATGATAAACAGACCTAAGGTCAGATGAACTAAGTTGGGATGAATAGGAATGCTGTAGGGAAGTCCGTTCGCGCCTAGTTGCGCTCCCAATTGATCAATCAGTTCTGCGTTCATCGCAAAATACCATCCTTTACTGCTTCAACTACCGGTACTGTGTGCAGTCCATACACCCAAACAAGTTGATCTCCCAGATATACCTGCATACCAACGATGGTGACTAGAAGTAGTCCTACTCCCAAATAGCCAATGGGTAATTTCTGGGGGTTGCGCGTACGAATTACATAACGCCAAGCTGTAATTGCAGCAATAATTCCTGAAAGTGACCAGCCAATCAGGGTGTGCATATTCAACACTGATTTTGCTAGATGGTAAGGTTTTGCCAAACCTGCTTCAAATTGACCAAAAATGATCGCAACAAAGATAGCGACGGTAGCAAGACACATATTCCACCAGCTGACCTCGAACAGCCGGGAGTTGCGGGTAAAATATCCTATCGCATCACAACAGAAGGCAAACAATACCATTGCGATGACAAAGTGAACAACGATGGGATGAATCGTATCTGGATAGGGTAAATTATGGTCGTTCAAACGCGTTAGATACTCAAGCATGAAATTCTCCTGGGTATGTCTACTGCATATAAGCTCAATTTCCAAGATTGGCATCTCAAAATATCATTACCAGCATTCATATCTAACCGATTTGGTTATAATCTCTGTGCGGCGAAATCTGGTTAATTAAGAATTAGCTTGGTTGTAGGATAGGATGAATTTAGTTTAACTTTTAGACTCAAAACTTAACAATTAACATACAACGATAATATTCTTAAATAAAACTAAAAAATGTATTTTTTAATCAGAACTATAATTACTAAATGTCAATAGTGAACTACGCGATCGCATAAATTTGGTTTTTTTGCTCAACAAACTTTGCAAATTTTCTCAGCAGAATCTAGCCAGGAATTACATGAGCAAGGTTGGTTAAGATTTTTGTTAGCGCGATCGCAACAACATTTAGATGAAGTTCCAGCCAGTCAAAAAAATGGCGATTGTAAATTTGAGGTTTGAAACGAGAAGTTTATATTCCGAGTGCGATCGCAACTATTGAGTTAATCCCCAAATTACATTACCAACACCTGATCTAACATGATGCGCTAGGCTGAAGCCGTAACGCAACGGCAATAAAGCGGGAGGAACATCCACGCCGCTTTTTGCCTCCCCTACTTCAAGCTACTTCAAGCGAGTTTTTATGAACGTCGAAACAACATCCCGTATACCTGTTGCTTTAACTATTGCTGGTTCAGATAGTGGGGGTGGTGCAGGAATTCAAGCGGATCTGCGGACTTTTGCTTTTCACTGTGTCCACGGTACTAGTGCAATTACTTGTGTGACAGCCCAAAATACTTTGGGTGTAATGCGCTTTGATGCGATGTCACCAGAGGCGGTTGTTGCCCAAATCCAAGCTGTATGTGAAGATATCGGCGTTCAAGCAGCAAAAACAGGAATGTTGTTGAACAAAGAAATTATTGCAGCTGTTGCCCAGCAGGTAGAAGCTTTAGAAATTCCAAATTTGTTGGTTGATCCGGTGATGGTATCACGGACAGGAGCGCAATTAATAGATGATGAGGCTGTAAATATACTTTGCCATACACTCATACCTCTCGCTGCGATCGCCACACCAAATCGCTATGAAGCCCAAATTATGAGCGGTTTAGAAATTAATACCCTCGATGATATGCGCGATGCTGCCCAAATTATTCATGATAAATTCCAAGCCAAGGTGGTGTTAGTCAAGGGTGGTGGGATGTCGGGAGGTGGACGAGGTGTGGATATTTGGTTTGATGGACAAAAACTGGAGACTTTGAGTGTGAGACAGGTAGACACAAAAAATACTCACGGTACTGGTTGTACTTTATCAGCTGCGATCGCAGCTAATTTGGCGCGTGGCTATGATTTATTTACAGCGGTGCAGCAGGCAAAAGAATATGTTACAAATGCTCTATCCTACGCCCTAGATATTGGTAAAGGGCAAGGCCCGGTTGGACATTTTTATCCGTTGGTGCGAACGAACAAAAATTAAATTGCAAAATCTTTGCTCTCAGGTAATTTTTCTATTATTCTTGGGCTTAGTTTGTATCATTATTTGCTTTTAAACTAAAAATGCGAACAGCTAACGGCTCTTTTTATAGTCATACCCCTAGTACGACTACTCAGCATTATTCACCCTCTGTACCCTTATCTGTATATCGAGATTTGGCAGCAGAGTTACAAGCCGCACAGGCAAAAATCAATGCCCTGACTGCCCAACAAGCACAAGTCACTCAAGAAAATCAACTTCTACGAGAAGAAATTGCCAAAGCAATCCAGTCTGTTTTACAGTTACAAAAATTACTTGATGCTTCTAGTCAGTCTAAATCTCAGCAGATTCCCCAAACTCAAGTCACAGCAGACGTAGAGGCGGTATCTCCATCAACATCAATAGGTAATAATCAGAAGCCACTAGAGGAACCACAAAAATTTGCCCAAACCAAAGAATTTTCAGGGAATCCGACAAAAAGCAATCAACAAGTAATGACTCCTGCTGCTAGTAAACAGCAGATAAATAAGACTAGTAAACCTCAAGCCAAAAAAGCACAATCGCGCCAGCAGCCTCATCCACGTCCACCTGTTGTCTATACAGAAATGGAAATTCCTGTATCCATGTCAGAACCAGTGCTTATAGAACAGCAGGAAGTCGTCGCCTACTCCAGCAGCGAACCAGAATCAGAAAAAGTAAATGGTTGGTGGTTCTTTTTCATGATGGTATTGATCATATTTTTGGGTTTCGGTGCTGGCTATTTAGTTGTGCGTCCGTTCATTGAACATCAGAATCGATAATTCATACCAATTCAATTAATGATTGCAACATATCCTTGGTGAAGACGCGATAAATCGGTCAACACGCGATAAATCGCGTCTCTACAAAAATTGGTATCAAATTTTGGCGTTGCTGAATCAAAACTTGTTATGCCACAACTACTGTACGGGCGTAGAGTGATTTTGTGTGGCTTTGAGATAGAGTAGGTAGTTCGTCTCTGCTAACCACCCCAAATTCTCCTACAATGCGCTTGTTGGGTAGAAAAGCATAATTCAAGCTATGACAAGTCAAAATCTGATCCCTGTAATTGTGAATGGTGCTGCTGGTAAAATGGGGCGCGAGGTGGTCAAAGCGGTAGCACAAGCATCTGATATGAGTCTTATGGGTGCTATTGATACCAGTCCAGAACACCAAGGTAAAGATGCAGGCGAACTGGCTGGTTTAAGTGAACCTTTAGAAGTACCAATTACTAATCAATTGGAACCGATGCTGGGTTACGTAGCTGGTGAAAGACATATGCAACCAGGGGTGATTGTAGATTTTACTCATCCTGATTCTGTGTATGATAATATTCGGAGTGCGATCGCCTACGGTATTCGTCCAGTTGTCGGTACTACAGGCTTAAGTCCCGAACAAATTCAAGATTTGACAGATTTTGCTGATAAAGCTAGTACAGGATGCCTGCTAATTCCTAATTTTTCCATTGGTATGGTTCTGTTGCAACAAGCCGCAGTCACAGCATCTCAATATTTTGACCATGTAGAAATTATTGAACTGCATCATAATCAAAAAGCTGATGCTCCTAGTGGTACTGCGATTCAAACTGCCCAAATGTTAGCAGAAATGGGTAAAACATTTAACCCGGCAGTAGTTAAAGAAACAGAGAAATTACCAGGGGCAAGAGGTAGTGTTGCAGACGAAGGTATTAGAATTCATAGTATACGTTTGCCAGGGTTAATTGCTCATCAAGAAGTCATTTTTGGCGCACCTGGTCAAATTTATACCTTACGACATGACACAAGCGATCGCGCTGCTTATATGCCAGGAGTACTACTAGCAATTCGCAAAGTATTGGAGTTAAAGTCGTTAGTATATGGATTAGAGAAAATACTCTAAGTTTTTCATCTAAAATCCAAAATCTAAAATCCAAAATCCAAAATCCAAAACCCGAATGCTTGTCCCACTGACTCGCCAAAAATTTAATCAACTCGTCCCCTTAATTGCCACTAGTCAGCAGTACAAATATTATTGGGGAAAATTTCCAGATTTTTTACAGAGGCTGTTAATTTCTGTGGTCATTGCAGGTGTTTATGTCCTAGCAAGACTTTTTACCATACCTGGTTTTGGCCCAATTATATTTTTGCTAGGAGTAATTGGTGCTTTTTACTGGCTATGGGGGCCTATATTCTGGGCTAGTATGCGGAATGCCAAATGTCGCCGTTACAAATACAGTGGGTTTTTCCGTGGTCGGATTTTGGATTGGTGGATTACAGACGAATTGATTGGTAAACAAGAAACCGTTGACAACAAAGGTGATTTAGTAATAGTAGAAAACCGGGAAAAGCGAATCAATCTAGAAGTGGGTGACGAAACCGGATTTACAGCTCAACTTGTAGCACCATTACGGGTTGAATATAAAGTGATTGCACGTGGTCAGAAAGTAGAAATGGTGGTAATGTCAAATCGCCCAGATTTGAGCAGAATTGAAGAAATCACCGATCTTTATATTCCCAGTCGCGATTTATGGGTAAATGATTATCCTTATTTGCGGCGAGATTATTTTCCTGAAGTTAGTCGCCGTTTACGCGATCGCCCCTCAGAAAGATCCCGCAGACGTCGTCCCTTGGAGGAATAGAGATCGGGGATTGGGAATCGGGGATTAGGGACAAGGAGGCTAAGGGGGACAAGGAGGACAAGGAGGACAAGGAGGACAAGGGAGAAATTTCTCCCGATCCCCGATCCCCAATCACCTCGCTTTCCCATAAGCTTGCCAAGCTAAATCTACTAAACCTTCAACAATTGCAGCTGCGACTAATGCACCACCTTTGCGACTGTCAATTGTAATGCTCGGTATTAGAGAATCTCGCAAACGTTCTTTATCACTATCTGTGTTAATAAAACCTGCTGGTGTTGCAATCACCAAGGCTGGTCTGATTTCTTCCGCTTCGATTAAATCAACGAGTGTAGATAAAGCCGTTTGGGCTTGACTGATGATAAATAAGCCTTCAGGATAACGTTTAGCTAAGGTTTCAATTCCCCAAGCTGCACGAGTTTTTTCTTTTTGAGGACGAGTAAGTGTATTAATACTGCAATACACTGGGTTCGCAAAGGTACTTTGAATCTCGTAGTTAATACTTGCCTGCACCATCGGCACATCTACGATCATAGTTGTACGTGCAGCCAATGCTGCTGCTCCAGCTTGCAAAGCACGCTCAGAGAAACGAATCAAAGATTTATATTCAAAATCAGCAGTAGCATAAATCACCCGCCGAACAATTTCATACTCGGCAGGTGAAAAGACATGATCGCCAATTTCGCTATCAATTATTGCTAAACTCTCAGCATCAGTTATGTGCCATTCCATTGCATTTCAGCACTCAGCTAACAGCTTTCAGCTTAAATTAGTCATTAGTTGTTTGTCCTTTGTCATTTGTCATTTGTAACAATTAATAACGAATAGACCTCTTGCAAAAATAATAAAGAATCCCTCCCCAACCCATTTGTCGGAGGTTAAGATGAAGAGCATTTTGTTATGGAGAAAGACATGGAAACGATGAAGTTACGAGCGCATATAGGAGCAGATGGTATATTGCAAATTGAAACGCCCACTGATTTTAAAGATACTTCTGTTGAGGTGGTGGTTGTGCAGCCATTACCCAATGCAGAAGTTCCGCAATCAGAAGAAACTCAGCCGCGCTATAACGCTTGGGGAAAATCCGCGACGAAAAAATCAATAAGTAATGCAATTACCAGAATGCGACAATTGCAGCAAGAAGTTGCGTTGGATAAAACCTCAATCCGCTCCATGATTGAAGAGGGGCGAAGATTTTAATGCAGTTTGTTTTGGATTGTTCTGTAGCAATTAGCTGGTGTTTAGTGGATGAAAATAACGATTACGCGAATGCGTTATTGGCAATGATGCCGGATTGTGAGGCATTTGTACCAGGTATTTGGTCGTTGGAGATTGCGAATGTGCTACTGGTGGCTGAACGGCGTAATAGGATGACGACTGAACAATCATCAGAAGCTATTACTTTGTTACAGTCACTGTTAATCCAGGTTGATACTGCTACAGATGCAAACGCATTGAATGCAACTCTGGCGCTAGGGCGGACTGTTGGTTTAGCTGCTTATGATGCGGCTTATTTGGAATTGGCAATGCAGTTGGGATTGCCATTGGCAACGTTTGATACTCGACTTGCGGAAGCAGCGAGGAGGTGTGGCGTGGAGTTAGTCGTTATTTCTCCTACCCGTTTCGGGGGGACTAAGGGTTAATTCGACTTTTGCAAGAGTCTAATGACCAATGACCAATGACCATTGACCAATGACCATTGACCATTGACTATTGACCAACTCACATTTCTGATGCTGAGGAACGACTGAAAAAGTTCGATAAGTAAGCAACTAAGACACCGATGAGAAAACCAGCGATATTACGGACTAAAGGTAGCCAGTCGGAAGTGCGGGTTACTACTGGGCCAATACCGAAAGCGATAAATAAGATTCCCCACAGAGGAGAAAAAATTAAAGCCCATTGCCAAGCAACAATTTGTCCTTCACGCCGGGGTTGAGCTGCAAAACCACAAACAATCCCACCAATGATTGAGCTAATCAAAGTCAGAATCCACTGTTCTTTTGGGAGTCCAGGAACCACACGACAACCACCTTGACGCAAACAAGTTTCAATTGATTCTAGAGCTTGTATGATTGCTCCGTCTTCCCCTTCTTCTCGTACAAAGTATAAGTTACCAAAGCGTGTTTGTAGCTCTACCCAAAATGTGCGGGGTAGTAACTTGTAAACTGCATCGCCGACGTTGAAGTTAAGAATATTACCACCACTAGCATCAGCAACTAATAAAACACTTTTGTCATCGAGTTTCCAAAAGTTTTTAACTGCTAAACCCGGTGTACGGTCATACTGAGTTAAAACCCTCAACTTCCAGCCGGTTTGAGCTTCAAATTGTTCTAGTTTTTTAACAAGGTTTTCTTCTTGAACTGAGTTGAGGGATTTAGCTAAATCTACGACTGGGGTTGGGGTGTCTGGTAGTAAATCTGGATTGTCGTAAGCATGAGCGTAGGGGGGATGTGTTACCCAAATTGACCCTGCCAAGAAAAAGACTGCACAAAATACCAGAATTCGTCGCCAAAAACAATGCTGCATGGACTTTTTTATACGATTATCTACAGTAAACGTGAACAAGTTGTTTTAAAAGATGAGAGGAAAACTGAATAATTCTTTACACTTTTTAACTTTAATCTAATTTAAGTCATTAGTCACTTAGTTATTAGTCATTAGTCAATGGTTATTGGGCATGAGGCATGGGGTATTAGTTAATTACACTAGCCCTGGCGACTATAAGTCGCGGCTACACAAACACAGCCTGCCTACGCAGGCTACAATTAGTCAGCGCGGATTTAACCGAATGACCAATGACCAATGACAAATGACAAAATTAAAGCGGTTTTTGTGTAGGTATGCCGACAGCACGAGGGAATTTAGCTGGTGTGGGTGCTACTTTCCGTAGGTACAAACAGTGACGCAGGCTATGACTCAATGGAGTTGTAAATTGATCGATCGCTTCTATTTCTCCACCAAGCAGTTTCATAGCATGTGTTAAAGCCATAGTTTCATCTTCTGTCCAGTTACCCCGATAAACTATGGCTAAACCACCTTGCTTGAGTAATGGCAAAGCATATTCCGCGCACACTGATGCATTACTAACAGCGCGAATCATTGCTACGTCATAGTTTTGGCGGTGCTGGGACTGTTGACCGATTTCCTCAACTCTACCAGTTAGTGTTTTAGTATTATCTAATTGCAACTCAGGTAGAATCTGTTCAATAAAAACTGTTTTTTTGCGGGTAGAATCTAGAAGTGTGACAGTGCAATTAGATAGTGCGATCGCAACAGGAATACCAGGAAAACCCGCTCCTGTACCAATATCAATGAAATGTTGGGGTGGTGAAGTGAAATCTTTCTCTCCATCTGTTAGTAAGGGTGCAACTCCCCGCAGAGAATCCCAGAGATGTTTTTCCCAAAATTCCTGAGCTTCAGTGATTCTGGTTAAATTAAGCTTTTGATTACCTTCTACAATTAATTCATACAACCTCTGCAATTTTACTTGCTGTTCTGCTGTCGGTTGCCAATTGAGAGTTTGCTGCCATATCTCTGGCAATTCTGGTAAAGAAGGCACGGTTAAGTCGTTCACAGTTTCACTCTTACAAAAACTAGGGGGGTAAGGGTGTGAGGGTATAAGGGTGTAAGGGTAAAAATTTAATTGTTTTTCTTCCTCCTACACCCATTTGAACTTAACATTTTTACGAATACGTTTTTGTAGTAAGCACTTTAGTGCTTAAAGGTTATTTATAAAGTAAAAATAAAATCACTGTAGGGGAGCCAGTGCGGTAAACTGGTTTCCCAGTGTTAAGCGCGTATTTTAGTTATGGGCGGTGCGTTAGGCTGAAGCCATAACACACCCTACTGGCTATAACATCTAAAAAATGCGAGTAAAAGTATAATTTCTCATTAGAGTTTAAGAAAATTTACGAATTGCGTCATAACATG
>NZ_AJLJ01000016.1 GCF_000317245.1 Fischerella muscicola SAG 1427-1 = PCC 73103
CCAGAGTCACAGGTGGTAATCCTTCTAATATTCTTGGGAAACTGGGTGTATTAGGTAATGCCAATCTCTTTTTACTCAACCCGAAAGGGATTTTTTTTGGCCCGAATGCCAGTTTAGATTTAGGTGGTTCATTTTTTGGAACCACAGCTGACAGTTTTATATTTAACGATAATTTTGAATTTAGTGCGAGTAACCCACAAGCAGTACCACTGTTAAGTGTAAATATTCCGATTGGTTTGCGGTTTCGGGAGAATCCTGGAAGTATAACCAATCAATCGACATTTCGCGATACAAACAACAACTTGGTTGGACTTCAGGTGCAACCAGGGAATTCTCTAGCGCTGGTGGGTGGGAATATTACTGTATCAGATGGAGGTAGATTAACTGCGACAGGAGGCAGCATTGAATTAGGGGGATTAGCAACTGCAGGGACAGTAGGGTTAGATGTAACTGGCAATAGCTTTAAGCTGAATTTTCCCACTAATACTTTGCTTTCAGATATCATCATCTCAAATGCACGAGTGCAAAATATTGTCTTCTCTGGAACAACTGGGACTGCTGGTAATATAAATATCACGACAAAAAACCTTTCTCTGAACAATGGCGGAACAATAAGTGCTACTACCTTTGGAAATGGAAATGCAGGTAAAGTCGTAATTAATGCAACTGGTGATATCTTCATTGTGAGTGAAAATAGTAGAAGTGCTATTTTGAGCCAAGTTACCGAAAATGCACAGGGAAGTTCTGGTGGTATCGAAGTCAAAACCAACAACCTTTTTCTCAAGGATGGAGGAGTAATTGATGCTAGCACCTTTGGAAATGGAAATGCTGGCAGAGTTATTATTAATGCAACTGGTAATCTCTCCATTGTGGGTGAAAATAGCAATGGAACCAAAAGTGCAATTTTTAGCCAAGTTACCGAAAATGCACAGGGAAATTCTGGTGGAATTGAAATCAAAACAAACAACCTGTCTCTAAAAAAAGGAGGAGTAATTGATGCCAGCACCTTTGGAATTGGAAATACTGGTAGTGTGGTCATTAATGCAACTGGCAATATCACCGCGGATGGTGAAGATAACGAAGGATTTTTAAGTGGAATTTTTAGCCAAGTAAACACAACAGGAAAAGGAGACGCTGCTGGTATCCAAATAAATGCCAAAGATATTTCTCTAGATAATGGCGCACAAATTAGTGGCAGCACCCTTGGAATTGGAAATGCTGGTAGTCTAGTCATTAACGCAACTGGTAATATCTCTGCTTCGGGTGACAGTAGCAGAGGATTTCCAAGTGGAATTTTTAGCCAAGTAAATTCAACAGAAAAAGGGAATGCTGGTGGTATTCAAATAAATACCAACAATCTCTTTCTCAAGAATGGTGGACAAATTGATGCCAGCACCCGCGGAATTGGAAATGCTGGTAGTGTGATCATTAATGCAACTGGCAATATATCCGCTTCTGGTGAAAGTATTAATAGAGGATTCAAAAGTGGAATTTTTAGCCAAGTAAACGAAAATGCACAGGGAAATTCTGGTGGTATCCAAATCAGTACCAAAGACCTTTCTTTGACTGATGGCGGACAAATGAATGCCAGCACTGGTGGAATTGGAAATGCTGGCAGTGTGATCATTAATGCAATTGGCAATGTCTCTGCTGATGGTGAGAGCAACAATGGAAGTAACAGTGGTATTTTTAGTAGTGTTGAATCATCAGGTGTGGGCAATGCTGGTGGAATTGAAATCAAAACCAACAATCTTTTTCTCACCAATGATGGCACTATTAGTACCACTACTTTTGGAAGGGGAGAAGCAGGGAAAATTATTATTAATGCGACTGGTGAGATTTCACTCTCGGGTGAAAATACTGGAGGTGCAATTTTTAGCCAAGTTGGCTCAAAAGCACAGGGTAATTCTGGTGGGATTGAAATCAAAACCAACAACCTATTTCTAAAAGATGGCGGAACTATTAGTGCCAGCACCCTTGGAAATGGAGATGCAGGCAGAGTTATCATTAATGCAACTGGCAATATAGTCGCTTCTGGTGAGGACAAGCAAGGATTTATCAGTGGAATTTTTAGCAGAGTAAACTCAACAGCACAAGGTAATTCTGGTGGTATCGAAATAAATACCAAACATCTTTCTCTGAGTGATGGTGGAAAGATTGATGCGAACACTTTTGGCAATGGAAATGCTGGCAGAATCATCATTCATGCAACTGGTAATATTTCTGCTTCTGGTGAAAGTGAGAATAGACAATTCCAAAGTGGAATTTTTAGCCTAGTAAACGAAAATAGACAGGGTAATTCTGGTGGTATAGAAATTAAAACCAACAATATTTTTCTAAGTGATGGCGGACAAATTAATGCCAGCACCGGCGGAAATGGAAATGCTGGCAGTGTTAACATTAACGCAACTGGCAATATCTTTGTACAAGGTGAAAGTAACAATGGAAACAACAGTGGAATCTTTAGCCAAGTTGGCTCAAATGCACAGGGATATTCTGATGGTATCGAAATAAATACCAAAGACCTTTCTGTGACTGGTAGTGCAACAATTAGCGCCACAACTTTTGGAGAGGGAAATGCAGGGAAAGTTATTATTAATGCGACTGGTGATATCTCTCTTGTAGGTGAAAATAGCAGTGGTGGCATTTTTAGCCGAGTTGCTGAAAATGCAAAAGGAAATTCTGGTGGGATTGAAATCAAAGCCAACAATCTGTTTCTTACCAATGGCGAAGAAATTAATACCAACACCCTTGGACAAGGAAATGCTGGTGGGATTAAAATCAATGCCCGATCACTTTCTCTTTCTAATGGTGCTATTCTATCTGCAAATAGTGAAGGAACTGGTGCAGCAGGAAATATAGAAGTCACAACTGCAAAAGACATCCGGCTAGACAATCGGGCGTTGATTACTGCCACTACTATTGGTGATCAAGGTAATATTTTCCTTAACTCTCGTGACTTAATCTTACGTCGCAATAGTAACATCACTACCAACGCCACTGGTACAGCCACTGGTGGAAACATCAGGATTGTGACTGGTAACTTTGTTGCTTTAGAAAACAGTGATATTACTGCACAAGCTCAAGAGGGTTTTGGGGGCAATATATTTATCAAAGCCGCTTACAGGTTCGCTAGTCCAGACAGTGATATCACTGCTGCTTCCGACCTTGGCACAGACTTCAGTGGCACGGTACAGATTGACAACACAGATGTTAACCCCAGTCAAGGATTAACGCAATTACCAGATAATCCTACTGATGCAAGTAATCAAATTGCTCAAAATCCTTGTCAAAAAGGTTTTGGCAGTACATTTATCATCACTGGACGGGGTGGTTTACCTTCTAGTCCCAATGATAGTTTTACCACTGACAATGTGCGTGTTGATTTAGCCCAACCAGCTAATAATACTAGTTCGCAAGCTGTGACAATCAACCAGCCAAAAGCCTCTGCTACGACTAAACAGATTGTCCCTGCGCGCGGATGGATATTTAATGAAAAAGGAGAAGTTGTTTTAACTGCCTACGATGTTAATAGCAGAGAGTTCCAGCGTCAGTATTTGCGTCAAAATTCTACTGGTTGCAGGGCTTTTTAACTTCTTTGGTGGAATTACTCATCTCTCTAATAAGGATGGCTATCGTTTTATCCGTAAACAACGTTAAGACATTTGTGACTAACATCTTGATGTTATTTATGAACGAGAACCCATTCATAAAGAACATGAAGACATTTGTGACTAACATCTTGATGTTATTTATGAACGAGAACCCATTCATAAAGAACATGAAGACATTTGTGACTAACGTCTTGATGTTGTTTATGAATGGGAACCCATTCACAACAAACGTGAAAGCGATGCTGCAAAGCAGCCGCTACGCGATCGCAAATAACGATTATATTTATAGTATCTACAAACAATAACCGCTTAAGTTGCTGCTGCGAATCGTTTGTTGATTTCATCCCAGTTCAGCACGTTCCACCAAGCGTCTAAATAATCGGCGCGGCGGTTTTGGTATTTGAGGTAATAAGCGTGTTCCCATACATCATTACCCATAATCGGATATTTGCCTTCACTTAGGGGAGTATCTTGATTGGGTGTGCTGACAACTTCTAGCTTGCCATTTTGATTGCGGACAAGCCAAGCCCAGCCACTACCAAAACGTTTAGTACCCGCATCGTTGAACTGCTTTTTGAAATTTGCAAAACTGCCAAAATTTTCTTTGATAGCGTCAGCGATCGCTCCGGTTGGTTCACCACCACCGTTGGGTTTCATGATCAACCAAAACATTGAGTGGTTAATATGACCACCACCATTATTGCGTACTGTTGTGCGAATATCTTCAGGAACGCTGTTGAGATCACGCAGTAAATCTTCTACGCTTTTGTTTTTGAGTTCTGGATATTTGTCTAATGCTGCATTTAGATTTTTGACATAGGTTGCATGGTGTTTATCATGATGGAAGCGCATTGTGGCTGCATCAATGTGTGGTTCTAGGGCATTGTAATCATAAGGCAAAGGTGGTAATTGAATTGCTCCAGAATTATTTGATTTATTGGAACTAGCAGAAGTTGGAGAAGCTGAAGAAGTAGGAGAAGTGGGGTTAGGAGTGCTTGCAGAGGCGCAAGAATCTAAAGCAAAAGCGCCTATACCTGCACCAAGCAAAACTAGAAAATGCCGACGTTTAAGATTCATAAGATTTACACCAAGCAAATACATTAGCAAAATTGGTTTGCAGTTATTATTTTCGTAGATTTTGGTCAATTAACTGCGTGATAATCTCTGTACTGCTTCACCTTGCAAAATTTGATGTGCTTGTGCAAGGATGGCAGGAATTTTGTTTGCATGAGGACTGCGACTTAGACATGATTGCAAGTCTACTTTATCTATTTGCTCTGCTTTTTTACCCGGAAACCAGTGACTACCATTGCCAAGTAGGTTGTAGCGCATTTTGGCATAATCTATCATGTCGTAGGCGATCGCTAAATTCCATAGCCACAAAATTACCGGAATATTCACCTGTTCGGGAGTTTGTTTGTAGCTGGGTAAATTAACATGCCAGGTTTTCACCCAATCTTCTCCGAGAATGGTAATGGCTTCTTCCTCTAAACGTGTCAAAATTGGTGGCAAAATTTCTGAGGCTTGATCTAGCAAATCTAAAGTTTTCAAGTGTTCATCAAAGTCTGTGGGTTTCGCTGCTCCTAAACTTAAAGTGTGAACTTGGGGATGACTTAGACAAAACAAATCATTAAACACCATTGGACTCAAAGGAGAACAAAGTTTAACTAATTTTTCTGGTGGATTATATAACTGTCCTCCTTTGTCAGATGGACTAATAATAAACACACCCATGTCATGTGCAGTAGCAGCCTGAATTGCAGCCCAATTCAATTGATTAATGTAATACCAGTGCAAATTCACGTAATCGAATTGATTAGTGTTAATTGCTTGGATAATAGTATCTGTCGAACCATGGGTAGAAAAGCCGATAAACCTGACTTTACCTTGGGCTTGTAATTTTTGTGCTACTTCTAAACAACCACCCGGACGCATGGTGTAATTTAATAATTCAGAATTATTGATACCGTGTATTCCCAGTAAATCAATATAATCTAAACGCAGATATCGTAGTGATTTTTCAAATTCGCTAAGAAATTTCATTGCATCTGCCCCAGGACAGATCTTAGTCTGAATAATTAATTTGTCGCGGGGAAGCTGAGGTAAAATTTTACCCAACTGCATTTCCGAACTACCGTAACCACGGGCAGTTTCGATGTGATTAATGCCTAATTCTATGGAGCGTTGAATAGTTGCTTCCAAATTTGCCTGATTATCACGGGGAATCTGCCACTGTGGCACATCTTGCCATTTATATTGGTATCGCATACCTCCACAGGAAAACACAGGCATCTGTAAATTTGTACGACCAAATCTTCTGTATAGCATCAAAACTATGGGTGTGAATAAACTCAATTTGGGTGTTTTTTGGTTGTTGTCTGTTGTTTGAGACAAATACCAAGCAATAATTAACCACAAACTAATTGTAATTAAGTTTATGAACTTACTCGTGAAGACTCTTAATGGCGAACGGGGAACAGGTGAGACCAGTCCCCGTCTTGGCTTCTGCCGAGATGGGGAACTGGCGTACTCTTACCAGAAGCTTCAATGGGTTAATCTAATTGAATTTTATAGTCATTGATTAAGTATGAATGGATTGAAATATATGCTTACTCTAGCTGATAAACTTTTAATCTAATGACAAAAATATTGGAGAATTTAGATAAACTTAATTTAATGATTTTTGTCAAGTTAATTATATACTAAAAACCTGATTATTACGTTTAATTACTAACTGTCCTAACTGTCTTAAATGTCCTTGAATTATCATTTAAGTTCTGAGAAATTAACGAATGTCAACTTTGCAGACATCACAAAAATATGACGCTATATCAAGTGCAAAATCAGTGGGGTGGCTCTTCTGCTCCATGGAATGAAGGTGGCAAGTGGGTGATTGGTGCTCGTTCTAATCAGAACGTCGTCGCTATGGATGTAAAATCTGACGACGGCGGACAAACCCTCAATGGAACCATAACTTACCAAGGTGAAGGGCCTATTGGTTTTCGGGCTACTCGAACAGGTAATAATACTTACACAGTTGAAAACCAATGGGGAGGAAGTTCTGCTCCTTGGAATCCCGGTGGTACATGGGTAATAGGTTATCGTAGTAACCAGAGCGTAGTCGCGATCAATGTTCAGTCTAATGATGGTGGACAAACCTTAAATGGAACCATGACTTACAAAGGTGAGGGGCCTATTGGTTTCAAAGGCACTAAGGCTGAAGGTGGTGCATACACAGTTGAAAACCAATGGGGAGGAAGTTCTGCTCCTTGGAATCCCGGTGGTGTCTGGGCTTTGGGCTGTCGCAACAACCAAAATGTGGTTGGGATCGACATCACATCTAATGATGGCGGCAAAACTTTGACTGGAACCATGACTTATGACGGAGAAGGCCCCATCGGTTTCAAAGCAACTCTCTTAGGTAGCAACAACTACAACGTAGAAAATCAGTGGGGAGGCTCATCTGCTCCATGGAACCCAGGAGGTATCTGGATTATCGGCTATCGCGAGAACCAAAATGTAGTTGCGCTCAACGTCAATTCCAATGATGGCGGCAAAACTTTGAATGGAACCATGACTTATGACGGAGAAGGGCCGATTGGCTTCAAAGGATCACTGAATTGAATGAAAAATAGGCGATCAATTAAGTAAAAAGATAAAAGTAAAAAAAATCCCCATGAATAAATTCTCTTTCTTGAAACAAGGAGATCTTTATCTTTCTCCATGAATAAATTCAAGGGCTTGTATTTTTTGAAATAAATATTTTTTTGTTTTTTACTTTTGACTTTGAACTTAAAAGATGGTCTAAGTAATACCGATTCAAAAAATATTAGTATTAATAATACATCTTGATTTAGAGACGTGCCTTAGCGAAGCCATGTGCGACAACGCTATTGGCGCGTCTTTACTATTTATTCTAAGAATAGAAATTTAAAGAATTTGGTAGGGTGCATTATGGACGGAACATCCTAACGCACCGAAAACCACCGGATGGTGCGCTGTGCGACAACACATCCTTGTAGGAGAGAGAGGTTGACAGGAAGAGATTCATCAAACTGGTGTATTTTTAAGAAAATTTACGAATATACGTCATAATATG
>NZ_AJLJ01000017.1 GCF_000317245.1 Fischerella muscicola SAG 1427-1 = PCC 73103
CTAGAGTCACAGGCGGTAATCCTTCTAATATTCTTGGTAAACTGGGTGTATTAAATGGTAATGCAAATCTGTTTTTACTCAACCCGAAAGGGATTTTTTTTGGCCCGAATGCCAGTTTAGATTTAGGTGGTTCATTTTTTGGAACCACAGCTGACAGTTTTATATTTAACGATAATTTTGAGTTTAGTGCGAGTAACCCACAAGCAGTACCACTGTTAAGTGTAAATATTCCGATTGGTTTGCGGTTTCGGGATAATCCAGGAAGTATGAACAGTAACGCCAGTCTTGCAGTGCAGCCTGGAAAATCTTTCGCTTTGGTAGGTGGCAATATTAATTTATCAGATGGAGGTAGATTGACCGCATCAGGAGGCAGCATTGAATTAGGGGGATTAGCAATAGCAGGAACAGTAGGGTTAGATGTAACTGGCAATAGCTTTAAGCTGAATTTTCCTACTAATGATTTGTCAGATATCACTATCTCCAATGCACGAGTACAAAATGTTGTGTTCTCTGGGACAACTGGGACTGCTGGTGATATCAAGATCACGACTAACAACCTTTCTCTGATCAATGGTGGAACAATTAGTGCCAGTACTTTTGGAACGGGAGATGCAGGGAGAGTTTTTATTAATGCGACTGGTGATATCTTCATTGTGGGTGAAAATAGGAATGGAACCAGCAGTGCAATTTTTAGCCAAGTTGGTGAGAATGCACAAGGTAATTCAGGTGGGATTGAAATCAAAACCAATAACTTGTCTCTAAAGGATGGCGGAACAATTAGTGCCACTACTTTTACTACTGTTGGAACGGGAGATGCAGGGAGAGTTTTTATTAATGCGACTGGTGATATCTCCGCACAAGGTGAGAGTAAGGAAGGATTTCTAAGTGGAATTTTTAGCCGAGTTGCAGAAAATGCACAGGGAAA
>NZ_AJLJ01000018.1 GCF_000317245.1 Fischerella muscicola SAG 1427-1 = PCC 73103
GCCAGTACTTTTGGAACGGGAGATGCAGGGAAAATCATCATTAATGCAACTGGTGATATTTCCCTTGTGGGTGGAGCTAGCAGTGGTGCAATTTTTAGCCAAGTTGGTGAGAATGCACAAGGTAATTCAGGTGGGATTGAAATCAATACCAATAACCTGTCTCTGACTAATGGCGGACAAATTAATGCCAGTACCCTTGGAAATGGAAATGCAGGTAGTGTCATCATTAATGCTACTGGTAACATCTCCGCAGAAAATGAAAGTAGTAATGGACAATTAGTAAGTGGAATTTTTAGCATTGTTGCATCATCAGGCATCGGCGATGCTGGTGGTATCGAAATCAATACCAACAATCTTTTTCTGAGTGATGGTGGACGAATTAATGCCAACACTAGTGGACAAGGAAATGCTGGCAGTGTCGTCATTAATGCGACTGGTAATATCTCCGCAGAAGGTAAGAGTAATAATGGACAATTCCAAAGTGGAATTTTTAGCCAAGTAACCGGAAATGCACAGGGGAATTCTGGTGGTATTCAAATAAATACCAACAATCTTTCTGTGAATGATGGCGGAGTAATTAGTGCTAGTACTTTTGGAGAGGGTGATGCTGGGAAAATCATCATTAATGCAACTGGTGATATCTCCCTTGTGGGTGGAGCTAGCAGTGGTGCAATTTTTAGCCAAGTTGCCAAAAATGCACAAGGTAATTCTGGTGGGATTGAAATCAATACCAATAACCTGTCTCTGACTAATGGTGGACAAATTAATGCCAGTACCCTTGGAAATGGAAATGCTGGTGGTGTCATCATTAATGCGACTGGTAATATCTCCGCTTCTGGTAAGAGAAACCAACAATTCCAAAGTCGAATTATTAGCGCTGTTGAACCATCAGGTGTGGGCAATGCTGGTGGGATTAAAATCAATGCGCGATCGCTTTCTCTTTCTGATGGTGCTATTGTGTCTGCAAATAGTGAAGGAACTGGTGCAGCAGGAAATATAGAAGTCACAACTGCAAAAGACATCCGGCTAGACAATCGAGCATCAATTACTGCCACTACTAAGGGTGATCAAGGTAATATTTTCCTTAACTCCCGTGACTTAATTTTACGTCGCAATAGTAACATCACTACCAACGCCACTGGTACAGCTACAGGTGGAAATATCAACATTGTGACAGGTAACTTTGTTGCTTTAGAAAACAGTGAGATCAGTGCAAATGCTGAAAAAGGTTTTGGGGGCAATATATTTATCAAAGCCGCTTATCGGTTTAGTAGTCCAGACAGTGAGATCACTGCTGCTTCCGACCTTGGAACTCAGTTCAGTGGGACGGTACAAATTAATAATACAGATGTCAATCCCAGTCAGGGATTAATGCAATTACCAGATAATCCTACTGATGCAAGTAATCAAATTGCTCAAAATCCTTGTCAAAAAGGCTTTGGCAGTACATTTATCATCACTGGACGGGGTGGTTTACCCTCTAGTCCCAATGATAGTCTTACCACTGACAATGTGCGTGTTGATTTAGCCCAACCAGCTAATAATACTAGTTTGCAAGCTATTACAATCAACCAGCCAAAAGCCTCTGCTACGACTAAACAGATTGTCCCTGCTCGCGGATGGATATTTAATGAGAAAGGAGAAGTTGTTCTGACTGCTTACGATGTCAATAGCAGAGAGTTCCAGCGTCAGTATTTGCGTCAAAATTCTACTGGTTGCAGGGCTTTTTAACTTAACGTTATGCTCTTCCTATTTTTAAAATATCCCATGGTAGGGGCATACGGTTATATGCCCCTATCCTAAATTTAATATGTATGAGGATTTTTGTGAAACAGTATTAGATCACAAACTTTTGTCGTTAGATCTACATTTTTCGTACTACAGGTTGACCATCTTTGACTTCGCCAATTAAAACGAGATCCGCGCAATTAACGAAAATGCCATTCTCCAAAACACCGGGAATATTATTTAATGTTTTTTCGAGATTAACTGGATCATCAATCGAGTCAAATTTGACGTCTATTACCATATTGCCTTGGTCTGTGATCACAGGCCCGGCTTTTTTCACACCCATTCGCAGTTCTGGTTTACCGCCAAGTTGTGCAACCGCGTGCATTACAGGAGTGATGGCCATTGGTATGACTTCGACTGGTACAGCAAAAACTGAACCCAAGCGATCGACTAACTTACCAGCATCCACAACGACAATAAACTGATCTGCTAAGTAATCGACAACTTTTTCGCGGGTATGTGCTGCGCCACCACCTTTGATTAAATTCTTCTGTGGATCAACTTCATCAGCACCATCAATAGCAATATCAATGTGGTCAATTGCATCTAAAGTAGTTAGCGGAATACCGTATTCCTTCGCCAGTACTTCTGCTTGAAAAGAGGTGGGAACACCCACAATATCTTTAATCTCGCCAGACTTAAGGCGTTCTCCAATATATTGAATCGCATAAGCTGTAGTTGAACCTGTACCTAAACCGACAATAGAACCAGATTTGACTAAGTCGGCGGCAGCTTTACCAACTTGTTGCTTCATCAATTTTACGGGGTCTGTTGCTGCGGTCATTCCCAAAGCTCCTGAAAAACTGACTTATTCTACAAATAATAGTAGGGGAGAAGGGGACATAGGGGGACATGGGAAGAGTATGAGGAGTGTGGGGAGTGTGGGGGGACAATGGGGACAAGGGGGATCTGGGTCTGTCAATATGAAGATGTTCTTAAATAAACCGTGCAGACAGCTGCATTAACAATTCAAGCCAATGCATTAACAATGTAGGTTAATAAAAGGCATTGCAATTTTTGAAAAAGACCTGGCGATGAAAAATGGGAGTATCTCAAATGTTCAAAAAACCCGCCTGCGATTAAAATTGCAGTCGAGACGCGAAATTTCGCGTCTCGACAAACTGCTTGATTTGTTTGAGTGGTATAAAGACGACTTGTGCTATTAGCTAAGGGTTAAAATCTTCACACGGACACCACCACTTGGGTTTCTAAAATCGCAAATCTAAACTTCCTACACTATGGCTCGTACAGGTTACACTCTACCAGTATTTGCAGTAGCTGCCGCTAAGGCTGCTTTGTTACATTTAAGTAGCAAGATAAACTCACAGGTATCCGTTGAGATTGATTTGCTACCAGGAAAAGCAGAAATTCCCATTTCTCAAGTAGCAATGCTAGAACTACATAGCGCCCTAGCTATTACACTGAGTGATCCTGGTGATAACCTAGATTTGACTAGAAATACACCTATTTGGGCTTGGGTGAGATTATCACAACGACATTCTCAAGCTTTGATTTTGGAAGCTGGTGAAGGTTTGGGAAAAACAGCTGCTGGGGAAGCAGCAATTTATAGTTATGCTCGTCGTTTGTTTGATGCGAATTTACTACCCCTGATTCCTCCAGATCAAACATTAACAGTATCGATTATTCTTCCTGAAGGTCGCCAATTAGCACAACGCACCTCCAATGAAGCTTTTGGGATTTTAGAGGGACTGTCATTGTTAGGAACTAGTGGTATTTCTCAACCCTTGTCTGCGGCTGATCATCTAGAAGAATTTCGCCAATCATTGCAAACTAAAGTTAGGGATTGTACTAATTTAGTATTTTGTATAGGTAGCAATGGTATGCAAGTTGCCCAGCGTTTAGGTATACCAGAGTCAGCGATCGCACAAACTGGTAACTGGATTGGTGCGATGCTTGTAGAAGCTGGACTCTACCATGCAAATTCTGTTTTGTTGTTGGGATATCAAGGTAAACTAATTAAGCTAGCAGGGGGTATTTTCAATACTTCCAGTCATTTAGCAGATGCTAAATTAGAAATAATTAGTGCTGCTGTAGTAGCCGTTGGTGGTGATTTACAGGCTGTAAGCGCAGTTTTAGAAGCCAAAACTGCTGATGCAGCACACAAAAAATTAATCGAGCTAGGATTGTCAGAATTAGTGTTTGGAAAACTAGCTGAAAAGATTAGTCAGAAAGCCACAGCTTATGTACAGAAATATGCAAATGTTAGCTTGAAAGTTGGTACTGTATTGTTTGACCGTAAAGGTGAAATTATTAGTCAAGATTCACAAGCAACCGAATTGCTGGAGATCGGAGATAGGGGATAGGGGACAAGGGAGCAGGGAGCAGGGAGAGATGGAGAATAACCAATGCCCTATGCCCCATGCCCTATGCCCTATGCCCCATGCCCCATGCCCTATGCCCTATGCCCTATATGAAACGTCTTCTTATTCTTGGTGGAACAGGTGATGCTGCTGAGTTAGCAGCTAAAGCTTCGGTGATTGAGCAAATAGAGGTGATTACATCTTTAGCAGGTCGCACTCGTAACCCGCAAGCGCCTACAGGAATGGTGCGGATTGGTGGTTTTGGTGGGGAAGCTGGTTTGGTTGAATATCTGCATGAAGCGAAAATAGATTTGCTGATTGATGCGACTCATCCGTTTGCAGCCCAAATATCTTGGAATGCGGCTAGTGCTGCTACAAGTTGTAATATCCCTTATTTGCTGTTTATTCGTTCTGTATGGCTACAAGTTCCTGGGGATGAGTGGATAGAAGTTGATAGTGTGGAAGCTGCTGCGAGTGTGTTACCTGAATTTGCCAAACGGGTATTTTTGACTATCGGTAGACAACAACTTGCACCTTTTGCCAGATTAGATAATATTTGGTTTTTGATGCGATTGATTGATCCACCTGCGGCTGATGCATTGGTTCCACAAGGGATGATATTGTGCGATCGCGGCCCTTTTGTTCTAGATAACGAACGCCGACTGTTAATCAAACATCAGATTGATACTTTGGTAAGCAAGAATAGCGGTGGTGATGCGACTTATGCCAAGATCATTGCGGCGCGGGAGGTGGGGGTTAAGGTGGTAATGGTGAAGCGTCCACCAACTCCACCAGGAGAGAAAGTCAGTGATGTGGAAAGTGCAATGCAGTGGTTAATTAACCAGGTGTGCTAACACTATTTTTTTGCCTAACCTCGAATTTCCTACTACAAATTAGCCTTAAGTTGTCGCAATTGCTTTTTCAAATTATCCAATTTACTTTCCCATTGATTTTTTCTCACAGGTGCAGGAATATCTGCTGGTGGTAAAGCTGGATTTAGATTGCGGTAATGTTCCCAAATTTCCCAGTAAGGACAACTTGGTTGAATGCGAATACCTGCCCAATGTAAATATTGTAAGGGTTGATTTACTGTTGGATCAAATAGTATATGTTTCTGAGTTTGAAAATTCGGACTTCCTGCCCAATTCCCTGGCGCTTTCCCCTCACGACGAACAATATTAAAACGACGAGGAATGCGCTTGAGAAGCATATAGTTGATAATTGGTTGGTCAGATGTTTTTTGAGAGAAATCAAAAAATTCTGGATTAGCAGCACATTCAGCAAAGGTTTCATACAAATCTTGTTCAGAAATCAGATTTTTCTTAGAACCCCAGAAACCACCATTAAAAATATCTTGAAGTTGATTTTCATTAAAGATTTTTTCTTCTAAAATTTTGGCAGTAAAGACATTTTGAATTCCACCCAAATGTTGATAGTCGCAACAGATAAAATCTACTTGACTCAGATAGTTAAGATTATCGATAATTTTTTCAAAAACAACAATATCTGTGTCAATGTACAAAAATTCATCAAAAGGGCCAAACCAACAAGCTTGTTTGCGAAATTGATTCGGTCGCGCGAAGAATTTACCGCCGAAACTTTCATGCAATTTACGAGAAAGTCGGTCAATAAACTCTAAATCTTCATAGATTCTGACTTGGTAATGTTTGCTGAGAATTTTAGCAATATTGTGATAATTGTCATCATAAGGAATCATGACAATCGGCGTTTCTTGGTCATACAATCTGATACTATTCAGGAGTGCGATCGCATGATCAGTTACTTTATCGTTAGCAATAATATAAATTCCCCGATTCATGAGATTACACCTCAACTTTTATGCCTAATTTTCTAAAAATTCGTGTCGTTAAACTTGGTAGTGCGTTGTAAGCTCTGGCTTTAGTGGTAAACTTAGGTCTTTGTTCTGGCTGATGCAAATAGCGATAGTGTAAGAACAAATCGCGATAGGAAAAATCAATATTTTCACCATCACAAACTCGGTTAAAAAGCTTGGAAGATAAACCAATATAATGCAAATAAGTTAATCTATTGCCCTGGTCATAGAGAACATTATTTCGGTTCTCAAAATGCGGAGAAGTTACACAACAGCCAGTGGCTTTGTTTGCAGGCAAGTTCAGTGCAAAATTATAAAATGAGACATTTGCTCTCATTCTCATATAGTTGAGAACAGATTGATTTGGAGCAGACATATACAAAACATCTGATTCCCCTGCATTTAATTTAGACAGTAACCAATCTCTTTGTTCTGGCGGAAATATACCTTGCTTAGAAGCGTAAAAACCAGAACAGAAAATTTCTGAGTCTATTTGTTGTTGACTAAATATTTCTAAAAGCTGACAAGATTGCAAGTTATAGATATGCTCAGGATCTTTATACTGAAAGTCATAGACCACAAAATCATGATGATCTAACTGCTCAAAAATAAAATCTAGAGGCTGCATTACTAATGTATCAGCATCTAAATAAATAAATTTATCAAATAGACTATCAGAATCAAAAGCACAGTAACGGCGATTTTCACCTACTCTGTAAAACTTTTTGATTCCTCTTTTTTCCCAAGTTTGAATAGCAGTTGGATGAGATTGCCATACTTTTAAAGAAAACTCTTCCCAACGAGCAAAAATCTGAGAATTTTCTAGTAAAGTGACATTGTTTCGAGATGCGATTTCAGTACGAATTTTGTCTATTTGATCATTATAGGCAATTACACAAACAGGTAAATCTTTACCAGCATTAACTTCTATACTATTGAGTAACGCGACCAATTGGTTATAAACTAAATCATTTGCTAAAGTATAGATTCCATTTTTCATATTTTTATCCTTACTTGTTCACAAAGTTTGATAACCAGTTGAGCAAATTTAATTCATGTAAAATAATTTGACGAGCTTCAGCTATAGCATCTTTAGCTTCATGCCAAACATCAGGAGTTTTAGTCATTTCTCGAATGTAGTTAATACCTTTTTCATCCAAGCTAGGTAAGCGTAAAAAACTACCAGGTGGTAATAACTTATCAGCTGCTGAACCTCCATAGTAAATAGGTAAGCACCATGCTAAAAGTGCATCCCATAATTTTTCACTGACATACCAATTATTGCCGCTATAATTTTCAATTGCCAGATTGTAATAGTACGGAGCCATGCCATACCATTTGTTACTTAGTTCACCTGAAGATTTTACCCAATTCGGTAAATTTCGTCCGTAAAAATCAACTATAATTCCACTAGTTTGTAAAGAATTCAAAAAATCTAAACGCTGACTATGGTTAGCAGTGCGGTTAATTCCAGAAGTAATCCAACTACAATTGGAAGTCTTTGCTGGTGGTGGCATTTGGTTCAAATCTCGAAAAGAATTGACATGATACCAAATAGCAGGCATATAGTCAGGAGTTGGAGCAAAATCATCAGGCCCCGACACATAACCGCAATACTTTTGAGCTTCTTGATAAGCTAGTTTATGTTTTTCGACAACTTCATCTAGAGGTGGTTCACGTAGTAAATAAATAAGTTTATCTTTGGGAACATTACGTAGAAAACTTTCAATCTTAATGTGAGAATTTTGTGATTTACGAAAGTTATCTAACCAAGATTTTTTCTGATTAGGGTTAGGAAAATTAAACTGATACATTAGTAAAAAATCTGGCTTAGACGCTAGTGATTGCATTTGTATATTTTTCCAAACACCAAACGGTTGGGGTGTTTGTTGCCATAGCCAATCGGCTTGTTTTTCTAATGCGTGATAGCTGCTAATCATGCCAATTGTTTTCATAATGGTTAGTTGTTAGTAGGGGTGTAAGCCTGATATTATTAATTCAGGACGTAAAGATTCATCAACATAACTGAGAATTTTGGCGGCGCGATTTTCCCAAGAAAATTGTTTGACAAACTCCAGAATTTCTGGATATCCTTCTAATTTCCGAGGATAGTTTTCTAATACTTGCTTTAATGCTTCAGCAAATTTGCTGGGATTATCTGGTTCACACCAAGCAGCGATCGCATTAGTATTTTTAAATTCCATTAATGAAGGAATTTCTGTTGCCACAATCGGATTACCAGAGGCTAAGTAATCAAATAATTTCATTGGTGAGGTAAAAGTTGCAGCCGCTCCGGAACAGTGAGGATGAGCTAAAACATCAGCTGCTTGTAATAAAGATGCTAAATCTTCGTGCAAGATATAACCTAAAAAGCTGATGTTATCTACTTGTTTCTGTTGTGCTAATTGCTGATAGTAGACAACTTCTTTGTCATCACCACCTGCACAAACAAATTCGACATTTGCCAATTGTTTGGCAACCTCAATTAAAATATCGATTCCTTTAAATTGTCTTAATGCTCCTGAATAAATTACTAGTTTTTGACGTTCATTTTTAAGTAGTTTTTGCCGCCAGTTTCTAGCTTTCTCTGGTTGTCTTTCCAAAAAAAAGCGATTGTAGCCATTATGCAATTTAATCACTTTTTCTGGTGGCATTCCTTTAGCAATCATTCCATTTCGGACGGTGTCGGCAACTGTAACGGCTACTTGAAATAAGGGATGATTTACAATTTCTTGCTCAAATTTTTTATCTTCATGGTGATGATGTTCGTAAATAGCGGGAACGCCATGTTTAATAGCAGCTTTGATAAAATTCCAGTTCCAAGCATGAACAAGTTTAGTTTGAGAAATAATATGAAATGGTAAATAATATTTTGTGGCAATGGTATTAGAATTAGTCCACTTTCCTTTGATATGATCAACAGGCCAAGGCATTGGTAAAGGTGCGATTTTTAATTTGTCTTGCAGATTGTAGTATTTCACAAGTTCTGCTGATGCTTTTCTTGGTTGAAAAGGACGAACTAAATTTAAAGGATTAAGCGCAGATAATCCTTTCGAGGGATAAGCTAAAACAGTTGAATAACCTAAATTAGCTGCTCCATTCGCTGCGTTGGCAGATTGAACTAAACTTGCTCCTGGTTTTGGTATTTCATCTATCAAAAAAAAGACATAATGTTTTTGAGCAAAAGGATTTTTCATATTCAATTCAGTTTGATACTATCTTCAAAAGTTTCTAAATAATTGAGTAAACGGATGGCAGATTGCAGAGCCTGTTGAATAAATTCATGTTCTTGCTGAGGATCATCTATTGAGTTATCGACAAGTAAGCGCAAATAGTTAATTATTTCGTTAATATCTGTGTGAAACTTTTTTGCGATTTTTATCAGGTTTGAGTGTTGAGGATTTATGTCCTGATTTGCTTGGTTAGCAGATAGATTTTGCCATGTTGTTTCCATAGTAACGATATCTTCAACAACATCAACAATATTGAGAATTTTCAAAGCAGATTTGTAAGCATCTGCAATTAATTCTTGTCTTTCTTGAGGATTGTCTGCTAAGTTATCAACTAATAACAGTAGCAAGCCAATCATTGAGTTTAAGCGTGTACGAAATTCGTGAGAAATCCGAATTAAACCCTCTTGATGTTTACTGTTAAATTCTTGCTGTTCGCCAAATTGCATTGAGTACAAGCGGGAATAATGACCATTTTTTTGTAAGAGTTCTTCATGAGTTCCCACCTCTACTACACGTCCTTGATCTAAGACGGCGATTTGATCAGCTTTCTGCACAGTAGATAAGCGGTGTGCAATTACCAAGGTGGTGCGATCGCGACTGAGATCATCTATCGCTTCTTGTACTAAGCGTTCAGAAACTGTATCTAAGGCGCTGGTAGCTTCATCTAATATGAGGATGTCTGGATTTTGTAACAAAGCACGTGCGATCGCGAGACGTTGTTTTTGTCCACCTGATAACATCACACCGCGATCGCCAATCAATGTATCAAATCCCTGGGGTAATTTACTGATAAATTCGTAAGCATTAGCCTGTTTAGTTGCAGTAATAATTTCATTATCGGTTGCATCAGTACGTCCGTAAGCAATGTTGTTTCGCACCGAATCATTAAATAAAAACGTGTCTTGACTAACAATTCCCATCCCTTTGCGTAGAGATGTAATTTCAAACTCCCGTATGTCAATTCCATCAATAGTAATAGAACCAGAAACGGGGTCATAAAATCTTGGTAAAAGGTCTGCTATAGTTGATTTACCCGCGCCAGAAGTGCCTACCAAAGCTAACGTTGTACCACGTGGTAGAGATAAATCCACATCCTTGAGTACCATTTTTTCATGACCGGGGTAAGCAAAAGAAATATGATTAAAAATAATACTAAAATTTAAATTAGTGTAAGTAAGATCACCGTTTTTCATTAAAGGCTTATCATCCCAACGTAGAAAATCAGCAGTTACTTCTACACTGGTGGTTGTATTTGCAAAGCTATTGCGGAGAGTATTTAACTGAGCAATTAACGGTAATAATCTCAGTAAAATTAATAAATATGTGAGTAAGACTGTGGAAAGTGAAGTAATTTCTTCTTTAAAAAATGTGCGGCTTAAGACGACTATTAATAATAAAGCGACAACTCCCATCACCTCACTAATAGGTGCGATCGCTTCCGAATTAATTTGAGAGCGAAAATCGGCTTTTTCACGCTCTCGAATAAATTGTTGAATGCGTTGATATTCTCTTTCTTCGTTACCTGTTGCTTTGACTAACCGAATACCACTGAGAATTTCTAGAATTGCAATTGAATATGCTTTTGACATTTCACTCAACAGTTTACCAAAAGTGCGAGAGCGAGTAATTACATATTGATTGATTAACGTCACGAAAGATAGCAAAATAGTAGCAGCAATTGTTAATTGCCAAGAAATCGAGATTAATAAACCGACAAAAACTAAGATAGTAATTCCGAGAATTACTAATTTAACTGTATTGCTAATCGTAGTCGCAGCACGACCTATTTCCCCACCCAATCTATTGATTAAATCGCCAACTTTCATTTTGGCATAATAATCTATATCTATTTCTAGTAATAGCTTTACACCTGCTTCTCGCATGTCAGAAGTCAAGCGGCGTGCTAAATAACTAGATATTAAAGCACTAGCATAACTAGCTAAATTCTTTAAAAATATTATTAATATAATCGCTCCAGACATTAGCCATAAACGGTTATTTTCAGACATAGTATCAAACGGAAATATAATCGCTTTGAGAATGGGAGGAGCGCTCCTCAAATCTACTTCTTGTCCCACAATTTTTAAAATTACAGGTACAATTAAAGCTGTACCTACCCCGTTAAATAAAGCTCCAGAAAATCCTAATACTATTGTTAAAAAAATTAGACCTGGATAGGGTTTAGCAAATCTGAGTAGTAGTTTCCGAGTAGACATTGGAAAGTGAAATCAAAATATACTCATTCTTAACATGATTATTGACTAAATGTTTGAAATAGCTAAAAAGTGATATGTAGAAAAATTAAATAATTATAATATTGTTGTTCCGTAGTTTTACGGTTGTATATTGATGTAATGGTTGGTAATAAAATATGAGCAAATTTTAGAATATATATTATCAAGACTTACAACCGAGCAATTACTGATTTTAAACTAGATGCCATTGCCTCTAGACTATATTTTTCTATACACCTTTCTCTGGCTTTTTTCCCACGTTCATTTGCTGCATCTAAATCTTTAAATATCAGTTGAATTTGCTCGGCAATTTCTTCAGGAGAACCGGGTTCAGCTAAATATCCTGTTCCACCTAAGATATCGGGAATATCTCCTACTTTTGTTGATAATACGGGTTTAGCCATTGCCATTCCATCTGTTAATTTGAGAGGGAATTGAGCGCGAGTTTCTGGGGTGTCTCTTTGGGGAACAACAACAATATGAGCAGCAGCTACTACATCTGGCATGAAATCAGCGGAAAACTTGGGTAATTTAATTATCCAATTTCCCCATTGTTCTTGAAGTTGACGGTCATAATCATCGTAGGGACTACCACCCACAATCACAAGTTTTAAATCTGGCTGATTAATTTTTTCGAGTGCTATAAGAATGTCTTCTAGACCTTTATAAGGTCTTGGCGCACCGGGAAACATCAATATTTTATATCCGGATAAACCATAATGAATTCTACTAGCTTCACTATCATATTGAGAAGGATCAAATAAACAAGTATCTTTCCCATTAGGAACAAATATACCTCCAAAGCGTTGCTGTAAAAATTGATTATGTACAGTCACAGCATCAGCCTGATTAATCAAACCTTCCATCCATTTCAAATACAAAGGATGATATGGTGATCTTAAAGCACCATTTGATTTAATTAAATCTCTAGCTAATTGTTTGAATGTGGGACGATAACGCCAATCATCGCCACCGTACCAACTCATTTCCCAATCATCAATATCTACAATTACAGAGCGGCGAGTATATAGTTTTTTTAAAAGCGCAACTCCGAAACTCGCTGGCTGAGGCTTAATTGCATAAATAATGTCTCCATCAATACGTTTTAATATTTGACCTATTGATTTAAAAAAATCTGGATAATTTTTACCTTCTACAGTATAGATTTTGGTATCGGTAGGAATAGCTGCATATAATTCTTGACCAAATAAAAAGCCTAAAATTTCTACTTCAAAGCCTAATTGTAGTAATGATTTTTTTAGTAACGATGCTCGAATATAACCATCATTGGTTGATAAATTCCAAACTAATATTGATATTTTTGATTTTTCTTTCATATATATTCATTTTCCACGCCAGGGATTAGTAACTTGATTAGGAATAAAAACATGAGCAAATTTATCAAATAACTTTGTGTATACTGAACTAGTTATATTTTTGGCATATTGAGGTCTATAAGCGTATGTACAGTGAAGTACTTTAATATCTTCTTCTATTTGATAGCAGTCTTTCCACTTGCTTAAATAGTTATATGTTGGCGGTAGTACTTTAATTTTGGGACGTACAGTTTCAATAGCAGCTGCAAAAGCACCTTGATCTCTGAGTAAAAGCTGATCTTGACGATTTTGAATGATTTCAAAATACTTTGCAAATTCTGTAAAAAACTTTTGAGTTATCTCATTTTTACGAAAAGCGATCAAACCACTATTGTACTGAACACTATTTTCTTGCAGTGGTAAACCAACAGATTGTAATATTTGCAAAACCTTGGGTAAATTTTCTTGCTGATTACCTCTGAGTAAATTTGTAGCTTTGGCAATAACAGGTTGGACATCTTCTGTTAATAACAAGTCAAATGCATCCAAATATTCAAATACATCATTAATATTACTCAGCAAACAAATATCTGAATCTAAAAAAATAGTTTTATCAAATTCAGACAATGAATACAAAGAAATTTTTGCTAACCGCGATGCTAAAACAGTATTTTGATTGCTTGGTGCTGGTTTTAAAATTACATTTTTAAAGGCTGTGAGTAAGGGATACAAAATTTTAGGAACGCGATCCACAAGAATAATTATTGGTTCTTGATGAAATTTCCTAATGGCAGCTAAAAAATGAATGCAGTCTTGAAATGAGTATAGACCTGTTAAAATAGTAACAAATCCTCTTGTTTCTTTTATCATAGTTTTATTTAATAGAATATGTTCATTCAGCATTAATTATGCTCATGTTATTTCATTCTCGTCTAATTCATCGTCTTTGAATCTACAAAGAGTAGATTTTGGCTATGCAGTCTTGAGATTTCTTTCTTGTCAAGAATGAAATAATCATATGTATAATCTACCAATGAACTAATTTCAAACGCCCTGTTTGTATATGATCAAAGATACGATTTATTTGGCGGCGTCCTCTTTCATTCATTTCATCATTCATAAATACATGAGATGTGAGTAATGCATGATCTTGACGACTCATTTCTCCTGATGTAATAATCCGATTTACAATTGCTTCCACAGTTAATTCAGATTTGTTTTCAAGAGTTTGGTGGATGGAATTGTGATTCATTATTTTCTCTGGTAGATGCAAATTTATTTCAATATTTGCTCTATCTTTCATCAATGGGAAACAGCCATTAATTTCATAGAAAACTATGAATATTAATAGATAAAAGCAAATATTGATTCTGCTTGAGCAAAAACATTTTTATGTTTTGACTACGCAAAACAACCAAAATAAATTTAACTTTATCTTTGCTTTTATACACAGAGGAATTTTACTGATAAATTGATACAGAGTTCCTATTAAAAAAACTAGTTACCGTGAAATTACGGTTGTTGATTTACGTTTTTAAAGATTATTTGAGCTATAATGATAGAAATATTAATACTTTATACAGCTTGTGCTGGTCGCCTCAAGCTTTTGTTAGGCATAGGATTGCTAATTCAGTATTGAGTATTTATTTTGTGAAGGAACCATAGTTCATGCAAGTAATCCGTCTAGAGGCACTTTCAGACAATTACATTTTTCTTTTGTACGATCGCCAACAAAATATCGCTGCTGTTGTCGATCCCGCCGAAGCAAAACCAGTTTTAACAAAACTTCATGAACTTAAAGTAGAACTCGTAGCAATTTTTAATACACACCATCATTCAGATCACGTCGGTGGTAACAAAGAATTGATACAAAGATTTCCACAAGTGAAAGTATATGGTGGAGTCGAGGATCGGGGTAGAATTCCAGGACAACAAGTATTTTTGCACCCAGGCGATCGCGTCCAGTTTGCAGATAGAGTCGGAGAAGTTATCTTTGTACCCGGACATACCCGCGCTCACATCGCCTATTATTTTCCTCCCCAGAATCCAGACGAAATCGGAGAATTATTCTGTGGTGATACTTTGTTTGCGGGTGGATGCGGTCGCTTATTTGAAGGTACGCCCACACAAATGGTAGACTCGCTGAGTCAATTACGTTCTTTACCTGATTCTACGCGGGTGTGGTGCGCTCACGAATACACCTTAAAAAATTTACAATTTGCTCTGACTGTAGACAGTGATAATCCTGATTTACAAACTCGTTACGAACAAGTGAAAGCTTTTCGTAGCAGAGGAGAAGCAACAGTTCCCTCACTTTTGGGAATTGAAAAACTGACAAATCCCTTTTTACGCTGGGAAAAGCCAGCATTACAATCAGCAGTCAATAGCCATGATCCGATACAAACCTTTGCACGTTTGCGGGGAATGAAAGATAGATTTTAATTATGGGTTGCGATCGCACCCTGCATTTCGCTAGGATCTGTAGGCTTATTGGCTATAAGCAAAAGCTTGTTGGGGATAAAGCTACACTATTTGTGAACTATCTTGCTGAAACCCCAAGAGATTGAGATTTTAAAGGCAACAACAGAAAAAAGAAAAACAATGGCGAAACGCATACAGTTAGTTTTAACTCAAGATGTCAGCAAGTTGGGTAAATCCGGCGACTTAGTAGAGGTAGCTCCCGGCTATGCTCGTAATTATTTACTTCCCAAAAGTATGGCAACTTTTGCCACTCCTGGTATTCTCAAACAAGTAGAACGTCGTCGGGAAGTAGAACGCCAACGACAATTAGAACTGAAGCAACAAGCACAAGATCAAAAAGCAACGTTGGAAAAAGCTGGTAGTTTCAGTATTGCCAAACAAGTTGGTGAAAAAGAAGCTATTTTTGGTACTGTCACCACTCAAGATGTAGCCGATGTTATTCAACAAACCACCGGATTAGAAGTGGATCGCCGTGGTATTTCTATACCTGATATTAGTAGCTTGGGTAATTACGAAGCAGAAATTAAGCTACACACTGAAGTCACAGCGAAAGTCAACATTCAAGTTGTAGCAAGCTAAATTCAGTTAACAGTTAACAGCTAACTGTTATCACTGGTAACTGCGAAATATATTTTTTGCTGTGAAGACGTTGCATCGCAACGTCTTTATGCATTCAATAGGTAAAAATTTTTAGACTATAAGAGAATATAGTCACATTAATCTAATATCTAAAATTTTATATGTCTGAGGAACTAAATTTTCAAGCCATAGGCAGCGATCGCCTACCTCCGCAAAATATTGAGGTAGAAGAAGCGATATTAGGAGGAATTTTGCTCGATCCGGAAGCAATTAGTCGGGTGAGCGATCGCTTGGTTGCAGATTCTTTTTATATTAGCGCTCATAAAGATATCTATAAAGCTGCTATAGTTCTGCATAATCAAGGAAAACCAACAGATTTGCTGTCAGTAACCAGTTGGTTAGCTGACAATGACTTATTGAATCGTGTTGGTGGTAGAAATAAATTAGCTTCCTTAGTAGATCGCACAGTTTCAGCTATTAATATTGACGCCTTAGCCTCACTGGTGATGGAAAAATATATGCGGCGTCAGTTAATCAAAGCTGGTAATGAAATTGTGCAATTGGGTTATCAAACAGAAAGCGAATTACCAGTGATTCTCGATCAAGCAGAACAAAAAATATTCGCTGTTACTCAAGAACGTCCCCAGTCTGGTTTAGTTCATATTTCTGATAGTTTGGTTAATGCTTTTGAAGAAATAGAAACTCGTCATCAAGGTGTTTCATTACCAGGTATTCCCTGTGGATTTTATGATTTAGATGCTATGACTAGTGGCTTTCAGCGTTCTGATTTAATCATTGTTGCTGGGAGACCGTCAATGGGAAAAACCGCGTTCTGCTTGAACCTTGGTTATAATGTCGCTGCTTTATATAAACTACCAGTTGCGATTTTTAGTTTAGAAATGTCTAAAGAACAATTGGTACAGCGATTAATTGCTAGTGAAGCAGAAATCGAATCTGGTTATTTGCGGAGTGGGCGCATCAGTCAAGCTCAATGGGAACCTTTGAGTCGTGCAATTGGTTTGCTTTCAGACATGCCAATTTTTATTGATGACACGCCGAATATTACAGTTACAGAAATGCGTTCTCAAGCGCGACGTTTGCAAGCTGAAGTTGGTTCAGATTTAGGATTAATTATTATAGATTACTTGCAATTAATGGAAGGAGCAGGCGATAATCGTGTGCAAGAATTGTCGAGAATTACTCGTAGTATTAAAGGTTTAGCTCGTGAGTTATCAGTTCCAGTCATCGCTTTATCTCAGTTGAGTCGAGGAGTAGAAGCGCGGACAAATAAACGCCCCATGATGTCTGATTTGAGGGAATCGGGCTGTTTAACAGGTGATAGCTTGGTGACATTAGCAGATAGTGGTACACAAGTACCTATTAAGGAATTGGTAGGAAAATCTGGCTTTGCGGTTTGGGCTTTGAATGAAGCTACATTAAAGCTTCAACCTGCTACTGTTACTAATGCTTTTTCAACTGGTAAAAAACCTGTCTTTCTGCTTAAAACTCGCTTAGGGCGCTCTATTCGAGCCACTGAAAATCACAAGTTCTTGACAATTCAAGGATGGAAGCGACTAGATGAGTTAAAAGAAGGCGACAAATTAGCATTACCTCGTCGTATTGGTAGTTCTTATTGTCAAACAATGACTGATGCTCAATTAGGGCTTCTTGGACATTTGATTGGAGATGGATGTACTTTACCTCGTCACGCCATCCAATACACAACTAGAGAAGAAGATTTAGCTAATATAGTAAATTATCTTTCTGTTGAAGTATTTGGTGATGCTATCTGTCCGCGAGTAAAGAAAGAAAGAAACTGGTATCAAGTTTATCTTACGTCAAGTCAACCTTTGGCTCGTAATATTAGAAATCCAGTTGCTCAATGGCTGGATTCTATGGGTGTATTCGGATTGAGATCCTACGAGAAATTTATCCCAGATCAAGTATTTGAACAACCTCAAAAAGCAATAGCTCTTTTCCTGCGCCATCTCTGGAGTACCGATGGTTCAATTAAGTTAATGTCAGGTAAATCTTTGCGTCCTATTGCTTTCTACGCTAGCAGTAGTCAGAAGTTGGCTAGGGATGTACAATCACTGTTGTTAAGGGTTGGTATTAACGCTCAGTTAAGAGTAGTTCCACAACTTGGCAAAGGTCGCAATCAGTATCATGTAATAGTAACAGGTAAATCTGACATAGAATTATTTGCCCAGCATATTGGTGCTGTAGGAAGCTACAAGCGTCAGGCTATACAGGAAATTTTGGAGCATATTCAAACACGTGTCTGTAATACTAATAGGGATGTAATACCAATAGAAGTTTGGAAAATGTATGCTGTTCCTGCGATGCAGTTGGCTCAGCTCACAACACGGCAGATGCAAGCCGCTCTAGGAATATCATATTGTGGAACAACTCTTTATAAGTGCAACTTAAGTCGTGAACGTGCGCTAAGAGTAGCTAAAATTGTCCAATCCAATGAAATAGCTACTTTGTCTAATAGCGATATTTACTGGGATGAGATCACCTCAATTAAACCTGATGGTATTGAAGAAGTTTTTGACTTGACAGTTTCAGACTTGCATAACTTTGTTGCCAATAACATTATTGTTCACAACTCAATTGAACAGGACGCAGATTTAGTAATTATGTTGTATAGAGATGAATATTATAACCCCGACACTCCTGATCGAGGTATTGCAGAAGTTAATATTACCAAACATCGAAATGGCCCAACTGGAACGATCAAACTTTTATTTGACCCACAATTTACGAAGTTCAAAAATTTAGCTAAACCGAATTATTAATTGTTAGTACAGCCGTTTGTCCGTCGCCCGTAAAGTGGTTAGTGGTTAGTTGTTTGGTATTTAAAACCAACAACCAACAACCAACCACCAACAATTAACTAACTTTTAACAACTCCACATCAAAAATGAGGGTGGCGTTAGGAGGAATGACACCGCCAGCACCACGAGCGCCATAACCTAATTCTGCTGGGATAATCAACTGACGACGACCACCGACTTTCATAGTACTGAGTCCTTCATCCCAACCTTTGATCACTTGTCCCTGACCAATTTTAAATTTGAAAGGTTGGTTGCGATCGCGTGAACTATCAAATTTTTTACCGTTTTCCAGAGTACCAGTGTAGTGAACTGTAACTGTTTGTCCTGGTTGAGGAATCGCCCCAGTCCCCTCTTCTAACTCAATGTACTTCAACCCAGAAGGGGTGGTAACGACATTAGCATCAGAGTTAGCATCAGCCATAGAATCGCTCGCAATCAGAGTATTGTTCTCAATAATTGTAGTGGGTGCTGGTGTGTCGTCTTTTAGTTGAACAGCGATCGCAGACTCTTGTTTACCACCGCCAATTTGCGCTAATACCAAAACCACAACACAAACCAGCATGAAACCCACGCTGAGTAAAATTGCTTTCAAAATAAGCCCTCCCTACTTAGCCTGTTTGAAAATTTAGCATAATTCAGTAGGAATAAAACTCAGTTTAAATCAGAAAGCACACCGAGAGGGAATTTTAGATTTTAGAGTTTGGATTTTAGATTGCCAATTTGCTAAATTATTAATTTTTAATTACACCATTAACTATTAGCAATGAGCCTCTAACGCCAGAGTTTATTTTCTAAATCTCGTACCTGACGCTCTAATCGGTCAATTCTACCCCGTAATTCATCCACTTCTGATTGACGTGCAACGCCCAAATCTTGCATCATATTTCGCATTTGCCGTTGCATATTAGCTTCCCAGTTACCTTGCTCAGATTTTAACTGGTCTACCATATCATCCATCACTGCTTTAGCTTGCTCAGGATCAAGTTTGCCATCCTTGACTAACTGATCGCTCACTTGTTTCATTTTCTCCGCTACCAAGGATGTTGTACCAATACCAAGCATTAATAACTGCTGCATCCAGTTGTTGCTGTCCATACCTGATTCCTATTAATCTTTATCTCACTAGAAACAAGAACCTTACTTTTGCATCTAGCCATTAACCAATGCTGCAAGGATAATTACTCTAGACTATAGCTCTATTCTGACAAACGTAGATAGGGATTCAAAGGAGTGATTATCGAACTACTGCGGGTGAAAGTACCACCTGAACACCGAGAACAATACATTCAAAAGGACGCCGAAATTTGGACAGCAGCACTTGCTAATTATCCTGGTTTCCTTGGGAAAGAAGTTTGGATTAATCCTCATGACACAGGTGAGGTTATTTTAATAGTCCAGTGGGCAACAAGGGAACAATGGAAATCTATACCTCAAGCCGAACTAGATGCTATTGATGAAAAATTTCATCAAGAATTAGGATTTCAGTCTCAAATAGTAGAGTTCTGTGAGTATCAAGTGCGAAAATTTCCACAAAATTAAATATTTTTCGTGTTATTTTATACTTCTCACAGTTATAACACCATCTTTTTCGTTTGCCAAAAATCAAATAGTAATCCTATAGATTAGCTTCATTAACTTGCTGTAATCGCTTTTGTTTTAATAGCGTACTCTGGGTAATATCTTCTATTAGGATAGTTAAATAATTTTTATTTTCTTTTTTACAATATTTTTTCACAATATATATATTAATATATATCTCAGATTTATTTTCTGATAATCTATTAATCTCTTTTAAAATCAACAGTTTTTCCTGTTCTTCTAAAATTGATAATAGTAACTCTTCTAGTCCTACCAATTCAGGAAAAGCGAGCCGCACATCTTTTCCTGGTATCACCTCTTGAGGACAATCAGCAAACCTTTTGACTTGTTCAGATGTATCTGTGATGTAAAAGTTTTCATCTACTTCCAAAGTAGCAAATCTAGTTGAAAGTTTTTGTTTGTTACAAAAAAGATCTAACACGTGGTATTTCATTATAATTCGGTTGTAGATATGGCTTTCCAGTGAAAATTTTGAACTGGATAATTTTGCTATCTATAAACCCTAATAGTTAAAACTCTCAGATTAAAAAATATTATCAGGAGAAAGTTAGCGTATTCTTTTTTACTTGTGGCTTAATATTACTACTTCTGATATTACAGCCACAGTTGAAAGAATGTAAACAGTAAACTTAATGACATCAATTCTTGACATATGCGGAACATATTGCATAACGACTAGTTCAATGAGAAAATTCTTTGCAATTGAGAGTTTGAAGCGCTTTGGGGTTTATGATTCAAATAAACAGGCTTTTTCCTGATTGCAATAGAAAGCAGACTATTTTGAGCAACTTTACTGATGAATACGGCTGTAAATAATACTCCAGGATTTGCTTCGCGCTTGGTAAATGGAGTACTGGCAATCAAACCACTGTACAACCTTGCCAAGCACCAAGCCCGTCAAATGATGATTAAACGGGCAGAGAAAATTGGAGTGCCTTGGAGAAAACAAGTACAGGCACTGCGATCGCACAATTGGGAAAACGAACTGGCAAAAGTACAAAATCCCCAACTCAAATACCCAGAATACTACGTCACTTCATTTCACGCTTACGACAAAGGTAATCTCAGCTGGGATGCAGCTCTAGAAGTAGAAGTGGCTGCTTACGCAGTTCACGCTACCATCTGGGCTGGTGCAGGAACAAAAGGTGATAGCCAGCTACGCCAAAGTTACCATGATATCCTCAAGCAACAAATTCTCATCCCACCACAAGATATCCTCGACTTGGGGTGCAGTGTGGGTATGAGTACTTTTGCCTTACAAGAAATGTACCCCCAAGCCCAAATCACTGGCGTAGACTTATCTCCTTACTTCTTAGCAGTTGCCAACTATCGATCGCAACAGCAGCAACGCCAGATCAATTGGGTTCACGCAGCTGCTGAATCAACTGGTTTACCAGACGCCTCTTTTGATTTAGTCTCAATTTTCTTGATGTGTCACGAATTACCTCAGTCACCAACTCGGCAAATTTTTGCTGAAGCAAGACGTTTGCTACGCCCTGGTGGACATTTGACAATCATGGATATGAATCCCAAAGCCGAAGCTTATCAAAAAATGCCTCCCTATATTTTGACGCTGCTTAAAAGTACCGAGCCATATTTAGATGAGTACTTCTGTTTAGATATTGAGCAAGCATTAGTAGAAGCGGGTTTCCAAACTCCTACGATTACTCGCAACAGTCCTCGTCATCGCACTATTATTGCTCAGTTTATTGGGGAGTAAGGGTATAGGGATGTTCTCAAGGATTGCTACGCGATCGCATGTAGTTTTAAATTGGTAATTAACGATGCCCATCACTCGCCGCTAGAAATCTCTGCTTTACAACCGAGCAAATCTCGGCGGTTGGCGTGCATGGGCGTTGTTAGGTATTTCAAAGACCCATAAAAGCAAAGTTCGCTCAGGGTTTGATGTTCTGGTTGAGATGGAAAATGTTCTCAGGATCATACCGTCTCTTGATCTGTACCAAGCGATCGTAGTTAGAGCCGTAAGCCGCTGTAATGCGATCGCCCTCCTCTTCGGTCATGAAGTTCACATAGGCACCAGCAGATGCATAAGGTGCAGAAGCTTGGAAAAACTCCCGCGCCCACACAATGCATCTCTCATCGTCCGTTACATCATCCCATCGTCCATGCACGTTAAGCACAAACTTCGCATCTCGATGATAATATGCCATGGCCGAAGGCGAGATGCGGTTGGATGCCCCTGCAATCAATCCGATGAAGATTTCGCACGCAACAGAGGGTAACTTGCCTGCGAATTCCGCGATCGCATCCAGTGCTCCATCCTGTAATTCTGTAAAATTATGAGATTTCCAGTAGTTCCTCGCACCGCGTGTCAGTAAGGGGTCAAATGCTTGCTGCCATGCTACATAGGGTTGAGCACCGATGTGTTCGCCATAAGCATCGCCAAAACTGCGGAGAGGTTCAATCAGTTTCTCACCCTCTGCAATATCACCTGCATAAAAGACAGCTAGCACAACGACTTCTTGTCCATGCACATGCTCAGGCAGAAAAGGCAATGGTGGAGCTTTGCGAAGTACCACCCACACATTTAATTCTTCGGGGGCTGATTCAACAAATTTCCGATACTGTGTTAGCACCTGTTTAGCCTGACTAAACGGAAAAACAATCAACCCAGCCAATATTTCCGGCCCCACAGGATGGAGATCGAATTCAAACTCAGTGACTACACCAAAGTTCCCGCCGCCACCGCGAATCGCCCAGAAAAGGTCAGGGTTTTCGGTTTCGCTTGTTCGGATCTTATTTCCATCCGCTGTGATCACTTCCGCAGAGATAAGATTGTCGATTGTCAGTCCGTACTTACGAGTCAACCAACCAAAACCGCCACCCAGGGTAAGACCTGCTATACCCGTCGTGGAATTAATTCCCACTGGAGTCGCTAACCCATGTATCTGTGCTACTTTATCGAAATCACCAAGTGTGGCACCTGGTTCGACATACGCACGCCTCTTATGAGCATCAACGTGGACATTCTTCATAGTTGAAAGATCAATCATCACGCCGTTATCACACACAGCGTTCCCCGCGATGTTATGCCCAGCACCCCTGATTGATATTTCGAGTCCGTTGTTTCGCGCAAACAAGATTGCATGGGAAACGTCATCGGCTTCTGCACACTGGACGATGACAGCAGGTTGCCGATCAATCATCGCATTCCAGATTTCGCGAACTTCGTCATAACGCGGATCATCAGGAAGCACCACAAGACCCTTCACATTGGTTTTCAGCCCCTCAATCGTCTCATTCAGTAGCGTTGTCATGGTATTCCTCTCTATTGCTCTAAAGGAAATGCACAAGTCAGTGATACGATCTCTTACCTTTCTACTTTTACTGCTGTTTAACAACTCTGTTTACCGACCGTTAGAATTTTTGACCTTCCATTGATCGCCTCCAACCACGAGTGTGAGACCTTTGTGCAGAGCCAGATAGGAGTACTATGTTCCAGTACAGTACTCATAAATTTCCACCGATATTACTAAGGTAACTAGAAAACTGCGATCGCGGTTGCAACTCGATCTGCCTGACCCACAATCTTTAGACTTCAAAAGTGTAATATCTGAGTTAGACGCAAAATCACAAGGCTCTCTTCTCGGTAATATCGGTAAATCATGTCAGTAGTTATGTTTAAACATGCGAAAGCAAATTTCGACTCCTCAATCGACGAATTGGCTGCAACAAATTACAGGGTCTTTTAAGGATGAACCTCCTGCCTTTGAGGAGGTACTTGCTTACGGACGAGCGATTCGCCAAGGTGATGAGTCTCTCCTCGAAGCACAAGACGAGCTATGAAATATTTACTGGATACAGACCATCTGAGCATTCTTCAGCGTCAAGATTCGATCGATTACAGTCACAACAAATTCAACTAGCAAAGATGGATGCGCGGATCGCAGCAATTGCGCTATCCGGTGGACTGATTTTGTTAACCCGTAATCATCGAGATTTTGGTAAAGTGGCAGGGTTACTGATTGAAGATTGGACAGTTTAAAGTCAACAGCCTACCCCTACCCTCCTATACCCTTTTTTTTACGAGTGCTTGATATATCTTTGTTTCTGTGGGCAGTCGCACCCCCTTTGTTGCTTCTGGTTTTCTATTATTGGCGCTTTTCTAATAGCCCATCCCTGGTGCGACTGCTGTTATTTTTTGTAGGTGGGGCAATATCAGGTTTAATTGCTCTGAGTTTAGAGTGGCTTGTGGAAATACACCTCAACTCGTTTGCACCTTGGCGACAAATTAGTCATACTCTTACGGGTGTTGCCCTAAGACAATTGTTAGAGGTAGGGCCGATAGAAGAAGGTTGTAAATTAGCAATAGTTGTTGCTCTAGGTTGGTATTTTCAGCGTCGTCAATATCGCTTACGCCCCAGTACAATCTTCATCTTGACTATAACCGTTGCTCTGGGGTTCACCGCTGAAGAAAACTGGATTTATTTTGTTAACGATACAGCATCGATTATAGAACGAGCGATCGCAACACCAGTTCATGCTATGTTCTCTGCACCCTGGGGTTATGCCTTAGCATTATCCTTTGGAAATAACACTCGCTTACGCCAATCTCAGCCAAGTGTTACCAAAGCTTGGCTCAATTCTGTTATTTGTCATGCTATTGTCAATGTTCTATCTACTGCTTGGCGTTATCCCCAACCGTTATCTTTCCTCAGCTATGGTTTGTTTCCCTTTTTGTTGTGGATGTTTTGGCGATTAGAATATTTACTGCGAAAAGTGCAAAGAATACCAATTATAAATTTGATTAGTGGTTACACACCACAGCAACGTTTTTGGCAGAGGGGTTTGGTATTATTTGCCCTAACGTTGGGTGGTAATGCAATTTTTGGGTTATTTCTCTTAATCAGAAGTCTCAATTCTTTGAGTCACACACAGCTTTTTGAACTTAATATCCTGTGGTTTATACTTAGTCGTCTTTTAGTTAATCTTATTTTCGGACTAATAGCATGGAAAATTTATCACTACTTGCGTACTCAAGTTCGTAGTAGGCGCTTTAGCGCTTATATATTTAAGGACTAAAGTCCTGACTACGAAATTAAATTAAGCTAAATACGTGCTAAAACTGGCTGAGTTTCGGCTATACTCACAGAATTGGATTCTGTATCAGTGCAGTAAATTTCACAAGAATTATTCGGACTTTCAATTAATTTGACTTTATAAAGTTTGGCTCCCAATTTCTGAATAGGCGATCGCAATAAATTACTGATGTAAAGTGCAATATTTTCAGCAGTAGGCACAACTTCTGAAAAATAGGAAATATCTTTGTTCAAGAAAGTGTGATCAAATGGCTCAACCACATAATCTTCTATGACTTGATTCAACGCACCTAAATCCACAATCATGCCAGTGCGTGGATCTATTTCCCCTTTCACTGTCACCTCTAAATGATAGTTGTGTCCGTGACCATTGGGACGCGCACATTTACCATAAATTTCAAAGTTATCTTGATCACTAAGATCTGGATGCGCTAGCCTGTGAGCAGCGCTAAAGTGAGTACTGACACTGAGATATGCTTCCATTCCGTTTCCCATATAGTCTGCCCAAAGTTCAGGATTTTCAAATAGCTGCACACGGACTAAAGGTAAATGGGGTGCTAGCTTTTGCCAAATCACCCTTGCAATATTTTCTGTAGTAGGCAGAGTTTGCTGAAATTCTGCCCACACATCGTTGAGATAGGAAAAGTCTAGTTGGCTAGTTACTTCTTGCTTAATCACGTGTTTGACATCAGACAAGTTCAGCACCATGCCATATTGATCTAATTCCCCAATCAGGGAGACAAATAAGACATAATTGTGTCCATGTCCCGGAAAGCGAGAGCAAGCACCAAATCTCTCTAAATTCTCAGCTTCACTCAATTCTGGCAACCAATAGCGATGGCTGGCCGAAAACTGAGCGCGGCGATTCACAACGCATTGCATGAGTATAGTGGGAGCATTATTTAATATTTCTTAATATTTTAACGTTTCCAGTGTCAATTATTTGGCGATGATAAAGTTATTATTGCTGAATATTTTTGCCTCTTGTGGCTGCTTGAAGCTAAATAAATTTATGTAAATCATATTTAAGTATGTAAACTTGAAGGGCAGTTTTACAGGTAGTTTATAAAAGGCAAAAAAATATTAGTGTTGGCAGAGCGAATATTATTGTTGAGGTCTGTAAGCTTACTGAAATGACAAGAAAAATTTTGCTTGTTGACGACTGTCTAGAAGATCAAGCAATCTACCGTCGCTACCTATTGCAAGACAAGCAACACACCTACAACATTTTAGAAGCCCAGACTGGGGAAGAGGGACTTCAATTGTGTCAGCAGCAAATTCCTGATGTGATTTTACTGGATTATCTGCTGCCAGACATGGACGGACTGGAGTTTTTAACACACCTGAAGACTCAGTTAGGTCAAACAAATCTTCCTGTTATTATGTTAACGGGTCAGGGAAATGAACAAATAGCAGTACAAGCAATGAAAAAAGGTGCTGCTGACTATTTAGTTAAAAGCCATACAACAACAGTAAGCCTCAGTCTGACTGTTCAAAATGTATTAGAAAAAACAAGCCTCGCTGGACAACTTGAGGAGAGTGAAGGATTATTCAAGGCTACATTTAACCAAGCAGCAGTTGGTATCGCTCACGTTGGACTAGATGGACAGTGGTTACTGGTTAACCAGAAACTGTGTAGTATTGTGGGTTATACCCATGAAGAACTAAATCGGCTAACCTTTCAAGACTTAACACACCCCGATGATCTTAATGCTGATTTGGAGTCTGTTCGCCTTTTGTTAACTGGGGAAATCCAAACTTATTCAATCGAAAAGCGTTATGTCCGTAAAGATAAAACCCTGATTTGGATTAATTTGACTGTTTCCCTAGTTCGCAAATCTTCTGGTGAGCCAAAATATTTGATTTGCGTTGTTCAAGACATCAGCGATCGCAAACAAATCGAACAGCGATTACAAACTGCTCATGATCAATTAGAAAAACGAGTCTCCCAACGAACTGCTGAACTTGAGCAAGCACAAACTAAACTCAGTCATATCATCAACAGTGCGATCGCTGCCATTATCAGTTTTCGGGTTTTTGCCAATCGTGATTGGGAGTATGAATATTTTTCTACAGGCTGTGAAACCATCTACGGCTATACTCCTGAAGAATTCATGGCAGACAAACACCTTTGGATGTCACGGGTACTACCAGAAGACCGAGAGAATGTTATAGTACCACTTTTTGAATATTTTTTTGCTGAAGGCTCGACTAAAATAGAGTATCGATTTTGTCATCGGGACGGTTCTCTACGCTGGATTGCCAGCACTTATACCTCTCGTCGTGATCAAATTAGAGATTGCTGGATCATTACCGCTGTTAACACGGATATCGGCGATCGCAAACAAGCAGAAGCAGCCCTGCAAGCCAGCGAAGAAATGTTTCGCGCTATCTTTGAAAATGCTGGAATTGGTATTGTAGTCGCAGCTGCATCTGATTTCAGATGCATACCGAGTAACCCATTTTTTCAGCAATTCTTGGGTTACAGCGCCGAGGAACTGGCAACTCTCAATTACACTGATTTGACTCATCCCGATGATATTTTATTGGAAGCCCCATTGGTACAAGAATGTATAGCAGGAGTTCGCGATCGCTATCAGTTAGAAAAACGTTTCACTCGCAAAAATGGGGAAATAGTCTGGGGCAACCTTATTATTAGTATGGTGCGAGACGCCACCGGGCAAGCACAATTTGCGATCGCTATGGTAGAAGATATTAGCGATCGTAAACAAGCAGAACAGAAAATACGTGAACAAGCTGCCTTGCTTGATATCGCATCGGATGCAATTTTTGTTCGCGATTTACAACACAACATTTTCTTCTGGAACCAAGGTGCTGAACGCCTTTACGGTTGGCAAAGTGCAGAAGTACTAGGCAAAAAAGCAAATGAGCTGTTTTCTGAGGAGACTTTACCTCAAGTTGAATCAACCATGAAGATTTTGCTGGATCAGGGTAAATGGCAAGGTGAATTGGAACACACTACAAAAGATGGGAAAAAAGTCATTGTCCAAAGCCGTTGGACACTAGTGCAAGATGACACCGAACAACCAAAATTTATTCTCACCGTTAACTCTGACATTACTGAGAAAAAGCAACTCGAAGTCCAATTTTACCAGGCACAACGCCTAGAGAGCCTTGGCACCCTAGCAAGTGGTGTTGCCCATGACATGAATAATATTCTGTCGCCGATTCTGACAGTTGCTCAACTGCTACCCCTGAAACTTCCCAATTTAGATGATAAAAATCGCCAACTACTGAAAGTATTAGAAGATAACTCAAAACGTGGTGCTGAACTAGTCAAGCAAATTCTGTCTTTTGCACGAGGAGCAGAAGGTAAGCGAGTTCCTCTACAAATAAAACACCTCATCAAAGAACTTGAGCGGATTGTCAAAAGCACATTTCCCAAATTTATTGAAATCTGCACCGAAGTCACACAACCTCTTTCTACAGTTTTGGCAGATCCCACCCAAATACATCAGGTGTTGATGAACTTATGTGTAAATGCTCGTGATGCCATGCCCCAAGGAGGCACACTCACTATTGCTGCTGAAAACTTCTTTGTTGATGAAAACTATGCCAGGATGAATCTGGAGGCAAAAATAGGTAACTACGTGGTGATCACCGTCTCAGATACAGGATGCGGTATATCAAAAGAGTTATCGGAGCGAATTTTTGAACCCTTTTTCACAACCAAAGAGCCAGGTAAAGGGACGGGATTAGGACTTTCCACGGTTATTGGTATCATTAAAAACCACGATGGTTTTGTAAACTTGTATAGCCAAGTGGGCAAAGGAAGCCAATTTCAGGTATTTTTCCCAACTAGTGAACAAGCCGCAACACAGGAAGATGATCACTCAAAAAAGCCAAAAGGCAATGGTGAATTAATTTTGATTGTGGATGACGAAGCATCCATTCGAGAGATTACGAAAACCTCACTCGAAGAGTACAATTATACAACTCTGATTGCTCGTGATGGTGTCGAGGCATTTTCACTCTACGCCCAACATCACAATGAAATTTGCCTTGTGTTGATGGATATTCAAATGCCATCGATAGATGGATTAAACGCTATTCGCGTTCTGCAACAAATGAATCCTGCTGTTAAGGTGATTGCCGTCAGTGGGCTTGCATCCAATCGTCAACTGTTAGAAGCTAATGGTATCAACGTCGGGGCATTTTTACTGAAGCCCTACACTCTTGAGGAATTATTAGACACAATCAAAAATGTATTAAATAATACTCTTAAAAAAGAAATTAATGACAGTGGCGAGATTATCTAACTGATGTCTGTATTAGCACTCATAACATGCACAGAGCCATTTTTTATCCATATTGAAAAGCTTTGAAGTTAGCTCCAATAATTTAAAATTATACAAAAATAATATCATTCTTACTGAGATTATTATATCTTGATATTTTTGATATTATAATGATATCATTTTGATATAATTTTTGGTTTATAAAAACTATGGAACAGAAAATCAAGGAATTTCCAGCGTTTAAGGTCAACGGCTTCATCATGTTGGCTGTGGTAGTCGCGCTCACGCTGGTGGGAGGGTGGTATCTTTGGTCTCGTGTACAGGGGCTAGAAGCTTTACTAGCAAGAGGTTTGAAGGTTACTGATTTTATCGGTGGTGAGGATAGCGTTGCAGAGCTTGTTGCTTGGTTAGCTGCTACACTCCTTATTGTTGTCATCCCCTCACTGTCAGGCTTCTTTAGTGTTGAGCCTAATCAAGCGGTGGTGTTGGTGCTGTTTGGGAAATACATAGGAACAGTTCGCTCATCTGGCTTTTGGTGGACAAATCCCTTTGCTCGCAAGCAAAAAATTTCGCTGCGGGTTCGCAACTTTAACAGCAAAATCATCAAAGTTAATGATGCTGAAGGAAGTCCCATCGAAATTGCGGCGGTTGTCGTCTGGCAGGTTTTTGATTCAGCTAAATCAAAGTTTGCAGTGGATGATTATGAAGAATTTGTCGCTATTCAAAGTGAAACCGCCATTCGCTCTTTAGCCATTCGCTATCCCTACGACAGTCCAGATGAAACAGAAACTCCTTCGCTGCGAGGAATTCCTGATGAAATTGCTCACGCTCTGCAAAAAGAACTCCAAGCCCGTTTGGAAGTAACGGGTGTAGAAGTGATTGAAGCACGGCTCTCACATCTTGCTTATGCACCAGAAATTGCTCAAATGATGCTGCGACGACAGCAAGCAAAAGCCTTAATTGATGCACGACGGCAGATTGTTGAGGGTGCAGTGGGGATGGTGAATGAAGCGTTGAATCGTCTCAGTCAAGAACAAATGGTTGATTTGGATGACGAGCGCAAAGCTTCTATGATTAATAACTTGTTGGTTGTTCTCACCTCTGAGCAAACCGCCCAACCTGTTATCAATGCTGGAACGCTTTATAACTAAGAAATGGGACAAAAAAAACGATTTTTGTTACGTCTAGATGAGAGACTTTACGAGATGCTAGAGAAATGGTCGGCGGATGAACTAAGAAGCGTAAATGCACAGATCGAGTATCTGTTGGCTGAAGCTGTGAAGAAGACAGGACGTTGGAAGGAAGACAAGGGTCAATCAGAGCAAGATTGACTGTGAACTGAGAATCCCCGCCAGGGCTGGGGAATGTCAAATTCTGCACTCAGGCTCAGACAACAATTAGAATTGACATAGTGTGTCTTGGTTTGGGTTTAGAAAGTGTCTGATTCTTTGTCTCTTCGCGATCGCTACCTGGCTTTAGTTGATGAAATTGTGGAAACTACGCTCAAGGGCAAGATCAGTTCTGTTGAGCAGGTGTATCAAATGTTGCTCAAAGGTGTAACGGCTGGGACGGGGGAAATATTTGAATTGGCGTTGAGCGATCGCCTCAATAGCATTCAGCAACAAGTAGACAGCGAAAAGGATGAACTCAAAAAAGCCAAAGCCACCCGTAGTTTGAGGGCGATCAAGACAATCCAAACTCAATGGCAACGGGTTGAAGAACAAAACAAAGCCACAGAGTCCACAGCAACCGCAGTTAAAGAAATTACCACAGCCTCAACCGAGGAACGACTAGCTACTTTTTTACGTGTCACTGATCCAAACAGTCAGTATCGTCTCAACTTACAACAACTTCAGCAATTGTCAAAAGCTTTACAACAGTTTGCTCAACCAGATTCTGATTTACAGCAAATCTCAGAAGGTATTACCCGTGGGATTGCATCTTGGCAGCGACTACAAGACCATTTAGTTAGCTGGATGTATGAGCAAAATCGCGAATCCTTGGGATTTGGCGGTATCCCAGAAGAGAATGGCCCTTGGGCTACTTGGGCTAAGCAACTACAAAGCGAGTTACCCCATGCACTGTTTCGCACCTTTGCCAAAGAAGAATCTGCCATTGATTTTGCCAGACAGCACCGTCAGATTAGTCTGAGAGATTGGGTGGAAATTACAATCATTTTCCAATACTTGCAAAGGGGATTAGTCCACTGGTTTGACCAGCAACCTTATAATGTGAAAGCCGGATCAAAGCTTTCTATTTCCACATATTTGACCTTTGCAGTCATCTGGAGTCAACTGGCAAGTGGTTTTAGTGAAAATATTATCTACAGTAATGCAGCCTCGCAAGTAATGTTACAAATTTTGCGAACCTTTGTCCAAGCTCAGTATTTTCCCTTGTATGGCGGCATCTTTGCTTCTTTTTCTGGTAGTTACTTGCGTGATACCTTAAATTATTTGGATGAACCATTGCGGAGAGTCGAAGGTACGCAAGAAAAAGCCAGAGTATTAACAATTTTAGGCTACTCACAACGGGCTTTAGGACAATATGACAGTTCAATTAACTTTCATCAACAGGCTTTAGAAATTGCTCGTCATGCAGGCGATCGCCCCTGTGAAATCGCTAATCTCAACCATCTCAGCCGTACTTATGTGCAAGAGCAAAAATATGCAGAAGCAATAGATTACAGTCAAAGAGCATTAATTATGAGTCGGCAAACAGGAGATAGGACAGGAGAAGCCTATGCCTTGGTAAACTTGGGTTACAGCGAAGTCATGCAAGCTCAACAACAAGAGCAAATAGAACCTGAAACTTATGAAATGCCAATTAACTATTTGCAGCAAGGTTTAAAACTATCAGAACAATTAGGTGATGTGCAAAGTAAAGCTTTGTGTTCAAGCAGTTTAGGTATTGCTTATTTAGTAATTGGCGATTCGCAAAACGCCATTAAAAATTTAGAAGAAGGCTTTAAAACCGCGCAGATATCCGGTGATTTATATCTCCAAGGATTAAATTTAGCTAATTTAGGTGAAGCAAATTATAACTCCGCAAATTTTTCCAGAGCGATTTACACAGCTTCTTTAGGAATGTATTTGTTAAATCAAATTGCTTCCCAAGAGTGGCTAAAAGTAGCGAGATTATTAACAATATTACAGGGTCAACTTGGGGTAGAAGCTTTCCAAAATGCATTGCAGCAAAATCGCCCGAAAATAATTTCTGTAATTGGTGTGGATGGGTACGATTATATTCCACAGTTGTTAGAAGAATATAAGCGTGAACTTTAATGGTGTTAATAACAGCCTTAAAGTTAAAAAATTCGGTTCTTTATTACTTGTTATGCTAAAAACGTCTATAAATTAGCTCATATCCCTTACTGGGCAAAAAAGATAGTTTTTAATCTTGACGTTTTAGATTTTGGGAGAAAACCTAGTTTTTAATTGCCTGAAACTCTTGATTTTCAAGGAAAATTCTTAATTCGAGTTTAAACTTTAGCATAACACCTACGGAAGAACCAAAAATTCTTAATAATGCTTAGACAGAAAATTTTTCTATTTATTTATCTATATCTTTAGTTAATTGATAATCTACTCGTTGGTGTCTTAACCAAAATCTAATACATGCTGCTGCTTGATCTAGGTCGGAAACATAATCCGAAACTCTTTTACTACCAGAGTAGATTTGTTTCTGTTTGTCATCGGACATCTCAAAGTATACTATTTTTCCATCCATAGTCGTTAAAGATAGCAAATCTCTATATTTTCTTTTATGATCTGGATTTTGAAGCCTTAGTGAAGACCTTTCTTTCGTTTTTACAGAAACAATGCTGTCATAAAGATATTCACAAGTTTCTTCATCTACAGCAGCACCTTTAATAAAATTCCAGTAACATCTGTAGTAGGAGAGGGAAGTTTCACCCAGAAAAATTACAAAACATTCATAAACTCCGTATCTGTAAATTCCGTCAATTCCTTTTTCTTCATAAAAGTCATCATCTTGTATTAGTAAAATCTTATATTTATTCTCTATTTTCTCTATTCCTCTATCTGTAATTAAGATATGGCTATTTAATTTATCATTAGAATTAATACCATTAAGCGAAAGAATCGGCTCACGGTCTAATAGCTCAGTTTTTAAACGCTTCATACCCAAATCAATCAGATTCTGCTTATCTTCTTCTAACAATTGTTTTATTTTATCTTCCAAATCCTCAAGGTTATAAATTTTTGATGCACGTATTTGTGTTTCAATTAATTCAATTTCATCTTGTTTCCGCTGACACCTTTCTTTTAAAGCAAATATTCTGAACTCATAGAAACTACTCAACGATTTTAACTTAATATAAAAATAAATATAAATAAATATAAAAAAGACAATAATCAATATATGATAGTAACTTCTAATTAGGTTTGTAATAATATAAGCTAATATAATACATGTCAAAAAAAATAATCCAACATATAACAATATTCTTCTTTGAATAGCTATATTTATATGGATTTGATCTCTCTCTAGATTAGATAAAATTTTTGAATATATAGAATTTAAATCTCTACGTATCTCATCTATCAAAATTTTTATTAATTCCTTTGTTACAAACGGGGGAATTGGTACTGGATGTGATAAAAAAGATTCAATTTCTAAAAAAACTTTTTCGGCTGCTCGTAATTGTTTTGTGTAATTCAGTAATTCTTCTTCTAAGGAATTTTTTATAGATTCGAGTGAGGTATAAGGATTATTATCATAATGCTTTTTCAGTAGTTCAAAATATGTTCTTATCAATCTTCTTTCATCAGCATTCATCTGTCAGTTCTACCTTTTGAACAATCTTAGACATTTCTTTGTCTTTAATAAGAGAACTTAACTTCACATTTCCTCTCCTAATTTTTTCTCCTTTTTCTGCAAGTTCATTCATCGAAAAATAATAATCTTCTTTTTTGAATTTTGTATATTCTTTTAATCGGGGTCTACGACCTTGAAGATAATAATGACAAAAATTGAAAACTAAACTGAAAACCTTAATCTCACAATCAGTAAAATCTGAAATACTATGTTGTTTAGAAATAATATTTTTGTTGATGATTTTCAAAATTTCATCACCATAGTAAGCGGGTAAGTTTTCTAAAAAATCAGATTTTTCAGCAATCCACTCTATAAGTTCACAAAAGTTATTATTTTTCCTATTTGATTGTGATACCAGATTGATTATTTGGTTTAAGTTTTCAATCGATAAATTACCGCCTACAGTAACATTTTCAAAAGCTCTCTGCTGTGCTTGCTTTTGAACATCTTCGGGATGATTGCTCACTAATTTAACTTTCCTGATTTAAATTACCAAGTTTGATATTTTGTGCTTTGATATCTTTAAGCATTTCTTGCTCTACAGAACTACCTCGTGTAGCTTTCTGACTCATGTCCTCGGCTTCTAGATTGCCAGATATCTCAATACCAGTTGCCATTACTTGTCGAATGTCCTCTGTCAACTCAAGTTGCTTCATTATTTGTTTGAGTTGATTGGCAAATGTCTCATCTTCTTTTATGTGACTTTGTAGTTCTGCTTTAAAAATAGATTTATTGAATTCTGTGGGCTGATTTTGTACTCGTGTCAATAGCCCTTCAGTTCCGACTGCCTTCAATTTTTCACGAACAATAGCTATCAAACGGGCAATTTGTTCTGAAACGCCTTTACCTAAATTTTTTCCACCCTCTTTCAAGGCTTCTGAAAAGATTAGAGTAGTGATTGCGGTAGTTAGTGTTACAAGTTCCATATTTGACTAACGATACACCCTAATTGCTTGTAGTATATTACTTTTCTAAATATCAAGCAAGTTGATGACCTTAACTGTAGTTATATTGTAGCTATAGG
>NZ_AJLJ01000019.1 GCF_000317245.1 Fischerella muscicola SAG 1427-1 = PCC 73103
TATATATGGTATTAAGTAAAGCCTTTCATCAATTCATAGCGAATTTCCACCAGAAAAACTCTGCGTACCTCTCTTGCTTACTCCGCACTCCTCTGCGTTTTAACTAGCGATCGCCAATTACAAACGGAAACTCTGCTTTCACATTCCACTGTTTACCATCATGTCGCAGTAACGTTAAATTATTTGCTGTAAATTCAAAATATAACTCACGCTTTTCAAACTCTGGCCAAGCAGATCTAAAATTCTGCCGTGTTAAATCTTTAAACGCCACTGTCATGTGAGGTGCGAAAGGTCGAGTTTGAGATACTTGATCAACGATTCCCAGTTGGTTGGCTAAGTGCGTCATTAAATTTGCTTGCACAGCCAGTAATTCTGGATTTCTGATCACATTAATATAGATGACGCGAGGAATAAACGCACCATAACCACTTAAGGTAATTGGTATAGGGTTTTGAGTGCTGGCAAATTCCTGCAAACACACTTCTAATGCTAATAGATTTTGATCAGACCATTTAAAAGGTGGTTGTAGGGTAATATGAGGTGGAGATTTTTGGGCATGACGGCTGGCATAGTTCAGAGCAAAGTGCTGCTTGATTTGGTTAGCATAATCCTGAATTTCCTGTGGTGGTAGCAGGGCTACGAAAAAAAGAGTTTGTGATTTTTGCAAGTTTTCAGACTGCATAATGCCTAGATTTTTGATGAAATCGCTACTCAAGTACTACTCAAAAACTGTCATAACTTGAGTAGGAAGTATTTTGTAATGTGGGAAGTGACAAGTACATGCCGATTTTTGTCAAGATTGAGGAAGGCAAAGTTGATAAATCTATTTTTGACCAATATATACCTGCTCACAAAGCTTATGTAAAAGATTTGATTGCGAAAGGCCACAATGCTAGAACTGGCTATTGGGCAAAGATGGGAGGCGGGATGATGGTGTTTGAAGCCGCATCAATGGCAGAAGCCCAGGCGATTGTAGCCAATGACCCATTGATCATCAACAACTGTGTTAACTACAAACTATATGAATGGAAAATTGTAGTCGAATAACACACATGTACAATATTTCATGCTATGCTTATTTATAGACCTGGACTTATGCGACTGTAACGCCCAAATCTTGTCAGGACCGGAAGGTAGCAGCAACACGGGATGCTTATGGTAGGCGTAATCTCCGGGTCGCCCTATTTCTAGGAGCGTAAAAGCTGTAATGGCTGGTTTTGGAGATATTGTTAAAAAAGCTTTTTACCTTGGTGTTGGGTTAGCTTCTTACGCAGGCGAGAAAGCAGGCGGAACGTTATCTGACGTGCGATCGCAAATCCAAAAGCTAGCAGACGAAATGGTGGCACGGGGCGAAATGACCACAGAAGAGGCTCGCCGTTTCGTTGAGGAGATGATGAAGCAAGCCCAGCAGCAAGCAGCTGATGGTACAGCAGCACCAACAACGACTCCATCTGAACCGCGCCGCATCGAAATTATAGAAGAAGACGAGCAGCCAACGGCGAAAGATGTTCAAGGCAATAATGAGAATGTAGATCAGCTACGCCAGCAAGTACTGGATTTAGAAAACGAGTTAAAGCGTTTGCAACGCGATAATTAATTATAAATTTATGGTGGGTTGATATTAGCTTTGTTTTGCTGAGATCAACCCATTGTTATATGGCGTAGAATTTAGTTAAAACCTGTTTGTCTGGGTGTTGTTCGTTGCCATCAGCTAGGTAACACTTAACGTTAGATGAATATTTAATTGTTGCAATATATTACTCTTTAGAAACTGCTTTTGTGTCTTCTTTGTGCCTACCCTGCGGGAGGCCGCTAGCGCGTCTATGTGGTGAAAAAATAATTTTTTAAATACTAAGACACCAAGAAATTTTCATTTTCCAGAGTTACATCTTGAAAGGACTGATCCACTACTAACTACTAAAGCGTTAATGATATGGAAAATTGGCAAAAGGATTTTTGGGAAATGGTACAAACAGTAAGCGATGAAGTTGAAGGCTTTTTCCTGGGGATAAGTGAAATGGTAGACGCTTTTGTTGAAATTACAGAAGAAGTTACCGAAGAACTGCAAAATACGATCGCAGTCGAAATAGATCAGTATTTTCAGGAATTGACTGAACCATTTTTGGAAATGTACTGGGAATTGGAAGATGTCATAGGTGATGATTTAGATCCCGGTTTTCCCTATCCAGTCGAACCTTCAGCCGAAAAAAATCCTGCTTGCATTGGTTGCTGCCACTACCACGGTCAAGCGTATGGTGGTAACTTATTAGTCTGTGGTATGCATCCTTATGGTTGGGATGGCGAGAATTGCCCAGACTGGCAATCAGAAGAATTCTAATTTTAAATTTCTATTATGAGTAACTCTTTATCTGAAAGTGTGTCACAACCAAGTCAAGAAATGAAGTATGGCGAACGCGAAATTGCGGAAGGACAACTAATTACATTTCCTAATCCGCGCATCGGACGACGCTATAACATAGATATCACATTGCCGGAATTTACTTGTAAATGTCCTTTTTCCGGCTATCCAGATTTTGCCACCATTCATATTACCTACATACCTGATCAACTGGTAGTAGAATTAAAAGCCCTCAAGCTTTACATTAATAGTTATCGCGATCGCTACATTTCTCACGAAGAATCAGCCAATCAAATTTTGGATGATTTTGTCGCTGCTTGCGATCCTTTAGAAATCACTCTCAAAGCAGACTTTTCCCCACGTGGTAACGTGCATACAGTGATTGAAGTTTCTCATAAAAAACAGTAGCACTGTTGTTTAATCATCGTCATCATCATCCTTATCCCTAACACCATCATCATCAGCATCATTATCATTTTTAATCTTTGATGATGGTGCTGGTGCTGTAGGTTTATTTGTAGGGATTGATAAGGACTCTTGGTTGAGAGGAGGTGGTGTAGTAGGTGTAACTTGTTGGTCTAATGGTTTGATAGGAACTGCTGGTGCTGTAGAATAAGGTGACGTATTCGGTACAGCTTGATTGGGAGAAGTAAGTGGCATTTTTAAGGAAGGGTACGGTACAGAAGCAGGAGTATTTGTATAACTTCGTAAAGCGAGGAAAGCAGCTGTAGCAGAAGCGATCGCAGCGATCGCCCCTACAACTCTCGCGAGTACGTCAATTCTTTTATACTTAATCTCTAATTCCTTATACTTTTTCTCATCCTCACCACTCATCGGTAGCTTTTCTCCACAATCATCTAATTTAGGTTAATACTGACTGCTTTCTATCTGTACCATCCTGAGACAGATTAATTGTGCCAGTTCTTGAATTTTATAAAGCGATCGCCTTATCCTGATCTTTTGGTTCTTGACTCAGGCGATCCAAAATTCCCAAAATTTCCTGTTCAAATGCTACCTGGGCGCGATTCGTTTTACCACCTACATACAGGTGTTCATCTGTTTGCAACGCCCAAATTTGTGAGTGAGAAAAATAACTCATCACCACACCCAACATCAACAAAGCAAACCCAGAATAAACCATCGGAATTCCTGGATCGGCTTTGATTTGTAAACCTGTGCTACCAACGACATCTAAAACTGTTAGTTTCACACCATTGATTTCGGTAGCCATACCCGTCCGCAAAGTGTTAAAAAGTTGACCTGCGGCGTCATAAATTAATACTGTTCCTTGTAAATCTTTGGCTAGTAACGAGACACCTTCACTTAAATCTGGTTTTGTCGGAATCCAGGTTCCCCAAATGCGCCCATTATTAGTGTTGAGTGGCGCCATAGGAATTTGAAAAACTGGACTTTTGTTAACCCGCACTCGTACAGCAGAAATTCCCCAATCTGTTTGATAAAAAGTCACACCCCGATAACGCAAAGGTTGATTAACATAAATTGTCTTGTGATCAACCTCTTGGTTTTGGTTATTTAAAACAGATAAATCTGAATAAAATTGGTCAATACTGCCACTAGGAGTATAATCAATCCAAAAACGATTCACACGCACAGACCAATCTTGAGCTTTGTTTGTTGCAGCCCAAGGCCCTGCATCAATAATATTTTTGACCTGGAATGTATCACCACTAGCAATCATTTCTTGGGCCATAAACCCAGTCATAGCTCCCCACATTGACCCCACAAGAATCGTGACAATACCAATATGTACAATGATGGGGCCGATGCGTCCGATGATTCCTTTGCGGGCATAAAGAATATTATCTTGTTCTGCTTTTTGAAAAACTTTGTAGCTGCGCTTCTGTAATATTTGGATCAGAGAATCAACAGAACCATGATCTAATTCTGCACTCAATGCTAGTTTAGTAAATTGTCGGGGTTGGTCATAAAACTTCCAACGACGCGCAGCTTTTAAAGCTGGTAACTGTCGAGTAAAACTACAAGCAGTTAAGCTAGTGCCAAAAAAGATGAGTAAAGCAAAAAACCACCAGGTACGATAAACATGATCTAACCCGACAGTTAAAATCACTTTCCAAGATAGGAAACCAAATAAAGCTGGGTCTTCTGGATAATTAGCTTTGTAAAAATCCAGTGATTGACCTTGTTCAATGACAGTACCAGTGACACTAAATAGGGCAATGATTAGTAAGAGTGCGATCGCTAAACGTAAATCTGTCAGTATAGGTAAAAAATCCTGCCGTAAGAATTGTACGACAAGCGACCACCAATTTGATTTTTCAGTAGATTGTTCTGTAGATTTTTCAGGTGAACTGTCAGGTGAACTTTCAGAAACTGAATTCTTTGTATTGTCTAAAGTCATTTGAATTAATACAAGTAAATTATTAGTAGTTAGTGGTTGGTTGGTGATTATTGGTTGTTGATTTGTAGTCGTGAATTATTACAGACGCGTAGACGCTCGTAAGAGCGGCTTCAAGGTAAGAGTATAATCGCGTCTCTAACTACTAAAAGGAATGCGAGAAACGAGGGAAAAAACACCAAAACCTACCAACAAAGCCCCGCTAATTGGGTTAATCCAACTAGACCAACGGCGTAATTCTAGTATTTTTTTAATAGAAGCAGTAAACGTACCAGCCAAAATTAATGGTGCGACATGTCCTGCGGTGTAAGAAATCAGCAAAACCGCACCTAAAATTAGGTCTTGTGTATTAGCAACCCAACCTAATAAACTTGCTAAAACAGGAGTACTGCAAGGAGAAGCGACTAAACCAAAACTCAGACCGATCGCATAGGCTCGCACACCTTGAGGTAATTCTTGAGAAATCCAATCAGTACCACCAAAAGAGGGCATTTGCAATGGCAAAGCTTCTAGTAAATTTAGCCCCATGAGGATAGCTATCACACTGACAATAATTGGCAAACCGATACCGATTTGTCCGTAAACTTTTCCAACCAAAGCTGCTACTATCCCCAAACTTGCAAGAGTGGTTGCTAATCCTAAAGCAAACCAAGTAGACTGGGCGGCTGATTGCAGACGACTTTTCGCTTCATAACCGCCAATGTAGCCGACAGTAATCGGCAGCATAGACAGCATACAGGGCGTCAGACTGGTAATTAGTCCGGCAAAAAAAATTATACCAACGCTCAATAAACTCAGATGCGTCAACTGATTAGAGACAAGGGAGTTGGCGAATTGTTCTATTTCGTAAAATTGGGTTTGCAGGTTTTCAAGCATGGGATAGATAGAGAGAAAGTCCTTGCACTGCTTGAATTTTAGCTTAATTTGCGCTAAGGGGTGGGAACGTCCAGAGCGAGGCTTTTTAAGCAGATTGCTGTTAATTAACTATATTTATGATGTCTAATAGTCCCGTATTGTAAATTCATTGTTGCCTTAACAGGGAACTGAGAAGGCTTAACAGGGTTTGAGAAAAAGAGGTGTTTCTTTCATATTTTGCTTGCTGCAAAGCCGCTAATGATCGGCTGAGTCTTTGAACTCCGTTAATGAGTCTTTGATCTCCGTTAATGAGTCTTTGATCTCCGTTAATGAGTCTGTGATACTCGTTAATGAGTCTTTGAACTCCGTTAATGAGTCTTTGATCTCCGTTAATGAGTCTTTGAACTCCGTTAATGAGTCTTTGAACTCCGTTAATGAGTCTGTGATACTCGTTAATGAGTCTTTGATACTCGTCAACGAGTCTTTTTACCTCAAAAACATATTAGAACCATGCAATAAATTGATTGCTCATAGCTAAAGTACGTTAGGATTTATCATCATCGACTCGAAGGTTCCACTCTCACTATTTTTTGATCTGCATCGATTTTGATCTTTGCTAACCCAAATTGTTCAAGTACCCAAGCATTCGTCGTTAAGTGCGTACTAACTTCTGCTACCTGATACTCACTTTGATCTGACGCCAAAGCAGCAGGTAATAATAATTGATCTGCTAAATGTTCATCCACTGCTGCACCAGTTTGATTAAATTTCAGTAGTTCCTCACAAGCTATCTGGGCAACTTTTTCTGCTGGTAAACCCAAACGTCCCAAGCTACTAAACCCAGCGAGGCTATTTTCATACTCCGCAGTCAGAAATAAACCAACCCCCGGTGCAACACCTTTTTCTCGCACAGGCTTGATTGTATGTTTTAATCCTGCTTCCCGTAATAAATTCTCGGTACGGCTAGCTATGCGTTGGGGAATATGAGCAGGTAATTCTGTGGCGATCGCTAATCCTCGTACTTGCTGTAAGTTACCACGTTTTACCAAATTTATCCCAGCCAATCTTCTACCACCACTCACTCGCAAATTTACCACACCTCCGCCTTGGGGATACCAACCCCAAGCACCCAATTTCACATCTACTTCCACACCCATCTGTTTGAGTATAGGCAGATATACTTGTTCAATGTATGTCATCGGTGGGCTAAAGGGGACATGAGTTCCACCTTTGAGCATTACCTGTGAATCACCAGTTGCTAGCGCCAGAGGTAAAAGCACAGTCTGCAAAACCAAAGTCACAGCACCAGCAGAACCACCTTCGCGCGCTTCGCTAACATCAAAGGTGTAATTTCCTGCTTTCACCGCCCCACCTGGAACAAATTCCAGCATCATCGAACCCAAAGCATCACCCCGTACTTGTGCATCACAAATTGTCGCAGTCGCACGAACTCCTGTTAAATGTTGCGCTGCTAACCCTGGTTTTTTGCGTCCAGCCCGGATATTGTAAATACTAATTGGGTTGCCTGTAATAGCAGCTAAACTCAAGGAACTGCGAAGAACTTGCCCCCCGCCCTCGCCGTAAGAACCATCTATGTAAATCATAATTAGTTGCACAAAATTAAATTGAAGGGAACTGAACAGGGACAAGGAAGACAAGGATAGGATTTTTCGTCATAATTTTGGCATGTAGAGACGCGTTCGCTTTTAGCGTTCCCGCAGGGTAATTTCGCGTCTCTACAAGGTTTAAATGTCAATAGATTTGTCTTATCCAAGCAGTATTGCCACACACCCCATCTCCTCAAACTCCCCCAATCTCTCTACTCTTACCAGGATTCATCAACCCATAGGGATCTACCATTTCCTTAAATCGCAACTGTTCTGGATCGATAACTTTTCTGCCACCATCTTCAATAATGTAAGTGTGGGGATTGGCAATAAATATACCTTGTTCTTCGTGATGGCGGATAATTTCGTTCAAGCGTTCCTCGGTGGTGTAGCGTACAAGTTGCAAAGCTGCGGGAGTTGTTGCACCGTTGGCACGAACAAATTCTACATGCATCATGACTTCATCTCCGTAGTAATGATACATCTGCTCTAATAACTGTAGAGACGCGCCATGGTGCGTCTTTACATCGCCTGGGAAGAGACTTTGTAAATAGGTAATGGAAGTATCAAGACTGCGGGCGTGGAGAGTGGTGTGATTCCAAGTAAATTCTAATAAATTTGCACCTTTACCAGCTTCTTGTACTGTTTTTTGATATGTAATATTGCCACCATATTGCTGCACCAATCCAGGCAAAAACTCTAAACTCGGTTCCGCAATTAACAACAAAGCGGCATGAGTACCATCGGGAATATATTGCCGCAATGGCGTAAAGTATTGGGGGATGGGGGATGCAAAGACAGCAATTTCTTTTTTGATCATGCCATCAGCATCGGCAAAGCTCTTCCCAAATCTGGCTGCTGCCATAAATTCTGGAAAGGTAATAATTACTTCTGCCCAAGGATAAGCCGGGCCGAGGGGAATTTCTACTTCAGTGATAATACCGTTAATACCCCAAGCATGGTTGACTTTTTGCACATCGTCGCCGCGTAGTTCAATTACACGTGGTTCATCTTCTAAGGTAACAACTTTGAGTGCCAAAAGATTACCGCGATCGCCTAAAAATCCATACTGTATTGAGCCAATTCCTCCACTACCACCAGCCACAAAGCCGCCAATTGTTGCTGTGCGGTAGGTAGAGGGTGTCATCCGTATTTCCCAACCAATTTCCCGTGTTTTTTTATCTAGTGCTGCTAATTTCACCCCTGCTTCTGCTCGCGCTACTCCTGGCTTGATCCAGCAAATCTCTTGCATCCGTGTCATATCAAGGATGACACCACCATGTAAAGGTACACATTGCCCATAATTTCCTGTTCCTGCACCCCGCACTGTCATAGGAACTCGGTGTTTGACACAAGCAGCTGCAATTTTTAATACTTCTTGTTCATTGGCAGGGCGTATAACTATATCCCCAACTTTTCCCGCTAATTTGGGAACTAGAACTGGGCTGAAGGTATGATAATCCTGGGATAACTTTGCTACTTGAGAGGAATCGGTGATGATTTCGATTCCTGGTAGGGAATTAATTAGGGTTTCTAAATTGTAGGGTTTTTTATATGTTGTCATGGTTGCAATTTATCTTTTGGCAAA
>NZ_AJLJ01000020.1 GCF_000317245.1 Fischerella muscicola SAG 1427-1 = PCC 73103
CCCCTCGCAACCTGTCAAAACTGATGTGGTTGAGTACTAGTGATGATTAGAAAGATAATGGAATAGAATAATCATCGTTTCCCCAACTCCTACACCTTTAGTTGTTTTGGCTACTTCACTTGGTTCCAAACAATCTATCCCCAGCGTCTCCTAATCCAGGAATAATGTAGCCATGAGCATCCAACTTTTCATCTATAGCCGCAGTATATATAGGGACATCAGGGTGTACTTCAGTAAAATGTTCGATTCCTTCGGGTGCAGCAAGTAAGCAAACAAACTTGAGCGATCGCGGATTGGTTGATTTGAGCCTTTCCACCGCTGCGACAGCAGAATTCCCAGTAGCCAGCATCGGATCGACTATCAGTACATCTCGCTTTTCTATATCGTGGGGAACTTTGAAATAATACTCTACAGGAATCAAGGTCTTGGGATCACGGTATAAACCAATATGCCCTACTCGTGCTGATGGTAGCAGCTCTAGCATTCCATCTAAAATTCCCTGTCCTGCTCGTTGAATAGAAATGATCACCAGCTTTTTGTCTGATGCAAGCACAGGTGCATTCATTTGACCTAGAGGTGTTTGAATTAATTCACATTTGAGCTTTAAATCTCGCGTTACCTCATATGCCAACAACATACTAATTTCTTTCAACAGAAAGCGAAATTGCGCCGTACTGGTTTCAACCTTACGCATCAGCGTCAGTTTGTGCTGAATTAATGGATGCTCAATTAGTATTACTTGATTTCCCATATTTAATGATTGGGGATTGGGGACAAGGGGAGAGGGACACGGGGGACACGGGGGACAAGGAAGACAAGGAAGACAAGGGGGATACGGGAGAATTATTTAACAAGTCTTTTGCCGATGCCCAATGACAAATGACCAATGACCAATGACAACTAAAATACTGTGCCATCACTTTCTATCTGTATAGGTGGAATACCACCTGTGCGGAGTTGAGCAGCTATTTTTCGTCCAGCTGTCCAGGTTCCTCCTTGCAAAATTTTTACTAATGGTAATTTCTCATTACTCATACCTAACTTGGCTCGGACTGTAGTGGCGATTTGATCTAGGAGAATGACAGTCAAGGCGCGCCATTCAACGATAACTTCGGACGCCACTGATTGAGGTTCAGAAAAAATATCTGGATGTTTACCCTTGATCAGTCCCAAGTCTAGACATAAACCGCCATTGCGATATTCTGGTAATCCAGTCAGAGCATCTAAGTTGATTATTTCTATACCTAATTCTTGAAGAGGCTCAAGTAGAGAATAAGTCAGCCACTGAGATAGTTTGTGAAAAGGTATCAAACCGTCATCAGTAATGGCTGGATGCAACCAGACATCTCCCAGATTTGATCCAGCAATTTCTAAGCGTCCGGGCCAAATGTCACTTAGTCCTTGTAAAATAGCATTTAATACAGTTGCAGCTGCTAACTGGTTATTTTTTACTTTTTTCAAAAGATAATTTACTAGATTGCCAGGGCGGGGATTTTGTTCTCCAAACATCTGGGGCGAAGCTAGCAGCACTTGACCTAACTTTTGTAATAATTGCGATCGCCCTGCAATTCCCAACAAATGATTATCTGCGGTAACACCAAATCCATCAGCTAGTTCTTGTTCGGTTAATTGTTGCAATCTGAGAGCATTTGCTTGTAAAGGTTGATGGCGATCGCTCGCAAAACGTCCTTGACAAAACATTTGGTAACTAGCAACTGCCAAACCTTCAGAACGCCTAAAACTCAACTGAGTTTCTTCTTCATAAAAATGCCAGCGATCACCAGCACCAGCATCCAACAACACACTAATTATTGCTAAATCAAACTTAGCAGCAGCTTTCTCGATTGGCGTCATCTGGGCTAACTTCTTATCTAATTTAGCCAACCGTGGTACGCCACCAACTTCAAAATGTCGCCAACGACTATGAAACGGGATTTGTAAATCAGGATATTGCTCCCGCATCACTTCAATCACATAATCTGCGACTCGTTCCAACTGATCTAAATCGCAAGCAAAATGATGAGACTCGCCTGCAACAACTATTGTAAATATTTGTTCACAACGCTCTCGAATCGCAATTGGCGATCGCAAATAAGCAACCACCTCAGTTTCTTCTCTTAGCGTTCTACTCTTAAGATCAGCCGCTTGCCCTTCTATAGCGTCCTTGGCGGTTTCTATTTCCATGTTTCCTAGTTCCTCCAACCGACACACCCCAAATTTTGGTATTGGGTAATTGGTAATAGTTTTTCCCATTACCCATGAGCCATTACCAATTACCATTGATTAATCTGTTAAAGAACGCCCTTTTACCTCCGCTAGATCATCTATCTCCAACACCTTGCCTGTGGTATAATAACCAGCGGCTTTTTTGGCTTCAATTTCGACACGGGCATCTTGGGGAACCAACTCTTCGGGAATGGGTATGCGTTCCACAATTTCGATCCCAGCAGTTGTGATGGCATTGTATTTCATGTTGCTCATCGATACCATGCGATCGATGCGGGTAACTCCCAACCAATGCAAAACGTCTGGCATTAACTCCTGAAAGCGCATGTCTTGCACACCCGCAACACATTCAGTCCGAGCAAAATAGGCATCAGCGCGATCGCCTCCTTCTTGTCGCTTACGGGCGTTGTAAACCAAGAATTTCGTCACCTCTCCCAAAGCACGTCCTTCTTTGCGGCAGTAAATAATGATCCCAACACCGCCTTCCTGTGCGGTTTGCACACAAACTTCTATGCCATGTACCAGATAGGGGCGACAGGTGCAAATATCTGACCCGAAAACATCAGAACCATTGCATTCATCATGTACTCGTACTGCTAAAGGTTTACTAGGGTCGTTAATTGCTGCTACATCGCCAACAATATAAATCGTCACACCCCCAATAGGTGGTAAAAATACCTCCAAATCAGTTCGTGTCACTAGTTCCGGGAACATTCCTCCAGTTTGTTCAAATAAAGCACGTCGTAATTCACCCTCACTGATTTGAAAGCGTTTGGCAACTCCTGGTAAATACCAAACTGGCTCAATCGCAGCTTTGGTAACAACCAAATCGCCGCCTGGTTTCATAATCTTGCCATCAATCGCCAAGCGTCCTTTATTTACAGCCTCCAGTAATTCAGGCATATTGATGTGGGCTTTGGTAATCGCAATCGTGGGGCGAATATCATACCCTTGTTCGTAGTAAGGTGCGAATACTTCACCCACAATTGCCCCAAAGGGATCGAGGGAAACAATCTTATCAGGATCAAACCAACCCGGATGCGGCCCGATATGCTCAATTGGAGAAGTATTGGTAAGGTCTGCCCTGTGATCTGACTGTAATGCACCACTTGCCACTGCTAAAGCACGATAAACCGCATAACTGCCAGAATGAGTACCAATCACATTACGGTGTGCTTGCTTTGTCAAAGTGGCAATCACGGGACCCCGTTCCATCGGGTCGCTTGCTCCCCACTTTATAGGAATCGGTTTGGGGCCAAAGCGACTGGGATGAGAAGTTAGAACTATATGCCTGGAAACGCTGTTTTGGTTTGGCATAGTCATTTATTTTTTCTTGGGATATTTCTTATTAGTCACTAGCTAGCAGTCAAACGTCAATAGTTGATGGCTACATGTTCTGTGACATTTTTCCTATGCTTCATATCTTTACAAATATCCCGAAAATTTGACTCATATCTATACAATCCTCCTACACCCTTATACTCTTATACCTCTACACCCTTTTTTCTCAAAGCTAAAAACCTTGATTCTCTCCGGATTGCACAATACCGTATTACAGGCTACAACAAACCACACATTGATTGCTTTAACTTGCAATTTATAAGGTGATTTTTAAAAGGTCGATTAAGAAGTTTATTTTGAGAACATTTTGTGCGAAATTTGATCCAAAGATACTATACTCTCACGTCAAATTCATGGATTCTTTATTTGTCAATTCCTTACTTGAAGACTTGAAAAATTCTGATGAAAAAGTCCGCGAACAAGCGACAAAAAAGCTTTGGCGCATCTGGTATCAGCAGAAGGGAATATATGGCTTAGAAATGATTGAACGCAGCCAGAAATTACTAGATTCAGGGCAAACTAGTAAATCCGAAGCAGTCTTGACTGAGTTAATTAATGAACAACCAGACTTTGCTGAAGCTTGGAATCGTCGTGCTTTTCTTTACTACACAACTAGCCAATATGAAAAATCTTTGGCTGATTGTCTAATGACTATTCAGATTAATCCAGTTCATTTTGGCGCATTGCATGGCATGGGCTTAAGTTATGCAGCATTAGGAGAATACGCAAAAGCGATCGCAGCTTTTAAGCGCGCCCTCGAAATTCAACCCTACTCTCTGGTAAATCAAAAATTAATTCTCGAATGTTCATTTCGATTAAGTTAAAACACAAAAAATAAAGAATAATATTTTGTATTAAATTTGACCAAAGACTAAAAAATAATATTTAAAGTCTCAATTGGTGCAAATAATTATCCAGTCTGGCTTATTTGTTATTGATACCAGTGAAAAATTCACTTGTGTCAATAACAACCAGTAGGCAAGAATAAATTTTTCTAGTCAGTTTCTTAATATTTAGAAAGCTGGAAAAATCTAACAATTGACCTCAATGTAAAGTTTTTTTGCAAGTTTATAAAAAACTAATTAATTTGGATGAAAGCATTTGAGTTGATTGTGTTGTAATTTTTTAGACAACCAGAATTTGTGCGATCGCATTGCTAATAAGTGGTTAGGCAAATTTAAATTCATTCGTTGAGACTTTTTAACAA
>NZ_AJLJ01000021.1 GCF_000317245.1 Fischerella muscicola SAG 1427-1 = PCC 73103
TGGTCTGTCCTATTAATTTTAATGAGTCGTGGGTGTTCAGATCCCCGACTTCTTTGAAGAAGTCGGGGATCTATAACCCCTCAGAATTAATGCGATGAACCACTAGACCTCTTGCAAAAATAATAGGAAACCTCCCCAATCTTCTCCGTTTCAGGAGGAGTGAGGGGGTTAATTCGACTTATGCAAGAGGTCTACTCATTGCTTTATTGAAAAAACTTGCACCCCTACACCCTTCGGAATTTTTTTGTGAAGTCAGAAGGTAAAAATCAGCAGTTGTTTCTAGTGTTTTATAATACCTAATTTAACAAGTTAATACGTATAAAAAATATCATTATGTATTGTGTTTACTTCTAAGTTCAAAGGAAATTGCTGGTTTAATATATTTATTTTTATACTTATACTCAGCATTATTACTGTTTTAATGGTTTTTATAATGAATATTTAGATACCATAGCACTCTATTTATAACAAATGCTACGGTATTAAGTGTTGTGTAACAGAAAATCCACAGGGTGTTCGTATTTACTAAAAGAATTAATATTTGTTATCTATTTCAAACAGATTACTAATTGCCTTTTTTATGGCTCCTACCAACAGTTCACTTATCAATACATATTATCAGGCAGAATCTGTTTCCAGATATTGGTAGTTATGTTTAATTTTTAGGCTTTTCTCATATAGGAAATTAATATGTCATCACCTACCATTGGACAGTTAGAGAGAGAAATTTCCAATCGTATTCGTTCTCTGTATAATATTGAACTTGGATTACGTCCTAGTAAAATTAATTGTCATTTTTTTCATGGAGAATTAGCAATTACACTCGAAAATGCGGTGAGTAAAATTGAGCAAGTTTTGATTAAATCTGGTTCCGATATCCTGGCTGAACAAGTAAGAATTGATATAAACAGAATCATCATTCCGCAGATTCAAGATTTGATTGAGGAAGTGATTGGTAAACCCATTTTAGACCTAATTAGCCACACAAATTTAACAACTGGTCGAACTGGTATGATTGTTTTTATAGGAAATTTACCAGAGGTTCGCAATCCCCAAGCTATTCCCAAAGCCCATAAGAAAAAAGTAGCTGGCTCAAATAGTAATGCATTTTAAATCTACTTAATAGTTGATCATTGGTGGTTTATAGTTGTAGAGACGTGCTGTTGATCACGTCTCTAAATTAATTAGTTAAAAGAC
>NZ_AJLJ01000022.1 GCF_000317245.1 Fischerella muscicola SAG 1427-1 = PCC 73103
GAGCTATAAGTCACTGTGCGATCGCAATTCATAGCAAGCGCTGAAACCCTTGTTCTCTCGTTTCACATTTTTCCTAACCCTCTAGAAAATGGGCGAACCGGGAGTAATAAGCATTTAAGTGGTATGAAATCTGGGCTGTACTGCTTCGCAGAAGCCGTAGGGTAGCCCTGACAATTCGCTTAACTGATAATTTATCGGTAGATCACTACAGGCTCAGAACAGCGCTGTTTCCAGCCAACCTTTTGCAGCATTGGTTGTCCATCATAGTCTGTAGCAGGTTTTCCTATACAAAGATAACCTAATGCTTCCCAATTATCAGGAACACAAAGTACTTGCTTGAGCTGATCGTAATCGAGAATGGAAACCCAACCTGCACTGTATCCTTGCTCCGTTAGAGATAGCCAAAGATTTTGAATCGCACACACACAGCTCCATTTTAAAGTTTCATCAGTCCAAACAGTGCCAATTGTGTAGCTTTCTTTGGGGTATTCACAAAATACTGCTAAACCAATTGGAGCATCTTCAATTGCTTCCAATTTCAGACTTTTATGAAGCTTGATCTTATCTTCTTCACTTGCCAGATTTGCTTCTGCTTTTGCTCTGAGCTTCAAGAAAGATTGCTTAAGTATTGCCTTAGTCTGTTGATTACGGATTACTACAAATCGCCAAGGCTCACTCAAACCGACTGAGGGAGCACAGTGAGCTGCGGCTAGCGCCTTTTTCAAAACGCTTTCAGGGACATCATCTTTCGTGAAATGTCGTGTATCACGCCTCAGCCTCAAACACTGTTCTAACTCCATAAAGCTCTACTATTTCCTGTAAACGCCCATACATAACAGCTTAACTGAGTCATTCTCTAAGAGAATTTTGGATTTTGGAGCCACTGCGTTGCGGAGGCTCCCTCCGTTGTAGCAAGTGGCGTGATTTTGGATTGACCTCCAGGATTTATCGGCTTTCTTGTACCCTGGGAAGGATCATCGGTCAATTGTTTGATTGCACTTTCACAAGTTTAACAACTTCAGCACATTATTCAATATATAGGCAAATAATCAACCAAGTAAATATTGTAATCATGCTCAAGATATGCAGTCGATATACAACAGCATTGAATTTACAAGGAATTTCGTGAGATTCGTCGATACCAATATATGCTGTTGATGATGCTTATATTATTATTTAAGTTAAGTACAGCTTTGCATAAAATTGTAACGTTTTTAAACGCAGATAAACGCGCAGTCTGAAGTTTTTCCCTAGAAAATTCGCTACTAATGAATGAAATTCTATACTTAGGTATGTAATGATCAAATTAATCACTATATACAAAGCGCTAGCTCTTACAGTGACTAAGGACTAGCGCTTTGTATATATGTAACTTCTTGTTATTTTTAGGGTCTTTATTTTGCTGACCCCAATGTTATCTATACTTATGATCCCCTATTTTTGTAGTAAACAAAGTTTTTTTAATTTTTTCTTTAGATTTACTTTCCTGACTATTTGTGAAGCTTTGTAAATCTACGTTTTTTAGGACTTATGGAAGCTCCCATGACTTCCGATACCCAAACTTCAAAGTTGCGAATTGGATGAGAGCGCAAAGCAACATCAGGATGAACTATTGGTTCAACCAAAATAGTAAACATTCCTAGACGATTACCAGCTAGGACATCGGTAAATAAGCGATCGCCAACCATTGCGACTTGATTTGCAGGTAAGTTCATCGCACCGAGGGCTGCTCTAATCTTGCGTCGCGAGGGTTTAGCAGCGCCTAAATAGTAAGGTAAATCCAAAGAGCGAGCAATATTACCGATGCGGACTTCACTTAAGTTATTGCTGACAAGATACAAGGTTGCTACCTGACGGATTTGCTGAACCCACTGTTGTAGTTCTGCTGAAGTCGATACTACTTTGATTGGTACTAATGTTTCATCTACATCCAACACCAGACCTTTCAGCCCATATTGTTGGATGATGTCGGGTGTGAGATTCAACACTGAACCTTCCAAAATTAAGTCAGGCTGTAAGAGTTTGTTCCAGCGCATAGTCAGTTAGAAATCAATGGTCATGGTCAATGGTCATCCAATTTTGGATTTTGGATTACCCTGCGCTTCGACACGGAGTGGCTTCCAAAGGTAGCCGCAGAAGCGTCTATGGATTTTGGATTTATTCCACGGATAAATCCGCTTTCTTGTACCCTGCTCGGAATTATCGGTCAATGGTCAATGGTCAATGGTCAATGGTCAATGGTCAATGGTCAATGGTCATTAGTAAATAACTCTTGACTATGGACACTGGACTATAGACACATTTCTATGGAATCTATGCAATAACTCAAGCATTTGGCAGGATTTTTGCCAAATGCTTGAGTTCATAGTTAATAATAATTAAAAATTCCTTATGTAGAAATTAAGCATTACCTTCTTTTGTTTTGAATTTTTAATTTTATTCAACTTCATTAAACAAATGTTCTTCTAACAACGGTTGCACTTGACGGAATTCTTCTGGAGAGAGTAATTCAGGTTTACCAGTTTTAGATATGCGTGCAAAAAATAGCAGTGGATCAAGGGGAGTATAAATCGCATACTCCTGATCTTCATGGTAAAAGCTGGCTAGCAATTGTAATTGCTCTGGTTCTAAATCTGACTGTTCGTCTTCGATTTCTAAAGTGAACAGTTCTGATTCTTCTACTGGGGGTAATTCACCTGCAACCGTTAAAGCATAAGCTGTATTCTTGAGGACTAAATTTTGTTCTGATAGCACAGCTTGGGCTGTGCTAAAAATTTGGTCGATAGTAGTATCATCTTCTACCAGAACAGCCTCTTCTTCTTCTTCCTCACCTTGCCAAGCAAAGATTTCTACAGGTGAGTCAACCGGAAGTAGTAAAAAGTAGCCTTGTCCATCAACTTCGAGTGAATGCTCAATATAGCATTCGAGCGATCGCCCTTTATCATCGCTCAAAGTAATAGTTCCAGCATGTTCGCGATCGTGTTCGTCAGAAAAATAAGAAAAAGACATAGCCGAGATATAAACTGTATGACTACCAGCTATTTTAT
>NZ_AJLJ01000023.1 GCF_000317245.1 Fischerella muscicola SAG 1427-1 = PCC 73103
CTATTTTATAGATCGGGAAAGGGGAAGGGGATTAAGGATTAGGTATTAGAGATTGGGGATTGGAATTTTTGAAAATACCCGTTCCCTGTTAAGAGTTCACTTTTTCCTTCAATTCTTTCCTACCTTTGCTGGTTAACAGATTTCAGAATATCATGCGACAAGCTATGCTTACTCAGCAGATCATTCTGTAAGTTGTAAGCTAGTTCGCCGTGTATCTAACCATTGCTGTAATATTAAAGCCGCTGCCTTACGGTCAATTAAAGCTTTATGGCGTGATGGAGAACGGTTTTCAGCTAGGAGCAATTGCTCTGCTTGAAAAGAAGTTAATCGCTCGTCTATATACTCCACAGGTAAGTGTAGAGCTTTGCTTAGTCGTGTTGCAAACTTTTGCACTTGTTTGGCTTGGAATCCCAAAGAACCGTCCATTGAATAAGGTAAACCGACGACTAAAACTTCTACTTCTCGTTCTTTAATTAATTTTTGTATCTGTTCTACATCTTGTTGAAAAGATGTGCGTTCGACAGTAGTAATTCCAGTAGCTATTAAGCCTAAGCGATCGCACCCCGCCACACCAATTCGTTTACGACCTACATCTAAGCCTAAAGCAGAAACATATTTAGAACTATAGTCAGACACAGAAGTTAAATTGCTGCCTTCTCCACGCCACGTGCTACAACGCGGGAGACCCGCGCAACGCAGTGGCTCCCCTTGTCTTCCTTGTCCTTGTCCTTCTCGTTCCTGTTCAATATCCACGCAACTACTCCTGTTGTTGTCCATCAGCGGAATCTGGCTGACAAAATGGCTCTACAATGTGAGAGTTTTTGCTAGAAAAAGAAATATTTTCTTTTGATGGATTGGGTTGCGTCGATCTATCTGAAGAAGTGGGCTTATGTTGTGGTAGCCATGACATCCCCCCTGGAATAGGTTTGCGTGCAGGTTGCAAACCTTGTAGTACTTCGGGTAACTGAATTCCTTCCAAAGAAACAAATTTTGACTCTCGGACTTTATGCCACACCGAGCGAGACATAATGAGAGTGTGTTCTATGCGACTGGCTCCAATTTGTTCTAAATATTCTTCTCCCTCTGGTTGATAGTCTGCCGAAGCTAGTTGCAACGGTTGCTGGGGAAAATCCTGAGAAATTCGAGCAAGTTGAGTCAGCAGTTCTGGATACAGCCAAGTATACGCTGGATGAACTGCCAGCGTCGCCATGTGTGGTTCTTCACCTTTGCGGTCTAAAGTAATCTGAAAATAACCGATCGCTGCTTTACGTTGAGGTTCAAACACATAACCGCTTACCACTTCGGTTTTTGTCACCCATTGCTTCACAGCATCAACCAAAGCACCAAATAGGTTGGTTTTAAAGTCATCGGTTTGGCGATCAAATACCTGACGTACCAAAGGTGGCATTGATGCCGTATCTAATTGATATAGCAGTTGAGCATCAGCGTTACTTATGGGTAGCATATTTGGCAAGTCAGGGTTAACCTGTGCCAATTCAGCCAACAGTTCTGGTTTAATTTCCCAATAGGTCATTTCAGCCAGACGCTGAAAACCATTTTGTCGATACAGCGCTAGTGCTTCTGTATCGTTAATATTGACTTCTAGTATCCAAGTGCGAGCTTCTAAAATTGACTCAAAACAGTAACGCAAAAGCTGCGAACCAATTCCTTGCTTATCGGCAGCGCGTTCTAAGATGACCCGATCTACGCGCCAAGTACTACGTGTACGATTAAATGGCGAGACTTGGATCATTCCCAAGAGCGATCGCCCCTGTTCTGCTACATATCCACAGAAAATATACTGTAGTGGATTTGGAAACCAACTTAAAAATCTCAACAATCCATACCAGCGGCGCAGCCATTGCATTTGCCGCATAGCAAAATCGGCTCCTTTTCTGGTTTTAGCTGCGAATGAATCCATAGCTATACGTCCAATACCATCCAAGTCTCGATGTTGGATAGGTCGGATGACAATGCTCAGATTTTTCTGAAGTAATGAAGTCATTTTCATTCGAGCCGCCATTGCGCTTAATTAAACAGAAACAGAGGTACTGCTGCATTAATATTAACGGCTTTCCACCCCTTTCTATTGCTCCAAAAGAGTGATCTTCACAACTCAATATTAAAAAGCAGACTAGTTGATGACTACATTAGCCTGGACTCAACAAGTTCTGCTTTGATTTTAGTTAAATTTTCTTGAAGATTTGTATGGATTTGAGCTAGATAACTCGGCGAGAAATTAGTTTTTCAAAATTTGCTTGGGTTTGATGGAGCAATTGCTCTCGACTGTCTACCTGTGTCTGCTTCAGCGTTGGAACCAGATTGCGAGCTTGCAGAGCCATGTGCATTTGGAGGTGGGCAACATATTCACTAAAGTCTTCTTCAACGACTACGCCTGTATCCTTGAGGAACTGTGATTCCATCGCCACTGTGTTCTCCTTTTTTTATTAATCCCTATTGATCGATTCACATTTTCAAAACTTATCATGTCGTTTTACTTCACTTCTTAATTTGCAATGAAGTTTAACTAAAAATAGTCAATGGTCAATGGTCATTACTTATTCTCGCTGAGATGTAGTCAAGCTTTTATTCATCTCCCTTGTCCCCGCAGCAAGCAATTACTTGAGTATTGAAATATACTTAAGTAACCGTAGGTTTGACAGCAAAATCATTTTTGCAATATTATTTAAGACTTAATTGATTAAAGTATAAAAATTAATTTTGAAATCCATAATTTATTTAACTCAATTAAGTACTCAAGGCAACAAATTAAGCCTCGTTGTACAGCAACAGTAACAAAAGTAAGGTTAATAAAATAACAATTCAAAGAGTTGGAGTTCGGCTCTATGACTTATAGCTACTGTGCTTACTAGTGCTGATTAATACTAATACACAAATGCCATTCTTCAGCTTTTTCAACCAAAATACTGAGCAACAAGCTCACCGCCAAACAGTGGGACGCGGTGTGAATTTGCAAGCGAGTTACTCAAAACTACCTTTAAGCCAAAGAATTATCATGCCGTTTATGCTGGTGTTCTTTAGCATTATGGTAATAGCAGTGATTAGCTTTGCTTTTTGGTTTACCAGTGCCATGGAATACCAAATGAAAAATTCCGTTGCATCAGGTGCAGCAGTTATTTTACAGGAATTGCAAACCAAAAAACAACACTTGGCTTCTTGGGTGCAATTGATAGCAGAGCGAAATGATGTGCGTACGGCGCTGCAACAGAAAGATACTCAGACACTGCTAAAAATATTAGTTTCATATGAGACTAATTTGCAACTAGACATGATTAAGGTTGTGAATCAAAATGGTGGAGCAGTGCTGGATCTCAAACAGCCAAAATTAGATAAGTCAAACTTAGAAGATCGAACAACTATTTCTCAGGCACTTGCTGGGATGTATCCTTTAGATGTGGTGAATCTTCAAAAACAACGAGGACAAAAGCAGTTAGTTCTGGTGGGTACATCTCCTATTCAGTCCAATGAAGAGGAAGTGATTGGTGCAATTGAAATTGGTGTTCTCATCAATAACGAGTTACTTAGAAGTCTCATCGCAGCTGAAGATGAGTACTTGATTGCGTTAAACGAAGATGAAACGGTTGTTGTTTCTACACTCACAGCAGTCACAAATAAAAATTGGCAATTACCACCTACTACTATTCCACCAATACGTATTTTGCTCACAAATAGGCACTACATTGCCAAAAGTATTTTTATTCCAGGATTGAGTAATACTTCTTTGACAATTGTATTGCTCAAGTCACTTGTAGATCTCAACGATACAGTACAGTACCTATGGTTAAGATTATGGGGTTTTTTCGTAGTGGGGGGTTTGATTTGTACCTTGGTGGGTAAGAATATAGCACTCAATATTTCCGGGCCTTTATTGACAGTAGCGAGAGTAGCTCAAAAAGCCACTCAGGAAGGAAATTTTGATTTGCAAGCTCCTGTAACTAGAAATGATGAAGTCGGAATTTTGGCTACTTCCCTTAACAGTTTGATTCGTCGAGTTGCGGAGTACACTCAAGAATTAGAACAAGCTCGTACGACTTTAGAAAAACGAGTCGAAGAACGCACTAACCAACTTTTACAGAAAAATCAGGAATTAAATTTAGCTTACGATCAACTTAGTTATGCTATTCAAGAACTCCAGCAAACTCAAGCACAGTTGATTCAAACAGAAAAAATGTCTTCACTAGGTAATATGGTTGCAGGAGTTGCTCATGAAATCAATAATCCGATTAGTTTTATCTACGGCAATATTAGTTATGCCAAGGAATATATTGAAGAATTATTAGAATTACTGAATTTGTACAGAAACGAATATCCTCAACCAACTACTGCAATTCAAAATCGTCTAGAACAGACAGAGCTAGATTATATTAGCCAAGATTTGCCCAAAATTTTAACATCCATGAAAATGGGAGCGCAAAGAATTCGAGAGATTGTTTTGTCTTTAAGAAATTTCTCGCGCTTGGATGAGTCTGAAAAGAAAGCTGTGAATATTCACGAAGGAATTGATAGTACTCTATTGATTCTCAATCATCGTCTGAAAGAGGGAATTCAAGTTGTCAAAGAATATGAAATATTACCATTAGTTGAGTGTTATCCGGCACAATTAAATCAAGTCTTTTTGAATCTGATTAGTAATGCGATTGATGCTTTGGAAGAGGCATTTTTTAATAAATTGTCATCAGTAGATAATAAAATTACTCCCCAAATTTTAATTCATACTAACAAGGTTGCAGGCAATCGTATTGACGTAATAATTACAGATAATGGTTGCGGAATTGAACCCAAAAATCAAGATAAAATTTTTGACCCCTTTTTCACTTCTAAAGAGGTGGGTAAAGGGACTGGGTTAGGATTGTGGATTTGTTATCAGATTATTCAAAAACATCAGGGTAAGATTGAAGTCAATTCTTTACTTGGGGAAGGAACTACTGTCACCGTGACGCTTCCGCTTGTGCAAAAAGCATAAGTACGATCGCTTTTTGAATTCGATAAGAATGCGATGTCTCCTAAGAAGCCTCTAACTGCCGAAAGTCGGGGATATTGTTGGGAATTTCTCGTTTCAGCCTATCAAAATCCAAACCAATCACAATCTGTCGTGGTGTATGGTCTATATTCGTTAGGAACTATATTTTTTTGACCAGCAAATTTCCTTCCGTAATAACCATCTTCAAAACCACGTGCAAATTCACCACCAGCTGTACGTTCTTTGTACGCATTACCCTTTTTAGCACTCTGGCGTCCTTGGCGATAGCCATCGGCGTAAGCTTGAGGGTGATAGGCCGGGTCTTCATCAATCAACCATTGAGTTGTGGGATAGCAATAGTTTGGTCGGTAAAAAGGATATATATGATGATAATCGTAACGCCCATGAGCTTGAGCTGATTGGTTGTTGAAGAGAAAACTAGTAGCAGTTGTCAAAGCTACTAGACTTGTCATAATAATCTTGTTCATAATCTTACTCTCCAGAGTTATACAACCCCTGGTACTTTTAAGATATCGAGCAGAATATTTAATTGACATCACCTGTTAGGGTGAGTAAGAAAATTTGTAATTTGGAATTAGAAATTTGGAAGGATGAAGTGACAACTAGAAATATGAACGGCTAAAACGGTTAATATTTGGCAGCCTTTGCAAGCAAAAATTGCTTCCACAAAAGTCGCAGGAGATTATACGATGAGTAGTCTGGGCAAAAAAAGGTTAGATGTTGCGATCGCAATCACCGCTTACGCTATTGGTGGTAGTGGTATTTCAGCAGCGCCAACTCCTGGTGTAGAAGTTCCCAAGCAGATTGTTTTAACTGCTGCTGATATTGCTATGTACACTTCAATTTGGAAAACCTATTTTCAAGAAGAATTATCCAGCAAACAACTAATTGATATGCTGACAGAGTTAGGCTTAGTCACAGTCGCAGCAGCAGGAACAGCTTAT
>NZ_AJLJ01000024.1 GCF_000317245.1 Fischerella muscicola SAG 1427-1 = PCC 73103
ATATTGTTTCTAAAGCAACCACAGCTATATTGTGTGAAATTACAGACTGGTTTGGCCCTATGGGTTGGGGTGTAGCAGCTGCGATCGCAGGTTCTTTAACTGGTTTATTTGGTGCAACTTGGGCAGTATATTGCGATTATCTTTACCGTCAAAAAGAACCTCAATCTGTATAAGTTTGTTATTTGTCATTAGTCATTTGTTATTTGTCAATACAAAGGACGAATGACCAATGACAAATGACTTTTAATATTTTTTAAAACACATCAACTTTATCTGTTTTCTCCCAAGGTAGTTCTAAATCATTTCTACCTACATGACCATAAGCAGCTAATTTTCTATAAAAACCACTTTGATGAATTGAAGGTAGAAATCTTAAATTAAATTCTTTGATGATTCCTGCTAAACGAAAATCAAAATTTGCTTCTAACAATTTTGTGATTTCTTCATCTGAAATTTTGCCTGTACCAAAAGTTTCAACCTGAATACTAACTGGTCTGGAAATACCTATTGAGTAACTTAGCTGCACCTCACATTCATCAGCAATACCTGCTGCTACTACATTTTTAGCTGCATAACGAGCAGCATAGGCTCCTACTCTATCAATTCTGGTTGGGTCTTTGCCACTGAGCGCTGAACCACTGTGTTGTGCATAGTCACCATAAGTATCTATGGCATTTTTTCTACCTGTTAACCCAGAATGGACAGCAGGGCCACCTCTAATAAATTGTCCATCAGGATTGATAAATATTCTGGTTTTTTCATCTGGTTTAATTTCTTCAGTTGCAAATACTGGTTTAATTACTGTTTCATAAATATCTTCACTAAGTTGTTGTAAATCAGGATATTTAGCTTTATTTTGACTAGCAATAACTGTGAGACTGTGAATTCTATAAGGGCGGCGATCGCGATATTCAACACCTACTTGAGTTTTACCATCGGGAGTGAGATAAGAGAGTAGATTTTGACTTCTAACTTCACTAATTCGCTTTGCTAATTTGTGAGCTAACCAAATTGGTAAAGGCATTAAAGCGGAAGTTTGATTGCAGGCGAAACCAAAAACTGTAGCTTGGTTTTTAACAGGGATTTTCTCTATCTCTGCATCAGATAATTCCTGTTCACGAAAAGCATAAGTTTGATCTAATGGCAATTCTGAAAGACTAGTCAAAATGCTACAAGTTTTGCCATTAAATTCACTATGCTCATAACCTACCTGATCAATTACTTTTCTAGCTACATTCGTAAAATCTACATTGGCATTAGGTTCAAATCTACCTGCAATAAAGACAATACCTGTAGATACCGCACATTCTGTAATGATTCGAGTATAAGGGTCTTGCTGAAGAAAACGATCTACGATCGCATCACTGATTTGATCGCAAAGTTTATCAGGATGTCCCTCTGTTACAGATTCCGATGTAAACATGAAGTCTTTTTTCATAATACTTGACGACTACTAGAAGTCGCGACTAAATAAACCAAGTCCGCCTGTACGCACTGAGAGATTATTTATAAAGTAAGACCAATTTGAAAAAAGAATGTGACAGACCATATTGTAGAGGCGCGATTTATGAGCCACTCCGTTGCGGGGGTTTCCCCCCAACCCCAGAGGGGACCCCAAAGCCCCCCGTTGTAGGACGTGGCATCGCGTCTTAAACTTAAACCAAGGATGTGTTGCAATAATTAATTGAATTAAGAAATAAAACCTGTTTAAGTAGGCTGTGTTTGTGCAGATAAAGCATATCCAGATTTATTGTTTGAAAGCGTAAAATTCTTTTCACCTAATCTCATATTTTTTGTGCTTTCATTCACCAACAGAGGTAACAAAGCACTACCGCCAATCACAAAACTATCCACAATATTAATAGACGTAATCTTTAAAAGACTCCGCAGTGGTGGAATAGCGATCGCCAGAAGTTGGATCGCAAAAGAACCTACAATAGCAGCATTTAAGTAAGGATTATTCGGCAGTTTTCCTTGATTAAATATGCTGTGATGTTCCGAACGACAACTAATAGTATGTAATAGTTGTGCTGATGTCAGACTCATAAAAGCAATAGTACTTGCCTGGGGACTAATGCCATATTTGCTGATGCCGTAACCATAAGCTGCTAAAGTGCTGAGAGATATTGTTCCTGCCTCAAAACCGATTCTGCTAAAGTCCGAATTCTTAACAATTGGTTCGTTTGGGTTGCGGGGAGGCTGACTCAAAACATCTGGTTCTGGTGCTTCTAAAGCTAGGGAAAGACCAGGGAAAATATCTGTTACTAAATTCAACCACAACAATTGGATGGCGTTCAAGGGTTCGCCAATCCCAATCGCGGTGGCGGTTGTCATCACCACGATTTCGCTGATGTTGGTAGCAAGTAGGAAATGCACAGATTTTCTGATGTTGTTGTAAATTGTCCTACCCCGACTGACAGCAACGATCATGGTTTCTAGCCTGTCATCTTCTAAGATAATATCTGCAACTTCACGGGCTACATCTGTGCCACCTTTGCCCATGGCTACACCAACTTGAGCAGCTTTTAGGGCTGGGGCGTCATTAATCCCATCGCCTGTCATGGCTACAACTTGTCCGGCGGCTTGCAATGCTTGGACAATTTGCAGTTTATTGCTGGGACTAATCCGGGCAAAGACATCGACTTTATTAGCGAGTGCGGTTACTGCTTCTGGGGTGAGATTGTTGAGGTCGGTGGAATCGAGAATTTCTAATTGCGGATCTCTGCTTAATTCTAATTCCTTAGCGATCGCATAGGCAGTTGGACTTTGATCACCAGTAATCATCACTGTATCAATACCAGCATCGTGGAAGTCAACCATTAACTGTTTGACACCTGTTCTAATTGGGTCTGCCATACCCACCAAACCCAGCCATGTCAAGTCTTGCTCGTAATTATCTCCATTGTGACTCGCATCAATATGTGTATAAGAAATACCCAATACTCTCAGGGCTTTCCCCGCCATGCGATCATTTTCAATTTCGAGCGATCGCTTCTCTTCTTCTGTTAACGGTAAGCGTTCCCCGTTTTTCAGCCAAAATTTACATATCTGAGCAACTTCTCCTGGACTACCTTTAACAGCAACCAACTTGTGGTTATTCTCAGTGCTATGAACCGTACTCATAATATTCCGATTCTCTGAGCGCAGGTTAGTTTGCAGCAGTTGATATTTTTCTCTCAGTTGCTTGATCTCCACCCCAGCACTAATAGCCATGTAAATCAAAGCATTTTCTGTTGCTGAACCTTTGACACTATACTCACCATTTTGTTCTAGGTTCACTTCACTTTCATTGCACAAAACTGATACATGAATCAGTTTTAACAGTTCATCACAAGCGTAAGGATTAAGATGCTCACCGTTGGCGATAAACTCTCCATCAGATACAGTAATTTGTTGGCTGTCTGTGTGTACTTCCACAACAGACATGCGGTTTTCTGTAATCGTCCCGGTTTTATCCAGACAAATCGTTTGCACCGAACCCAAAGCTTCCACAGCGCTGAGACTGCGAACCAAAACATTACGCTTACGCATATCTTGGATTCCTAAAGCCAAGGTTGTAGTGGCGATGGTGGGTAAACCTTCGGGAACAGCAGCAACCGCCAGAGATATAGATGATTGCAGCATTTGCAGCAAACCATATCCCCGTAACACCCCCATTCCAAAAACCAGACCGCAAATTCCCATACCAATTGCTACTAATTGGCTACCCACCTCATCGAGTTGTCTGGTGAGAGGGGTTGCGGTTGTAGTTGCTTCGCCTACCAATTGTTGGATTTTGCCCATTTCTGTAAATTTGGCTGTTGCTACTACCACAGCTAAACCTTGACCACCAGTGACAAGAGTTCCTTTATAAACCATGTTGGTGCGATCGCCTAAAGGAATATCTTCACCTTTGAGGGGTAGCATTGATTTAGTTACAGGTATGCTCTCCCCAGTTAAGGCAGATTCATCAATACTCAGATTTTCTGCTTCCAGTAGTCGCGCATCTGCGGCTACATAGCCACCAGTTTTCAGAACTAAAATATCTCCAATCACAATATCTTCTGTGGGAATTTCTAGTTGCTTACCATCTCGAATTACCCAAGTCGATGTTTCTTCATGATTACCGAGAGAATGAATAATTCTTTCTGACTGGCTTTCCGTTCTATAACCAATCACAGCATTTAAACCAACAACACCCAAAATTACCACAGCATCAATTAGTCCTCCCGTTAACACAGAAACGCCAGCAGCCACACCCAACAAAGCAACTGGCAAAGATTTAAATTGGTCAACCAAAATACTTAAATCAGAACGGGTTTTTACTGCTGTGAGAACATTCGGGCCATATTTATTCAGGTTATCAGCAGCAGATGTATGAGATAATCCTGATTCTTGGGAAGTATTAAATGCATCTAAAACAGCATCTGTTTCCATCAAATGCCAGTTATCGATTTTTTGGGCTTGGGCGTTGGTAACTGGTTTTGGTGTTGGAGTTGATGCTTTTTTTGTAAGTGATTTTATCTGTTGTGGTTGATATTCGCAAATAGATTTTTCAATTAATCTTGCAATCTTCTCCGCATTATATTCTTGCTCAAACAACACAAGAATATTACTAGTTAAAGTATTAGCACAGGCATAGTTAATTCCTGGTTCTTGTGGAAGCGATCGCTCAATATATTCTTTGAAAGATTGCGAACGATAAAGTTCTTTAACTTTATACCTAGCTCTGCCTTTGACCTGATGAATAATTTTAATCACAGAAACACCTGCTCCCCCACTTTCACAAATAAAGATAAAACCTCCATAAATAAATTGAGGAGATTTTAGCTGAAAATTTCCTCCGCAAATAGGCAGATCATATAAGTGGAGATAGGGAACTATTAATTCTTAACAGAAAAAATCTGTGTAA
>NZ_AJLJ01000025.1 GCF_000317245.1 Fischerella muscicola SAG 1427-1 = PCC 73103
TTAATTGTGTCTGAGTACTTATAATCTCCGTCGTCGAGTCTTTAATACTCGTCGTCGAGTCTTTGATACTTGTCGTCGAGTCTTTAATACTTGTCGTCGAGTCTTTAATACTTGTCGTCGAGTCTTTGATACTCGTCAGCGAGTCTTTAATACTTGTCGTCGAGTCTTTAATACTTGTCGTCGAGTCTTTGAAATAGATAAACGAGTATTTGAACCCCGTCGGTGAGTCTTTGAAATAGTAAATTTTAAGTAGCCATCATCAAATGGGTACACCAGAACAAATGAAAAACTTTCTTTCCTTCTGCCTACTTACCCTACGGGAACCCTTTCAGGGAACAGAAGCCGTACCTACGGAAACCGCTCCGCGTCTACTGCTTTCTTAAAATTGTACAGACATGAGGAACATCGCGTCTCTACCTCTGCCTTTTCAACTTTTATTTTTACTGATCCCTTAATTTCTTCTCCTCTGTTTAAGCAAACATGATATGAAACAATATTTATTTGCTGCTGGTACTGGCATACTTTTATTACCTTTAATGGTTTATGGTGGACTCCACTTTTTACGCCCACCTCAGACTAATCAAGCACAAGTATTGTTTCGTGGTATTTCCTATCAACGCCAAGTTAGTTCCCAACCACGCCCAATGATTATTCATATAGTCAGTATAGATTTAACTGCACCAGGCGTAAAACCACTGGTTACACCAGGAATGCCACCAGGACAAGGTTTGGAAACAAAAGCCCGCACCACTTCAGCCTTTTTGAGTGAATTTAAGGTGCAAGTAGCAATTAATGCTAGTTACTTTCAGCATTTTGTAGAAAACACTCCTTGGGATTACTATCCTCATAGCGGTGATCCCTCTTATCCATTGGGCGAAGTAATTTCTGATGGTTATCGATATTCCAAACCCGAACCAGGATGGCGAGTGTTGTGTTTTATGAAAAATCGCGCCCAAATGCTAGATAGCGACGAATGTCCTAAAGGTACAATTCAAGGTGTTGCAGGAAGTCAAATATTAGTTGAAGGTGGAAAGCCAAAAGCCAAAAACCTAGAACAGCAAAACGATAAACCATATCCCCATGTGGCTGTAGCCATTGATCAAGCAGGTAAAAAACTCTGGTTAATTGTTGTTGATGGAAAACAACTTCTTTACAGCCAGGGAGTGACGAAAAAAGAGTTAGCCAATATTGCGATCGCATTAGGTGCAGATACAGCACTCAACTTTGATGGTGGTGGTTCTACTACATTAGCAGTAGCAACAAATACTGGAGCTAAAGTGTTAAACGCTCCCATACATACCAAAATACCAATGCGGGAGCGCCCTGTGGCTAATCATTTGGGCTTTTATGCAGAATCTTTGTATCAAACTTCACATACAAAAAAATGAGGGCAGGTTTGTCAACCTACCCCCAATCTATAACTTAATTGCTACTGAACTCGTAACTATGAATGAGCAAAGGCTTCTTTCAGTTTCTCTTCTCGCTCTTTAGGTAGATTAGTAGCAACAATCTTGAAATCCTCGTTTTTTAAAGCTTCTGCAATTCGTTCGACTACCTCATTGGAAGTGAGTAGGAAAAGCGCAGAAGTCCCTTCAGTAACCTCTTCACGGATTTTTTTGATGAAATTATCGTCAATGCCAACATCTGCAAACGAGGCTGTCAGGGCACCAATCGCCGCACCAATTGCCATCCCCAGAATTGGGATAAAGAAAAGGATGCCAAACAATAATCCCCAAAAAGCACCATCTAACGCACCTAATCCAGATAAGTTATGTAGCTGGCGAGTTTTGGGCTTTCTTTTGCCTTTTGGCCAAGAAACAACAGCCGCGTCTTGGATATCTAGCAAATGCTGTTGCTGTAGTTCAGCCAGTTTACTTTCCATTCTCTCTGCACCATTAGCTGTGGGGAATTCTAATACAGTAAGATGTGCCATTAGTAATCTCCTGAATTTAATGAAATTCAACCACTAACTAGGCATTGTGTGTCAGAAACGCGGATCTGTGCGCTAATGGGATAGGCCCATCGCGACAGCCGATATCGACAATCATCAATAAAATGTTTTGATTCATCTGTCATTTGTTATTGGTCATTTGTCATTGACAAGGATTTCGATGGTGTTACGTTTTTTTAGTGGAGATTAGAGATATAAAGCCTTTTCTTCTCACACCCCTACACCCTCAGTGATTGTATGAATCTTCAAGAAATTTGTCCCTTGGGGACGCATCGTGGGGACACCCCCCAAAATTAAGATTTTGTCGCCTGGTGCAACCCAACCACGCTGTACCAGAATTGTCTCGACTTGTGCTGTCAATTCCTCAAATGTTTCAACTTCATGTTCTAAAAGAACTGGTCTAATTCCCCAAACTAAGTTTAAGCGGTGGTAAGTTGTGGAGTTGGGTGTGAGTGCGATAATGGGTACTTTGGGACGTTCGCCAGCAGCGAGTTGAGCTGTATAGCCAGTGCTGGTAAATGTGGTTATGCAACGCAGTGGCATAACATTGACGATCGCATTCAAAGCCTCACTTAAAGCGTGGGTTTCGTCGGTTTTGGCTGGCGGATTGTTGACGAACTCTAAATCTGGTTCAATATCTGTAGCAATTCGCACCAACATTTCTACAGCCTGCACAGGAAACTCACCAACGGCTGATTCTCCTGAGAGCATGACCGCATCAGTACCATCAATAATAGCGTTAGCAACATCACTAGCTTCAGCACGAGTGGGACGGGGGTTATGAGTCATGCTTTCTAGCATTTGCGTAGCAGTAATTACTGGAATACCTTTGCGGTTGCACAGCCGAATGATCCTTTTTTGAATAAGTGGGACTTTCTCTGGACTCATTTCTACGCCTAAGTCTCCACGAGCCACCATGACTGCATCGCACTCATCTATGATTGCTTCTAAGTTATCGATAGCTTGGGGTTTTTCCAACTTGGCAACAACAGGTGTATCTGCTCCTTTTTGTGCAAGTAATTCTTTTAAATTATGGATATCTTCAGGGCGACGAACAAAACTTAAACAGATGTAATCTACTCCCTGAGATAAACCAAATTCTAAATCTTGTAAGTCTTTTTCTGTTAAAGAAGGTAACTGTAAATTGAGATGGGGAAAATTCACACCTTTACGACTTTTGAGGATACCTCCTCGGATGATTCTGCATAACACAGCATCTCCTTGTATTTCCTCTACCTTAAGTTCTAATAAACCATCATCTAAAAGAACTTGATTTCCACTTTGGGCATCTTCTGCCAGCAAGGGGTAATCAATAGCAATTGTATCGGGTTGATTCGAGAATTTAAATACTGGTACTAAGGTGACTAATTTTCCTTCGGTTAAAGCGATCGCACCATTGGGTAATTCACCAACTCTGATTTTTGGCCCTTGCAAATCTTGCAGCAGAGTCACCGGAGTGTCTAGTTCTTTTTCGAGCGATCGCAACAATGTTATTGTTTGAGCGTGATCGTCGTAGCTCCCGTGAGAAAAATTCAAGCGAGCCACATTCATCCCAGCTTGAATCATTTTTGTCAGCATTTCCTGTGAATTGCTGGCTGGGCCAATCGTAGCGACGACTTTTGTATTACGGGTACGTTGTTGCATAAGTTTCAGTTAGAGACGTGATGAATCGCGTCTGTACAGTTATTAGTCAGAGACGCGATGTTCCTCACGTCTGTACAGTTATCAGGTTTGTTTGTTGACTGATCGCTGATAACTGAAGGTCTGCAAATAATGTATCAAATAGAACGTTTGAGTAAACGTAAACGTTCGGAGTAACTTCGCATCACGAGTAGTGCAAACATAGGGGTTTCTTGCACGGCGAACAGAAAACCATTTCGGTCTAAGATCGCCAATTCGCAATCGCTTTTAGCAATTGCTGTCGATGCTCTGGTTTGTTCTGGAACCACTAATGCTCCCATGCCAAATACATCTCCCCGATGAATAGTTTCGACTACTTTGCCATCAACATATAACTCTACCTCTCCATTCAAAATGCCATACATACAATCTCCAATTTCACCATCTGTAAAGATAGTTTGACCACTGGAAAAAGTTTTAATTGTTGGCTGTTTTTGAAAGATTTTTACGGTTTCTGCTGGTTCAAGCATGACATTGCATTTTAACTACATCACATTTTAAAATACTGCAATAAATAGTATTTTTGTTAAATTTAAACTTTTAAACCAGCTTTCGATTGAACATATTCTTCTAATTCTATAGTCAGTGGTTCTGCCTGCCAAATGTCTTGGCAATACTCCTGAATGGAGCGATCCGAGGAAAATTTTCCTATGCGTGCTACATTCAAAATTGACATCCGATTCCAATTATCTTGATCGCGATAGGCTTGACTCACTTGCTGTTGACAATCAATGTAAGATTGGTAGTCAGCAAGTAGTAAAAATGGATCGTGGTGAAGTAGAGAATCAAGCAGAGGACGAAACAGATTTATATCACCATGAGAGAAAACCCCAGAAGCAATTAAGTCTATTACTTCTTTAATTTCGGGGTTGCAATTATAGTAATTCCAAGGATTGTAGCCTTGGGCTTTGAGCATTTGAACTTCTTCAATTCGCAGTCCAAATAAGAAGAAATTTTCTTCTCCTACTTGTTCACGAATTTCGACGTTGGCACCATCAAGAGTACCAATAGTTAACGCCCCATTCATTGAAAACTTCATATTCCCAGTACCAGAAGCTTCTAAACCAGCAGTGGAAATTTGCTCTGATAGGTCAGCTGCGGGGTATACTTTTTGACCTAAAGTTACATTGTAGTCTGGTAAAAAGACAACTTTGATGCGATCGCGTACATGAGGGTCAGCATTCACAACCTCTGCTACGGAGTTGATCAATTTAATGATCAGTTTAGCCATATAATAACCAGGTGCAGCTTTCCCGCCAAAAATAAATGTACGCGGGGTAATTTCAAGATCAGGATTATGTTTAATGCGGTTATACAAGCTGATAATGTGCAGTACATTCAGATGTTGACGCTTATACTCGTGAATGCGCTTGACTTGAATATCAAATAGCGATTCTGGATTAACAACAATACCAGTTTTCTTCTGAATATATTTTGCTAAATTACGCTTGGTTTCTAACTTAATTTGTCGCCATTGTTGACGGAAATTACTATCTTCAACAAAGCTTTCTAATTGTTTGAGGTCTTCAAGATGCTTAATCCAGTTATCACCGATTTTACTAGAAATTAAACTAGTCAAACCAGGATTGCTTAAAACTATCCAACGTCGTGGTGTAACTCCGTTAGTTTTATTGCTGAATTTCTCTGGCCACAATTGATAAAAATCTCGCAGAATTGTTTGTTTCAACAATTCTGTGTGTAAAGCTGCTACACCATTAATTGCATGACTACCAACACATGCGAGGTTAGCCATACGCACATATCTATCACCTGTTTCATCAATCAGCGAGAGTCTGGCAATTTTACCTTGATCGTAAGGGTCTTGTAACCGCACCTGATCAAGGAAGCGGCGATTGATTTCGTAGATAATCTCCAAATGACGAGGTAGCAATTTACCGAATAAGCTAATAGACCACTTTTCTAAAGCTTCTGGTAGTAGAGTGTGATTAGTATAACCGAAAGTTTTTTGGGTAATATCCCAAGCTTGTTCCCAATCAAATTGATGTTCATCCAACAACAACCGCATCAGTTCCGCTACACCAATCGCAGGGTGAGTATCATTGAGTTGAACAGCAAAATATTCGTGAAAGCTTTCCATACTCTTACCAGCACGATCTAGATGAATGCGAATCATATTCTGGAGAGAACAGGAAACAAAGAAATATTGCTGTTCTAAACGCAGTTGTTTTCCTTGGACTTGTTCATCGTTCGGATAGAGAATTTTGGAAATGTTTTCGGAAACGACTTTTTTATTAACTGCACCGTAGTAATCGCCGATATTAAATGACTGAAAATCAAATGATTCCGGGGCTTCTGCTTTCCACAAGCGGAGGATATTAGTAGTAGTGACTTTATAGCCTAGTATCGGTGTGTCGTAAGCAATACCTTTGACTATTTGATCAGGAATCCAGCGTACTCGATAATTACCATGTTGATCAGTGTAAGATTCTGTACGACCACCCAATTTAACTTCATAGGCTACGTCTGGACGGGGAATTTCCCAAGGATTACCCCACTGTAACCATTTGTCAGTAATTTCGACTTGCCAACCCTCACGAATTTCTTGATCAAAAATACCAAATTCGTAACGAATACCATAGCCAATTGCTGGAATTTCCAAAGAAGCGAGAGAATCCATGTAGCAAGCAGCAAGACGACCTAAACCACCATTACCCAAACCAGGCTCTTCTTCTTGCTCAATTAATTCTTCTAAATTCAATCCTGATTCTACAACTGCTTTGCGTACTTGCTCATAAATATCTAAATTAATTAAGTTATTTGCTAAGTGCGGCCCCATGAGAAACTCGGCTGAGAGATAGCAAACAACCTTGACATCTTTTTCAATATATGATTTTGTTGTACTGATCCAGCGTTTGAGCAAGCGATCGCGCACTGTATAAGCCAGCGCCATGTAAAAATCATTTTTTTTAGCAATCTCAGGATATTTACCCTGAATATAGAAGAGATTATCTGCCATCGCACGTCGCAGAGTTTCAATGCTTAAACCTGTGCGATCGTCTTCTATTTGTAAAGTCGCTGTTTTGTTGGGATCAATTGCAGTCATAAAAAAGTAGGGGATTGGGAATTAACTTAGCAAGCTTTCAAAACCGTCACAATACACCACAATAAACTGCCCAAGTATAGATGCATAAATTAAACCTACGTTCCAACTGTTAACAGACGGTAATGTTTTATAGAAAGATTGGTTAAGTGTATCTGTGGAAAGTCTGTAGACGCGATGCATTAATAATGTAAGCCGATGCATTAATAATGTAAGCATATACATTCACAATGTAAGCCGATACATTCAAAATGTAAGCATATACATTCACAATGTAAGCATATACATTCACAATGCAAGCCGATGCATTCAAAATGTAAGCATATACATTCACAATGTAAGCCGATACATTCAAAATGTAAGCATATACATTCACAATGTAAGCATATACATTCACAATGCAAGCCGATGCATTCAAAATGTAAGCATATACATTCACAATGCAAGCCGATACATTCAAAATGTAAGCATATACATTCACAATGCAAGCCGATCTGGCTTTTCACAGGATTTAGCTTGAATTTGGTAGAGTGCGTTATGGACAGAACGTCCTAACGCACCGAAAAGCACGGGATGGTGCGTTGCGCTGCGCGACAACACACCCTACTGTTCGCTTTAATATAAAAAAGCGAGCAAATCAAGCTTATGAATTATTGCTGAGAAATTTTTGTTTGATTTGAAACAATATATTAACAACAAGCATAATTCCCAGGAAGATTGCCAAAATCAAAAATGTCCTCTGCATGGCAAAAACCAATGCTGGAAGTGGGATAGATACAAGCGGTGTTGTATGAGGTAGATTGACAACGCTGACTATAAATGTAAAAAACAAACTTGCTCCTAACGCAGTTCCAAGTGTTTGACCAACCAAAGATGATTCATTTAGTAACCCTGAAACCACACTGATTTTATTGTGGGGAGCAATACTCATAGTGGCGACATTATTAGGCGATCGCCACATCGCTAAACCTGCACCCATGACCATATCTCTAAGTACGTAACCCAAGGGTGTCAGCTGGGTACTAAAAGTAGTAGCCAGCATACATCCAAATAATAACAACATCAAACCAATGGGAATCAAGCGATGACTACCAAACCGATCAGCGAAACGTCTTGATATAGGTGCAATTATGGCGTTACTGATTGGTAAGGTGATCATTAACATTCCCACTTGCTCAGTTGGATACTGCACAACTAATTCTAAGAAAAAAGGGTAGATTAATAACCGAGATGCCATGACTATGTAAACTACTACCATAGTCAACAGATTGATACTGAGGATGCGGTTGCGAAACAAAGACAAATCAATTATCGGTTGTCTGCTTCGAGACTCAACCAAAACCAAAACAATTAAACCGATGATGGCAATAATTAGTAAGATCAGAGCGATCGCACTGTGAAAGCCTTGTTTTTGTGCTTCGCTGATCGCCAACGCCAAGTTAACCATCACCAGCGCCAGCAAAATTACTCCCAGTCCATCAAAGTGTTCTTGGTGATTACGGAGATTTTGGGAAGGTGGAACATACAAAGCAAATAACAAAATTGCAATCATTCCTATGGGAAGATTAATTAGGAAGATCGCTTGCCAATCACCAAGCGTAACCAGTAAACCACCAATCGCCGAGCCTAACACAGAACCGATAGAAAGCGTCACCGCAGCAAGACTCAGGGCTAATCCATATTGTGAGGTATGAGCAAATAACTCAGTAATAATTGCCATTCCCAATCCCACGATTAGCACAGCACCGCATCCTTGCAAGACTCGAAAGCCAATCAACCAGCCAATTCCAGGTGCTAACCCACACAGTAATGAGCTGATAGTAAACAAAATTAATCCAGCTTGGAATAACTTCTGTCTGCCGAGTATATTACCCAAACGAGCAACGCTGAAAATCAAAGCCGTAAAAACAATCAGGTAACTGATAATCACCCATTGAGAAATAGCTAAGTGAGTATCAAAAGCCTTTGTAATTGTAGGTAAGGCAATGTTGACTGTAGTACTATCAAGTGTAAACATGGTCAAGCCCAATCCTACACTTAATAAAGCCAACCAGATTTGAAACGGCGATCGCTCAGAATCAGAAATATTTTGGGATACTGGTTCGCTATTCAATGGAATTACCACCAATTAGATTGAAAGTTCTCCTCTTTCCATTTTCTCTCGGATCATGGTAAGGGGGACAAGGAGGACAAGGGGGAAACAAGAAAATTTCTAATTTTTCATTGCTAGAGTCAAACCATCAGCGATCGCTACCATGCTGAGTGTAATTCTTTGATCTTGATGCAGTTTTTGATTAAAAGCCCGAATTTTGTTAGTTCTATTGTCCTGTTCTTGAGGATCTGCGACTCTACCTGACCATAAGACATTATCGATCGCAATCAGTCCGCCCGGACGCACAAGTTGCAAAGCTAGTTCGTAGTAGTTGTCATAGTTGCTTTTGTCGGCGTCAATAAAAGCAAAATCAAAGGTTTCTACTTCACCAGCTGCGATTAATTTTTTTAAAGTTTCCAAGGCTGGAGCAATGTGCAAACTAATTTTATCTGCTACACCTGCTTGTTGCCAGTAACGGCGAGCGATCGCTGTATATTCTTCATCAACATCGCAAGCTATAACTTTACCATCTGCTGGTAAAGCCAAGGCTACTACCAAAGAACTATAGCCAGTAAACACACCAATATCTAAAGTTTTTTTGGCTCCAATTAACTTGACTAACAAGGCTAAAAACTGTCCTTGATCCGGTGCAATCTGCATGTTAGCCATAGGTTGCTGCGCCGTCTCTTGACGCAGTTGAGTTAAAACTTCTGGCTCTCGCAAAGATACTGAAAGCAAGTAGTCATAAAGAGATTTATCTAATCCAAGAGTTTTATTGTGATTGCTCATGAGGTGCGATCGCTTTTTGTATGTTCTTTTCTGTTTTTATCGCAAAACTGCATAAGTCGATTGTGTTTTACCCATAAATAAAGACAGAAGAGAAGCTTCTTAAACTTAACTTCTGCGAAAATCTAATATTAAATTCTCGAAATCAAAGCTACAGATTGTTTGTAGTTGGTGTTCTTTACACCACTACAAATATTTTTAAGTGTTCTATTCTCAGTATATACACATAATTTACACTGATAATATTTGTAATATTTTAAACTAAGTTTATCATATTAAAGGCATAAATTTACCATTTTGACTGCCAAATAAATTATCAATGTGAATGTAATAGTTACATGCATCTAAAATATGGTTAAAAAATTTTTATTGCCTTTATTAACCACTTTGACTCTCATAAGTGTATCCACAGTTGCAAAGGCTGATACTTTAGTAAGCAACGGTTCTGGTGGTGATTATAGTTACGAACTCTGGCAAGATAATACACGGTACTATCTTAAAATCTGGAAACGGGAATCTTACGGTAAAGAAGACGCTCATACAACTAGCAGCACCTTTGAGTCTAGTCAGGAAGCATTAGAACATTTTGACTGCTACTATGCTGACAAATCTTTACCAGCTTGCCCAAAATAAAAACACGGAAGTCCAGTTTCTTTAAGAAACCGGGCTTCTTACAGGGCGACAACCCTTTAGGTAAAATAAAAAGCATGAAAACCCATCTTCCCTAGCCCTCAATACACTATGAAAGCTGAAGCCGAAAATCCTAACAGACTGACGTGTGAAGTGGAAACTACACTGAAGATAATCGGTGGACGTTGGAAAGTATTGATTATTAGAGAATTAATGACGGGGATAAAGCGCTTTGGTGAATTGCAAAGAGCTTTACCAGGAGTTACACAAAAAATGCTGACGCAGCAACTGCGAGAAATGGAAGAAGATGGAATTATTCATCGTCAAGTTTATGCACAAATTCCGCCAAAAGTAGAATATTCACTCACACCTTTAGGGGAAAGTCTCAAACCAATTCTCTATGCAATGCATGATTGGGCAGTTCAATATTACGACAAACTAAATCAATAATCGCGGATTTGTATCGACAACTTCAATTTGAAGCCGAAGCGATCGAAAATGAATAGGCGAATATAACAACTAACTCTACTCATTCGCTTGTAAATAATCTATTGCTGCTTCTAATTTTGATGAATATCTTTCCGCAAATCTTTCAAACCACAATCCCTCCGGTGAGAAAGGATCTAACTTAGCCAACCAATCTTTAGCTTGTTGTTTCAAAGCCTCCCTTTGTTTAGCTTTTATTTGTTCTTGCCTAATTTTTTCTTCTTCTAATTCTTGCTGTATTCTTAATTTTTCTGCTTGTTCTTGTTCTTCAAAATCAGTCTTTACTTCTTCTAAAAGTTTATCAATTAAAGATGCTGATTTTGAAGATGATTGAGGAATATTTGGTGTTGCCGTATTTACTGTATTTGCTGTATTTGGTTCTTGTTTTGGTTGTTCATTACTTTGATGCTGATATTCAGCTTGCAGTTCTGCTAACAGCTTATCAATAGAGTCCATGATACTTAACTCCTGATTTACTGCATGTCAAAGTATTCACTATTCTATTTATCTGCTGTAAAAAAATAGTGTAGTATTTCACTTTTAGAGATTTATTTTGTGATTTGTAAAGATTGATAGTTAAGTCCCTAAACAAAATTAATTAGATATTATTCAAGCTATTCCCTGTTCCCTGTTCTTCAAGAATGAATTTAATTTTGTCTAACTACTTAATCATTAATCGCATTCAAAAGGACTTCAGATAAACTCATGTCTTCCATGTCATCCATTGTCAAGGTATCGCAAATATCAAACTTTGCACCAGCAGTCTGTAATTCGTCATCTAATACTTTGAGAAAACGAGTTGCATGAGCATCTTTGCCAACTTGAATAAAAGAAATAGCTAATTCTTCATCTCTGTCCATACGCCGAGAAGCTTCAATAATGACTTTCATGACAGCCTTACGATCATCTGGTTCACCATCTGTGACAACTAAAATTGTTTCACCATTTGGTTTTGTTTGACCTGCGGATTTACGTTCAAAATAGTTATCAGTAGCGTGTTTTAATACTGCTGCTAAGTCAGTGGTTCCTGCTGGATCATTTTCTTGGAAGATTTGTGATACTTTACTTGATGTCACATTTTCATAACGTTTGAATCTACCAGAAAATAAATAAATAGTAATGCCATCTGGGTCAAATTGTTCACATTTACTTGCTAAAGCAAAAGTAGATTCTTGTGCAGCTAGCCATCGACTTCTACCACCTTTTTGATCAGGCGTTGCCATACTGCCACTTTTATCAATAATTAGAGTATAGTCACGATTTTCTAGCATTTTATGATCCTCCAATTAGCGGTTAGTTGTTGATTGTTGGTTGTTGGTTGTTGAGTCTTGACAAATGACAAATGATCAATTAATCAGTGACTGCATTCATTAAAACATCTGCAAGGCTCATATCTTCCATGTCATCAAGGGTGATTGTGTCGCAGATATCAAATTTTGCACCGACACTTTGCATTTGATCATCTAATGCTTTCAAAAATTTAGTTGCTTGTGCATCATTACCCACTTGAATGATTGAAATTCCTAGTTCTTCATCGCGTTCCATCTGGCGAGTTGCACTAATGATGACTTCAAATACAGCTTTGCGATCATCTGGTTCACCATCGGTGATCACTAAAATAGTTTCACCATTGGCTTTGGTTTTTCCTGCTGCTTTACGCTGAAAGTAATTATTGGTTGCGTCTTGAAGTACACCTGCTAAATTTGTTGTACCAGATGGGTCATTTTCCAAAAAAATCTGTGCTACTTTGGCGGAGGTAACATCGTCGTAGCGTTTAAATCTCCCAGAAAATAGGTAAACAGTAATACCATCTGGGTCAAATTGTTCACATTTACGTGCTAAAGCGAGGGTAGATTCTTGAGCAATTTCCCATCGACTTCTACCACCGACTTGATCGGGAGTTGACATGCTACCACTTTTATCGATGATTAAGGTGTAGTCGCGATCGCTCATCATAATTCCTTTACTGATTACTCGACGTCTCTAGTCTAGTCTAGGCTTCTTCAGTATTGGTTAGCTATTCAAGCTTCTTTACGAGTTTTGCTACTCATCTACAACCTTAGCTCATCTGTAAAAGAAGACACGAAGACAATTAGACACACCACACCTTGAACGCATGGATTACTTATTTTGTCAATGCGTAAGTTCTAATTTATTAGGCGATCTTTTGAACTAATTGAGAACTCCACAAGCTAACATTTGTAAAACCGGCGTTGCATCATTGCGGGATGATATGCGGTTTTTTCCTACATTTTGAAAGCAATTAAATTCAGGTGATCGCGAAAAGAGCGAATAATCATATTTAACATTTAAACTATCAAGGAAATATCCTGATATTTCAGATAGTAAATCAATAGCTTGAGTGATAGAGATAACATCTCTAACGATTTCGAGTAGCAAAAAGTTTTGCGGCGCAGTCTAGCTAAATAATGTCTTAACCGACTATTTTCCCCTTCTACTCTTGTCATACCTATCTTACTCACAATCTGGTCTCCGTCCGGAATAAATTTCGGATAAACTTTATATCCATCTGTTATCCAAAAATAGCAATTCCAATCGCTTATTTTATTCCATAATCTCTCAAATGTTTCTGCACTTCTCGAACCTATGACATATTCTAGTATGGACGAATAGTCCTTATCTAAAGCCGTCCATATCCATACTTTATTTTTTTTTACCGACAAATGTTTGTAACTCATCTAATTGAGCAACCACTGGTATACTATCATTAGTATTATCTGGTAAACGCTGACCAACTTCCTTTACCCAACGGATAACTGTATTATGATTCACACTCGTAATTCTTTCAATCGCCCTAAACCTGTTGCCATTTAGATACATGGTTAAGCAGGATTCTTTGATTTTTTTGGGATAACCTCTAACCGAATATGATTCAATAAATTGGCGACCACAACTCTTACATTGGTAATTCTGCTTACCTCTTCTATTTCCATTTTTTCTAATATCATTACCTCCGCATTTTGGACAATTCATTTCCATTTTCCCTTTTAGCGATCGCTACTAGAAAAATTTATCCTCGATTATATATCATCCCGCAATGATGCAACGCCGTAAAACCAAGTTTTCACCTTACAATCCATGAGACCTTATCATCATATTCCCATTCAAGAGTGTGGCGAACCGCTAGTACCTATTCCCCTAGAAATGTTTGCGGTGGAATCTCCCCATCCTTATGAAAAATTAGGCGCACCTTATGGGGAACATTCACCTTATTTTCTTCGCCAAAGTGTTGTTGATAGTTTAATTGCAGCCCAAAATCATTTACAATTGCTGCGTCCTGACTGGCGGATTCAAATTTTTGATGCTTATCGTCCCGTAGCTGTGCAACAGTTTATGGTAGATTACAGTTTTGCCGAAGCGGTACGAGAAAGAGGACTTGTTGAGGCAAATTTATCAGCAACTCAGCGCCAAGAAATTTGGCAAGAAGTTTACAAAATCTGGGCTGAACCTAGTTTGGCTCAAAACACACCACCACCTCATAGTACTGGTGCTGCGGTGGATATAACGCTAGTGGATGAGAATAGCGAAATTGTAGATATGGGTTCGCCTATTGATGAAATGTCAGAGCGATCGCTCCCTGATTATTATGCTAATAGTGAACAACCACAAGCACAACAATATCACGCTCATCGTTTACTACTAAAAGATGTCATGGAAAAAGCCGATTTTAAACGCAATCCACGCGAGTGGTGGCATTTTTCCATAGGTGATCAGATGTGGGCTTGGTTACATAATCAAGCCGACCCAAGTAAAAATTTTATAGCACGCTATGCTAGGTTAATGTAAGTACTTAATTGTTGATTGTTGGTTGTTTTGAAGTACCAACAACCAACAACCAACCAACAACAAACAAAATTTATGCATCTTCAGGATTCAACTGAATTAATTCCTCAGTTGTATAAGTTCCGATTGGACTCCAAACCAAATAAGGAACAAGCAATAAACTAGCCAGTCGAGAAATAGGTAAAACAAATAACGCTAGCACTATACCCAAAACAAGACCAACTGAACCAATAATTTCTCCGGTTCTAAGACTGCGAAACCTCAACATTAAAGGTATGTAGGTGACAGTAATAATTTCCAGCAATAGATAACAACCCATTAATAACCAGGTTATTAAACTACCTGGATTTTTTTGCCAAACAATGCTAGCAGAAGCAGCACCGCTAATAAAAATTGCAGTCCAAATTACAGGGATGAATGGTTCAAAAACTAACCAACGTGGACGACTTAATTGTGCGAACCATTTCACATCACCTGGTGTGATAAAAAAACTACCAACTGCAACTAAAAAAGTTACAGCCCCAATGACCATCCAAGATTGAATCATTTTCTATTCTTTGGTGTGTATGAGTTTTACACAGCAATTTTGGCAATTTAGGATATGAGTTTAATCAGTCATTAGTCATATTATTAATTGTTAATGGTTAATTGTTGTTACTTCCAAACAACAATCAACAAACTAGAACTTAGGCAAAAAACCTCTCAAACTCTTATTTCTCTGTGTACTCTGCGTCCTCTGCGGTTTGTTTTTCCATTACCTGTGCGTAAATTCTGCAAACAAAACTTATACATCTTGAGGATTGAGGCGTTCCATAGCTTTAGTTGTATATGTACCAATTGGACTCCATAATAAATATGGTACAAGTAACAATGTTGCCCAAGCAGAAATAGGAAAAACTGCGATCGCTAATATCACCCCAATCACAAAACCTGTTCCACCAAGAATCGTACCTACTCTTAAATGACGAGTCCTAAACATTACAGGAGTGTAGGCGATAGTAACTATTTCTAAAAGTAAATATAGTCCCATTAATAACCAGGTTGTGTTTGTTCCTGGGTTCTTTTCCCAAACAATATAAGCAGACCAAGCACCACAAATAAATATTACAGTCCAAATTACAGGAATTGCTGCTTCAAATGTTAGCCATCTTGGTCTTTGTAGGCGTTTAAACCATTTGCGATCACCAGGAGTAATAAAGTTTGCACCTAAAGCAACTAAGAAAGCAACCCCACCAATTACCATCCAAGATTTAATCATGCATTATTGCCTCACCCTTTGCGATCTAGTCAGATTTTGTCAATTTGCACGTTTATTAATCATCCATCCTTGGTTTGAACAATTGGCAATTCCCAATCTAACATTAGACATAAAATGCCCAATAATTTCATGATTTTACTTAACCAAAGAAGAATCTTTTAACTCTTTTGCAATTTCCGACGCTCCACTTTGTGATTCTGGTTTACGAGTATACCAATATGCCCAAGCAATTAACACTGCTTGAAAAGGTAGCCTTGCTATATAAAATAACTGATTGTGAGGAATTCCCTCAACTTTAATGTTATGTATAGTCATATAAATATTGGCAGGAAACACAGCAATAAATAGAGCAATTAATCCCCAGGCTGCGGCTACACTCACAAATGGAATCATTAAACCAATACCACCCATAATCTCAAAAAAACCACTAATATAAACAGATGCAAATGGTGGAAATGGTGGTGGAACAATGCGGGCGTATTGCTCAGGTCTGATAAAGTGTGTAATCCCAACAATGATAATAGCAACTGCCAGAACACCACGCAGAATTTCTTTGCGACGATGATCTAATTTAGGTAAGAAAGACATAGAAAATATCACAAACGCTAGTCAAATTTTAAAGATTGACACTTGCTCGTACTTCTATCCTAAGTTAGCTTTTCATCCCTCTAAAAATTCTTCTAAATTAGGCACATCAACCCAGTTTGATTTCATATTTGATTCATGTGATAAATCCATCAATAATTGAGAATAAACTCCTTCTCGCAAAGATGGAACAATTTCTTCTTTTTGCTCAATTCCCTGTACCCATTGGTCTACTACTCTGAGAAATGCAGAAATACGACCATCGGTGTAATTTTTAGGAAAAACTAAACGATTAGGAACTTCTATCTCTGTTAATTGTTTACCAGGCTGAGATGCCCAAACACGAAAACCATGGATATAATCTTTTTGATTCTCACTGCCTAAAACTAAAGTACCGCGATCGCCATACACTTCCAACCAGTGTGTACGAGATGCATGTACTACTGCACTAATGGAAACTTGACAAGGTGTCCCATCTGCCAATTCCAGCATCAACATGCAGGTGTCATCGGTATTAACTGGTTTGAATTCACCCGTGTTAGCGTCTTGTCGTTGGGGTATGGCTGTACTTAAATGAGCGCTTAATCTGCGTACAGGCCCAAACAACCAGTTAATATAATCAAAAGTGTGGGAACCCAAAGAACCTAACGCACCACCACCTTTCTCTTTTTGCGAATACCAGTTCCAAGGACGCCCAGCATCAGCGCGAGAAGAACCCAACCAATCAATTCTAATTAAGCGTTTATTACCAACATAGCCTTCTGATAAAAGTTCAGCAAATAATTGCCATCCGGGTACAAACCGGAATTCAAAATCTACAGTAGCAATAACGCCTTTTGATTTTGCCAAAAAATAAAGTTCTTTAGCTTCGTCTACATTTAAAGTTACAGGTTTTTCTAGTAATACATGTTTTCCAGCTTGCAAAACTTCCTTAGCCATTTCGTAATGCAGAAACGGCGGTGTCGCGATGCTAACTGCTTGAACTTCGCTGAGAGAAACAATATCTGTAATAGTATCGCAAGCGTAAGGAATATTTTGTGATTGGGCTATAGCTTGGGCTTTTTCTAAATCTCGGTGATAAACAGCAACCACTTGGGTACGGGGATGAGCCTTGAATGCAGGTATGTGGACTTTTTGACCGAACCCTGTACCGACAACTGCAACACCGATGGGTTGCTGGTTAGCTGAATTGTAATGGAATGTGGATGACATAAGTTGATTAAGCTTTCGCTGAGTATAAATAAAAAAATGTAGAGACATAAAAAATTTTACATCTCTACATAAGATAGATAAAAAAAGCGTCAGTGATGTGAAAGCTTAATTGTTTACAGGTTGGCAAAAATATCAAATACACCGTGTCCAGTGAACACTTCAAATGCAATCAGAGACACAAAGCCAATCATTGCTAAACGACCGTTGAGTACTTCAGCGTAAGGAGTAAACCCAGTGCGATCGCCTTGTTCATCTACATAAACCTTTGGCTCGATCGCAAAGTTGTTCATTTTTCCTTGATCATCAACGATTGCACCGTTTGTACGCATAAGTATTTCCTAAATGAATAAAGGTGATAATTGCATTTATGTTAAGAATAGTAACAATAAAGTTAAAAAATGTAAAGAAAATAAGATCGTTAAGAAGCGCGATCGCGCCCAACCCACGCGACCTTTAGTGGGTGTTCAGATCCCCGACTTCTCAAAGAAGTCGGGGATCTTATAGATGAACCACTAGTTACTCGAAGCTTGGTTTTGATTTAATTGCTGCAATTTTGTATCAATTCTCTGCTCCGCCGCTAATCGCTCTAAAGCATAGTCATTTAAATCTACGAAATGCATGTTAGCCACCAGTGTTGGGTGAACAGCATTAATATATCGATATATTTCTTGAGCAACTGTGCGGTAGGAAGGATGTCCTTGTCGCGAACTGCGTAATTCAACAAGATGATAAACTTCACGCAGATTCAATTTTATTCGCCAGCGTACTCGATAGGCGAAGGGTACAACGTATTGTGCTGCATCTGGCAAATATGAGCTAATCAACTCGGTGGTTTCAGCTGCATATTCTAAAGCTTTACAGTAACTTTGGCTTAGGTTCGCTTCTTCTAGTTCTGGTGGAATTACATACCCATGACGAACAGAGTAGTGTTGGCGTTCTTGTGTAAGAACACGATGGCGGTGCAGATCACGATATGCACCAAGATCAGCCAGCACATCAAAGGTGTAATAAGTTTCTTCAAAAGCACGTCCAGGACGATGGAAGCGTGAGGAGCGATCGCCTACATAGGTATTGATAATCTCTACTCGCTCTTGAGTTGATAAAGCAGTCACGTATTCTTTGATTTGCTCAAATGTCAAATCAGTGTGAGGATAAAGAATCGCTGCAACAACCTTGACTTCTGCATCTGGATCGTACTCAACTAATTGAACAGTAGAGTTTGATCCTGGCTCAACTTGTCCTAAATGTTTTTGTGTAAGTAATTCTGTGCGTTCCCAATTTCTTGATAAATAACGGGCAAATTGATCGCCCCGTTCAGTTTTGGCGCGCTTGACAAATGAAGGTATGATTTGATCTAGTTCTTGTTGCATAGAAACTCCAAGGGTACGCACTTCTTGGTGAGGTGAAGCAGCAAGCTTGACTAGCAAATACTCAAATGCTCGTCCATTGCCAAACAACCCAACATTAGTCAGAGTTGCCATTGGCAGCAAACCACGCAACAAGTCAAAAGTTTTAGCTCTTGTGGCACTGTTATATGCCCGCTCAGAAATAGTAGTGTCTCTGGGAGTGCAAGCTTGTACCCAAATCAACAGAGGCTCTATTAACTCAGTATAGGTGTCGAATAAATGATCTAATGTTGCCTCATAACGCTCTGCATGGCTTGATGCCATAATCGACGGTTCGCGATAGTAGCGGTAGCGTCCGTTGATTTTGCGATTAAAGGGAACGTATCTGGTTGACTTCTCCAGTGGGGAAATTCCTAAGCGACTGTCTTCTAAAGCTTTAGCTGCAATATTACTAATTCCTTCACAAGCAAGGTGTGCGCCTCCTAATTCTGCGACTGAGTCATCACCATAACCGATCAAGACGCGATCGTAAAAAGCCTCTGCTTGTTGAATCGCCACTAATTGATCAGCGTTATTTTCAGATCCTCCACCAACGATACGAGCAAAACTAGCTTCCGGTGCTTTGATAAACTCATCTAATAAGATACGGCGTAAACTTTTATCACTACGGCTGTAGCGCGAGAACAATGCACCCTTGACAACTTCCGGCAAATTTCGCAAACCAAAAACAGCACGATCTGAATTTGTGATAAAAGGCTGTAACAACAAGCTTTCCTGTTCGGTGAGCAACTCTTCCAAAAATTCTTCCATGTCTACCACCTCAGTTTAGTGCTGCGATCGCATGAATATAAGAAACATTTTTTATGGAGTGCGTTATGGCTACCACCTAACACACCCCGATTTTTATAGCAGCAGGAGTTATATCTTGCCGAATTTTCTATTAAACTTTAGCCAAAGTCACTTTTTCTTGCTGATCCTGATATTTGCCCTGACGCGCTTCATAACTAATAGCGCAGGGTTCACCTTCCAAAAATAGCAATTGCACCACACCTTCGTTTGCATAAATCCGACAGTCAGCACTAGAAGAATTAGAAAATTCCAGAGTTAAATGACCACGCCATGCAGCTTCCGCAGGAGTTAAGTTTGCAATTATACCACATCTTGCATAAGTAGACTTACCTATACAAATCACTGTAATATTATCTGGAACTTCTAACCTTTCTAAGGCAACTCCTAAACCATAGGAATGCGCGGGTAGGATAAAGTAGCGGCCATTCTCATCTGTGTGTAGGGGTGTTGGTTCCAAATTGTGAGAATTAAAGTTTTTGGGATCAACTACAGTTCCAGGAATGTGGCGAAAAATTCGGAATTCGACAGGAGATAGCCTTATATCATAGCCGTAAGAAGACAAACCATAGCTAATGACACGGCGTAATTGGGGAGCTTCACTATCTTTAAGTTCTCTAATCAAACTTGGTTCAAAGGGAGCAATCATACCCTTTTGAGCCATTTGAGAAATCCAAATATCGTTCTTAATCACAAGCTGAGAGCAATCAAAATCAATCTAATACAATACCCTAAATTGGTTAGTAGTTCATCATGCCCATTTTCAATCCCCTTAAGGCTGATGACTGCGACGGATTTCTGTAATTTGATCTGCTACCTCTAGAATCGACTGGGGCATATCCGGCCCTGTGAGGATGATATCGACATGAGCAGGACGTTTTGCTAAAAAGGCTAAAACTTCTGTTTCGGGAATCAAATTAAAGTTAATCGCTAAACTTAACTCATCCAAGACAACGAGAGAATACTTAGCCTCACATACGACCTTTTGTGTATGTTGCCACAACTTTTGTAAGGCTTGTGTTTCGCTTTCGTCAAGGTGTGGTGTATCGATACAACGAGGCAAATCGCAGCGAATCCAATCTAAATTTTGTCCCAACCGGATCGGGCGTTCATGCCCTTGATTAATGCCTCCTTTAAGAAATTGAACTACTAAAACTGGCGTACCTTGACCAGCAATTCTCAGTGCCTGAGCCATGACGTTAGTAAAAAAGCTACGATGCGTACTCGTGAAAACTTGTACGAGTCCCTCTATTGAGTATGGTAGGTCAAGTGTCAAATTTCGGTTTATGTTTTCTAACTGGGCAACCATAGTTGAGTATTAAAAAAAATACAATACAATAAGGAGTTTTTGCTGAGGTTTATTCTAGTAAGTCTGCTTGTATAATCAAACTATTTTTAAGATGTGTAGTGTATTTGGCAAGTTGCATTCTTAGTCAAACACTACCTCTGTACTCAAGTCAAGGTTTATGAAGATTTAAATTATGATTTTGCTTATGAAGTGGTTGGTAAAAATTAAAACACTGATTTTTCAATTTAAATCCAAGAAAAAAATAAGCAAAATCTCTGAAATATCCCGATAAACTTCTGAATTCTTCGGATATTAATTTTTTTTAACCAGGCAAAACAGACTTAAGACAATTGTGAAATTGACAGGACTAGGAGTTTATGGTTGTAAAATTAGTTATGTTAGGAGGTTCAGGAGCCGGAAAAAGTACACAAGCCCAAAAGCTGTGTAGTCAACTTGAAATTCCTTTGATTTCCACAGGTGAACTATTGCGTCAAGCAATTGCTAACTTTAGCAACTTGGGTCGGCTTGCACAACCATACATAGCAACAGGAGAACTAGTACCAGATGAAGTGATTATTGAATTCATCTTGAATCAAATCAAGCAGCCTGATGCTCACCGTGGTTGGGTGTTAGAAGGTTATCCTCGGACAGCCTTTCAAGCAGAAGAACTAGATTTTTTATTAGATGAATTAGGGCAACAATTAACCTGGGCAATTTATCTACAAGTACCACAAGCAGTTATGGTTAGCCGTGCTTTAGGGCGTTCTCTTCCAGATGATCAACCAGAAATTGTCCAACGTCGTGTTGAATTATTCTACGATCGCACCATTCCCATCCTAGAATATTACGACCGTCGCCGCCGCCTCCTAACCATTAACGGCGACCAATCCCCAGAGATGGTACTACACACTATCATGAACCTGCTCTCTGTTTGTTGATTTGCTTGGAGATTGGGGATAGGGGATCAGGGATCGGGGAAAGGGGATCGGGCATTGGTTATTCTCCCTGCTCCCTGCTCCCTTGTCCTCCTTGTCTCCCTTGTCCGTGATCCCCTATCCCTGATCCCCTTTCTGTGATCCCCAATCCCCAATCCCCAATCCTTAGATAGTTGTTTAAATTTCCTGAAACTGGGAGCTAAAACGATACCCTGAAGGCAGTGTCTGATCAAATATGAGGCTACTGCAATGGCTTGGCAGCGTCCAGACGGTCGAAAACCTTACGAACTGCGTCCTGTTATCTTTAATCAAGACTTTACTCGCTTTGCCTATGGTTCTGTTCTGGCAAGTTCTGGTGAGACTAAAGTGCTATGTACTGTCAGTGTGATTGAAGGAGTCCCTAAGTTTCTTGCTGGTACTGGCAGAGGTTGGCTGACTGCTGAGTACCGTATGTTACCAACTGCGACTCAACAAAGGCAAGAACGAGAATTTTTGAAATTGTCTGGACGAACTCAGGAAATTCAACGTTTAATAGGACGTAGTTTACGAGCAGCAGTAGATTTAGAACTGTTGGGAGAACGTACCCTAACTATAGATGCAGATGTTTTGCAAGCAGATGCTGGTACTAGAACAACGGCAATTACAGGTGGGTTTGTAGCTCTCGCCCATGCTATTTCTAAATTATTGCAGCAAGGAGTTTTGGAGCGATCGCCTCTGGTTGGACAAGTAGCAGCTGTTTCTGTAGGGTTACTACAAGGAGAGCCTTTTTTAGATTTGAACTATGTTGAAGATGTTGCCGCTACAGTAGATTTTAATGTGGTAATGAATCAGCATTTGGGAATTATTGAAGCCCAAGGAACTGCGGAAGAAGGCTGTTTTAGCCGTACCCAGCTCAATCAACTGTTAGATTTTGCTGAAAAAGGAATTCAAAATTTATTAGCTGCTCAACGAGAAGCGATCGCTGATTGGGATCAAATATACTCAGTGATCAGTGATCAGTTATCAGTGAAAAATTAAAAAACTGATCACTGTTAACTATTAACTTTTAACTGTCATTGTTACTGATGATTTTTATTAAGATTCGGCAAGATTTTATTAAATTGCCGTAAATGGTTTGAATAAACAAGTGTTATCTGCTGTCTGAAGTCCGGAGTCCAAAGTCCAAAGCTTGGTAATTTGACCTTGGCTTTACAAAGTCAGTAATTTCGATATGGTAATGCTGGAAGTCGCCAATATCATGAGGAAGCGATGAAGAGAAAAATTGAGGTTTTACCAGATCAAACAGCTTTAATAGCGCGAGCTCAAGAATTGATCCTCTCGCAAATTCAGGCTGCTATTGAACAGCGAGGACAATTTACCATTGCCTTATCTGGTGGAAGTACACCCAAGCCGTTGTACGAAGCGATCGCCACCCAAAATCTCCCTTGGGATAAAATTCATGTATTTTGGGGGGATGAGCGTTATGTTCCGCCCGATCATCCAGATAGTAATGAAGGTATGGCACGTCGTGCCTGGTTAAATCGCGTCAACATCCCAGCAGCTAACATTCATGGTGTACCCACTACTGAGGGTGATCCAGCAGTATCTGCGGCTAAACATGAAAAGGAATTACAAGAGTTTTTTCACTCTTCACCTGGAGAATTTCCGGCTTTGGATGTAATTTTGTTAGGAATGGGTGATGATGCACATACAGCTTCTTTGTTCCCACACACAGAAGCACTCAAAGTACGCGATCGCCTCATTACCGTTGGCAACAAAGATGGTAATCCTCGCATCACCTTCACCTATCCGTTTATTAATGCAGCCAGATGCGTTATTTTCGTAGTTGCTGGCGCAAACAAAAAACCCGCTCTTGCTCAAGTTTTCGCACCAGAAGCAGATAACTCTACTTATCCATCCCGCCTCATTCAACCCGAAGGGGAACTGTGGTGGCTACTGGATGCAGCAGCAGGTGGAGAATTAAATCAGTAAACAGTAAACAGTGAACAGTTACCAACATTAAGAATAATGTAATCACTGATAACTGATAACTGAATTGAACTACTTGTTAAAATCAGAAGCTAGAATCCCACGGTCAATAGCCCACAACGAGGTATGAAAACCTCTTAAGCGATCCCTGATCCCCGATCCCTATTTTCAAGCTAGAGTTGTGCCTCTGCTTGCCAGCACTATTGTACGATGACCTAAAACACAAGGCTTAATTTCCATGATCGTCTGCCCTAACTGCAATCACCACAACCCTGATGGCGCTACCCAGTGTGAAGCTTGCTATACCCCGTTACCAGCGACTACTAACTGTCCTAGTTGTGGGGCAACCGTGCAGGCAGATGCTTCTTTTTGCGGACAGTGTGGCTATCACCTGCGTACAGGTACTGTAACGCCAGTAGCAGCAACCGTAGCACCTGACATTCCTGTGGAAGTAGAACCGCTAGTTGTACCAGACCCACTTGTACAACCGCAACCTGCATCAGTGAGTGGATCTGCCAGCTACACTACGCCTGACTCTCCACCTTTGCCACCAACAGCTGTAGCATTTCCTTCAGCAGAAAGTAGCCCACCACCCCCCCCAATTCCAGCTTTTAATGCTGAGGAAACTAGTCCCTCTCCACCTCCAGCACCTCCAGAACCTCTTGCTTCAGTGCCTCCTCCAATCGTCGCAGCCCCACCACCAGTGGTTGCCGAAGAAGAGAGTCCAGTACTTGAAATAGAAAGTGAAAGTGAGAGCGAAAGTGAAAGTGAAAGTGAGCCAGCACCACAACCCGCGCCAGCACCACCGCCACAACCTGTATCACCAGCACCTGCTGCTTCGAGAACACAATTACAGCAAGTAACTGCACGGCTTGTCCACGTCCAAAGCGATAGGCAAATTGAATTACCACAGAATCTGTCAGTAATTCATATCGGTAAGCCTAATGACCGGATTCCACCCGACGTGGATGTTTCTGGCTTTCCCAACTCAGAAATTGTTTCACGGATACACTCAGATATTCGTGTGGAGGGAGATGCTTACTATATCGAAGATGTAGGCAGTTCTAACGGCACCTACATTAACAATTTGCCCTTATTACCTGGAAACAGACATCGGTTAAGACCAGGCGATCGCATCAGTCTAGGCAAGGGAGATCTGGTGACATTCATATTTCAAATCTCCTAAAGGGTCAGTTATATTGGAGGATAATTGATACAAGCCTAGCGCGTGATTACACTTATCCTCCTGCACCCACTACAACCCATTCCAGCCCAAAGCTGGACTTTTGCAGACGACGAACCAGCCATTTTTATCGGACGAGCGGCGGATAACCATGTTGTTCTCTATAGTGCTGTGGTTTCCCGTCGCCACATAGAAGTAAGACGAGTGGATAATGGCTGGGAAATCGTCAATTTAGGTGCGAATGGAACTTATGTAGATGGGCAAGCAATTGCGAGAGTGCCAGTTACCGATGGGGTTATCCTCCGCTTGGCTAGTTCGGGGCCACAAATTCAAATCCGTTTAGAAGTAGCGACAACAGCACCAGTTACCAAGTCACAAATAGTATTTAGTGGTTAGTGGTTAGTGGTCAAACAATTTTAAATTTTAGATTTTGGATTACTCTGTCGAGAAGCCGCACTTCGTGCGTCTATGGATTTTGGATTGATACGTCCCCCATGTCTCCCTTGCCGTGTCTTCCTTCCAATTTCCTACTTCTACCAAACAGCTAGGATAGATCAAAAAGCAACTTCTGCTTTTGGGATTACTACCCAAGGAAAAAAACCATGAGGGAATCCAATAAACAACATCAACCCTTATTAGCTAACGAAGCTCCACCAGAGGTTGAACGCATGGGGCTTACCTGGCTGATCATAGCAGCGATCGCAACAATCATCTTGTGGCAAGTTCCAATCGGTGAGTATATTTTATACCCGTTTACTATCCTAGCGACTTGGTTTCATGAAATGAGTCATGGCTTGATGGCTCTAGTTTTGGGAGGAAACTTTCAACAATTACTGATTTTCCCCAATGGATCTGGGGTCGCATATTATAGCTACAGTGGCAGTTTATTACTAGGGCCTCTCGGTCGTGCTTTAGTTGCAGCAGCTGGGCCAATGGGGCCACCTATTGCTGGCGCGGCTTTAATCTTGGCTTCCCGTAGTTTCAACACTGCTTCGTGGAGTTTAAAAATATTAGGTGGCTTTTTACTATTGTCAACGGCAATATGGGTTAGATCCCTATTTGGATTAGTGGCAATTCCCTTATTGGGTTTAATTATTCTAGGTATTGGGCTGAAAGCACCACGTTGGATACAGGGATTTGCGGTGCAATTTTTGGGTGTACAAGCATGTGTAAGTACCTATCACCAACTTGATTATTTATTTAGCTACAGTGCAGGGCCTTTAGGAATATCTGATACTGCCCAAATGCAGCAACAATTACTTTTACCTTACTGGTTTTGGGGAGCTTTGATGGCGATCGCATCTTTAATTATTCTTATCCAGAGTCTCCGCCTTGCCTATCGTAGAGTGTAGGAAGGAAGACCTTTCCATCATGATCAAAAAGGATTGACAATGATGGAAAAGTACAAACCGTTTTCTTGCCAAGAGTCTTTATCCTCAGAAGTAACTGAAATTAGAGGAATACCCCAATCGAGGCGAGCGGTGAGATTCTCTTCGAGTTGTAAGCGCAGCCCTAATCCCAGAGATAGTAAGGTATTGCTATCAAAGTCAACTTCAAAGTCAGATCTCCCAGAATCATTCCAACCATTGCCAAAATCCACAAAGGGAGCCACCTGTAAAAAGTTGTTACGTCCTGAGAAGCGAACAACGGGAATTCGCACTTCCGCAGATGCAAAAATCCCGTTATCTGTCAATAAAGCATCTTGACGATAGCCCCGCACGGACTCTAGGCCCCCAATCCCAATTTGTTCAAAGGGAACGAGTGGTCTATCTGCGAATTGTACATCACCTCGTAGGACTAACAAACTGTCACGACCCAATAAGCGTACCCACTGCGCTTGTCCTCTCCAAGCGACAAAACGACTATCGGGGAAGGTTTCGTTGATGGTGGTGTCAAAAAGATCGAGTCCGACACTTAACTGAGAACGCATAGCAAATACTTGCAGGCTATCACGAGAAACCCATTCTTGAAAAAAGCGCACAGCTGTTACTCGTGTTCTTCCCTCAGCGTCTGCACCTGTCCCTGGGAAAGGAAGTTCGCCATCCAAAAATGTGGCTTTACTGCGGCGATGACTTGCTGTTATGCCTAAGATAAATTCTTGAGTAGGTTTTTGTAGTATGGGCTGACGCAGTGATAGTTCGTAGTAATTAGAGTTTGATTGAATGTCAAGGACATCAAAGGGTCTTTCTATAACTTGATTGTCAGAAAAACCATAGCTAAATGACAAAGTGCCATTGTGAGGGTTGATGGGCAGAGTATAATTTAGGTCAAGGGCATTACTGCCATCTGTATTGGCATAAATAGCACTAATGCGATCGCCCCATCCGAACAGATTAGCTTCGTCTACTTGTATTTGCCGACGAAAAGTACCAACAGCTGGCGATCGCCCATTATCCAAAATCAACTGTACATTAAAAGTATTGGCTTCTGTGATTTTTACTTCCAGTAAACTTTGACCAGGACGAGATCCGGCTGACAGTTCTGCTGATAAGGTTTCAATTAAGGGATTAAGTTGTAATAACTGCAATGCTTCTAACAAGCGATCGCGATTTAGTGGTTTTTTTGTAGCAATAGCCAGGCGACTTTGCAAATATTTAGGATTAAGTTTTTGAGCACCTGTAACTTTTATGTCTTCTAGCTCACCCTCAACAACCTTAATTTCCACTACTCCATTCTGCAATTTTTGCGGGGGAATATAAGCCCCAGATGTAATGTATCCTTTATCTACATAAAGTTCAGTAATTTCTGAACGAAGTTGGAACAGTTCTGCAAAGCTAATAGGGCGGTTTGTAAAAGGTTTAGTTATTTTGTCAAAATCTTCAGGACTAAAAACCGTACTACCTGTAATTTTAAATTTTTTCACGATGATAGTTTGAGGAACTTCACCGCTTGGGATTGGTTCTGGAGTGGGAGTTGTTGTAGCAGGAGGTTGCAATAATTCCTCTGGAGATGGTAGAGGTTGTGGTGACTGTTCTGGTAAAGGCTGATTTGAGGGAGGTTTACCAGGTTCAGGTCTAATATTTGGAACTTGAGCAGTTTTGTGGTTTGGTATTTGCGTTGTTTTAATAACTTGAGCTTTTAGTGGTTTGATCGCCCCTGCACTAAATATTATGACTAAACTCAACCAACACCAGTATTTGTACATATTTAATTGGAATTGAATTTGACTGGACATGGTACGAGTTATCTGACAAGGTGATGCCAATAATGAAATAGCCCTGGCTATTTTTGGCTTTGTGTTAATTTTTTTGAGATTGATTATTATTGCCTTAATCTAATGAAATTTTGTTCTAACAATAGAAACTTATAAAACGATTTTTAAGCCTAATTCGATCACGATAAATTAGGTTGATTTGCATAATTTTATGATTGAATGCTGTATCTATGGTAATAAATCAAATATTTATTAACTAACATGATTTTTGATACTAATGATTAATTAGTATCAAAGCTTAAACTAAAAGTGACTACAGTTGCAAGTACTTACAAAACATACTACATCAAAAAAAATTGTTAAAATTATGTAATTAAAATAACCTTTATAATCACAGTAAAATATTTATTTTTTTCAAAAAACCTGTCTGATAATACTTTTAACCTCAAACAATATTTTATGCTTAGTAACTATTGGCACTAAACAAAAGTCATGATTTAATGACAAAAATGATGGTTCCCTGATTATGAACCAGTAGAACCACTAGACAAACAATCAAAAAAATTGATTTTTGCTGGCTATATCTTAGTGTTAGTATTCAAAAATTTTTTCAATCTATTAAACCAGCTTCCCTAGCACGAATTTGAGTGATGATTCTGATATTTTTGCCTTGGTTTTTCAATTCATGACAATCAATTCCTAAAGCTTCCTGTAATTTATCCCAGTAGTGGCGAACCATGCGTTCTGATACACAGATATTTTCAGCGATCGCTTTATCTTGTAACCCTTCTTGAAAAGCTAGATTCAACAGTCTTAAACACTCTGGTTTGATTTCTAATTCAGAGTAGAGAGACTGTATATCTTTGATATGAGTTAGTCCTTGTAATGCCCAACTAACTCTGATGAGCATTTCTTTACTGGAAAGACTTTTATCAGCTATTGTAAACCCTCCTTTGTGTGTGTCAATTGTAGATTTGATTCGTACTAGTTTTTTTACATGTTCGCTTTGAACTACGACATTAAGCTTAGGATATTTATTGAGCATATCTTGGAGTAATTGCATACCCGTACTAATTCTTGCTATTACTCCTTGTTTTTCTGATAAGAGAATATCCATCACAACTAGGTCAGGTTCTAATAGTAAAATTTGATTTAAAACATCTTCAGCAGTTTTAGCAGTCACAATTTTTGCATCTGGATATTGTGAGTGTAGTAATCTTAATACTCCACTCAGACACATTTCATGACCATCAATTAACAAAATTTTCAGTGTATTATCTGATAAATCTCTGTTCATGCTGTGTTCTCACGTTTCAATACTTTATGGAATTGAATTGATTTCTGCTAAATCGCCGCAGAAAGTTAGATTAATGTCATGATGTGAAAACTCAAACAATAAAATATAACTCAAAAATCAAATATTATGCTTATATTTCTATCAATAGGATGAATTTTAGACCTTCAAAACACTTCTAGTTGTAATCTCCCTAGTAATACTCCTCAAACCAATGAAGTTATTACACATTTTTTAACACAATGTTACAATTATGTTTGTAGAGAATATTTTTGACATTAAGTAATAATAGGGAAATATGGGAAGCGATCGCTACCTGATTTCATGTATGGAATTCCTAAATTATTCGGGAATAAAAAGAACCCCGATTTTTCAAAATCGGGGTTCTTTTTATTTATTATCAAATTCAGTTCATATTTGTAATTAATATCTACTACTAGGTAAGAAAATTAAATCTATTGTTTCACCTACTACTAAACCTAACACAGCTAATAAAGTTAAAAACAATAATGCATCTCGTTTGCTAAAGCCAGCAAAACGTAGCTCTATTTCTGCTAAAACTGTAGTTGCTAATGGTGTAATCATAAAAGTAAAAAATAGTGGCAAAATTGCTACTATAATAACCGATGCACTCAAAACCACGATAACAATTAAGACTTGAGAGCCATAATCAAATAAACGGTTTAGCCAAGAGATACTACGCCCAACCAAAGCTAGCACCAAAGCAACTACTAATACTCCTACAAGCCAAACAATATGATGTACAGATAGATACCATCCTAAAAAAGCATAAGCTAGCCAGTGTAACACTAGAGTAATCAAAGGAAACTGATTAAAAATTTCAATATTCATAATCTAATGGTTAATATAAATATAACTTATTCAAATAGAGAATAACTGATTAAAAATGAACCAACTAATTTTATAGATAATATTTGTATCTATGTATATTATCTGAGGAATAAAATGTAAAATATTTCACTCATTTCTCACAATTAAACATTGCAAAGTACAGGTTGGGTTGATGTAGATAAGCAGATATTACAACATAATCAATATCCCAATGTCTTTAGTTTA
>NZ_AJLJ01000026.1 GCF_000317245.1 Fischerella muscicola SAG 1427-1 = PCC 73103
AGCAACTGAATCCAGATACTGTCTGGTTTCAACACTCTCGCCCGGATGACATTTGTGAACATCAGCGCATCTTTCACGCACCTGTACATTTTTCTCAATCGACAAATCAACTCGTCTTTGATGCAGGTTGTTTAGACTGGACAATTTTATCTGCAAATCCAACACTGTTAGCTGCGTTTGAGCAACACGCTGAAGCAATGCTGAACGAACTGAGTCAGGAAAACAACTACACTAATCAGGCTGTTCGTGCTATTACGCAAGAATTAAAAGGAAATGTTCCTTCAATTGAGGCGATCGCTCACAGTTTAGCCATGAGCGTTCGTAATCTTCAGCGAGAATTGCAAGCTGAGGGTACATCCTATCAGCAACTTTTAGATGGAACACGCAAAGAACTTGCTCTACGACATCTCAAAAAGCCTAATGTCATGATTGACGATGTAGCTTTTCTACTTGGTTTTTCAGCATCGAGTGCGTTTCATCGTGCATTTAAACGTTGGACAGGAAAAACACCACGAACATATAGATTATTAAAATAATTTTTTACCCCATAGACATAAACTATGAAGTAATTAAAAAAAATGTTAACTATTAATGCAGATTTCAACTTTGGATTGATTTTTTTTGGTAAGAAGTTCACATGGTATTTTTAACGCAATCACAATTGTAAGGAGAAAATTCAGTTGCTGACATCTACTTTACTGGCGGCTGCAACCACACCTCTGCAATGGAGTCCAGCTGTTGGGTTGACTATGATTCTCTGCAATATTCTTGCCATTCTCTTTGGTAAATTCACCATCAAGTACCCCAATGCAGAACCGGCTTTGCCCTCAAACCAGTTCTTTGGCGGTTTTGGAGCGCCAGCCTTACTGGCGACTACGGCTTTTGGCCATGTATTGGGAGCAGGTGTGATCTTGGGTTTACACAACCTGGGAAGATTCTAATTTTTGTACCAGAAGCAACACAAGTGATTTGCCGTATTAATATTTGCGGTTAACTACTGGGTTGATGATTTTTTGTCTCCGATTAAGAGTCAGAGAGTAAATTCTCTGACTCTTTTTTTGTAACGATCAAGGTCTATTTGCTACACTGGCATGGGAGTTTGACCCCGCATTTGGCGTAAGGCATTGATGCAAGATGTGCAATCACAGCCAAATAAAGTTATGGCTGTATCGCTTTCTTCTTCAGTGAACTTCATTTCGACAGTGTTACTGGGATTGTTATTTTGAGCCAGTTTCATTTCTGGCTTGGGTAGTGCAGCAGGAGTATTACTTACCCGTGTACATACCAGACGGTGAGTTGCAGAGTGAGGGGACTCCAGACAAGAAACATGGGTTCCTGTTGAATTCACTGTTTGATTTGCACGTGCTGGTTGAGTCATCATCACCATAGACAGCATAGACGCAAACAGTGCGGGGCTAGAAAGCAAGGAGAGAGCTAATTTTCTGTTCATTACTCAACAATTTTGGGGATTAACGAAAGCAGAATAGATAGTATTTTCACATTTGTATGGTCAGTGTTCCGTAAATTCTATATAAAGTTGTGTGATCTGATAACCCAAAGATTACGGAAAAGTGGTTATGGCTGTACTTGTTTTTATCATTATTTGATTGCAAGTCCACTTTTGTTGTAAAAACTACCAGGAATTCAATCCAACTTTGAACGATACTCCAGAGGAGTCACTTCGTGAACGCATATCACCAAACATAGTGAAATACTCAGCTATTATGAAGCCAAGTTTAAGGCATGGACTAGAATAACAGTTGCCAAGTTCCCAAAATAGGAGATTATAAGGAGGACATTCCAACGCCCAAATCCTTTTACACTTAACAAACAGATTTTATTTCTGTTATATAAGCTACAAAATAGTGATAAATTAAGATGTAACTTTACCAATTACTGATACGGGCAGATAGTATAAGTGTTCAAGCGGACATGATATTAAGTATTTTGTATGTATCGACACTTTTTGACAATTATGGGTTGCGTTATCAGTTAAAGCTTGGGACAAAGGATCTGGTTATATAGATAGAAGCTACTAAAAAGTAGGAGATAAACAATGAGAAAAGTAGAAGCTATTATTCGTCCATTTAAGCTTGATGAAGTGAAAATTGCTTTGGTCAATGCTGGTATAGTTGGCATGACCGTTTCTGAAGTTCGAGGATTTGGACGACAAAAAGGGCAAACAGAACGCTATCGTGGTTCCGAGTATACGGTGGAGTTTTTGCAAAAACTCAAACTAGAAATTGTCGTAGAAGATAACCAGGTAGATATGGTTGTGGATAAAATTATCGCTGCTGCCCGCACAGGCGAAATTGGCGATGGTAAAATATTTATCTCCCCAGTTGAACAAGTTGTGCGGATCAGAACTGGAGAAAAGAATACAGAAGCAGTCTAATACCATTTTGGATTTTGGATTTTAGATTTTGGATTGGGAAACTCTTTGGTGCATAAGAGTTCTGTAAGTCCATCTGTAGCATTCTTTTTTCAAATTGGTACAAGTTTTGTTGGTGGTTAGTGGTTAGTGGTTAATAACTAACAACTAACAACTAACACCAAGCAGCTATGCTTGTAAATCTGGCAATTTTTGAAGTAAGCTTGCAAAAGCTTTGCCGCGATGGCTGATACTACGCTTCATCTCTGGTGTCATCTCAGCAAAGGTTTTTTGGATTTGGGGGACGTAAAAAATGGGATCATAGCCGAAACCACCATCACCACTAGGACTATAGAGAATCTCACCACGACAAATACCTTCTGATTGTAAAGCGATCGCACCATCAGGACGAGCGATCGCCACTGCACATACAAATTGGGCTTGGCGCTGCACCTCGTCGCCTAATTCTCGTAATAATCTAGCAATGCGTTCAGCATCGGTTTTGCCATAACGGGCAGAATACACACCTGGTACACCATTGAGAACATCTACTTCTAAACCAGAATCATCTGCGATCGCCCAGTTACCTGTGACTTTCGCAACCTGTGATGCTTTTATACAGGCATTTTCAGCAAATGTCTCACCTGTTTCCTCAACTTCCAATTCTTCTGGTTTGAGTTTTAATTCCCAACCAGAATTCGATAGGTAAGCTTGCATCTCCCGCAATTTACCTGGATTTCCTGTGGCTACTACGAGTAATTTAGTCATTGGTCAATTGTCATTAGTAGAGACGCGATTAATCGCGTCTGTATTAATCGCGTCTGTACAATTGTCATTGGTCATGACGCTGAAGATTATAGAGGTATCGTATCTTTACTTAGCTTTCCTTTCCAGAGGGTAGAACAAAAGACAAAAGACAAATGACTAAATATCATTCTGCCCACTGTTTTGCCCAAGCTAAGGTTTGATGTACTTGTTCGAGGGTTGAGGCTTCGCAGTAGAGGCGTAAAACGGGTTCTGTACCACTAAAACGAATCATCAACCAACTATCATCAGCCAAGCGGAATTTATAACCATCTATTGTTTGGCAATTTGTGACTGCTTTGCCAGCGATTTCTGTTAATGGTTCTGTTTGCAATTGTTGCAAAAGGCGACTCCGCACTTCCATACTTGCTAGGGGTAAGTCAATGCGATCGTATGCAGAACTAAAGCCTGTTTGTTGTTGCAATTGACGGTAATAATCGCTTAAATCTAAGCCAGATTCAACGATCGCTTCCAATACATACAATGCTGATAACAGTGCATCACGTTCAGGAATATGGCTACCGTAACCGATACCTCCTGATTCTTCTCCACCCAATAAAACTGGGGCTGCTAGCATTCTGTCTGCAATGTACTTGTAACCAACAGCTGTTTCAAAGACTGACAGTTTGTGTAGTGCTGCGACACGGGGAATTAAATCAGAACCACTCACGGTTTTGACGATTTCTCCTGTAAAATTGCGTCGCAGGGTCAAGTGGTCAATTAAGATCGGGATGAGAATTTGTGAACTCAAAAAATTGCCAGCACCGTCTACAGCGGCAATGCGATCGCAATCACCATCAAACACCAAAGCTACAGTTAAACCTGTAGGGTTGTGTTCTCGATGGGTTTTCATGACCCCAAACAAACGGGAAAGGTATTTAGGTAAAGGTTCTGGCGCTCCGCCTTCAAAAGTCGGATCGCGATCGCTATTGATTTCCTTAACTGCATTGCCTAGTAGTTTTCCTAATCCACCAGCCGCAGCACCATGCATGACATCAGCAAATACTGTCAGCTTTCCACTGGCTATGGCTTCACGAATTTTGCCTATATCAACTTTACTTTCTAGTTCTTTACAATAGCTTTCCCAGGGATTAAATTTTTTAACCTTACCTGGAGTAGAGGCAACTGGTACTTCCTCTTCTAAAAGCGCTTCTATTTCTTGGGTGACTTCTGGCGGTACAGAACCACCGAAAGCACTTTTAACTTTTAATCCCAAATATTGCCCTGGGTTGTGACTAGCAGTGATTACTAGCGCCCCCAAAGCATGGTGCTGCTTTGCAGCCCAGCTAAAAGCTGGTGTTGGTGCAAAGGTTTCGCTAAACAAAACATCAAACCCTGCTGCTGAGACAACATCAGCAACTTTTTGGGCAAAGTTTTCTGCCATAAAGCGGCGATCGTAACCAACTACAATAGTGCGATCGCCGACTTTTTTACCGTAGGTATTGAATAGTACTTTTGCGGCAACTGGCGCAACTAGGGCTAGACGTTCAAAAGTGAAATCATCGCCAATCACGCCGCGCCAGCCATCGGTACCAAACTTAATTGATTTAGCTGCAACTGGCATTGAGGTATCCCAATTTTTATTTAGGAGGATTGTAGCATTTACACAAAACACTCAGTAAAAAAAGATTTAAGTATCAACAGTTTTGTTAAATTAAATGAAATTAATTTTTTAGGTAAGGCTAAAGCCCTAATCAAGTCAAGCACTAAAGTGCTGACTACGAACTTATCAAAATCAAAATCAAATTGACAACACAAATCAGTGATGACAGAAATTTCAGTAAAAGTGTTCCGCAAAGCAACATTACTCTCAGCAAAAACTCATCAAATAGAGTTTCAAATATATTAGGATCACAAAGCTGATTCTAGACTCTCACACACACTTGGGATCATCCAAAATCATGACTTATCTCGAAACCGCAGCACAATTTTACAGCCAAGTTGCCCAAACTCCAGAAGTAGGACTTTGTTGTGTGCAAAGTACACCTGTACAACTACCTGGATTAAAAATTCCTCAACCAATGCAGGAAATGAATTATGGTTGTGGTACAACTGTTCATGCAACAGAACTGGCAAACCAGCCTACTGTACTGTATGTCGGTGTTGGTGGAGGCTTAGAAGCCTTACAATTTGCTTATTTTTCCCGGCGTTCTGGTGCTGTGATTGCTGTTGATCCGGTTGCAGAGATGCGTCAAGCTGCTACACGTAACCTGGAAATTGCCGCTACAGAAAACCCCTGGTTTGATCTTAGCTTCGTAGACATTCGTGCTGGAGATGCTTTTAACTTACCTGTTGATAATGCTTCTGTAGATGTTGTAGCCCAAAATTGCCTTTTTAATATTTTTGAACCAGAAGATTTAACCCGCGCCTTGCAAGAAGCATATCGGGTATTAAAACCAGGTGGACGTTTGCAGATGAGTGATCCGATTGCGACTCGTCCCATACCACCACATTTACAACAAGATGAGAGTTTACGGGCAATGTGTTTATCTGGCGCCCTCACTTATGCAGAATATATTGAACGCATTATCAATGCAGGTTTTGGCCAAGTAGAAATTCGCAGCCGTCGCCCTTATCGTTTGTTAGATTGTCAAACTTATAATTTGTCAGAACCATTACTTTTAGAAAGTCTTGATTCAGTATCTTTTCAAGTCTCTATTCCGGAAGATGGGGCTTGCATTTTTACTGGTAAAACAGCAATTTATGCAGGCTCAGAACAATTTTTTGATGATGGTGCAGGTCATATTTTACAACGTGGTCTTCCAGCAGTAGTATGTGATAAAACTGCCGCTAAACTTGCTGCTTTTATGCCAGACGAAATAATAATTACTGATTCCACATGGCATTATGACGGTGGTGGTTGCTGTTAAATAATAGCTTTTAAAAGGGAATATAAAATGGGCAACAGGCAATAGGGAAATCTCCATAATTAGAATTAGGGGATTTCTTCTCTGTCCAAAGAGCTTGGTCAAAATTTTCTCTGCTAACTTTGTGCCTCTGTGGATTAAAGTTTATTTATTGAACCACAGAGGTGCTGAGAACACAGAGACTTAAATCACGGAAAATAAAAAATATTTGATAATCATGATTAAAACATCTGTAACACCTTTCAAACAGAAACTTTCTTCACCTTTAACCAAGCAACAAATTACTGTTTTACAAATTAACTTAGGAAAGCGCTGTAACCTGGCTTGTAGCCATTGTCATGTAGAAGCAGGGCCAAAACGTACAGAAGAACTTTCTCCTGAGATATGCCAACAATTGATTGAAATTATTTGCACATTTCCCCAGATTAAAATTGTCGATTTAACAGGGGGTGCGCCAGAAATGAATTATGGATTTAAGCCATTGGTGGAAGCAGCAAAATTAGCAAACAAAGAGGTGATAGTTAGGTCTAATTTAACTATTTATTTTGAAGAGGGATTTGGTGATTTACCAGAATATTTTGCTAAACACCAAGTAAGAGTAGTTGCTTCTTTACCCTGCTATTTAGCAGATAATGTTGATAAAATGCGTGGTAATGGTGTGTATGATGGCTCTATTAAAGCGCTGCAATGGCTGAATAAACTTGGTTATGGCAAAGAACCAAATTTAATTTTAGATTTAGTGTATAATCCTCAATTAGCTTCCAGTGAAAAATTTTCCTTGACTCCAGATCAAGTCAAGTTAGAAAAAGATTATAAAGTATTTTTAGAAGAAAATTTTGATATTAGATTTAACAATCTCTTCACTATTACTAATCTACCAGTAGGCAGAACTAAATTACATTTAGAACGAAAGAAATTATATGCACCTTATTTGCAGTTTTTAGAGTCAAATTTTAACCCCAACACTGTAGAAAATTTGATGTGCCGTGATCAACTGTCTGTTGATTATCTTGGTAATGTGTATGATTGCGACTTTAACCAGATGATGAATTTACCTGCAAAAACTCGCGATGGTGAAAATCTGGCGATCGCCAAGTTACTAGCAGCTGGTAGCTTAGATTTGATTGATGAGATCCAAACAGCTACTTATTGCTACGGTTGTACCGCTGGGTGTGGTTCTAGCTGCGGCGGCGCTTTGGTATAAGGAGTTAACAATACAAAATAATTAAGAACCAATCACTAGCTCTGACTTTTCCCGTTAAGTCTCGAAAAGCTTGCTTACAAAGGATTTAAGAAAAAGCACAGCATATACGGTACAGTAATTGAAATTCGGTGCTAAAGGTGACAAGCAATGCTGGATTGGTGGGAGAAAAATTTTGCAACTTGTGAATTAGGTGATCGCCGATTGAATGAGCGTGCAATGTCAATAGGCTATGCCCTAAGTCAAGGATTTGGCAAAGCACTATCGGAAATCTTCAGTGGAGGAACTGTACTCAAGAGAGCTTACGAGTTTTTGCCAACCCAAAAGTGGAATTTTCAAAGCTAATAGAGCCGCATTGTCAAATGACGGCGGAAACTGTTGCAGAATATGATCTAGTGCTATGTGTTGGAGACACTACTTTTCTTGATTATGGCAGCATTGTGTCTAAAAAAGAAGGTTACGGGCCGATTGGTAAGGCAGGTAACGGTTTGATATTACACAGCGCTTTAGCTATAGAACCTGAAAAAGGTCAACCCTTTGGTTTGTTGTGGCAAAAACTTTGGAATCGAGAGCCAAAGCAAAAACCACCACTAGATGAAACCCCAACACAAAAGAAAAAACGGCAAGCACTAGCACGTAAAGAAGCCCGAAACCGCCCTTTTGAACAAAAAGAATCTTACAGGTGGGTAGAAGCACTCACCACTGTAGAAAAACTTGTGAATCAAGACACACGAGTGGTTCATGCTTTCGACCGAGAAGGAGATATTACAGAAGTTTTCGATAAACTTCGCCAACTTGAGCATACGGGAGTTATAGTTCGTGCAGCTCATAACCGCAGTTTAGATTCTGATAGCGAGCGTCTGTGGTCAAAACTAGAAGCTCAA
>NZ_AJLJ01000027.1 GCF_000317245.1 Fischerella muscicola SAG 1427-1 = PCC 73103
AGTTGGGCTGTAGAAGCGATCGCTCGTCTTGGAGGTTATCTTGAACATCGACATAAAACCCCTATTGGTATCCAGGTACTATGGCGAGGTTGGTTAAAATTACACGATCTCTGTGAAGGTTGGCAGCTTGCAAAAGAGACTTAACGGGAAAAGTCAGATCACTAGCTAATTACAAAAATCTTGTTACAAAAACTGTTACGAGTGTGTTGGAATTGGTGAATCATCGTTATGATGGGATCTAGTTAAGCTCCTCACACCACACTAAAAGCCGCAAGACAGTTGTTTTGCGGCTTTTTTATGTGTTTATGTACAGTGACTAATTTTTTGCCATAGGTGATACCATTTCACTTTTTTGATGATACAGATACATGAGTAGGGGTGTACGACCGTACGCCCCTACAGTAAATCCAATATGTATCAGGATTTTTGTGAAATGGTATGACAGACTGGTGTCGTTGTGACAATTGATAGTCGTTTAAGATGGAATTTGTATTTTAAAAGTGACAATGACAAATTCGTGTCATTTACAAAAACCACCCTTTTTTTCGACCTCATGCAAAGCTTAGTTTTGTATGAAGTCTATTGTGTAGATTCCAGTCTTGATCGATGATCAATAAGATGTCGTAATCAAAGAGCGATATAGCGTGCAAACATCCGCCAATCCCTGGATTTATTCGGCTCCCTTTTTTCAAGGTTTGCCTAAAACTGTTGTCGAGGTAGCTCTAACTCATCTTGTGACCCGTACTCACCCAGCTAATCAGGTGATTTTGCTGGAAAATGACTGGGGAGGTTCTGTTTATTTTATTATTGAGGGATGGGTAAAAATTCGCACTTATAATCTTGAAGGTAAAGAAGTAACACTGAATATTCTCGGCAAGGGAGAGTTATTTGGTGAAATGGCAGCACTCGATGAAGTCCCTCGTTCTACAGATGTAATTACTTTAACTAGTACTGTGATTGGCAGTATGCCTGCCCAAGATTTTGTGAAGTTACTTCAAACAGAACCCTTGGCGGGAGTAAGGTTAGCCCAATTAATGGCACGACGCCTACGGCAAGTAAATCGGCGGCTGCGATTGCGGGAATCTGACAGTCAGTCCCGTGTCGCAGACACATTATTATTTTTGGCAGAGGGACAGGGGAAAAAAGGGCAAACAGGAACCGAAATTCCGAATTTACCTCATCGCGAATTGAGTAGTTTAAGCGGACTGGCACGGGAAACTGTAACCAGAGTCTTGACGAAGTTAGAAAAAAAAGGCTTGATCAAACGAGATCAGGAAGTGATTTGTATTCCTGACTTGTCAGCTTTAGAGAAAATGATAGTGTAAAGTTCATGGTTAATGGCTAATGGTTAATCGCAATGAACAATTAGTAATGAGCAACAATCTATATGACCAATGACCATTGTACAGACGCGTAGACGCTCGTAAGAGCGGCTTCTCGCAAGAGTATAATCGCATCTCTAATGACCAATGACCAAAAAACCCCTAGATCAACAAGATAATTTAAGACAACCGCAATTAAAGCTAGATGCACCTTTACGGATGATGGAAACGGCGTTTTTAGCCAGTGCTGCTAGCTTAATTTGGTTTATTAATTTCTATTTTCCATTAGGCCCATTATTGAAGATATTTTTTCCAGTACCGATCGCTCTAGTCTATCTACGTTGGGGTAAAAGAGCCTCATGGATGGCAGCTGTAACTTCTGGGTTACTGCTGTCAGTATTAATGGGACCAGTCCGCAGTATGTTATTTGTTATGCCCTTTGCTTTTATGGGGGTACTTTTAGGGGCTGCTTGGTATCGTCGTGTTCCTTGGATTGTTTCTATCAGCTTGGGTGCTGTATTGGGTACTATTGGGGTGTTTTTCAGGTTGTGGTTGCTGTCTGTGTTATCAGGGGAAGACCTTTGGATTTATGTCATTAATCAAGTTACAGAGATTGTAGAGTGGATCTTCCTAAAGCTAGCAATACTATCATCTCCCAGTACATCTTTGATCAATTTGGGAGCGATCGCTTTAATTATCTTAAACAATTTTATTTATCTGTTTCTCGTCCACATCGCTGCTTGGCTATTACTAGATCGCCTGGGGAATCCCATTCCCCGTCCTCCCCATTGGGTACAAGTTTTGATGGATTATGAATAGTCGTTGGTCATTTGTCCTTTGCCCTTTGTTATTAGCTAATGACCAATGATTTTGTTCACATTTATACGGAAATAGAACAGGGCAAGGAATGGGTTGACCGATACTCTGGTTGTTTGCCCTTATTTACGTATGTATTAGGTTTTACTGAAACTGGTTTAATACCGGGTATTTCCGCAGCTGGTCTGACAAGTGAGGATCGTAAATACACAGCCATTGCTGATGCTGAGTTTCTTTACTACGGTGCAGAACACAAACCTCAGTATCCTTTACCACCTTTAACTGCTGGAGCGTCACCTGTATTCATTTCTCGGGCTGTGGTAGAGGCGTTGCATATTCCAGTTTATTTATTCAATGCTGGTTTACCCTACCCTCCTAATGTCCCAACTATTGATTTAGGGGGTAGCACTGCTAGATGTTTAAGTAATGGTAATGCTTTGGAATTGGCAACAGTACAACATTTATTAGAGGTGGGACTACTTTGGGGCGATCGCCTAGCTGCCAAAGTTCAAGGAAGTTATGTAGTCTTGGGTGAATGTGTGGTGGGTGGAACCACAACAGCTTTGGCTATTTTACTCGGTTTAGGTATAGACGCAGCCGGAAAAGTCAACAGTAGCCACCCTACTTGTAACCACACGCAAAAATTGACAGTAGTGCAGGCTGGACTTGAGAAGATGAAGCACAGAAGGGGAGAGGCGATGATGGAGAGTGGAGGAAGTGACGGAACTGAGGAAAGACAACAGAGAAAAACTACCCCCTTGTCTCCCGTGTCCCCCGTGTCTCCCGCGTCTCAAGTTGATCCCCTAGAATTAGTCGCAGCAGTGGGCGATCCCATGCAGGTAAGTATGGCAGGGATGGCGATCGCCCTAAGTCGCAGTTGTGGCGTTTTACTGGCTGGTGGAACACAAATGCTGGCAGTATACGCACTGATGAGAGCGATCGCTACAACTTATGCTTTACCATGGCGATCGCAACAAGTAGTAGTTGGTACAACTCGCTGGGTAGCAGAAGACCCCACAGGAAGCACTATTGAATTAGCCCAACTGATTAACCTCAGTGGTTGTCCTGTGTCTTTACTCGCAACTCAATTAAATTTTACTCATTCTCGCTATCCCCAGCTCCAAGCCTATGAGCAGGGTTTTGTTAAAGAAGGTATGGGGGCTGGTGGTGCAGCGATTGCGGCTCATTTATACCAGAACTGGCAACAAAATCAGCTTTTAGCAGCAATTGAAAGTCAAATTGAGCGAATGCTCTCAATCAATAGTGATTAGTCTTTGTCATTTATCCAAAATTAATGACCAATTACTATTGTATAGACGCGATTCATCGCGTCTCTACTAATGACTAAATTAATGAATTCTCTTTAGTAATAATTGCTCTTCCAAAGCAGCAATTCGATTGTATGCTGCTGTTAATTGTGCTGTCAGTCTTTGAATTTGAATTTCTGGTGCAATATGCCGATCTCCTCCCTGAAGATTCGAGTCTGGATAAATCCCGTCTGCTATGACATCCTTATGTTCCATCTCTGGATTAAAGTTTATATGTCCTGTTAAAGGAAAGCGACTAGCATCGTTATTTTCTAAAACAGTCTCTTTATTGTCATTTTTTGCATCTAAGCGACAAACTGATAAAGCTTGAGATACTTTATTATCAAGCTGCTCTATTACTTGGTATAGGGTATCTAGCTTATAACTTAGAGATAGCACCTGCTTCTGTAATGGCTCCATTTAATATGCTCATACGCTTATTTTTCTCTATGGTATTCAATAAGGTAGCAACGTTAAACATACTTATGATTTTTTTAAGGTTCCATATTATTTTTTTCAATAAAATATTTAACTAATCATTTAGCAATAAATCTCAATATATTTGTTAATGACAACTAAAAATGAGTATTGAGAAAGATTAATATTGGGCAGTATTAACAAGAATATTTACTCTTGAGGTTGATAGTCCTAGCTTTTGGCTGCATCACAAAAAAAGTAGGTAAGATGTATGATGATAGATTGATAAACTGTCTAACCAGCTAGCAATGGCTGAGGTTGAAACAATCAATAAAATTCTCAAATCAATGGATAGAAGGTCGTTTTTACAAGGTGGTACGACATTAGCACTGGCGCAGATGTTGATTGGGTGTAGTGGAAACAAACAAACAACCTTGAATGTTCAGTTGTTGAAAGGTTCTATTCCTGGTCAGGTGGTTGATAAGTTTCGCCGCAATTTGCAAAAGGGAGTAAACTTAAATTTTGCCCCCGTAGAGCAGCTACAAACTTTATTTGAGGAATTACAAAGTTGGTACAATCAGCCTCAAGCAACTCCCAAGCAGGGATTGAATTTTAATCTTCCCCTTGGTTCATCACAAAAACCTCAGATTGCTAATTTGGTGACATTGGGAGATTATTGGCTAAAAACATCAATTGAAAAGAAACTAATTCAACCACTGGAAGTAGAAAAGCTAAAACAATGGAATTTATTACCACAACGCTGGAAAGAATTAGTAACACGCAATGATCAAGGCTTTCAGGACGCTCAAGGAAAAGTATGGGCTGCTCCTTATCGTTGGGGTAGTACAGTCATAGCTTATCGTCGTGATAAATTTCAAAAATTGGGCTGGACTCCAACAGACTGGAGTGATTTATGGCGGAGTGAATTACGCGATCGCATTTCCCTACTGGATCAACCGCGAGAAGTCATTGGTTTAGTATTAAAGAAGTTGGGAAAATCTTACAATACAGAAAATTTAGATGCAATTCCTGGCTTAGAGACAGAACTCAAGGCTTTAAATGAACAAGTCAAGTTTTACGATTCGACAAGATATTTAGAACCGCTCATTCTTGGTGATACTTGGTTAGCAGTCGGTTGGTCTGATGATGTTTTACCAGTTATTAGCCGCTATCCACAACTTGCTGTAGTGACTCCTTTATCTGGAACAGCATTGTGGGCGGATGTATGGGTAAAACCTGTAGGTGTTAAGCCAGAAAACTTAGCTAATCAATGGATTGATTTTTGCTGGAAACCAAACGTTGCTGAACAGATTTTGATTCTTACCAAAACAAATTCACCAATTTCTGTAAAAATTAAACCCTCTAATCTCCAAGAACAATTACGAAATTTCTTATTGAATCAAGATGAAATTTTCGTTAAGAGTGAGTTTTTGCTACCTTTATCTCTCGCAGTAGCTAATCAATATGAATCATTATTTGCGAAAATCAAGAGCTATAGTAATCCGATTTGATTAAGACGGGGAACGAGGAACAAGGAGCAGAAAGTGTACCTAGCTTCGTAAAAATCAAATAGGAATCCTGTAGCAATCCGTGTAGGAGTTGTGAAAATTGAGAGAGTCAGATCCCCGACTTAAAAAAAGTCGGGGATCTCGTTGTTCGTGAATGATTTAAAAATGCTATATCTAAAAAGAATTTCCTAACCCAAAGTTGCTTTGAGAATTTATTTCTATCCTACACAAGGATGGATTAATTGTAAAATTACATGTATAGCTTGCTAAACGTTCTTGTTGATAATTAAAAATGCGGATGTTGTAACCATAATTTCTAGCAATATCTCCTAAAGCATTTACAAAATCGTAACGCTCAAGATAATCTAGTAGACTCCAGATTTGTTGATTCACGATCACATCTACTCGTGCAGTTTGATTATTATTGAATGGATAAGCAATCCAGTTATCCAGGAGTTTCTTTTCGGAAGTTTCTTTAATCCACCATAAACTCGGAACACTTAACTGTCCTTGATTAATGGTATTTGCTGTGACCACAGAACCTTGAGGATTAGTCAACAAATCTAATTCTAGAGGTGCATTAGAAGGCTTGGGAATTGATGGAATTTCTGCTAGTAATGGTTGGGTAAATAGGCAGGAAATTGTAGTTAGGCAGGTTCCTAAGACTAGAGCAAACTTGTGCATAAATCTATTGGTTGTTGCTCATCTTAACAAAACAAACTATGTATTGAATTTCGCTAAACACACATGGTTATCAATATAATTATCATTTTATTCATAAGTGTCAAACTGCTCGCAAAGAGTAAATAATAATTTTTATAAAAAAAGTGATTTTGAGGGCTAAAGCCCTCAAAATGGAATTTGAACTTACCATCGCTGACTAACAACTTGGGAACAAAGCTTGAAAGCGTTCATCAGAACGAATGTTGTCAAAATCTGCGTGAGTTTTGATGATTTCTAAGTATTCTGGACAGAGGTTAATTGCTTGCTCCAATTTGATAATTGCGACTGGAATATTATCCTTCTGAGCGTAGCAACGAGCTTTGTTGTACCAAATCACAGGGTCTTTTGGTTGCAATTGTGCAGCTTTATCGTAGCTAGCGATCGCATCATCATAATTTTCGAGATTTTCCCAAGCTATACCTTTGTTTAACCAAGCTTTGTAGTAATTAGGTTGAATAGACAACGCTCGCTCAAAGCTCTTGATGGCTTTTTGATAAATTTTCCATTCATTCAAAGTTACGCCTCTGTTAAACCAAGCCATGACATTATCAACGTTAAATTCGATGGCGCGATCGTAACTATTGAGAGCTTCTTCATAGCGTCTCAATTCTCTTTGAGCGTTACCTTTGTTGTTCCAAGCCCAATAGGCGTCTGGTTGTAACTTCAAACATTGGTTGAAGCTGACAATTGCTTGTTGGTACTGCTCTAAGT
>NZ_AJLJ01000028.1 GCF_000317245.1 Fischerella muscicola SAG 1427-1 = PCC 73103
CACACAAAGTCAAACCGCGGTTGTGCCAAACGGTGGGAGTATTGGGGTTAAATTCAATCGCACGATCAAAGCTGTTGAGTGCTTCTTGGTGTCGTTCTAGCTTTCCTAAAGCAATAGCTCGATTATGCCAAACCCAACAATCATTGGTGCGTAACTTCAGCATTTCGTCAAAACAAGCGATCGCATCTTCGTGACGACCCAACGAACCGAATGCAAAACCCTTTTGGAACCAAGCCTCTGGATAATCTGGCTTACATTTGAGTGCGGTGTCGAGAACGGCGATCGCGACTTCAAATTCTTGAGCCTTATTGCGTCGGAGTCCTTGCTGGAAAAAAAATTCTGCTTCCACGTTGAGAGTCGGCTTAAACGAGTTTGGCATCATACCCTAGAATGATCTTTTCTTTGATTTTTTAAAAACAATAACATAACTTAATGACTAAATTCGTTATTGATTGTTAAATCCAAAGAAAAAATCAGTCTTTAGGAAGTTGCTTAGGTTCTTAAATTAAGGAGTTTATGCAAGTAAGTTTTAGAACTATTTGTTTTTAGTAATACATAAGTGTTGCATGTTTGCCTCCAGCAAACTGTATAATAAACATCTCAAACTCCCATAATCAAAATCCTCCTACACTATTTAATGAATAACAGAACCACGGGTTACACCTAGCTGATTTTGCAACTTCAATTCTCGCCAAAGTTGAGAACCTGTGATTTCACCCTTCAATAATTGTTGATAATGTTGTATCGTTCGAGTCACGTACTCAGGAGTCTCATTCACAAATTCAATCCGGAAGTTACATAAACCCAACTCTATTAAACGCTGTACATACTCTGCGCCTGTTTGGGCTGTCCCGTTAAATACCGTATTCCGACAACCAGCATCAGCTTGAAGGATGTGTTCTGTACCAATGCGATCCCGCAGTTTCACTTCATGCTTTTCACACGGTCGTCCACAATTACGAAAATCTGTCCCGGTAGATAAAAAGGCACAAAATACACAATGTTCCATGTGAAACATTGGCATATGCTGATGAATTGTCACCTCAAACCAATCAGGAGGACTACTTTTAAGTAGATCTTCCAGTTGATTGATATTTAAGTCGTAGGAAGCAGTCAGACGTTCTAAATTAAAGTGGTTTTTAAATAAATCTGCCGTGAGAGGATTAGCAACGTTGAGAGAAAAATCTCCGATGCAGCGATCGCGCGCAAAGAATTCTAGGTGGTCATAATTCCGCACCAGATACCCATCCGCCTCACAGGAACGCACTTGCTGCAAAATCCAATTTTCTCCAGGCTTAGTAATTCGGGGTGGTGCAACCCAGATGCTAGGACTAGCAGAAGGTAAAGAATCAATTTCTCTCCCTTGTCCACGCCACGTGCTACAACGCGGGGAACCCGACGCCAGGTGCTTCAAGCCGGGGAACCCGTCCAACGCACTGGCTCCGCAACGCAGTGGCTCCCCTTGTCCCCCATGTCTCCCATGTCCCCCATGTCCTCTCTCCTTTCCTTGGCGTACCATCTCCACCGCCTCGCGATACTTGCGGGGATCTTCAAATTCACAGTAGATAGTACCAACATCTGCTGCGAGTGCTGCTTGTAGTTGCTGAAGATTACGTACTAAGACAATTAAGCTAGGAGTTAAGGAAGCGGGGAAGCGGGGAAGCCCAGAAACAGGAAGTAAGTCGGAAAGGGAAGCGCTGGGATTGATTTGCCAACGCTTGGGTTTTCTTCGCAGTTTCTCCAATTGGTTAACTATTTCCCGTCGCATTCGATTTAATTCACTTACGGGTAGCATCAATCCACCAGTGAGGTTATTTGTCAAGTCGCCTAAACAAAAAGGAGTATTACCCAGACGACCGAATTGTTCTTGTAAACGTTCTGTGGTTAGGGGCTTAGTGTGCGCTGCTACTAGTGGTGTAGTAGATTCTACCTGAGTAACATGACCAAGTTCATCATGAGCGATCGCAACTAAATTTTGTCCTACTTCCCCGTGTACTTCAATAGTAATCGGGCGCTGAAACTGCGGTACATTCCCCGCAAAACTCTGTCGTAATTGCTTATCAAGCTCCGGATCACTAGTTTTCCAAACCTTATCGCCTACATGCACTCGTCGCCAATTCAAATCCCGTCGCCCGAAGGTTAAGAGGGTTTCTTTTCCCTTTTGTTCTACCGCATAGATGCGTCCGCCTTCCTCCTTTGCCTCTGGATGACCGCAGTCAAACACAACACCATCTCCTGGTTTCACAGGTGCTTCTAATTTGAGGCTCACCTTTTCATGATTAATGCGGATTACCTCTCCCAAATAAACCCCGCGCTTTTTCCCAAAACGGGCATGAACCAATTCTTGATTGTTAATTCCACGGAACCACCCAGTATAAATTCCCCGCGAAAAAGCCATCTCCAAATTGTAGCGTTCCTCCGAAGAAGTGGAGTAATTCTCTGTATCCTCATGTCCCCCATATCTCCCTTGTCCTCCTTGTCCCTCTTGTCCTCCTTGTCCTCCTTGTCCCTCTTGTCCCCCTTGTCCCCTTGTCTCCTCTTCCTCCTCTGACTCCACCATCACCCGATCCAACGCTTGGCGATAAACACGAGTCACATTAGCAACATACTCTGGAGACTTCAATCGTCCTTCAATCTTGAGACAAGCTACACCCGACTTCACCAAATCAGGCAAAACCTCTAACCCTGCCAAATCTTGGGGACTAAGGAGATATTTTCGATCTCCCAAATTCATAACTTCCCCATCTGCAATTAATTCATAAGGCATTCGACAAGCTTGGGCGCATTCACCCCGATTAGCAGAACGTCCCCCTAATGCTTCACTAGTCAAACATTGTCCAGAGTAAGCTACACATAAAGCACCATGAACAAAGACTTCTAGAGGTAGCGAAGTGTCTCTATATGCTAACTGGCTTTGAATTTTATTAATTTCGTGGAGAGAACATTCACGGGCAAGCACAACTAAATTACACCCTAGTGATTCCGCAAATTCCACACCAGCAGTACTCGTGATGCTCATTTGAGTAGAGGCATGAATAGGAAAATCAGGTGATAGGTGACGAATGAGACGACAAATACCAATATCTTGCACGATGACTGCATCTACACCTGCTGCAATAATCGAGCGAATATATTGTTGTGCTTCTCTCAGTTCTTGGGGAAAAATTAGCGTATTAAGAGTGACATAACCTTTGACACCACGACTGTGGAGGTACTCCATTAATTCTGGTAAGTCAGCCTCAGTAAAGTTTTCTGCCCGCATCCGCGCATTGAACCGATCCAAACCGAAATAAATTGCATCTGCACCATTTTCAACAGCAGCTTTTGCACATTCCCAATTACCAGCAGGGGCGAGGAGTTCGGGAAGTTGGAGTTTGGGTAAAGTGGTTTCGGAAGTTTGTAGGCGATCGGCTTTCATCTTTACTAAGGCAGGATAGGAGATACCTTAGTGATTTTATCGTTGCCTGGGGGATGATGGGCAGGATTTTACCACTGTTGCCTGTTGCCTGTTGCCTGTTGCCTGCCCAAAGGGCTTGTTTAATCAGAAATTCTCAGCTTTAATGTCACTTCACCAGCAGCTGGTTCTGTCCATAATCTTCTTTTTCCGTTTTGATCGGTTGCTACTATGCTTCCTTCTATCTTAGATTGCTTATTAATCAAGACAGTGGCATAGTACACCGTATTTTGCACTTTTGTATTGTAAGTAATCTGATTAGGTTGGGTTAACCGTGCCGCAGGAGTACACGCAGCTAATTCCTTACGGTTTTTGCTATCGTATATATTCATTAATAATTGTTGTGGTGAAGTGTTTTTTGTGCGAAAAACTCTCACCGTTTTGCCATTATTGGTATTAAAAAGCAAAGTTGTATCGCTTTTGTCTTGTCTATCGCAACTTGTTGCTTTTGTGTTTGCTTGTGCTAATACTTTTGTGTTAAGTGTTTTTTCTACTTGTCCTTCTAATACAGTAGAGTTATAGTTCAATCCAGCTTTTGCTGATGCAGAGATGGAGAATAACCCCAAAAAACAGAGAAAAGCATATATAGATTTTTTCGTTAACATAAATAATTTTACCTATTTTTAAGGCATTTTATTATTACATTTATCACAAGTATCTACAGGTAATTAGAAAATTAATCTTAAATTTGCAAGCCATAGCATTCCTAAATCATTCGTGAAAGACAAGATCCCCGACTTCTCAGCAGAAGTCGGGGATCTGTAATGTCTAATAGCATTTCAAAAAATACTTGATACAAATCCTCCTGTAATTGGAAGTCCCTTAACAAACTAGCGTCGGAAATATGAAATAAAATTTAATATTATGTATTTTTTTCACTATAAATATATGTAATTTTTTGACAATTTAGTTATCTTAGGATTAAGTGGGTCGGCATCAGTCAAAACATAGTCGCAATGATTATGTTTAGAACTGCTAACTACCCAGAAATTACCCAGATACAGGCGGATTAAGCCATATTTTAATCAGTAGAGAAATCTTTATGTCTACATAAACTTGTCCCTACGACAAAATCTCATATCAAAGTCTATTTCCGCAAGAAACAAAAAAGAATAAGAAAACTGTCTAAAAAGCAAGAGCGAAGAGTCCAAGGGATTAAAAAAAGATGAATGCAGAAAATAATACCGACAAAGATCACCAAGAACGTCTTATTGTCTCCTACATCTTGAGTGCAGCTTGGTTTTTTGGATTGGGAGGACTACATCGTTTATATAATGGCAGAATTGGTACAGGCTTGCTATGGTTAGTAACCTATGGTTTTTTTGGCATCGGTCAGTTTATAGATTTGTTTTTCATCCCCAACATGGTAGATGAACATGAACTAAGGCTCAGATTAAAAGCGGGTGTGTCGCCCTTGGGTGTACCTTTGGAACAAGCAGTAGTGGCTTCCGAAGTATACCGTCCTACAGGCAATCAACTAGTCCTCAAACTCATCGAAACAGCTGAAATTCGGGGTGGGATGATCACCGTAACTCAAGGTGTAAAAGCAACTGGAGCCAGCTTTGCAGAAGTTGAAACAGCCTTAAAAGATTTACTGAAATCAGGTTATGTAAGGATAGATAACGACCCCATGACTGGAGCTGTTACCTACCATTTTTACGAACTAGGTTAATTTCTTCCCAGCCACTTTTGACCATTCAAACGCTGCATCAAACCATATACCAGCAAATCTAGTGTGATTTTGCGCTCATCAATTAAGAATGATTCCAGAGTACTGGGGTGTTTCCCTTCATTGCAGGAAAAAGCTTTTTTCCCTTGAATATCTTCATCAGGAAAATATAAGTTGAAGTGGCGTACACCATCAGAAAAGTTACCAACTATTTGCCAACACTCACCGACTTGTTCCAGTCCTTTGATGGGAATTTGCTGTTTTACAAAAGAAATTTGTAAGTTTTTTACCCCTTCTTGGGCTACAGCTTTTTCTACAGCAGGCAAGTAATATTGTTGGATAAACTCTGAAAATGGCTTATCTTCAACTGCTGGTGGTTTTTCTTTCTTGGCTGTTTTCGCTGCGGCGGCTGGTTTTTCTCCATCTGCGGCTTTATCTGCGGCGGGTTTTTCCCGCTTGGGTGGTGCAGTTTTAGTTTTAGCAGCATTTGGGTTGGTTTCTGGGTTTACCGCTTTTGGATCTGGCGCGTTGGAAGTGGGAATATCTGTCGCTACAGGAGAATCGGTGCTGGGAGCATTTTGTTCTGCGACAGTGGGAGCCTGTTTGTCAACGGTGCTGGGAGCCACCTCTCCCGCTTCATTGTGATTGGTTTCTTCTGCCATTGCTCAGATCAATCCTTATGTATAGCTTTAGGGGAGCTTTGGGAGCGATCGCTCACAAGATTGTTAGTCATCTTCATTTTGACACAGCACAGCCAGTCTATAAGTAGGTTTGCAAAAATAAAGCGAACTAGCAACGGTCGTCATTAGTTATTAGTAAATCATTTAATATTCAGAAACTTGCTGCTCAAGTGGTAGCAATTTTAGGCTCAAATGCATAATAAATATATAAAATATATAA
>NZ_AJLJ01000029.1 GCF_000317245.1 Fischerella muscicola SAG 1427-1 = PCC 73103
TCAGTAGATCACAAAGTTTTTCCAAAAGGGCGATCGCTTACAACTTTTGTATTCTGTGATACTTTTTGTCAATGACCTCTTTAAGCAGTAGGGTGATACTTAATAACTATCGCTTATATTTAGGCAGTGGCTAAGTTTTTGAATATTAACCAGACGGAAGATAAACACCTTCAATGACTTGATATTTCCGTTCAACAGCTTGACATAAAAACGCCAACATTTGTTTAAGACCGAATAATTGGCGATAAATTAATCGCCCACCTCTCCTGGGAAGGCTAATTTTTAACCAGAGAAGATTTACCCAGATATTTACTAAAATAAAAGAAATACCAACAAATAATAATCTTAAAACTGGCTTTTTATTAGTTGTTCTAATTCGGCAGAGATTTTTCAAGCGATAACTACTTTCAATTCCAAATCTTTTTCGATAATCTTCATGGATATAATCTAAACTTGTTTTGACTTTGTAGACGACATAAGCAAAGTATTCTACTCCTTTTTTACCACGTTTACCTTTTTTATATTTGCAGATAATCCATAAATCAAAAGTGACAAAATTATCTTTACTTCTGGTCAGAGTATATGTAGTTTTATAACTTTTTCTTCCTTTCAAAAACTGTTTAATACCGGCTTTTTTCCCAGTTTTAACTGCTGGGATAATTAAAGGAATATTTAAAGCTTGTAGCCAACGAATTACGGGTACACTAAAAAAGCCTCTATCCAAGTAAAGTTTCTTCACCTTAATATGAAGCACATCAAGTGATGCTAATAAATAAGTAATGATAGCTACGCTAGTATCAAACGAACGAACACCTCTGACCGCAAGAGTTACACGCTTGTTTTTATTAATCACATATAAAGTTGCGTAAGCATAAAATGAACAAGTCCCAGATTTAGCTTGACTTCGATATATGTACGGCAACTCTTCTGGTGTTGGCTTACCATAATAGGGAATTAAATTTAAATCAATTGCTATCTTTAAACAACTTTTTTTTAATCCAATTGGTATCCGACTTTTTAATGCTTGGTTAATTTGCGCCTCTAATTCTTCAAAATTATTGATTTTATCAAGGTGATATCTAATATCATTACCAGATGGAATATTCTTTAAAGTTTTGCTTGTATTCTCGATACTATCTTCGCAGCTTGCTGCTTTTACCAAAATTTCAAATAGAGTTTTTGGCTCAAAAGCTCCTTGGGTTTCAATAGAAATGTTTTCTATCAAACAATCAATAACTTCATTTAAGGTTTCCGAGTCTGTCAGAACTGGTATTTCTAATGAAAAAGTCAATTTATGTTAGCCACTACGCTATGTACAATACTGATGATTTCATCTTTTGTCAGCCAAACAGCAAAATATAAGTTTTATTTATGAACAAACGACTCTTAGTACTTGTGTTCGCCTTTTGAACAGTTGGCGATCGCACTTTTGGAAAAAACTTTGTGATCTACTG
>NZ_AJLJ01000030.1 GCF_000317245.1 Fischerella muscicola SAG 1427-1 = PCC 73103
ACTTCTGGCATTATATGTTCCTGCATTTGACTGCGTACTACTTGTTCAATTTTCCCTAAGCTTGTTAGTTCCTCAATTGGAGCCTCTTTGTAGAGTATTTTAGCGTTAGCGAAGCTCCTCCGTCAGGAGGCTCGCACGAGCGTGTTCGATTAAAAGTTGGTTTTCTTCTTCAGTCATGACGGCTCCCATTAACACGATCACGTGGATTATTCCTTTACCTTCTCATGTTTTATTTACCTTTTTTGGAATAATAAAAACTGGGATGCTCCC
>NZ_AJLJ01000031.1 GCF_000317245.1 Fischerella muscicola SAG 1427-1 = PCC 73103
CCCTGTTGTGTCACTATCGCGGTAGTATAAGGATGTACAAAGCCTAGAACGAAGACACAGAGCATGGTAGAGCCTCGTCCACCCAAACAAACCGTTAAATTTGTGGATGAATATTGTCTTTGGTATAAAAAGCTGTTTTCAGATGTGAGAAATTTTGAAGCGTTTAAGTATCTGCATATAGGGTGTATTTCTGAATTAAAACGAAAAAGCCTGCCAGAAATAGCGAAAATTGTGGGGCTAGATAACTATCAAGGACTGCACCATTTCTTAACTACAACATCCTGGCAAGTAGAAGAGTTAAGAACCATGAGGTTAGAGCTAATTCTACAAGTTTTGAAAGGTAGACCAATCATTTTAATTATTGATGAAACTGGAGATAAAAAGAAAGGCAATACTACAGATTATGTCAAACGCCAGTACATAGGCAATTTAGGAAAAGTAGAGAATGGAGTTGTAGCAGTCACAGCCTATGGTGTGTTCTGTGGGATGACTTTTCCACTGCTGGAGAGAAGTATACAAGCCTCGGGAGAAATTAAAGCCAGGAGATAAGTATCTTACCAAGCCTCAAATCGGAGCAATGCTAATACGAAAGTTACAGGCGATGGGATTCAGATTTAACTTGGTACTAGCAGATAGTTTATATGGTGAGAGTGGCACAAATTTCATATCTGTATTAGATGAACTAAATTTAAATTATTTAGTAGCAATCCGCTCAAACCATTCTGTAGACTTGCTTAAAGGTCAGTATACCCAATACTTAAAGTGGCAAAGATTCAAAAGAGTATTCTCTGACTTACGCAGTGAAAATCGGTTTATTCGTGAAATCATACATGGGAAACGTGAAGAACACCGATATTGGCAAATTACCACAGACACTGAAACGTTACCTGGAAACTCTACTTGGTATGTTATGAGTAAATATCCAGGCATTACCCCAAGAGAAGTTGGGAATTTTTATGGCTTAAGAACATGGGTTGAATATGGCTTAAAGCAAAGTAAGAATGAATTAGGTTGGGCAGATTATCGTTTTACTCGCTATGAAGATATTGAACGCTGGTGGGAAATTGTTTGTAGTGCCTACCTGATGGTCAGTCTCCATTCAGAATCTCTGCGTCCTTCCTCCCTAGAACCTCAATTAGAATTTGCTTCTCATCCCTGGTGGGATCATGGTAAAGGCTGGAAGAATATTCTCAACAATTTGCGTTTAGTTATTCAACCTTTTATCCTATTTAACCTCATATATCCCTGGTTAACGGTTTTTCATGTTCCTCAACTGTCTCTGGGCTTTTCTAAACTTCAAGCTATTGTTTATAGGCTAACTTCACCGATTTTTATATTCCTAACTCACCCAGATTTCTATTTTTCCTCCGCCTAAAGTGACATAAGAGGG
>NZ_AJLJ01000032.1 GCF_000317245.1 Fischerella muscicola SAG 1427-1 = PCC 73103
AGGTGTTTTTTTATCGAAAATGTTACAGGAGAAAACACAGGACACAGACGAGAAATAAAAAGTATCATTGGAAAACTACTAGTTACAAGTTCTCAAGCACAAAAGCTAGAACTCAGACCACATAGCCAATTAAGCCCATATTTAGAGGCATGTTGTTTAAGAGCGAGCGCTTCAGTATCATACCAACGTGCAGCAGAAGATGTAAAATATGCAACAGGGATAGAAGTTTCCAAAAGCGTTCAACAACGACTGGTACATCATCAAAATTTTGAATTACCAGAAGTACACTCAACTGTTGAGGAATTGAGTGTTGATGGAGGAAATATCCGGATTCGTACACCAATTGGCAAACCATGTGACTGGAAAGGTTACAAAGCTGTCCGCTTACACGACTTACAAGCAATGGCGGCTTCATTTCAAGAAAATAATCTCGTAATTGATTGGGTCAACAACCAACCCTTGGCTCCAATTCTTACATGTCTTGGGGACGGACATGATGGTATTTGG
>NZ_AJLJ01000033.1 GCF_000317245.1 Fischerella muscicola SAG 1427-1 = PCC 73103
GGGAGCATCCCACTTTTTATTTAGCGAGCAAAGATTAATCCATTAAGATAGGCGCAACGGTGAGCAAGGACTTGAGGAACGTTATCAATATTCCATTGTGCGCCGGAAATTTTAGTTCGACGGTCAATCTGTTTCACGGTAGATTCAATAGCGCCAGAGCCAATAGAACAAATTTCTTCAGCTTGATAATACTGATAATTGATTATACGGTGTCGATGTTTCTCAAGGTAAGCACAAAAGTTTTCTGCTTGTTTGAGCTTGCAGTTAGCAAAGATAGCGAGCGCATCATCAACTTTCCCTTTCCAGAGCAGCCCTTTGACGGTATTTATTCTTTGCATCGAACCGCCAACTTTATGGAGATTCTCCATCAGATGGAACCAATCAAGTATTTCGCGTCGCTCAAGTTCTGGTTTGAACTCCCGAACTATATT
>NZ_AJLJ01000034.1 GCF_000317245.1 Fischerella muscicola SAG 1427-1 = PCC 73103
ATATTTAGCAATCGGTTGTTTACGGAATTCTTTCGCGTCTACTAACCGACTGCAAAGATGTGTATAAATTGATTGCCAACGTCTGTATAGTTCCACCAAAATTGGAGCAGCAGGTAAGCTACCGACAAATTGCTGGGGTCGGGAATACCCACTCACCCATAACTGAACCGTAACTCTAGGAAAGCCACTGTTTAAATCACCACTGCCAAGATTAATCAGAACTGCTTTATTCATTCATTTTTTGTGCGATCGCAGCTTGTAGATACTGCTTTATCATTAGTTTGCTATTAGACAGATATAGCTCTCTCGTATTATCTGCTAGCCTTTTTCAGAAATCAAATACGATTCCTATATTTTCTTGAAGATAACAACGAAGTTGTTCAGCATATACACTCTTCATC
>NZ_AJLJ01000035.1 GCF_000317245.1 Fischerella muscicola SAG 1427-1 = PCC 73103
GGTTCCTCCCTTCGGGTTCGGCAGTTCCTCTACTTGGGGAGACCCAAGACCGGACTGCCTCACCGCAACGCAGTGGCTGCCCTTAAAAAGGGGGAATTTAAAAGCATCTTAGCCCCGCTTTTTAAGGGCTTTACGGCTTGTCGCTAGACATCGCTCTCCAGGTGATTGTTATTGTCTGCCTATTGGAGATTAGTAATTAGGTAGTCGAAGTAAGTGCCAACTTCGCTTGCATCTTCTCCAGAGAACATTGAGGTAGTGATGTTCTTCATAGCACGGACACTTTCAGCAACCGCATCAATTGGGGTGCCGAGAGATCTGTACATTTGCTGAACACCAACAATCCCGATCTCTTGAATTGGCGTAGTATCTCCAGCAGCTACACTGTAAGTAATCAACCGCAGGTAGTAATCCATATCCCGCAGGCAGGTGGCAGTCATACTTTCGCCGTAGGCATTGCCACCTGGAGCAACAAGGCGTGGAAACCTCTGAAACAGTTCCTTTCCAGCTTGCTTAATAATACGATCGCGGCTTTGAGTTAAAGTTTGCACAAGTTGCAGACGGCGCTGACTGCTCTTAACAAAGATATTAATCTGGTCTAGTTCTCCAGGAGTGAGATAGCGAACCTCTGCATCTGCATTTAGAATCATTTTGGTAATAATACTCATTTACGAACTCCTGAAAGATTTAAATTAGGTCTAAAATGCGTTAGGCGATCGCATATTGAAGAATGCTGCAATGAACAGCATCCCTTCTCCTACAGCATTACAAGGCACTGTTTCATTTCTAGGTTGATTTGATTAACTACAACATAAAAATAATCTGTGGCATCTAACGATGAGCAGTGCCTTTAATTTAAAGGCACTGCTCACCAATAACAGATTTATTGTCAAGCGTTAGCTAAAGAAATAATTGGCAGACTCTAAGAGATCATTGTGTTTTCTTCTATCAGGCATTTTTGCCCCTCTCAGATTCGCCCTACTGAAATTGGCTCCTTTGAGTCCAGCCCAGTTTAAATTAGCGTTGCTTAAATCTGAGCCGCTCAAGTCTGCGTTACTCAAATGTGCGCCACTCAAATCTACTCCACTTAAATTAGCTTTAGGTAGGCTTATTGCTCTCCAGTCTGCCTGTCTAAAATTTCTTTCTCCGGCTGCATATCGTTCGTTTTACAACTTCATTGGCATCCATATTGGCTGCCTCACAATGTGTAACGTTATCGCTGTTTATACTTCTATTATAACTCACAATCAATTATTATAACATCACCAGTTTACTCTTTGCGATCGCATCTTGTTAGGTTGTGTGGCAAAAACAGTTACACAATCAGGATAGAAGGCAATATTTCCAATTTGTGTAACTGTTGCTTAATGCAGTGCTATTCAAGTCAATCATCTGTTCTGTAATATTTTTTGCGACACAACGATCTGATTTGCTTCCTCAACTGCGGCATTCAGTGCTTGATAGGCTGTTTCATAACAACCAAACAAGCAGGAGTCAAAGTCTGCAATGGGGGATGGGTTGCGCTCTAATACGTTATCGATAGCGATCGCGTAAGAATAATTTTTTTTATCTAAAGGGTGGGAATGTACTGCCACATACCACTGTATAGTCATTCCACCCTCAGATTTAGTCCCATCTTTTTCTAGGATTGGTTTATACATTGTTGCCTGAACTCCTGATAGCTTTAGTTGATCAGCACTAAGGTACTTTAGCTTAGATGCGGAAATTAAAACCTCTGGGTGGGAGAATCGTGAAGGTGTTAAAGTCGAGCATTAGTTTACCAAGATTGTTTTAGATTCAAGTTGGGATCGCCCATTACCGTGATCCACCAGTGCTGCCATTCCCTGTTCTGAAGCACGTAACTCCTTGTCCGAGATTTCTGGCTCCTTGGTATAGACTGAACTCAGCAAGATATTCAAAGAATTTTAGGCGATTACGTCGCTGCGCTCGTAATGACGTAATTCTGTAACTTTTGCGTAAGTCCTATATGTGTAATATTGCAACTTCTGGTTATAGTAATCGGCTTTTTATCTGCTGTGTTTGCTCTAAAGAGCTAACCAGTGTTTATAGAGAAGCGCTACCTCTTTACTTTTCCAACATGACAAATTGGTGTTTGAGATGAGGTTTTGGCAACTGTTAGAAATGTATAAAATGAGTGAATAGCGTTTGAATTTGTTACAAAACTTGAAATACTGGGATTAAATTCCAGTCGGATTCTGACTTTTGTATAATTTAACTAGAGTAAAAGCTGTTTAGCATAAGAAAAAGTATAAAATCCTTGGTATTAATAAAAATTTAAGTTTTGAATTTTAATATGAGTTTTTTGTCTTATGGTCAGGCGATCGCTCCAAGGATCACAGATTGGAATTCAACAGGCTAGAAGAGCGTTTGCCCGCAAGGGTTGGACTCAGGAGAATTTAGCGTTAGAAGTCGGCTTAAAGACTCGACAACCTGTTTGGCGGTTTTTCTCTGGCCGTCCGGTTGAGCGTCATATATTTCTAGAAATTTGTTCCATATTGGAATTGAATTGGCGGGAGATCGCTGCCGATCCTCCAGACGAATTCTCCGATCCCACAGAAGTTGCCCAGGCTCCTGTCTTAGATATTGATGCCTTGGTGCAACAAGTGCGATCGCAACGTCAGGAAAAAATTCAAGACCAATGCGGGATATTGCAGTTATTAGATATGGGTCATCCCGTTGCGCTCGATGACATATATATTGATGTCAATATTCTAGAAGACATCGCCAGCCAACAGTGGTTAGATATTTCTAACTTGCAAAACCTTAAACCAACTGAATTTGACCGTTTTGGCTTAGGGGAGGTTGAACAGAAACAAATACCAGGTATGCGGGCAGTCGAAACTTACTCCAAGCTCAGAGTGCTGGGTAAACCGGGAGTAGGTAAAACCACCTTTTTGCAACATCTTGCTATTCAATCTAACCGAGGCGCATTTGCAGCCAACCAAGTTCCTGTTTTCATCGTACTGAGGAATTTTGCGGAAGAATCTAGGGTGAGTGGCGAATTCAGCCTCTTACACTACATCCGCCAGGAATTTGTTACGTCTGGAATTACAGAAGAGTCAGTGATTGAAACCTTGCTTGAGAAAGGTAGAGTATTGCTATTGTTCGATGGGATGGATGAAGTTCTTAACCAAGAAAGTAATGCTGTCTTAAGAGAAATTCGCAGATTTTCTGACAAATATCACAAAAATCGCTTTGTAGCCAGTTGTCGAACGGCGGCTAAAAAGCTCACGCTCCGGGGCTTTACCGATGTTGAGATTGCCCCGTTTACTTCTGAACAAATCCGCGCCTTCGCTCGAAAATGGTTTGTGGCATTCACTAAGACAAATACTCAACATGGGCAGGCACAGTCCATTCAGTTTATTCATAAGCTAGACTTACCCGAAAACTGGCAATTTCGCCAACTAGTTATCACACCCCTATTTCTGCATCTGGCCTGCTGGGTGTTCCACGGTCAGGAAAAATTTCCCACTAAGCGGACTGATTTCTATAAGCAAGGGCTAGATCTTCTTTTGGGCAAATGGGATGAAGCTAGAGGCGTTGAACGGGATGATGTTTACCGAGGGTTTTTATTACCACAAAAGCTCAAGTTGTTAAGTCAGATTGCAGCCGCAACGTTTGAAGGGGGTCAGTACTTCTTTGAGCAACGGGTTATTGAGCAATACATCAGTGACTATATTCGGAATCTCCCTGAGGTTTCAATGGAGCCAGAGGAACTGCAATTAGAAAGTGAAGCGGTACTAAAGGCCATAGAAGCCCAACATGGGTTACTGACAGAACGAGCGCGGGGAATATTCTCCTTCTCTTATCTGGCGTTTCAAGAATACTTCACGGCGAGAAAAATCGTTGCCAGCCATAACCTACAGGCATTAGAGCAAGCTCTGGCAGGATTAGTCAGTCACATCACTGACCCTCACTGGCGCGAAATCTTCTTGTTGACAGCTGCCATGCTTCGGAGTGCCGACGGGCTGGTGCAGTTGATGAAGCAACACATTGATGCACTAGTTGCCCAAGACCCTTACCTCCAAGAATTTTTGACATGGGCAAGCCAAAAATCTCTGACTACTCCGTCGCCACCAAAAGTTGCGAGTACCCGTGCATTTTACCTTGCCCTTGCCCGGAATCCTCACATAGCTTCTCACTTTACCTTAGCCTGCACCCTCGACCAGGGAATGCTTCTGGATGCCGTGTTAGATAACTTGCTACTGGAATGTGCGATCGACCGCAGCCAAGATTTTGCCTATGCTCATGCCTCTGGAGATGCTCTCTCGAACATTCTGAGCATTGTTTTGGATGCTGGACTCCATAAATCCTTGCAACAACTCAGGGATCAATTGCCAAATCCTAATCAAAACCAAGAAAGATTTCAGGTATGGTGGCACGCACACTCTTCAGCTTGGATTGAACAATTAAAAATGACGATCGTTAATTATCGTAATATTAACCACCATTGGCAATTTAGCCAACAGCAACAGCAAGTACTACAACGCTACTATGATGCCAATCAGCTACTTCTCGATTGCTTAAATAGCAATTGTGAGGTGACATCTGCGATTAGGCAAGAAATTGAAGCAACTTTATTGCTGCCTCAGAAGGAACTTGAAGATAGGGAATGGCAATAAGCATTGAGATGAAAAATAAATGTCCCTAGGGAAGTTTCCCACAGGACACAAAAACAACAAACTTAATGGTCTGGTCGGATAAAATTCGTTAAATGAGTGTAGAGTAAAACTGAATACAAAAGTGGAGTTTCTCATGTCACGCGAAGCCACCCCAATTCAATCCGCCGTTCTGGTCACTATTATCGGTGAAACAGTACTCAAAGATAGCATTGTCCAATTACTGAAAAGCCACAATGTCAGTGGTTACACCATCGTTCAAGTGCAGGGTGAAGGTGGTCACGGCAAACGCTTGGGAGACATGGTAGGCTACAACACTAATATTGAAATCAAAACAATTGTGTCGCCAGAAATATCTGATACTATTTTCTTGGCACTTAAAGAGCATCATGGCAAGCACGCCTTAATCGCTTTTCGACAAAAAGTAGAAGCCTTGTATTGATTGTTAAAAGTGAGTTTGAGAAAATTAAAAATCCACTGTGAAAGCTGTCTCCTTGGCATTGAAACTACTGCTAATAAAAAATTCAACATCTGAAAAATTTGTAGCTTAATGGTTCTAATTATCAACCTAGTTTAAATGCTTGGGTAAGGTAATCCGATCGCAACCCAGCAAACTAATACACCTATACCTTAAAAATGATATTCATGCTACATCTTCAGGTTTCACTTCATACCGTTTCGTTTATATATTGGCTGACCTAG
>NZ_AJLJ01000036.1 GCF_000317245.1 Fischerella muscicola SAG 1427-1 = PCC 73103
GCCTGGAGAAAATTTCCAGACGAAGCGAGAATTAGTTTTTTAAGTGCCATCAAGTATTTTATGCTAAGATTGAATTAATGAGAATTATTTTCGGCTACGTGACTAAGCATTAGACACTGTGCCATAGACATCTTTCCGGATCTAAATCTCTACACCCAAGTAGATCTGGGAGGTATTATATGTCAGTTTATGTAGGGAATCTATCTGATGAGGTCGAAGCAGACGATCTCAAGCGGATATTTTTAGAATATGGAATTGTTAAACAAGTTCATGTACCTACGAACCAGAAAACTGGTAATAACAGAGGATTTGCTGTTGTAGAAATGGAAACATGTGACGAAGAAATCTCGGCAATTCAGATGCTCAGAGGCATTGAATGGATGGGGCGTATCCTCATAGCTAATAGAGCTAGAATCGAGTTAGAAGACGTTGTGCCATTTGTAGCAAACTTTAGCTAGAAGCACTTACTTTTTTGATATTTCTAGCTAGAATTTACAAGAATGTAGCAGCACAGTAAAAAATAGGAGATGCTACTGTTGTGGGCGGTTTCTTATTAACGTGAGGTTAGAATGTCTTTTGTTTTAATTCCTCTAGTTGTCTCACCTGGCTTTGCCCGTTTTGTCGCTACAGAATTACGATCGCAGCCACTTGAAAAAAAGACATAGTTAAATGCTTAAGCGATCGCCATGACTAACTAACTCAAGACTTGTGAGCAGTGCAACTGGCTTTAGGCTGAGATAATAACCTGTAACAAAATCAATCACAACACAGTTTGACAAGTTGTTAGGAGAAAAAAGATATGGATGCTCAAGAACTTTTAAAACGATACGCAGCAGGAGAACGTGATTTTAGCAACGTGAACCTAGTTCATGCATGTTTAACTAATGCAAATTTGGTTGGGACGCACTTGAATGGAGCGCACTTGATTGAAGCAAACTTAAGGGGGGCAGATTTGACTGCTGCACATCTAAGTCAAGCAAAACTGAATCAGGTGACCCTGGCAGATGCAAACATGATTGAAGTCTGCCTGATGAGTGCAGAATTGATTGATGTCGATTTGAGTGGGGCAAACTTGACTGATGCCAATTTAAGTGGAGCAGACTTAAGCGGTGTCAAACTAGGTGGAGCAAACTTGAATAGGGCAGATTTAAGTCATACAGATTTGAGGGGAGCAGATTTAAGGGGAGCAGATTTTAGTGGAGCTAATTTAAAGGAGGCAAAGCTAGACGGAGCAGATTTAGATGGGGCATATCTAGAGAATGCAGACCTCAGTGGAGCAGATATTGAAGCAGCAAATATCAGGAGAACGGGCTGGGTTGAAGCAAACGAACCTGAGTGCACGCTCGGTTGATTGAATTGATTAGACCTGCTGTAGTTGTCGTCACGCTAAACAGCCTAAAGTTGTGAAGATAGCCCTCTTCTGTCACTTTTACTGGAGAATAATCTAGGATGCTTATAGCATAAGACTTTTGCCAAAAAAGCTTGATTCTAGCCATTTTATTAGAAAATAAACGCTCAAATGCCCGTTATATCTACAGTTGAAAATTTGGCTTTGATTTTTCTTTTCTCAGAGTGACACAACAGAGTTATTTATATATTTAGCTTTTTCGTGTCCATTAATTATTTCCCCTTGGCTTCTCCTCTTTAAAACTGCGGACAGGATAACTAATAGTTTATGGTGCGTGTAGTGGAGGTGGTGGGGGCGATGGGGCGATCGCACCTGGGGATTTTGCGGACGGCCGCAAAAGGACAACCGCGTCCCAATGGCGCAAAAAACCCCTCACAACGAGGGGCGATGGCATGGGTATCAAGAGTAAGTTTGTAGATTTAGCAGTTTCTCTCACACTCATAAGTCTATAAACCAAAAATAAGAGTAAAATAAGCCTTTTATCTGGTTATATTGCACTTACCAACCACACCACCAATCAATAACAAACCCCTCAACAACGAGGGGCATAAGAGAGAGGGGGAGTGATTGGGGCGATGGGGATTGGAGGGCGATGGGTAGTTGGAGTGGCGCGGGGATTGGGGCGAAGGTGCTTACAAAAGTCAAATCTTAATTACTGCTGATATTTTCTAATCAATCCCAGCACTTTTTGGTAATCTGCTGTTCTACCTTGTTGTCGAAGCAGTTCAGCAGCTTTCTGCAAATCAACAATAGCTCCTTGGTTGTCTCCCAAATCAGAGCGGGCTACACCCCGGTTGTTGTAGGCAAGGGCATCGTTGGGATTAATTTTGAGGGCAGAGGTGTAATCAACAATAGCTCCCTGGTTGTCTCCCAAATCAGCACGGACAACACCCCGGTTGTAGTAGGCTTGGGCATAGTTGGGATTAATTTTGATGGCAGTGTTGTAATCAACAATAGCTCCTTGGTTGTCTCCCAAATCAGCACGGACAATACCCCGGTTGGGTAGTGGTAAATATGTAGTGATAATAAATTTAGGCAGTACAACAAGAATTATAATGATGAATAAAATACCAGATAGCACCAAGATGATTATCTAGCTTTTTAGAAAAGGATAAAGTTTTTCTAACCAAACGACAAATTCTTTGACGCATCGTATTGTTAAAACGTTCAATATGATTAGTTTTGCCGCTTTCTTTAGCGACTGGTTTGTGACGTTGATTGGGAATAACTTTTTCATAAGCAGTCCAAAAATCTGTATAACAAACAGCACATTGGCGATAAACAGGTGGCAGAGAATTCCATAATCCTCTAGCACCTTC
>NZ_AJLJ01000037.1 GCF_000317245.1 Fischerella muscicola SAG 1427-1 = PCC 73103
AAATCTTGTACTTCTAATTCCTCTGTTGTTTCTTCTTTTGTCAAAACAGGTTTTTCAATGATTTTGATTAATTTTGTATTCATTGGAATTTAAGGGTGTACAAATTGGCAAAAAACAATGCTTTGGGGCATTAGAACTCTTGCAAAAGTGTTTTGTGGTATGATTTAAAGTTTGGCAATTTCCGATTAATAATTTGAAGAGCAGTGAAAATAGAGAAAGCTAAACAGCTTACTGCGAGAAAATTTAAGCGCATGACTGGAGTAAGCCGTAAAACCTTTGAATTAATGGTTGATGTAGTTAAGGCTGATGAAAAAAAGAAAAAGAAAGCTGGTCGTCGCCCTAAATTAATAATTGAAGACCAAGTTTTAATGGTTATTCAGTACTGGAGAGAATACCGGACTTATTATCATATTGGATTAGACTGGGGACTTTCAGAATCCGCAGTATGTCGAACAGTTTATAAAATTGAGAATATATTGATCAGTTCAAGAAAGTTTAGCCTACCTGGTAAGAAAGAACTATTAAAGATGTCTCCACATTCAAACTTAATTGTCATGGATGTGATGGAAAGCCCAATTGAAAGACCACAAAAAGGGCAAAAAAAATTTTTTAGCGGTAAACAAGGAGAACACACTTTAAAAACACAAGTAATAGTTTGCCAAAAAAGCAGTCAAATCATCTGTTTAGGGCATGGCAAGGGAAGAGTTCATGATTTTCGACTATTTAAAAATAGTGGTGTAAAATTTGGAGAATTACTCAAATTAATAGCAGATAAAGGCTATCAAGGAATTAGTAAAATTCATAAATATGAGTGAAACACCCATGAAAAAACCAAAAGGTAAAAATTTGACGAAAGAACAAAAGCAATCTAATCGAGAACTTAATCGATTAAGAATTGTGGTGGAACACGTTAATCGTCGGCTAAAAATATTCAATATTTTATCTAATCAATACCGAAATCGTCATCGCAGATTTGGATTAAGGT
>NZ_AJLJ01000038.1 GCF_000317245.1 Fischerella muscicola SAG 1427-1 = PCC 73103
ATTAAGGTCTAATTTAATTGCTGGAATCTACAATCATGAGTTAGCTTTAAAAGCTTAAATAAAGCAAAATTAATCCTCTTAACTCAGCAAATGAATAATTGCTGAATCAGTTTGCTATATCAACTTTTTAAGTAAGCATTCTCCAGCGACAATTAATATTAAAAATTTTGTAAATTGTGGCTATTTTAACTTCTTTAATATGAAGAAAAATAACTCTTCATTATACCAAAAAATATTTATGCAAGAGTTCTAGTGCTTTGTTTTATAAGCAAATTGTTCTAAATTAGGTTTTATTTTTTCGCTAATCCCTGGAAACCCTTTCTGTATCAGGTATAGAGTTTACGTCAGAGCGGGACATTTTATTTTCACCGAGATCCCTTAGCGCGATCGCCGATCGCCATTGTTAGACGTAGAGCATATGCAATAAAAATCAGACAAAGCGCTTAGATTGCTTTTATTTTTGCTTTATAGACTAATTTACACAGGTTAACCCTTTGTTGCTTGTGGACAAATCTAGACTGCTTCCCTCCTGTGCGAGCAGGAGGTTTTGGTTGGCGCGATCGCGTTTACGTTTTAAATTAACTTTTCGGGTTGGTATTCCCTATTTTGTTCCCAAAGGGGTTTACTAGGTCTTTGCCGATATTTCCAAATTTGGCTAGAAAACTGATATTGAATTCACTAATTATTTAATTAAGGAAATTGGTGTTGCTGTATGAAAGATCAATAACACCACATTTTTAATCACTGACAAGGAGTAAATATGGCTACTCACGAAAATATCTTGCAAGCAATTGGTAAAACTCCATTAGTCAGACTCAATAGAGTAACCGAAAATATTCAATCTACTATTTACGCCAAAGTAGAATATCTGAATCCTGGTGGAAGTACCAAAGATAGAATTGCTCTGGCAATGATAGAAGAAGCAGAAAAAACAGGTCAATTACAGCCGGGAGGAACTATTATTGAAGCTACCGCAGGTAATACTGGTGTAGGACTGGCACTAATTGCCGCAGTCAAAAAATATCGGTGTATTTTTGTCATGCCCGATAAGATGAGCCAGGATAAAATTAACCTGCTCAAAGCTTATGGTGCAGAAGTAGTAGTTACTCCCGCATCTGTAGCACCTGACTCACCAGAAAGTTATAACGGTGTAGCAGAAAGACTCGCTAAAGAAATCCCAGGAACCTACAGACCAAATCAATTTGAAAACCCGAATAATCCTTTAGCTCATTACTTAACTACTGGGCCAGAAATCTGGTCAGATAGTCAAGGTAAAGTTGAAGTTTTTGTTGCAGGCATGGGGACAGGTGGCACAATTTCAGGAGTTGCCAAATATCTCAAAGAACAAAACCCAAATATTGTAATTATTGGTGCAGATCCAGAAGGTTCTATTCTGTCAGGAGATAGCCCTAAATCTTATAAGGTTGAAGGCATAGGAGAAGACTTTATTCCTAAGACTTTTAATCGTCAATTAGTCGATGAAATGATTCGAGTCAGCGATAAAGAGTCTTTTAATATGGCACGTCGTCTCGCCAGGGAGGAAGGCTTATTAGTAGGAGGTTCTTGTGGTACAGTGGTAGCCGCCGCAATCAAGTATGCAGTTAGGTTATCACAGCCAAAGTATATCGTGGTGCTATTACCAGATACAGGCAGAAACTACATTAATAAAATCTACTCTGATGCCTGGATGCAGGAAAATGGTTTTTGGGAAGGAAAAACAGTAAAAACTATAAGAATTGGTGAAATTCTGCTGCAAAAAACTGATTTTCCCTCTTTGGTTGCTGTTAGTTCTAGCGATACTCTGAGCCAAGCTACAAGTCTGTTACAAAAGCTAAATATATCCCAGTTACCTGTAATTGATAATAATCATGTAGTTGGTAGTCTCAATGAAGCATCTTTGATGAAATTTCTCCATGATGGTATTAATTTTTCTAACCAGCAAGTTTTAGCCGTTATGGGTAAACCGCTACCAATTCTCGATGAAGAAGTAGATATTGCAGAAGCTTATCGAGTGCTATTATCGGGGACTACAGGAATTATTATTACGCGGCATGGTGTCCCCATTGGATTAATTACCAGAGCCGATTTAATTAGATATTGGATGAGTCAAAACCAAAATGAATTAAGGGAAAACAATGGAATTTGAAACCAAAGCAATTCATGAAGGTCAACAATCAGATCCACAAACTGGTGCTGTGATTGTTCCTATTTATTTGACTTCTACATACCAGCAAGAAGCAATAGGTCAGCACAAAGGATATGAATATTCTCGCACCGGAAATCCCACCCGTAATGCCTTAGAAGAAGCTTTAGCTGCTATTGAAAGTGCAACATTCGGTTTGGCGTTTGCCTCTGGATTAGCTGCCACTACTACCGTGTTAAGTCTGCTTAAAAGCGGCGACCATATTGTTGCTGGTGATGATTTATATGGTGGTACTTATCGTTTGTTAGAACGGGTGGTAAAAAATTGGAGCGTGACAACCACCTATGTAGATATTGATGATATTAATAACTTTGAAAATGCTATTCAATCCAATACCAAACTAATTTGGATCGAAACTCCCACCAATCCATTATTAAAAATCATTGATATTGCTGCACTAGCAAGTATTGCTCGTCAACGCAATATCATTCTAGTAGTTGATAACACCTTTGCTAGCCCTTATTTTCAAAGACCACTGGAATTAGGTGCTGATATTGTAGTTCACAGTACTACCAAATATCTAGGAGGGCACAGCGATGTTATTGGTGGTGCAGTTGTGACATCGAACGAGCAGCTATACACCGAACTGAAATTTTATCAAAATGCGATCGGGGCGGTTCCTAGTCCCTTTGATAGTTGGCTAGTACTGCGAGGAATTAAAACTCTGGCAGTGAGAATGCGAGAACATGAAAAAAATGCTTTGTTTTTAGCTAAATTCTTAGAAGAGCATCCTCAAGTCGAGCAAATTTATTATCCGGGTTTACCTAATCATCCCCAACATCAACTGGCAAAAGCACAAATGTCAGGCTTTGGAGGAATGATTAGTTTGGAATTAAAAGGTGGTTTTGCAGAGGTTGAAAAATTTGCTTCGCGGCTCAAGCTGTTTTTACTAGCAGAAAGTTTAGGAGGTGTAGAGTCGTTACTTTGCTATCCCGCCAAAATGACTCATGGTTCTTTACCAGACGCAGAACGATATAAGCGGGGAATTAATGATAATTTAATCCGCCTTTCTGTAGGAATTGAGAATGTATTAGACTTGCAAGCTGATTTGGAAAATGCTCTATCTTGAGAATAGGGAACATGGTGACGTGACTGCTGTTGTTAGGGAGGAGCAGTTAAAAAAATCCCAGCCTTGGCAGCAAGGCAAGAGCCGGGAAGCCGCCTCAATGCTTGCCAATCCCACACTTTTTAACCGCAACGAGATTGTTGGGCGCA
>NZ_AJLJ01000039.1 GCF_000317245.1 Fischerella muscicola SAG 1427-1 = PCC 73103
CCAGGGTAAGAGCATCTCAATCAGGCTTGACATAAGGAATCAGAAGAATCTAATGTATTGTTGATAAAACAACAACTGAGAAAGAGAATCATATAATTGTTATCCATAGCGGTGCGTTTCATTTTTTGACGGAGACTACGTTTATAGGTCTGTTCACGGCCCTTGAGCATTGAGAGCAAAACGTCGTAAAAGAGCAAAATTTTGAGGACTGTGGAAAGAACGCTCTTAGACAAGCATCTTCCGCAAAGGTACAATCGAGAGTCCAATGAGCCTCGTTTTCAATGCCCCAGTGTTTTCGGATAGCCCGACCTATAAGTTGAGCATCACTGTGTAAGGAAGTCAGATAAAATTGAACCTCACGGGTAGTTTTATTCCAAAGATGACGCACGCGGACAACCATGACCAGGCTTTGTAATCCTGCCCAGAGCTTGGGTTGATAAAGCTGATCAATCGCTGCAACAGGTACAGTCCAACTTCACGAATTTCTGTGCGATGATGAGCTTTCTCAATTCGTTTGTCATAGCTGACATTAATACCTGGGAAATTGTTAGCTTTACCAGCTTCAAACCATTGTTCAACTTGAGAATACAGTGTCGGATGATTGGCCTTGAGTGCCAAAACATAATCAGCTTTCTTGGCAACAATCTGTTTGGCAATTTCAGTTTGTGTCCCCATAGCATCAATGGTGATAATAGCGCCTGTGATATCTAATAATTCCAATAATGCCGGAATCGCTGTAATTTCATTGGATTTATCTTCTACTTTCACCTGTGCCAACACCAAACGTTGTTCACTTGCCCAGGCACTTATGAGGTGGAGTGCGCTTTGACCCTGATTTCGGTCATAAGAACCTCTGATGGTCTTTCCATCTATGGGGATAATCTCTCCTCCCATCGAACCCACTAAAGTTTCCACCCATTGCAGAAAACATCGATTTAATGCTT
>NZ_AJLJ01000040.1 GCF_000317245.1 Fischerella muscicola SAG 1427-1 = PCC 73103
CCAATTTAATATGAAGCTGCATAGAAAAGAGCTTCTAAAATAAAGTTATAAGAGGAGATAGACATTACCTGCTCAAATGTTAATTGCTCGAACAATTGTTGTATGCGCTCGCGTAAATCTTGCAAAGAAGGAAAAAGTTCATTATGAAGTGATTTTTTGAGAAACTGCCAAAGCCTTTCAATTGGATTAAGTTCAGGAGAATGAGGTGGTTGCAATAGGGGAATAATATTTTCAGGCCAATTAATTGCACAACTTACATGAGCAGGAGCTTGGTCAATTTGTAAAATTGCATAGTCTGAACCTAATTGCTGTGATAGCCAGTCTAAAAATTGTTGAAAATAGTTACCGTTGAGTTTGGGTATTCTTGTTGAAAATGTTGTCCTGTTAATGGTTCAATAGCACCATAAATCCAAAAATTTTCCCTCTGCCATTTCACAGATACAGTTGGCTTGACTCCAGAAGCCGTAATCACTAGACCTCGTGAGAGTTTTTAATCCTACCCTAGTTTCATCCTGACACAAGTAATGAACGCTTTTTCCTGGTGCTAGATGTTCCTCTAGGCAATTGAGAATGATTCCGAGTTTTTTTTAAACTCAGATACCAACTTTTCATCCTGCTTATGGCTTTGAGGACGTGGTA
>NZ_AJLJ01000041.1 GCF_000317245.1 Fischerella muscicola SAG 1427-1 = PCC 73103
GACCTAAAGTATCAACCAAGATAAAACGTTTCCGTCCCTTTATTTGTTTTCCGCCGTCATAACCATATACCTCCCCTTTTTTTCTGCCGTCTTCACGGATTGACTATCAATAATGGCCGCAGTTGGTTCTTCTTTTTTATTCATACTTTCACGAACTTGGTGTCGCAATTGTGTATGAATTTTTTGCCATACCCCTAAACGTTGCCAATGGCGAAAATAGTTATAAACGGTTTGCCAAGGTGGTAAGTCATGTGGCATTGCACGCCACGTACATCCTTCATGCAGAACGTAGAAAATTCCATTCAGGATTTCTCGTAAATCCACCTCACGAGGACGACCAATCGGTTGTGAAGTGGGAAGCAAAGGCTCTATAATCTCCCACTCTGCATTATTTACATCACTGGCATAAGCTTTGCGTGTCATTGTTGAAACCACTACTCTATTGCTTTCAATTTCATTTTCATTTTTAGCGATTGTCTCAATTCGCTCTCTTTACATTTCTTTAGAGACAGCCTCTTAGCACTTCTTGAACAAATAGTAAATCACTTTCATTTTTTGAGGTGCAAGACCAGTTGGGACATAGTAAAACCGATA
>NZ_AJLJ01000042.1 GCF_000317245.1 Fischerella muscicola SAG 1427-1 = PCC 73103
CACCCAGCAGCCTGATTCTTTATTACGCAGGTGCTAGATTTTACCCATTTACCTATACAGGTGGAGGTTAGGAGACTCGAACTCCTGACATCCTGCTTGCAAAGCAGGCGCTCTACCAACTGAGCTAAACCCCCGCTAAAGAATTAAAAATTCAAAATTAGTAATTAAAAATTAAGAATGTCTAATTCTCAATTCTAAAATTTTCATTTTTAATTGCTTCAGGTGGGCCATCCTGGACTCGAACCAGGGACCTCACCCTTATCAGGGGTGCGCTCTAACCACCTGAGCTAATAGCCCATAACTCGAACCATTCTATAGTTTGAAAGCCCTACTACCCTA
>NZ_AJLJ01000043.1 GCF_000317245.1 Fischerella muscicola SAG 1427-1 = PCC 73103
CTTAAACTCAAAACCTATCATTACTGCGGGTTTTAATTGCTGAGTAAAAATTCTGTAGCCATGTAGATGATTGATGCCGATAAGCGTTCGCGTAGCGTCTCCTCTGGAGAATCGCTCTCATAGATTGAATCTACAACGTTCTAGGCTATCAGCAAAACGACTATTAGTCTTCTTCCAGAACTATATAATTTTTTAATTAAAAAGTATTCAAGTAAATAACCTTTGTAAGTAAAGTTAAAGATAAATAAAAACAATTTTCACAGTAATTTTACTTAGTATTGTATGAAGCAAACAAGCAAAAGTAAGCCTTACCTAACATATGGGTTTTGAGAAGAGCAATTCAAGAAAAGAAAAAGTCAAGGAGCTATACCCCTTGACCAAATTCAATCAAGTTTTACAACACACAACCACACATAACTAGTGAGGTCTACAACTATGTTAAATAAATCATAAGCTTTAGTCCATTATATATGCCTTAAATTACTACTTTTTTAGTAGAGGCGATCGCAAGCAACGTCACTGTAAACATGCTTGTTTCATAGGTTTCTAGTTAAAAAACGTAAAAAATAACACTATAACTTGATAGAGGAACTATTATATAAACCCATTGGGTATGAGAATTTCATACCTCAACATAAAATTACCCAACGAGGGTACTGTGACTGAGCAATAAAACTGCTGACAATAACAAATGAGGAACACAAAACCAAAAACTCTTTGTTGAATTAGGCTATCTAATCGCTTTCACCCTAGAGTTAAGGCTAGTATTTGCCATTACTTTATTGAGTACAAAAGGAGAATATGTTAAATGGCTCGAAAGAATAAAAGACCATTGGGATTTGGGTGTGAGCATCAACAATACTCAACATGCCCTATTTGTTGTGTTGTACCACCTCACATGCTAGAGAAGATCGTAGTAAATGGGAATGAGCAACAACGTAATTGGGCGTTTCATACCTTAAATATTTCGTCACAATTCCGAGGACGGCGAAATGTGATAGGTGCAGTCAATTTTGCAGTTTCTCCTGGTGAAAAGCGCCGCACTATCTACGATGCTAAAGGTACTGAACAACTGCCTGGTACACTGGTACGTGGTGAAGGCGATCCTCCTAGCAACGATATTGCAGTTAACGAAGCTTATGATAGTGCTGGAGCTACCTACGATTTATATTATGAGGTGTTTGAGCGTAATTCCATTGATGATAAAGGGCTGCGTTTAGACTCGACCGTGCATTACGGTGTTAAATATGATAACGCCTTCTGGAATGGGGATCAAATGGTTTATGGTGATGGAGATGGTGAAATATTTCAACGTTTCACTAAATGCATTGATATCATTGGTCATGAACTAACTCATGGTGTTACCCAATATGAAGCTGGTCTGCAATATTATGGTGAATCTGGGGCGCTCAATGAGTCATTTTCTGATGTATTTGGCTCATTGGTGAAACAATGGGTAAAAAAACAGACTGCTCAAGAGGCTGACTGGATTATTGGAGAGGGTATCTTTACAGATAAGGTGAATGGTGTGGGTATTCGTTCTATGAAAGCGCCGGGAACAGCATACAATGATCCAGTCTTAGGTAAAGACCCGCAACCAGGACATATGAATGATAAATATACTGGTTTTGAAGATAATGGGGGAGTACATATCAACTCAGGTATTCCCAACCGTGCTTTTTATTTAGCAGCAACAGAGATTGGCGGTTATGCTTGGGAAAAAGCAGGAAAAATTTGGTACGTAGCTTTACGCGATCGCCTACGTGCTAAAACTAACTTTAAACGTGCTGCGAATACAATCATTCAAGTTGCTGGCGAACTATATGGTAATGAAAGTAAAGAACAGAATGCAGTACAAAAGGCTTGGAAAGAAGTAGGAGTAATTTAAAATTATGAATTATGAAAAATTAAATTTCTAATTTAGAATTCATAATTTATATTTTGTCGTTATATTTTGTTGTTAAGCTGGGGGATAAAGCTTTATCTTCCAGTATTTTTTATAGCAAAAACTAGTACTACGGAGAGGAAAATGCGGATATTACTTCAACGTACAGGTGGTTTTGCCGGAATAAGTAAGAAAGCCATTGTTGACACTGCTAATTTGTCTTCCGAAGAAACTCAGCAACTATCTCACCTATTGGAATCCGCAAATTTTTTTAATCTACCTACAGTAATTAATCATCCTAGTAACCAGGCTGACCGTTTTCAATACATTTTTACTGTGGAAGAAAATAATCAACAACACACAGTAAAAGTAAGTGAGGCAGCACTACCAGGAACTTTAAAACAAATAATTGAATGGATAAATGCTAGAGGTAATTAGAAATAATAAGTATTGAGATCTTTTATTTGCAATTGTTAATTGTTAATTGGTAATTGATATGAATTGAAATCATAGAATATTTTATAATTCATAATTTCAAATAGTATCCCAACTTTTACCTTTATAACCATATTGAAATATTTCTGGATGCAAAATGTCTGCTAGAATTTCTAATGAATCTACTAATCTTGGGCCTGGACGATTGAAGTAAGAATTGCCATCAGTGATGTAGACTCTACCAGTTTGATTAGCATGTAAATTCTGCCATTCAGGATGTTTAGTCAACAACTCGGTATCCTGGCGAGTGCGATTTAAATCAAAGCCACAAGGCATGAAAATAATTATATCTGGATTGCTCGCAATCAAGTTTTCCCATTTTAACTGTGTTGCAGCGTGACCAGTAACGCTAAATAAAGGCTCTCCACCTGCGAAAGTAACTAATTCAGGAATCCAATTACCAGCAACCATTAAAGGATCAGTCCACTCAATACAGACCACTTTGGGCAATTTTTCTGTTTGGGAAAGTCCTTGTGTTTTTTGAGCAACTATTTTCACACGAGCTTCTAAATTTTCTAGCACCTTGACCGCATCTACTTGGAAAGTGTTAGCTACTCGCTCAATATCAGCCCAAACATCCCTCAGAAAATTAGGTTGTAAGGAAATAATTTGTGGTGTTGCTTGAGTCAATTCAGCTACAGCTTTTTCCACTTCTGATAAACTCACAGCACAGACATCACATTGGTCTTGGGTGACAATGTGAGTGGGTTGTAGCCGCTCTAAAATATCCGTTTTGATTTCGTATACACTGAGGGCAGATTGGATTAATTTATTAACTTCGTCGTGAATTTTACCGCTAGAGACATTGGTCTTGAGTCTAGGTTGAGTACAGATAGGACGATCTTGGATTTCGAGAGGGTAGTCACACTCATGCGATCGCCCAACAACAGCATCAGTTAAACCGAGTATGGCTAGAATCTCAGTTCCACTGGGAATTAGGGAGATGATTCTCAGGTTGCTATCGCTCATCGCTTTATCCCGACAACAGTTGCAGACATCCTAATTGTCTCAAAATCACAAAAGCTTGGTATCTGCCTGTGGGTGGGACACAGGGAGAGATAGAAGGCCAGGTGCAAGATTTTAGATCCCCATAATTCCCCGGTTACTGTGAGCTTCGGCAAGATTAGGATTAATTTTGATCGCTTGATTGTAATCTGCTAACGCCGCTTGCTTGTCTCCCTATTCTTGGCGAATAATATCTCTAATTATTATAAGCATGGGCATAATTCGGATTAATCTTAATTACCTAGTTGTAATCTGCTAAAGCCGCTTGCTTGTCTCCCTATTCTTGGCGAACAATACCTTATTATAAGCATCGTCAAAATAGGGATCAATCTTGATTGCTTGGTTGTAATCTGCGATCGCTTTCTGCTTTTCTCCCAAGTCAGAGTAAGCATTACCTCGTTTATTATAAGCTTGGGCGTCTTGAGGATTGAGTTTTATACTTTGGGTATAAGCTGCGATCGCTCCTTGATAATCTTTTACAATCGTATGAGCAACCGCTTGACTATTGTAGCCTTCAACTTGATTCCCTTGGTCTAAAAATAATTTTGTAGCTGTCTGTAAATCCTTAGCTGCATTTTCTTTAGTCACTTATGCACAACAACCAATGTCCCCACATCCGCCCAATTGAAAAGCTTACGAGCTTCTTTGACTGGTAAATTCACACAACCATGACTAACTGGTGTACCAAAATTACTATGCCAAAAAGCACCATGAATTGCATAGCCTTCATAAAAATACATGGTATATGGAACACCAGAAATATCATAGCCCGGTCCTCGCATTCTGGTAGAGCGATGCTTCGAGCCAATCAAAAACTTACCCTTTTTTGTAGGAGTCGAACGCTTACCTGTGGAAACTTGTATAGAATACACCAGTTGGCTTCCTTCCCAAGCATATAGGCGCTGTTTTGACAAATCAATTTCGATTTTGCGAGGAGGGCGTAGTTCCTTCCAGATATCAGCTTCGTTAATAGAGTTGCGATCGAATATACGATAGGAAAAATGTGAAAGAGTTGTCTTTGAATCGGAAGAAGTAAAAGCAGCTCCACACAATATTCCTACAGATGCTAAAAAAGTTGTTAACCAAGCGAGCCAACTACTACCAATCCAGTTTCCCATTATCTTAAATTGTTAATTCGCAGAGAATGCCCAAAGTAATGTGTTTGTTGTTTGGTGTTTGTTGTTTGGAAAGACTACCAACTATTAACAACTAACCACCAGGGTAAATAAAAATATGATGATTCTTACACCTCTATACCCTTAAACCCCTACACCCCTTTCAAAGCTAATAAATTATTATCTTTGCACAACTACTGGCGTACCTACCGATGCCCATCTGTATACCCATCTAGCATGTTTCGGTGGTAAATTTATGCAGCCATGGCTAACTGGTGTACCAAATCTTCGATGCCAATAGGCTCCATGAATAGCATAGCCTCCCTTATAGTACATCGTATGTGGCACATTGGGAACGTTGTAGCCTCTACCCCGCATTCGAGTTTTTCTCAGTTTGGTTTGAATCCGAAAAACACCAGTACGAGTCGGTGTAGATTTCTTTCCTGTTGATACAATCACTTTGTAAACAGGCTTGTTACCTTCCCAAGCAATTAACCTTTGTTCCGACAAATCAACTTGTATCCAGCGTCGTTGAGATTGTTTGAGGTTAATGATTGCTTGTCTAATTGTACTTCTTTTTGATTGTTTCAAAACCCCTTGTGAAGGGGTACTAAAAACACTTAAACAGAGCGCTGTACCAACAATGAGTACTTTAAGAAAATGCACCCAACTGGAAGAAGATATCTTTTCCATGATGATTAGACCATAATGGCATTGTTTAGGAAAATTTTAGTTTTCTCTGATGATTTTTCGCTTGCTGCTGCAAGAGGCGTAAGTTTTCCTAATTTCATCCTATAGCAGATGTCCCAATTCGTAACTAGCAAAATACAATAAAATGAGGGATTGTTGAAAAATTAAATTGATGTAATTTTGCTTACAACGGAAAGTCCGCCAATAATTAAAATTATTGGCTCAGACAACAATCCTAATTGTTACTAATCAATCTCTGATTAAACAAGTATTGACTAAAGTTTTTGCTTGCTGAGAAATTGCTTGCCAATTTTCAGTTTCTACAAATTGTTTAGGAAATAACTCACTACTCAAACCTACTGCGATCGCTCCTGCTTGTAAAAATTCTTGGGCATTTTTTAAAGTCACACCGCCTGTAGGAATTAAAGGAATATGACCCAGTGGCCCTTGTAAACTTTTGATATAGCTTGCTCCACCTACAGCCTGTACAGGAAACACCTTCACACAAGTTGCACCATGATTCCAAGCCGTAACGATTTCTGTGGGAGAAAGCGCACCTGGAATGATCGGTATATTTTCCGCAACTGCTGCTTGGATCATCTTTGGATCAACATGGGGTGTAAACAGAAATTGCGCTCCTGCGGATATTGCTTGATAAACTTGTTCTAAATTTAACAATGTTCCAGTACCGATGATACTGTTAGGTAATTCTGAACGAAGTTTGCTAATTAACTCGTAAGCGTTAGCACTATTCCAGGTGATTTCGATCAATTGTATACCTCCAGATGCCATAGCCAAGGCCATCTGGCGTCCAAGTTCTAATTTTGAAGCGCGGATAACTGCGATCGCTCGATGTTTTTTTACCTGCGTTAACCAAGGGTAATTCGACATGTGAACAAAAAATTAATAATTAGCTCAAAAGCAATATAGTTTAGTTCACTAAAAGTAACACTAACTTAAATTTTTTGTTTAATCTAACCATAGATAGATACCATAATTAATAATAATCCAGTTAAAACTCAGCAATCAGGATTTTTCAGCTATTAACTATGGATTTTAAAACTCAATAATTAAGAGAATTCAGTCGCAAGCAAGAGGTAAAGAACTAACTAATTTTTTAAGGTAATAGTATAGATTCTTTCATAGGTAATTTTATTATGCCTCTTTACAAGCTAGAAGACTTTGATCCTACTTACCGAGATACCTTTGGCGGTGATGATATTAAAGGTTTACCCCTCTATACCGAAGGCGGAAATAGAATTGGTACAGTTATAGATGCGCTAGTAGATCCAGATGGGCGTTTTCGTTATTTAGTCATTGAAACTGAATCAGATTTTCATAGCAAAAGAATATTGCTACCAATAGGTCTTTCTCGCATCGATTATACTCAACGGCGTGTTTATGTTGATGGCTTAAGCAAACAGCAGGTACAAAATCTACCTGTCTATAAAGATGACATGACTGTAGATTATGATTATGAAGAACAGGTACGCAGGAATTATCGTCCAGAACAAAATTTGACTTATAATCGCGATAGCTACAATTATCAAAATGATGCATCTTTATATAATTTGAATGAGCAAAAACATCAAACATTCAAATTGTATGAAGAACGCTTAATTGCTAATAAAAATCGCATCAAAACCGGAGAAGTTACCGTTGGTAAGCATATTGAAACAGAAACTGCAACTGTTTCAGTTCCAATTGAGAAAGAACGAGTTGTAATTGAGCGAGTTCCAGCCACCGCAGAAGGTGTTGCAGTTAGTCCTGATGCTACTCAATTCCAAGCAGGTGAAGTTGCACGTATAGAACTCTACGAAGAAACACCCGAAATCCAAAAAGAAGCTTTTGTACGTGAGGAAGTCCGCGTTAAAAAGATTGTTGATAAAGATGTAGTTGAAGCTCAAGAAACAATTCGTCGCGAAGAATTAGATGTTCAAACTGAAGGTAATTTACCTTTGGATGAAACTAATAGACAGCAAAGAGACATTCTCTAATTTAAGCTAAATCTGCTTAGTAAATACAGCTAGGTAAAGGGTAAAGGTTAAAGGGCTTGAAAAATCTTTTTCTTTACCCTTTAATTTTTTTCAACTGATAGATTGTGTAGTTATATTATTAGTGCTATAGACCCAATTTTTGTTTAATCACTTCATCTTGGTCTTTAAAACCCACTAGTACAGCCGTTTTATCTTTAATAAACAAAGGACGCTTGAGCAACATTGCATCTTTAGTAAATGCTTCTACCCACTCTTCATCTGTCCAATTTTTCTTCTCATCACCAAGCGATCGATAAGATTGACCAGAAGTATTTCGCATCGCTTGCGAGCCTAAAGATTTTACCCATGCTTGGATCATTTCACCGCTAGGTGGATGGTCTTTGGTGTTAATAAACTCATAATCAACACTATTTTCTTGCAGCCACTTCAAAGCCTTTTTGCAAGTTCCACAATTAGGAATTCCGTAGATTTGAATAGACATGAAAGTTAATACTCGCTCTGCTTTTGAATATTTACAGGACTTATGCAAAAATCACCAAAAAGCTTAATTTATTGTAGACGCGCAGCGGCTTGCTGTAGGCTACCGCCAAGACGCCAAGAATTCGTAGAATGTGCATAAGTCCTAATTTAGTAAAAATAAAATTACAGTAGGGTGTGTTAGGCGCGTATTTTGAGCTAGTTTTTCACGAAAGATATTATATTAGCGCCTAACGCACCAGCAAATCTACTTCTACTTGTTAATGTAAATAGTCTCTTATATTTGGAGAAATAAACCAGGATAATTTAAGCTGAGTACATATATCTGTTTCATCAACAAAACAATGCGTGACCCACAAATTAAAATTGATCCGGGAACTCTGTTGTTGATTGTGTCTGTCCTACTGCTATTACCCCTTTTGCTTGCTGGTTTTATCTCCCAGTAATAAGACTGTATACCAATTGTTTCAAACTAACAAATTTGACTGTGAATTGTTACTGGATTCGGGTAAACGATATTCAGCCAGTCACAATAATTAAAGAATTAGTAAGTCTGCGGGAATAAATAGAACACGAGTTATAAAACGTAAAGACCATCAAAACCCTTCCCAATGACAAATGACCAATGACATAAACGCGCAAGCGGCTTCTCGTAGAGTAGGACAAATAACAAATGACTGCTACAGCACCATCATTCGATCTACCCACATTAGCAGAATTAAGGTCAAGGTTGCCGAATATCTGCGGTTGGGAAACAGATATTCAGTCAATAGTTAAACAAAATGAACCTGTATATTTAAATACTACTAATCTTCAATTAGAAAATATTACTGCGGGATTTGCTTGCGCTTTACACATGCATCAACCAAGTATTCCCGCAGGTGCAAACGGTGAAATCATCAGTAATCTCCAGTATATGTTTGAACATCCAAATAATGGAGATAACCATAATGCTGGGCCTTTTGCATGGTGTTATAGCCGCATGGGAGAATTTATCCCGCAGCTGATTAGTGAAGGTTGCAACCCGCGAATTATGCTTGATTATTCAGGTAATTTGCTGTGGGGTTTGCGTCAAATGGGGCGCAATGATATCTTCGACAATCTCAAGCGTATAACTTGTAATCCTCAATATCAACCTTATGTAGAATGGTTAGGAACGATGTGGAGTCATGCCGTAGTTCCCTCCACACCTATTCCTGATATTAAACTACACATCCAAGCGTGGCAACATCATTTTGCAGCTATTTTTGGTTACGATGCCCTCAAGCGTGTCAAGGGTTTTTCTCCTCCAGAAATGCACTTACCCAATCATCCAGATACTTTATTTGAATATATTAAAGCATTAAAAGAATGCGGCTATCGTTGGTTAATGGTGCAAGAACATTCACTGGAAAATCTCGATGGTTCTGCCTTAAAACACGAGAATAAATATATTCCTAACCGTTTGATTGCCCGGAATTCCCATGGTGAAACTATTAGCATTACAGCATTAATTAAAACCCAGGGTTCGGATACAAAATTAGTTGCTCAGATGCAACCTTATTTTGAAGCCAAGGGTAGGGGTAAGCAACAAATAGGCAATATCACAGTCCCCTCTTTAGTTACCCAAATAGCTGATGGAGAAAATGGCGGCGTGATGATGAACGAATATCCCCGCGATTTCTTTAGGGTTTATCATGAAATCCGCGATGCAGGTCATAATTATGCAGATGTGGTTGCACTCAATGGTACAGAATATCTCGAATTAATAGAGGCAGCAGGTGTTAATCTTGAAGATTATCCAACTTGTCAGGCTGTGCATCAGCATAAAATTTGGCAGCGAGTCAATCCAGATGATGCAACACCGGAAACTGTAGAACAGGTAATTGCAGAGTTAAAAGCAACAAACCATCAATTCCATATGGATGGTGCTTCTTGGACTAATGATTTAAGTTGGGTGGAAGGCTATGAAAATGTTTTAGACCCGATGAAGAAACTCAGTATTATGTTTCATGAAAAATATGACTCATTGGTGCAACAAGATCCCTCGATAACACAACGTCCAGATTATCAAGCAGCTTTGTTATATAACTTGTTGTTGCAAACCAGTTGTTTCCGTTACTGGGGACAAGGAGTCTGGACTGATTATGCGCGCGAAATTTATCGGCGGGGCGAAGCAGTTTTAAGCTAGTGGTCTATCGCATTTGTTTTGATGAGTCGTGGGTGTTCAGATCCCTGACTTTTAAAAAAGTCGGGGATCTATAACTGCACAGACATTCAAACTGATGCCATTTGCCGGACTTCAACTGGTTCACCTGTTAAACTAAAGGCGCGAACTTCAGTGATTTTGACTTTCACTAATTTACCTTTGAGTTCGTTAATGTCACCAGTAAAGAAAGTCAGGCGGTTGGTGCGGGTGCGTCCCATGACTTGGGTTTTGTCTTTGGGGTTTTGGTCTTCTACTAGGACTTCTTCTAAGCGTCCCATATAACGTTGCGATCGCTCGGCGGCTTTAATTGCTACTAAATGGTTTAATCTTTGTAGGCGATCGCTTTTTACTTCTTCACTCAGTTGATTTTCCCACACGGCGGCGGGTGTTCCCGGACGGGGAGAATAAGCAGCAGTATTCAACTGGTCAAAACCAATATCTTCTACTAGCTTGAGAGTATTTTCAAACTGTGCTTCTGTTTCTGTTGGGAAACCAACAATTGCATCAGCACTAATCGCCGCGTCTGGCATATACTCACGGATTGTGTTGATAATCCGGCGGTATTTCTCATGAGTGTAACCCCGTGCCATGCGTTTTAAAACTTCATTATCCCCAGATTGAAATGGAATGTGGAAGTGTTCACATACTTTTGGCAATTCTGCACAAGCCCGTATCAAGCGCTCAGTAAAATAACGGGGATGACTAGTAGCAAATCTGATTCGTTCCACACCCGGAACATCATGGATATAGTACAGCAAATCTGTAAATGTATG
>NZ_AJLJ01000044.1 GCF_000317245.1 Fischerella muscicola SAG 1427-1 = PCC 73103
TGACGACCTTCGGTGTCACTCCTGGCAAATCCCGTCCGTAGGCGTCAATATTTTGACCTAAGAGTGTGATTTCTTTGTAACCCTGACGTCCTAGTTCCTCCATTTCGGCGCGAATTGCTTCTGGTGTGCGAGATTGTTCTACACCCCGGACACTCGGTACTACGCAGTAGGTGCAGCGTTCGTTACAGCCATAAATTACATTTACCCAAGCCGTAACCTTACTATCCCGGCGTGGCTTAGTAATATCCTCAATAATATGAATTGGTTCTGTAGCCACAATCTGATTGCCGTCAAATACCTGTTGCAATAAATCTTTCAGACGGTTAGCATGTTGCGGCCCCATGACTAAATCTAATTCTGGTACTCGTCGCAGTAGGGCTTCTCCTTCCTGTTGAGCAACACAACCAGCAACAACTAGTGTTAAATTGGGTTGTTCGTGTTTGCGCTTTGCTTGTCTACCTAGATAAGAATATACTTTCTGCTCTGCATTATCTCTTATAGTGCAGGTGTTGTAGAGAATTACATCTGCCTGATTTGGATCTTCTGACCACTCAAAGCCCATGTCTTCTAAAATACCAGCCATCCGCTCTGAGTCAGCTTTGTTCATCTGGCAACCGAAAGTAGTGATGTGATAATGGCGGCGTGAAATGGTCATGGGCGATTAAACTTAAGATTTACAAATTAAAGGGTTTTCCCTTTATTGTATAAACTCTAGCTACCAATTAACATTGGACTTGGATTGAATTTAATTTGATTGTATGAGTAAACATGTCATCTGGGTACATGGGGATTGCTTGAGTCCACATAATCCGGGATTGCAAGAATATCCAGATGCACCTGCTATCTGGGTTTGGGATGATGCCTTACTAGAAGAATGGCAAATTAGTCTCAAACGCATCGCTTTTATTTACGAATGCTTGCTAGAGTTACCTGTAATTATTCGGCGTGGTGATGTTGCCCAAGAGGTCTTGGCTTTTGCTAAGGAACATAATGCCACGCAAGTTGTAACAGTAGATAGTCCTAGTCCCAGGTTTGAAAGTATTTGTCAGCAAATAGAGCGTTTTGTGGATTTAGAAATTTTTGAATTGGAGCCATTTTTTGATTATGACGGTCATATAGACCTCAAGCGCTTTTCTCGTTACTGGAAAGTCGCAGAAAAGTATGTGTTTGATTAAAGTATTAAGCCTAGTGGTCTGTCCTATTAATTTTGATGAGCTGCGAGATCCCCGACTTTTTCAAAAAGTCGGGGATCTGTCCTGATGTTCTGAACTCAAAGAGCAGCTTGAGTGCGATCGCGTACGTCCAATTCACAGAAAATGTTGTCAAATCCTCAGAAGCAATTCATCACAGAAAAAGATGGCATATCAGGGCATAATCTTTGTCTTTGTTGCTCTTGCCTCAATTCCTCCTGGCGTTGCTGCCATTTCTGTTCTTGTTGTCTAACTCGTTCCCACTGTTGTTCTTGGTTTTGTTGCCATTGTTGCTGTCGCTGATTCCATTGTTGTTGTTGTTTTTCTCGCCATTCTTCTCGTTGACGTTGTTGTTGTTGTCGCAGTTGTTCCTGTCGTTGTCTTTCTTGCTCGATTTGTTGGTTTTGGATTAGTTGTTGTCGTGAAAGCTGACTCACGGAATTTATCTTGCTCGTGCTTGCAGTAGCAGAATCTACTAGCAAGCTAGCTGACAGAATAATACAGAGTAGCTCTGTCTTTAAAAGCTGATTCAATAGATTCAACATTGCGCTTTTTTTCTTGCATTGTGAATAAAATTACATTCACAAAATCAAAATAGCTCTGAGGCGATAGGCAACTTCAAGTCATTTCTTGAAATGACAGCAAGCTCAAGGATATAAACCTCTATCGGTTAAAGCTTTGGCAACCCGACCAACCCCTAATGTATAAGCTGCTAACCTTAAAGGAATCTGTCGTATTTTAGAATGCTTAATAACTTGATGATATGCTTGCACCATCAAGTGTTCTAATTCGCGATTGACTCGTTCCTCATCCCAAAATAAATAAGAAAGACCTTGTACCCACTCTAAATAACTCACTACCACACCACCAGCGTTAGCCAAGATATCTGGTAGTACAGTTACACCCCGCGCTTCTAGTGCTTGGTTCGCTACGAGAGTCACTGGCCCGTTAGCCGCCTCTGCAACTATCTTGGCTTGGACTTGATTCACATTGTCTTCTGTAATTTGGTTTTCCAAGGCTGCGGGAATTAAGACATCACAAGGTAAAGTTAGTAACTCTGCATTATTAATTGGTATTGCTTGTGGAAAGCCAATCACGCTTCTACGGTTTTCAGCAGCATAGGCTTTCAAAGCAGGAATATCAAGACCTGTTTCTGAATAAACTCCTCCAGATCCAGTTGATACAGCTATCACTTTTGCTCCTGCTTCATGCATTAACAAAGCTGCTGCACTACCGACATTGCCAAAACCCTGGATAACTACTCGCACGTCCGCCAAGGACTTACCCTGATCAGCTAGTGCCTCCCTAACAATAATCATCACACCGCGTCCCGTTGCCATCTCTCGTCCCAGTGAACCACCGATAGATAGGGGTTTTCCAGTCACAACTCCTGGAACTGCATGACCAACATTGACAGAGTAAGTGTCCATCATCCAAGCCATTTCGCGGGCAGAAGTACCCATATCCGGTGCTGGGATGTCTACACTGGGGCCAATATCTTTGATTAATTCGCTGGTATATCGTCGAGTGAGCCGTTCTAATTCACCCACGCTGTAACGTTTTGGGTCAAGAGCAATACCTCCTTTGGCACCACCATAAGGAATACCTAGTAATGCACATTTCCAGGTCATTAGCATTGCTAGAGCGGATACTTCCCGCAGCGTTACAGCTGGATGGTAACGAATGCCACCTTTGTAAGGCCCTAAGACATCACAGTGTTGGACTCGATGTCCTGCCAAAATCTCTATTTCGCCATTATCTCGTTTGACAGGAATGGAGACTGTCACTACCTTGCGTGGATGACTAAGTATCTGCAATAGACCTTGATCTAGCTTTAATTCTCGTGCTGCTGCTTCCAAATAGCTACAAGCTTGATCTAATGGGCAAATATAGGCTGGAGAAGGAGCTTCCAGTGGTTGTATAGAAGTTGTAATCATAGATTTTTCTCTTCCTATCACGCTTCCACAAAATCTTTTGCTTATGGAAGCGGAGGTCTATATCTAGGCTAACCTTTATTTTTGAGAAAAATATAATTTCTGTAGCTTATGTTACAAAATTTTGTGATGTAGCTTTTTTTGCTTGCTGCCGAGATAGTAATATAGAGTAACCAGAGATACACATAGATGAACACAGATAACAAGTATGTTTTTTATCTGTGTTCATTTTCTTTTTTATGTGTGACAGGACTATGTGTAACAACTGTACTAACTGATAACTGAATCACTCTTATACAAAGATCTCAGGAGTAAAGTTACCGTGTAAACCGTAAGGAATATGATGTTTAAGATGTAGTCTTGCTACTGGGCCTTTGTTGAAATTACAGGCATCTAGAATTACTACATCTGAGCGATCGCGACTGGCATCATAAACTAAAGCTAACACCCAACCATCGTCTTCCCTTTGAGAATTGGGACGGGGTACAAATACTGGTTCGCTAGCAAAGCCTTTGGGTGCAGCACTCCAGAGTTGTCGTTCTCCTGAGTGAAGATCCATCTTCAAAAATGCTTGTAAGGGAGCGTTACCACTGGGAGCATGAGCAGCACCAATATATAAATAACGATGCGATCGCCCCACTTTTTGAGGGTGCAAAGTCGGAAATTCACAACAGCGACTTTCTATTAACTTTCGCTGTACAGTCTTGTCTTGGAGATTGAGGTGAAAACGCCAGAGTTGTCCAGGCTTAATAGCATCAAAATCAGTTTGTCGAAAATCACTTTCTGCTTCAACTTCTGGTAAAGATTCGTAGCAAATAGAATCAATAATAATCTCGTTTCCTTGCTCAAAAGCATTGGCATGGTGGAACACAAAACCAGAGTGAGTTTCAAGAATTTGC
>NZ_AJLJ01000045.1 GCF_000317245.1 Fischerella muscicola SAG 1427-1 = PCC 73103
GGGGGATTTTAGGGGGGTTCGGCGAGGAATAATGATGACTCGCGTTGGTTGATTGGGTTGAAACTTAACACATTCGCCTGCACCACGTATTCCCAAAGCAAAAGGTATGGGATTGAAACTCACTGGATTTTGAAAGAATACGCAGTAGTTTGGGGTAATAGCAAAATCGTGAATAAAGGCGAAACCCGGCACATCATGGGCGTGCTTTCTTACAATAGTGCCTGTTGTGTCTAACTCAAAAATAGTAATAGTTGTGGATAGTCCTGCTTTGATGGAAAAGTTTACCAAACAAGGTTCACCACCGTCGAACTCACAACTTGGATCAAAACGGGGATGGGCGCTAAATGCTTCTCCTTCTGACAGCACACCGCGAAAGTATTCTTTACCCAAGGTATCTAGTGTATGAGGATCAAGACGATGAGGTTCTGCTGCTTCCCACAGAGCCAGCAGTTTCTCACCCCAGTAGATCACATTGGTATTAGCAATATTTTTGAGTTTAAAGTCGAAGGCATTTGCTAGCCAACCACCTGGTTTTTGTGTACCAAAGACACCACGATAGAGAATTTTACCCGCTTTTTGTTCTTCCAAATACGCATCAGTGCGGACAAAGCGATTGCGAAAGTGGGCGCGACCATTTGCAAATGTTATGCGACTAATCATCCCATCTCCATCAAAGGGATGATGAATCGGTTGCCCATTTATATCCAACAAACCAGGGCCATTTCTGAATAAAGTACCGTTAAGTTCTGGTGGAATTTGCCCTTCTATGTCATCTATCCAATAATCAAATTCTTGTTTTAAAGATTTATATCCACCTTGCCAATCGTTACGGTTATAAGGTTTGGTGAAAACTTGAGAAATTTGTTTTTGAGTTTCAAAAGTTTGCATATCTTGAAAATGAGAATGGGGATCTGGGATTGGGGATTGGGGATCGGAGAATGGTAAAAGACGCGTGACAAGGGAGAGTAGGAGACGAAAGTAGGAGACAAGGGAGAATCTATCAAAAATATTCTCTGTGTCCCCGTGTCCTCCTTGTCCCTCTTCCCCTCTATCCCCTATCCCTAACTACTTCTGACTCTAGTTCTCGCAGCATCAACTCCGGCATCATATTGGGTACAAAAGATTCTTCATAATCCGGTACTGAGGCTGGTGGTAAATTCTTATATGTTTCGGTTTCAGACTCCGCAGCAGGCAACCAGTTGAGAAAGGGTAATGGTAACAAAGTACTGAGGTTAGTCAGAATTACCAAAATCCAGAGTTTTTCAAAATTTGTTTCTGTAATTCCAAACCAATGCATCAATACTGCACCGAACTCGTAGGAAACCAATCCTGCTAAGTTAGTCACTGACATTAACAAGGCAAATAATGTTGCTTCCACTCCCGATGGACAAAGTCTTGCTGCTAGCACCAACACTGGCATATAAGCAATTTGTCCCATAACGGTAAGAATCAGGCTATCACCTAAACTAAACCAATGGTCATCAATGCCTAAAGTCCGGTTTGTATGAGTTACCAGGAGCAACATTGTCATTCCTAAAGCGGCTGAAATCACAGTACTCCAGCCAAAGATGACGCGAAAAGGGACGGTTTTCAGAAAACGTTGGAAGATCCAGATACCGACTAAGGAAGCAACGCTAGTTACTAAGCGTACTCGTCCTAAAAACTCTGGTTGAAAATGTAACTCGTTTGTAGTAAAGAAGAAAAAGGCTGATTCAGCAGTTGGCGTAGCTTGCCAGATGAAAAGAAATGCTGTTGGTAGCCAAATAGCTTTTTGAGTAATGGCTTGGCGTAGTTGTCCGATTTGATGCTTAATTGATTGAAAGTTGGAGTTATTGCTGGTGTTGACGTCCTGCTTGATTGGAGATTCAGCAATTAACCAAGCTACTGCTGAAACTATGAGGGGAAAAGAAGCGGTAATCCAAAATACGGTGCGATTACTAAAATGCTCTAACAAGACACCACTAAAGTAAGCAGTCATCAAACCACCGAAGGCGGAAGCACCCCAACATAGGGATTGTAAAGAACCTGCTTCTGCTTGGGATTCTACCCTGGCTCGTTCCACAACTAATGAGTCAACGATGACGTCACTCACAGCAACAGATAGAGAACCAAGAGCGATCGCTGCTGTTGCAACTACAGGTGTGTGAACAATTGTGGCTAGGCTCACCCAAGAAGCCGCTCCTATGATCCCGGATAACACCAAATATGGTCGTCGTCGATAGCCAAAAATGGGGAAGCCATCAGAAATAAAACCAAATAATGGTTTGATAATCCAGGGTATAGCAACTATACCCATTAGGGCCGATACTTGGGCTGGAGTTAGTCCTAGTTCATCTTTGAGGAAAAAACTGACGGCTAAACGCGCTAACCCCAAAATACCTTGGACAAAGTAAACGGTAAGAATGGCAATTAATTCGGCTGTTGGTTCATTGCCAAAAAAAATCTTTTCTTTTATTGATTCTTTGACCTTGGACAAGCCAGAGGAGGAAACCAGCATTAGATAAATAATTTTTAAGTTTTATCGACTTTTATTATCATATCTATTTTAACTAAATGACGTGTAGGAGAAGCGTTTATCGCTCAAAATTTGTTGATATTACAGAGAATCTACAGATAAACTTGTAAATTTTATTTACTAAAATTTACGGGCTATTTATTTTGTAATCAGACAAGTTAAATATTGAATTTTTATTTTTCTATTGCTATCACAGCATTTTGACCTCCAAAGCCAAAGCTAAAACACAATACCCGTTGAACTTTAGTTTCACGTGCTTCTCTTACCAGATTTAAATCAAACTCTGGTTGCTGTAAGCCTATACATGGCGGTAATATTTGTTGCTGTAATGCCATCAGAGAAAAAGCCATCCCTAAAGCTCCTGATGCGCCGAGAGTATGTCCTGTAGCTCCTTTCGTAGAGCTAACTGCCACCTGTTGAGAAAATAAGCTTTGTATTAATTGGCTTTCTACTTGATCGTTAATTTGCGTAGCCGTACCATGAGCATGGATATAATCAATGTCTTTTGGTGTTAAGTGACTACGTTGCAAACATTGCTTGATTGATGCGATCGCACTTTTACTTTCTGGCTCTGGAGTATTGGCATGATATGCATCTGTTGTTAAGCCAAAACCAAGTATCTTTCCATACACCTTGGCTTGGCGCTGTTTTGCTGATGCCGCTGATTCTAAAATCAAGATCGCTCCCCCTTCTCCTAAAACTAAGCCTTCACGGCGCAAATCGAAGGGATATGCTCCAGTTTTAGCCAAAGCTCCCATCTTATGAAAGCCAGTCAAGGTCAGAGGCGTAATTGCTGCTTCTACTGCTCCTGTCACGATTTGATGACATTGTCCAGATTTGATCAAATATGTAGCTTGAGCGATCGCCCAAATAGCAGTAGCACACGCCGCCATCGGTGCTAAAACAATCCCAGTTGCACCAATTTGTCTTGCAGCTGTGATCGCATTCATGTGTGGGAGGGTGTCTAGCCAATTCTCCGGGGATAGGGGATCAGAGATTGGGGATTGGGGATTGGAATTTACCACTTCCTTTCCCTGTTCGGCTTTACTCTTTTCCCACTTCTTTTTCATCATCTCTTCCCACACCGCCTGATGACTGCGGCTCGAACCAATGACAACGCCGCAATTTGGCAGAGGATAAACCAATCCTGCATCTTGTAACGCAGAAGCAACCAGGTGTTGAGTCAGTAATCTCAACTGTGCTGGTTGCTTGTCAATTAACCCAAGAGGACGTGGTTCTAATTCTGGAAATGGTTGACAAATTTTAATACCAGATTTACCTGCTAGCAATTGCTGCCAGCTATCTGCTAGGTTTTGACCCAAGGCAGAAACTAAACTAATACCAGTGACAACAACTTCTTGCAAGTTTTGAGGATGGGGGATTGGGGATTGGGGATTGGGGGTCGGGTATCGGGCATCGGTAGAGACGCGAGGAACATCGCGTCTGTACAATAGTCATAATTTTGAATTTTGAATTTTGTAGACGCAAAGCGGCTTCCGTAGGTATTTTGAATTGTTCTGTCTCCCTTGTCTTCCTTGTCCTTTTTCCCCGATCCCCGCTCCCTATTTTCCAGAGTTTTTCAAATTTTCTGCACCTTGGGTGACTTTGGCTGAGTCGATGCGATCGCCTTGCTGAATTTTGTTGACTACATCCATTCCTTCTGTGACGTAGCCGAATACGGCGTAGCTACCATCTAGAAAACCCAAATCAGCTAAGGCAAAGTAAAACTGTGAGGAAGCAGAATCTGGCATTTGCGATCGCGCCATTGCGACTGCACCTAGTTTATGTGTCAACACAGGTGGTTGATTGATGCGAGCTGATTCCAATGTTTTGCCATAAATGGGGGCGTCTGATCCTTTGGGTTTAATTTCCAGGGGAATATAGCGCTCACTACCGGTTTTAGGATCAATAAAACCACCAGTTCCTAACCTGTTAGCTGCAACTTTCGGATCTTTACTTTGGGGATCGCCACCTTGGACAACAAAAGGTTGGGGTTGACGCACAACTCTGTGAAAAACTAAACCGTCATATACACCACGTTGTACTAAGTCTATAAAGTTACCAGCAGTGATGGGGGCATTAGTACCATCTACCTCAATGGTAATTGGAGAACCATTGACGGTCATGACCACGGTAGCTTTGCCTTCAAGTCTTGGTAAATCTTTCATTCCAGGAATTGCCTCTTGTGTAGCCTGAGATACAGAGGTTGTCTCTGTAGTTGTTTCTGATGTAGCCTGTGTAGTTGTATTTGTACTTGCCTCAGTGGCTGTGGGCGTAGCAGATGAAGTATCAGATGATACTTTTTGTGTCGAACATCCACCCACTACCAAGACACTGACAATCACAAATACAACCAAAAGCTCCGAAAATTTTAACCGCATTAGCTAGTTCTATAGACTCAACCAGTGTATCTTAGCTTCTGATTGCGAGTATGAGTAATATCATGTCCGCTTGAACACGTTAAGGTAGGTGATTGGTGATTGGTGATTGGTGATTGAAACAGTGATGGTTTGATGATTTTACATGCCCAATGCCCAATGCCCAAATTACAAACCTTCCAAAGGTACTCCCAAAAATCTAGCTAATTCTGCTCCCTGAATCTCCAAATCTTTTAAAGACATCGGTTGACCTACCCTTGTTAAGGGAATATCTCGACGACCTTTGACACGCAAATAGAGTGTACGACGAGGATTTAAACCTTCTTTGATCTGGACTCGTACAGATTGTACATCTTGGGTGTTAAAGTCAAGTTCAATACGACGATTCTTACCAGGAAAACCCCAACGGAAGATTTTGACTTTGCCAGTTTCCTGGTTAAACTCGTTGTATCCGCCGCCCACATCCAAGAGAATTACTGACCACAGATACAAAGCTAGAAGCAGACCCGCTACACCGTACAATCCCATCACTAATCCTTGTGGGACAAAAATAAGTTGAGTTGGGTCGGTAACTATGAGTAAATTAACTTGTAGGTAACTAGATAGTGCAGCCAAAAAAAAGCCTGTGGCACCCAAAGTTACGATACTTGCCCACCAGTAGTTACTCAACCGACGTGAACCGAGAACCTTTTGATGCAAGACGCGTTCGTCTTTGTTAATGGTTGTTGATGTCGTCATGGAACTACCTTGGCGTTTGATAAATTCCCTTTAAAAGTCTGCCACTGTCTATGGATCTATTGCAAGTTTCTTTTAAGATTTCTGAGAAAAGTTGTGTCAAATTGTAAAATTTCTGATATTGATAATATTTAATAGGTCTGTGCAAGACACCTGATTTACGCAGGTGCATCAGGCACAAAACAAGACAAATTATGATAAGTTAAGAAGCATTAAGGAATCACTAGCTAAATTTACAGCTGGTGTTATTGGGTAATGGCACAACCCTGAGAAGAACTGACTGAATCTAGCAGTAGTTTCTCATAAAATCAGGTACATAAAAGTATCTGTGTAGTGTCAAAAAAACGTTAATTCCTCAATAACGTGCAATTTTAGTAAAAAAGAGGATTTTGGTTCGATGACCATTGCAATCGGACGTAGTACTACCAGAGGGTGGTTTGACGTTCTCGACGACTGGTTGAAGCGCGATCGCTTCGTATTCGTAGGATGGTCTGGTTTATTGCTTTTCCCCTGTGCG
>NZ_AJLJ01000046.1 GCF_000317245.1 Fischerella muscicola SAG 1427-1 = PCC 73103
GGTATTACCTCGTGGTAACGCTCTCTAGACCTGGCGTTTTGGGAGCCGGACGTGACCAAGACACCACCGGATTTGCCTGGTGGGCTGGTAACGCCCGTCTCATTAACCTTTCCGGTAAACTACTGGGCGCACATGTTGCCCACGCCGGTTTGATTGTCTTCTGGGCTGGTGCAATGACCTTGTTTGAGGTCGCTCACTTTGTTCCCGAAAAGCCTTTGTATGAACAAGGTTTTATCCTACTACCCCACTTGGCTACTCTGGGATGGGGAGTTGGCGCTGGTGGTGAAATTATAGACACCTATCCCTATTTTGTGATCGGTGTACTACACTTGATCTCCTCTGCCGTTCTGGGTTTTGGTGGCATCTATCACGCTATCCGTGGCCCAGAAGTCTTAGAAGAGTACTCCTCTTTCTTTGGCTATGACTGGAAAGACAAGAACAAGATGACCAACATCATCGGCTTCCACCTGATCATTTTGGGAGTTGGCGCCTTTTTGTTGGTACTGAAGGCAATGTTCTTTGGTGGTGTCTATGATACTTGGGCGCCTGGTGGTGGTGATGTGCGTGTGATTACTAACCCCACGTTGAACCCAGCTATCATCTTTGGTTATCTGCTCAAATCTCCCTTCGGCGGTGAAGGCTGGATTGTCGGTGTTGATAACATGGAAGACATCATCGGCGGTCACATCTGGGTTGGTTTGATTTGTATTGCTGGTGGTATTTTCCACATTTTCACCAAGCCTTTCGGTTGGTCGCGTCGCGCTTCCATCTGGTCTGGTGAGGCTTACCTCTCCTACAGTTTGGGCGCTTTGTCCCTCATGGGCTTCATTGCTTCTTGCTTTGTTTGGTTCAACAACACCGCTTATCCTAGCGAGTTTTATGGCCCAACTAACGCTGAAGCATCTCAAGCTCAATCTTTCATCTTCTTGGTTCGTGACCAAAAACTCGGTGCTAACGTTGCATCCGCTCAAGGCCCTACCGGTCTAGGTAAATACCTGATGCGCTCTCCTTCTGGTGAAATCATCTTCGGTGGTGAAACCATGCGCTTCTGGGATTTCCGTGGCCCTTGGTTAGAGCCTCTACGTGGCCCTAATGGTTTGGATCTCGACAAGATCAAGAACGACGTACAGCCTTGGCAGATTCGTCGTGCATCTGAGTACATGACTCATGCTCCCAACGGTTCTATCAACTCCGTGGGTGGGGTTATTACCGAGCCTAACTCCTTCAACTACGTCAACCCCCGCGCTTGGTTGGCAACTTCTCACTTCGTATTAGCTTTCTTCTTCCTAGTCGGTCACTTGTGGCACGCTGGTCGTGCTCGTGCTGCTGCTGGTGGTTTCGAGAAAGGTATTGACCGTGAAACTGAACCAGTATTGTTCATGAATGAGCTTGACTAGGTTTTAAAGTTTCATCACTGACAATCATAGTTAAAAGGCTCCTGTGTAAAAACAGGAGCTTTTTCATAATTTTGCTTTAGGTGTTAAAAGGGTTTGTATAATTTTTCCAAATTTGAGCTATCACTTGAGCATCTTTGCCAACAAAAGTTTCCTGATCACCGTTACTCCAAGTAATAAAGCAGGCAAATTGCTGATTAGAAGGATTCAGAAAAACTCAGGGAATATGCTGTTGGGTGAAGTAGTGCGATCGCACTGGTGAATTTTTATCCTAATTGAGTTGAGGCAATTAATCTAAACTAGAATTAACGTGTCAACTTGATAAAAGACTTAATAATGACACAAATTACATACAAAGTTGCAACTTTTTGGGATTCAAAAGCCGAAGTTTGGGTTGCAACTGGTGAAGATGTACCAAGATGCTCACCACAATTCATTTTGTCGGTGGTTCAGAGTTTTCGATAGTGAGTTTCTTAATATGCTGGTCTAAATTTTGCAACAGGTTATTGAGAGCATTAAAAGCCTCTAGTTGACTAGAGTTAACATTGCGATTAACTAAAATTCTTTCTTGTAATTCATGCAATTTATAGCTGAGTTGCTGAGAAATACTCAAAGCATCGCGACTAAGACGACTTAACTGTTGTTGTTGATAAAACTTTAACGCTGCTCCTCGCAATACCTGAAGAGTAGCTTCTTCACCGTACATACCTGGCATAACTCGCAGGCGCAATAATAAACGGTCTTGTTGATATAGACATTCTCTTTCAACTTGTTTGGGTTCTGCGAGTGTGATTACAGGGAGAGAACCAAATCTTTTCAACTCATTCATAACTCCCTGAAAAACGGATAGAGGTACTTTCTCTAATACAGATTGCAAAACTCCATTTTCACTCCACAGAATTCTGCCTGTGTAAGGTAATCTTTCTAAATACAACCGACCAATTCCCCCTGCTAAAACCCTACCTAATAATTCTTCTAATAATTTTTTTGGTGGTAAGGTTAACAGTATTTCTACAGGAGAGAATTCTTCTGTCATTGGCACTGATAAAATCGGCAAGTTACCAGTGCTAACAACATGAGGATTTCCTTGTTCTGTTTGTTTTGCTTCTGTTGTATTGGGATTTGTAACGACTACAGGATTAGACTGAAGAGTATTTTTACTTGTACTATTTGCTTCTGGGTTAGGCAAAGAATCTAATTGCAGGAGAGTATTTTCAGTTTGAGTTGGGTTTGAATTCGTTGGTGGCTGCTGTTCAGACTGTTCTTGAGTTGCTGAATGAGATGTATTTTTGTAGTTTAGGTAAGATGAAAGTATTTTGCGGTGAATATCGCCTGTAATCGTTTCAGGTATTAATTTACAGTTGATGTAAGACAAGATGCGATGAACGTAATCTAGTGCCGCACTATCTTCTTGATTGACCATACCTAACAACAAGCTGTTATCTTCCATCTTCAACGGCACAACTTGGTGATACAGGCAAGCTTCAAAGGACAGAAAACTCTCGATCAGCTGGAATATTTGTTCGCGTTCTATTCCTTGCTCCCATAGTATTTGTGTGTCGGATAGCACTTCTTGCTGATCACTCAATTCGGTATCGATTGATTTGCCCTTTGAAGACAACATAGGCTTAGATTGCTTGATATTTCTATATCCTATTCTGCCCAGAAACTTTTTGGCAGTAAACAAATCATGATATCTAGATAAATAAAAGTTAAATTAGCTACAAATGATCAAAAGCTTAATCTGGATTCAATATTGGTAACACTTAACTGTTAAATAGCTAGCAGTTGGGTCGTTTCTTGCTTATCGTTGGGAGTAGTTGGGAGTAACTAACTCTACAGTTGTGTAGTAGCAGGGAAACTCCCTATTGTGCAATTAACAACCAACTATCTTGCATATCCTACTCTTCGCTTCTCAAGGTCTGAGCTACCAAGTAGACTTTAGTCCATTCACCCATTGCTTGATGGGTTTTGAGTTTTAACTTTTTCGCTATATCTTCTATACTTTTGCCTGCTCGTCGTAGTTCTAGAACCTGTCGCTGAGTCGGGGTCAATTTTTCATGCAATTGCTGAAGTTGGTTTGGTGTCAGTCCCAGATTATGATCTTTTAATGATGTTTGTAGCCAGGATTCGACTAGTTCTGGTTTGTCTTTGAGAGCAAACACACGCACTGCGTGGTAACTAACTTTTTCTCGCAGTCTATAAATTACATTGATCGGCTTACCTAATGTTTTGGCGATCGCATCTTGGGATTGACCTTGTAAGTATAGCCGTAACCAATCTACTGCTTCTTGTCCCAGATTTTCTAGTAAGTAATTTTCAAATTCGTCCAGTACTGATTTTCGCAGGGTTTGTTGTTCTTCTTGTTCTTGTGCTTCTTGATATTCTGCGATCGCTTGGGTGTCTACTAAATTTACCCGATTATCGCTGTCGTCAGTAAGGATCTCTTCTGAGACTAGTCTGACCATATCGCCACCAGGTACTTGGGTTAACCCACCGCGCTGGGTACGACGTAAATAATTTACAAATCTATAAACTAGCAGAGGTTGATTACGTACTGGTCGCAGGCAATATTCTTCTACACTGGCAAATAGCAGGGCGCTGCGTAAGCGGGGGTCGGTTGCAAATTCCGAGATAAACGCCATTTGCTGTTGCATGTAGTTATCGCTTTGCAGCAGTTCTTGAATGACTTCTTGCAAGACATCCAAAACTGAGCGTTGGCGATCGCGACTGAGAGCTACCCATGTCTGAATTTTATTTCGTAATGTGACTAAACTTCCCAGGCGAGTCAGTAAATTCTTATAAGCAGCTTCTCGTCCTTTACCCAAATAACGCTGATTTAAAATCTTCCAGCGATATTCCATTGCTTGTTTGAGAATATCTGATTGTTTTGGGTCTTCAAATCGTTGTTGATTGCTGCCTAATAACCAGCGAACAATGCTTTCTTTACTAGCTGTAGGTTGTTCTGGACACTCAACTTCCAGCCGTTTGCGCCAAAATTGTGCTACTTTATCCGCTTCAGAAGCCATAGTGAGATTGCGCTCCCCGAAACCCTGTTTTAAAGTTTGCTGCATCACAACCTCCATTTTTTACCTCACTCAACTTTTTGACTGGTAGTTGCTCCCAATAGCATGATGTCCGGAGTGAACATCTACGTGGTTCTACTTTTATTACGTTTTGCCTCACTGGTTTTATGCAGTTACTTCTGCTTTTTCATCATATTTTCATTTTTATATTCTCGGAAATCCTGTTCTTTTAGCAATTTCCCCCGTCACTCAAATATTTAATTTTTGTAAACTCCACTGAATTTCTCAACTCAGACATCATGCTGATAAATGCTTATCTAAAGACTGAATATTTAGTCTTCTTTAGCCTTATTTACCATTGGCAACCATATTTGCTCTAATACCTAGACGTAGTTTTTGCTCATTTAGTTTCATTTCTGTGGAGTATACTCTAGTATTTTTAAGGTATGAGAAATTTTACTTTACCAAAAAACCAAAAAACATGTATGTATAGCAACAAAATCTCTAGTAAAAATACATAAATACACTAAAATTAGCATGACCTTGTCGCTCAAAATAATTTGAGAGAAAATACCATACAAAATTATTCTCAAAAAGCGATTAAAAGTTTCCTAGTACCCTTTAGGGTACTTTTAATTGAATGGTCAAAAGTTAAAACTACTGAATGTCTTTATAAAAATTTTGAACTTTTGTAGCGGTACATATAATTATGCATTAACCATAAAATTAGTCAACAGTAATCAGAAGTTAGACTGTAGACTGTTGACTTTAGATATTGAACTGTAAAAGAACCCCACCTTGTACTAGTAGAAGTTGCTTTACATCTATAGCATTGCTGCTTTGTTATAGTGATTAAAGATTACTACGTCTGGATATTATGGGATTTTCGACTGCAAGTCTATACTGCTCGACGTCTTCTGTATAGCCTATTGGTAGAACAGCTTCGACGTTTTCGTGAGGACGAGGGATAATGACCCAAGTTTCTAGGACACCACCGTAAACGTTCTCTACAGCTTCTACACCAGCAGCGACAGCAGTTTTTACTTCTTGAATATCACCTCGCACATTCACAGTAAAGCGAGCGCTACCAGCTCTTATATAACCAACGAGGGTGACTCGACCTGCTTTCACCATCGCATCTGCCGCAGCTAATACGGCAGGAAAACCCTTAGTTTCAATTGATCCAACTGCCTGTAGTGGCATTGGTTGTCTCCTATATCAGTAAAAGTATGTGGCGCTACCAATTAATTGTACGAAGGTTCATACATATTTTATAGAGTTAAATCTATCATCTTTATTATTCCAACTAATAACTAAACTGGATAACTTGGGAACTTATTCAGAAAATACGAAATGGCTCTGATTTTCTAGTGAAATGTATGGGTAAAACAGATTCTACATTCTCTGGTGGGTTGGGAACAATATAGTGGGTAATTAGTTGACCACCTTCACCTTGAGCCTGATCACAGGCTTCTATACCTGCTGCGATCGCTCTTTTGACTTCAGCAACCTGTCCCCGCACCGCGACTAAAAAACGAGCGCTTTCTGCTAAACCATAGTATACAAGGGTAACTTCAGCAGTTTTGACCATTGCGTCTGCTGCTGCTAATACAGGGGGAAAACCTAAAGTTTCGATCACTCCAACCGCTAATGGCATGGTTTGAATCTCCAAATGTTTGGGCAGATGTGATATTTATTTTACGATGTTGGGGGGGTTGGGAAGATAAGGGGACAAGGGAAGGGGGACATGGGAGACAAGAGAGACAAGGGAGTGTGGGGAGAATTATTTAACAAGTCTTTTCCCAATGACCAATGACCAACAACAGTTGTAGTTTTCTTATGATATGTTTAGAAATTGTAATGAAGTCTATGACTGGAGATTAGGAACTTAAACAGATTTTTTCTTGGTTTCCAACATCTAGTCTGCGATCGCTTGTAATTTGAGATCAATTGGAGGTTGAGATGATTCAATCTGAGTCCCAATCAGGGATGAAAATAGCTGCAATTAGGCAACTTACAGAATCTGCCTCCATTACTCTAGCTGAAAGTATCAAACAGATCGCGATCGCTACTCCCTTAAGTTCCCAACCAATTCTCACTACTTATGTGCAAAGTGGTACTGGTGGGACGCCCTTGCTATTAATTCACGGCTTCGATAGTTCTGTGTTAGAATATCGCCGTTTATTCCCATTATTGGCAGAAAAACATCAAACTTGGGCAGTAGATTTGTTAGGTTTTGGGTTTACAGATCGACCCGCAGGAATCAAGTTTGGTACAGCAGAAATAAAAACTCATCTTTATCATTTCTGGAAAACCTTGATTGACCAACCAATAATTTTGGTTGGTGCTTCTATGGGTGGTGCGGCGGCGATTGACTTTACACTCACCTATCCAGAAATAGTCAAAAAATTAGTATTAATTGATAGTGCTGGTTTGATAGGTAGTTCACCGTTAGCTAAATATATGTTTCCACCGTTAGATTATTTAGCTGCTCAATTTTTACGTAATCCGAAAGTACGTCGAAGTATTAGTCGTGCTGCATATAAAAATAAAAGCCTAGCTACCATAGATGCTCAGTTGTGTACAGCTTTACATTTAGAATGTCCCAATTGGCAACAAGCTTTAATCGCTTTTACCAAAAGTGGTGGTTACACTGCTTTTAGGTTTAAAAAACTCGGAGAAATTCAGCCCCCAACATTAATTTTATGGGGTGATTCTGATCGAATTTTAGGTACTAAAGATGCTCAAAGATTCAACAGGGCGATTCCTAATAGTCAGTTGATTTGGATTCAAGATTGTGGTCATATCCCTCATTTAGAGAAACCGGAAGTTACTGCACAACATATTTTAGAATTTAGTAGTCAAATCTAATACCAATTCTTAGTGAAGTTGCATAGAATTTTACCTTTCCCCAACCCTCGCCTTCGCAAGGCTACGGTGTACACACAAATCAAAATTTTTCATATTGAAACTGTATTG
>NZ_AJLJ01000047.1 GCF_000317245.1 Fischerella muscicola SAG 1427-1 = PCC 73103
ACCCCGTAGCCTTCGCAAGGGGAGGATGCGCGTTAGCGCGGGTAGGGTCTTTGTATGCGTCTTCATATTTTCATATTAAATCAGTATAAGTCAATAATTAATATCTTTTAGCGCCTATCCTCAAGATAGGCGTAAAAGCAGAAAAATATTGATTGTAAAGCTGATTAGATTGATGATATTCAACCCTACTTCAGAGAAATTGGATATACCCAATCGCGATAATTAGGATCTCTATTTTCTGTAATTGCTGTTAATTTATCTCTGAGTTTTTCAGCAATTGGTCGATGCTCTGATAAATAATAATTTTCAATTCTATTGACTGGTACAACTTTAGCTGCTGTACCACATAGAAATACTTCATCAGCAATGAAAAGCTCAGATTTATCTACAGGACGTTCCACTACTGGAATACCAAAATCTTGGGCTATTTTGATCACACTATCTCGTGTAATTCCCTCTAAAATATCCTGTTCAAAGCCAGGAGTAATGATTTTACCATTTCTGACAATAAAAATATTCATACCAGAGGCTTCACTAACTTTCCCCTGGGAATTCATTAAAATTGCTTCGTCAAAACCAGATTCAATTGCTTCTGTTTTGGCCAGAGAAGAAGTAATGTAAGCTGCACTAATTTTACCTCGTAATGGGAAGCTAATATCTTCTTGTCTACACCATGAACTAATTCGACAACTAACTCCTTCCGGCGATAAATAATCTCCTAATTCTAATCCATAAATAGCGAAGCTCCTATCTATATTATGTAATCTGGGGGCAATTCCTAAATCGGAAGTGAAGACAAAGGGACGAATATAAAAAGAATTAGTTGGTTGATTTTTTTGAACGAATTCGACTATGGCTGTTTTGATTTTTTCGGCTGAGATATCATAGTGCAGGAATTTAGCACTTTGACTTAATCTTTGACAGTGACGATCTAGTCTAAATAACAAAATTTGTGCGGAGTTTTCTGGATCGGGAATACCACGCATTCCACCAAAAGCCAGAGTTCCATAATGTAAAGCGTGAGTTGCAATAGAAATTGTTGCTTCTTGAAAAGGTACTAATTTATCTTGAAAGTAAGCAAAAGGTAAGAAATTGTACATAACGAATTTTCCTGTTATTTTCAACTATGCAATCCCAGTTGATCTGTAAAAAAAACTTAGTCTTAGAGTATACTTGAAAAATAATATTTTATTCAGCCTGGCGATTAGTAAAGATACTGTTGTCAATTGTCAATTTGTGTGGGGTTGAACCCGTCGGTATAAAACCCTAATTTTGCGCCATTATCCTGCCCTGCAATTAATTGCAGCCTAATAGTACGTTAGTACGTTAAAGTAGACTTAAATCAAGATAGATGGAAGCTGATTCTATTCGCCCAATAGTTTCCAACTTTCTCACAAATGATTCCTGGCTGCCATATATGTATTTTGTCAAGTAGACTTACAATTCTACTTTATAATTTAGTTCCAATTCATCTCCTGTCTTGCCTCTGATGCCCCAATTATATTTTGGGGTTTCCGTAATTGTGATTTCTACATCGTTTGCTGTTATTCCAACTTTTTCTAATAAGCTGTCGAACAACATATATATCAGTTTTTTCTTGGTTGCGGTTGTGCGCCCTTCAAACATACTAATCTCTATGATGATATATCTATCGGAACGTCCTGATGGATAAATAAAGTCTTCTGCTTCGAGAGGAAAAAAGCGATGAGCGCGTTTATCTTGGGGGTAGGCTAAAGCATTCACTATACAAGAATGAATTGCATCAGATATAGCACTGCGATATTGACGAATAAAGGAAGCAGTGCCATAAATTTTGATTTGTGCCATTGAGATTTGTGTTTTTAACTTAATTAACTCTAATCAGGAGCATCCCAAATGTGTAAATATTTTTCACGCTGTAGGCACAACCTTAAGTACAAGGTATTTGCAAAATTGGGATGCTTCTGTTTAATCAAGCAACCACATTTGATTAGAATTATCTGCGGGTTCAGAAGGTACTTGAGGCGGTAGTTTTTCTGGTGTGGGTGCGCGGTATGATTTTCTATAGGTTAATGCTTTGGGAATTTCTTTTTCCTTTTTAGACTTATTTAAATTATTAATATCTTCTGTAAGCTGAGAATTAGCTTGTGCAAGTTGTACAGCAGCTTGCTTGGCTTCTTCAAGGTCTTTTGTTAGACGTTCTACTAATTTATCTTTTTCTGATAAGGCTGATTGCAAGTCATTAATTTCTGTTTGCAGATTTTTTTGATTTTGCTGTGTTTCTTCTAAAGAAGTTTGCAACTGTTGGATAGCTGTATTTTTTTCAGACAAAGCTGATTCTAATTTACTCAGTTGTTGTCGGAATTTTTCTTCGTTTTGGCGTGTCTCTTCCAGAGATGTTTGTAACTGATTGATGGTAATTTCTAAATCAGCTTTAGTTGGAGTTGCACGTTTATTTTTAGCAGCAGATTCTTCTGTGGTTGGGTTAGTTTCATCTGGTACTTCCTCAGCAGCAACATCAATTACTGGTTCTATTTCTGGTGATGATATTTTATGTGCTTCTTCTTGTAATACGTCGGCAACACGTTTTCTAGTAGCCATGATTTCTATTTTCTCCATTCACGTTGTAATTCTTCAGCTACACGGCGGTAGTCTGAATGTGCCTCATTTGCATTTTTGCCTCGCCATTTAGTAATCGCCACACCCTCTAGTGCTGCTCGTTCGTGAGCTTTGTAAATACGGATAAAAGCATTACAAACTGGAATCCCCAACTGCATAAGTGTATGTTGTGCTTCCAACGCTTCCCCCAAACTACGTGTATCTACTTTAGTCAGAAGCACCCGATGAGCAATTCCCACAGGAGTAACTGCTTCTCTAACTGTATCAATTAGAACAGCTAAATCCATTGGTGCTGGCGGTGTGGGCAAAACTAAATAGTCTGCGATCGCAACTACCGCTTTTAAGCTTGTAGACTGTAACGCTGGAGGTGTATCGACCACCACTAAATCGTATCCTTCTATCTTACGCAGACGAGCTAAGTTTTGGGGATCTGTCGCCTGAGATAGATCAAATCCCATACCGTTTTGACTACGCCTATACCACCAACTAGCAGATCCTTGAACATCTGCATCTACCAGCAGAACTTTTTGTGCTTCTGCAAAAGTTGCAGCTAAATTGACTGAGGTAGTTGTTTTCCCAACTCCTCCTTTACCGTTGAGGATAGCAATAATTCTAGGCACAAATAAATTTTACGATGCTCTCTTCACCGAATATACCGCGTTGTGTGACACCAAGATTAACTGAAATCGTCACAATAGATTGAGAAGTGCTGGATAAAAAAGTAGAAAAAAGTAGCTATGACAGTAACTCAAAATTTCCCCATTAGCCCCAACATACCTCAATTACAGCGACGACTGAAATTGCTTTTTCAACCAGTTAAATACATTGAAGATTTTGCCAAAGTTTATGGAGACAATTTTACTCTGTGGGGTAAAAACAAAAATAATCCTCCCCTTATCTACTTTAGTCAACCCGAAGCACTAGAGCAGATTTTTACCGCCAATCCTAGCCATTTTGAAGTAGGCAGAGGAAATCGAGTGTTAAGATTTATGTTTGGCGATTATTCTGTACTTTTACAAGATGGCGATCGCCACCAGCGCCAACGTCAACTCTTAGCGCCTCCTTTTCACGGTGATCGAATGCGTGCTTATGGTGAAACTATCCGTGAAATTGCTCAACAGATAAGTAATAAATGGCAAGTTGGTAAACCGTTTAATATCCGCGCTTCCATGCAAGAAATCACCTTGCGTGTGATTTTACGGGTAGTATTTGGTTTGGAAGAAGGACAGCGTTTAGAAGAACTCCAGCGATTAATTTCTGATTTCTTGGAATTTGTTAGTTCTCCCTTGATGTCAGCTGGCTTCTTTTTTCCATTTCTGCAAAAAGATTACGGCTCATGGAGTCCTTGGGCAATCATGGAAAGGCGCAAACAACGAATTGATGAACTTATTTATGCTTTAATTCGCCAACGTCGGACTGAATCTATTGAAAATCGTCAAGATATCCTAAGTTTACTGATGTCTGCGCGTGATACCGACGGAAAAGCAATGTCAGACGAAGAATTACACGATGAATTGATGACGCTGTTAATTGCAGGTCATGAAACCACAGCTTCAGCTTTGACTTGGGCTTTTTACTGGCTTGACTATTTACCAGAAGTACAAACAAAATTACTGCAAGAATTAGATAGCCTGGGAGAGAATCCAGAACCAAATGCGATCGCCAAACTACCCTATCTCACAGCAGTCTGTCAAGAAACTTTACGAATTTACCCAATTGTCATGACTGCTTTCTTTCGGGTTGTGAAATCTCCCATTGAAATTATCGGTTATAAATTGCCAGTGGGTACGGTCATAGTTCCTAGTATTTACATGGCACACCATCGCGAACAAGTCTACCCACAGCCGAAGCAATTTAAACCAGAACGCTTTTTAGAAAGACAATTTTCACCTTATGAATTTTTACCTTTCGGTGGTGGAAATCGTCGCTGCGTAGGTCTGGCGTTTGCAATGTATGAAATGAAATTAGTATTAGCAACTATTGTGTCTCAGTATCAAGTTTCTTTAGTTAATAAACGTCCAGTGCGTCCAGTACGTCGGGGTCTAACTGTAGCTACACCTGCGGGAATGCGGATGATTGCAACACATAAGTCGCAATACAAGGCTTAAAGTTCACCGGCTAATAGTTTAAGTCCTCTCAAACGGACGACTTTACCAATCAACAGTCGGTTTTAACCGAGTTTTGCTATTAGCCTCAGAATTAATTCTGAGGCGGGCTGGATGAAAATGAAATAGCCCTGAGTCGCAAAAGTTAGTTTACGAGTCGCAAAAGTTAGTTGACGAGTTGCAAAAGTTAGTTGACGAGTCGCAAAAGCTAGTTTGCGAGTCGCAAAAGTTAGTTAACGAGTTGCAAAAGTTAGTTGACGAGTCGCAAAAGTTAGTTTGCGAGTCGCAAAAGTTTCGTTTACGAGTTGCAAAAGTTAGTTTAAGAGTTGCAAAAGCTTAGTGTGCGAGTTGCAAAAGTTAGTTTAAGAGTTGCAAAAGCTTAGTTTGCATCAGCTTTTCATCTCACCAATAAATTTATAGTCTAATAACTAAAGTCAGATAAATTTGACTAGGACAGTGTTTGAGTCCGTTAAAACGGACTTATGCTATTAGCCTCAGAATTAATTCTGAGGCGGGATATGGGGTTGGTGCAAGATATCAGAAAAGTTAGTTTGCGAGTCGCAAAATTTACTTTACGGGGAGCATCCCAAATGTTCAAAAAACGCCTGCAATTGAAATCGCAGTCTCATAGTGAAAGTCTGCTTAAAGCAGACTACTTGATTTTATAAAGTCGTCTTCAGACGACTTGCGCTATTAGCAAAGGGTTTAAACCCTTTGCTTTGCGGTATTTTGAAAAAATTGGGATGCTCCCCGCAAGAATGTAACTTAATTTTTAGGAGGAATCAAAATCGGTTGTTTTGCTGTAAAGAAAATTGTGTTGTATTACCAGTTCAATTCCCAAAGGCAATTTTTGATCTATTCTGGAGGAGAAATAATCCAAAAAGCGCGGTGAATCATGGTTGTGAAGTTGCAGCGACCAATATTAGTAGGAGGACTAGGACTATCGTTCTCCCTGTGGATTTTACAAAGTTGGCACGATTCGATAGTGCAACTGGGAGAATATAGTGTCCTCAGTTTGTTATTGGTTGGCGGTGGTTTGTTGTTGTTAAAGCAAAATCGCAGTAAACAGGATTCGCATATACTCGATAGTTTACCTGTGGATCGAGAAACTGTAGAAAGTGCGATCGCTAAAACTGAAACTGTAATTAATCATCTCGCAGGTGAAGCTGAAAATCATCACGCCTTAGCACAATTGCGAGAAAGAATTCCTCAACTTTATACCGAGTTAGATAGACAAGAAATTCATCTAGCTGTGACTGGCGGTAAGTCGGTGGGTAAAACCACCTTAATTCAAGTATTAACATCTAACTGGCGTCCAGGAATAGGACGTAAAATTTGTCTACAAGAAATAGCGCCTTTATTTATAGAAGTTAGTGAAAATTCAGACGCACCTGCATTAGCACAAGCAAAAGCAACTGATTTTATTCTGTTCCTGACAAACGGTGATTTGACAGACACAGAATTCCAAACCATTCAGCAACTACAAGCAGAAAAACACCGCCTGATGCTGGTTTTCAATAAACAAGATCAATATTTGGCAGATGAACGCGCTAGTATCTTGCTGGCTTTAAAACAGCGAATGCAGGAGAACATAGTAGCGATTTCAACTTCTCCCCTTCCTGTGAAAATCCGTAAGCACAATGATGATGGTTCTGTGCAAGAGTGGATGGAACAACCAGCGCCAGACATTGAGCAACTTACACAACAACTAGGTGAAACTTTAGCACAGCAAGGACAGCAGCTGGTATGGGCGACTACGATGAGAAAAGCGCTGTTGCTCAAAGCTGAAGCTAAAAATTACTTAAATGGGGTAAGATGCGATCGCGCTAACCCAGTGATTGAACAATATCAGTGGATAGCTGCTGCTGCTGCTTTTGCTAACCCTGTTCCCGCTTTGGATATTTTGGCGACTGCGGCAATTAATGCCCAAATGATCGTAGATTTAGGTAATATTTATCAGCAAAAATTCTCCCTCGAACAGGCGAAAACCGTAGCCGGGGAAATGGGTAGCTTGATGCTAAAACTCGGTTTAGTTGAACTTTCTAGTAAAGTTATTGGTACCGTTCTCAAGAGTCACGCTGTCACATACGTTGCTGGTGGTGCAGTTCAAGGCGTGAGTGCAGCTTATCTCACGCGATTGGCTGGACTTAGCTTAGTAGAATATTTCCAACAACAAGAAATAGCAGTAAATTCAGCCACTGGATTTAATGTTGAGATACTAGGACAAACTTTGCAAAAGGTATTTCAGCAAAACCAACAGGTGGGATTTTTGCAATGGTTTGTGAAGCAAGGGGTGAAGCGTTTGTTACCAGAAGTTGCTGAAGAGAAGATATTTACTGCTGAAACAGTTGCTTAGATTTGGTAATTGTAAGTTACAAGAAAACCGACAAAATTTGCCTATACAGACTCAACTTTCTGAAAGTCGTGTAGGCATTTTTGTATATGTGGTGATTAGTCAAAAAGGGGTTATGACTTATATAGCAATCTTCTCTAATTTTTGAGAATCGCAAAGCTCAGATCCCCGACTTCTTAGAGAAGTCGGGGATCTTGCCTCTCACGAATGATTTAGGAACGCTATATAAGCAAAATGATTAGTTCTCTTAGAAAGTCTTCATACCCAAGGATATCTGAAGAACGAGTTTTTAAATTGTCTGATTTATATTTTTGAGGCATGTAGTAGCAAAAAATAGCGATAATATTACCTAGTTTAGAATAAATTGAAATGTCGATTACCAAATGAGCGATCGCCCTTCTGTTTTCTCCTTTTTTGCGGGTTCTGGTTTTCTAGATTTAGGTTTTGAAAATAGCGGTTTTCATATTGTTTATGTTAATGAAATTTCTCCTGCATTCATGGAAGCATACCGTTATGCACGCTCTTGTTTGAATGTCCCATTAGCAGAATATGGTTATCATTATGGGGAAGAAGCAGATGTTGCTAAACTCACTGAATATTCACAATCTCTACGCTTACAGCAATTAGTCAAAGACTGTCGCAAATCTACTAATATTATTGGCTTTATTGGTGGCCCTCCCTGCCCAGATTTTTCTATTGGTGGTAAAAATCGGGGCTATGTAGGCGATAACGGTAAACTTTCAGCCTTTTATGTTGAATTAATTTGCCAACAACAACCAGAATTTTTCTTGTTTGAAAATGTTAAGGGTTTGTTGAAGACTAAAAAACATCGTTTATTCTATGAATCATTGAAGAATAAATTAAAACAATTTGGATATGTATTAACAGAGCGTTTGATTAATTCTGTTGAATACGGAGTACCCCAAGATAGAGATAGAATAATCATGATTGGTTTTCATAGCAAGCTTATTATTGATATGGGAATCCCTATCTCTAAATTTACTTTTCCTTGGAACAAATATTCTGTATTTACTAAAGAAAAAGTTTTTGCCTATCCTTGGATAAAATGTGAACCATTTCGAGAGAATTCTATCTCACCTTGTCCTAATAACATCCCCAAAGAATTAACAGTCGAATATTGGTTTGAGAAAAACAATGTTGTTCATCATCCCAATGCCAAACATTATTTTCAACCAAGGGCAGGAATAAATAAATTTGCTACGATTGACGAAGGAGATAATTCCAAAAAATCGTATAAACGTCTGCACAGATGGCGTTATTCTCCTACTGCTTGCTATGGCAATAATGAAGTACATTTACATCCATATAAAATACGGCGAATATCTGTGGCTGAAGCTTTAGCAATACAATCTTTACCTGCAAGTTTTGTACTTCCAGAAAGTATGTCATTAACTAATATGTTTAAAACTATTGGTAATGGTGTACCTTACTTAGCATCGAAAGCCTTAGCTCAAACTATTCTGGAATTTTTAGGATTTTCATAATACCCCTGCAATTGTCAACAGTAGAATTGTAATTAATTGTGTCTCTACTATATTCTCGGCAGAGCAGTACTGATTTTCCGGCAAAATGCTAAGAATTGTAGATTTATTTATTAAAATAGTCTTAAAGTTTTATAAATCTTTTAGAACTAATTACTGGTAATAAAGCAATGGCAGCAGAATATCCAGATCCTGATATTGATATTGCGCCATATATAGATCACACTCTGCTGATACCCACAGCTACGACAGAGCATATTGAACAATGGTGTGAAGAAGCACAAAGGTTTAACTTTGCAGGGGTTTGTGTCTACCCCTGCTATGTACGCCTAGCGGCCGAATTACTCCACAATAAAACGCCGAAAATCTGTACCGTAATAGGGTTTCCTACTGGAGCGACGACTTCAGCAGTGAAATTGTATGAAGCTCAAGAAGCGGTGGAAAACGGTGCTACTGAATTAGACGTAGTAATCAATTTGAGTTGGTTAAAAGCTGGTAAAACTGATGAAGTGCATCGAGAAATTTCTGAGATTTGCGAAGAGACAGATCAAGTAGTAAAGGTAATAATAGAAACCAACCTACTGACGGATGCCGAGAAAAGGCTAGCTACGGAAATATGTATGGATGCAGGAGCAGCTTTCATCAAAACCTGTACAGGTTGGAATGGAGGTGCAACAGTGGCTGATGTGCGTCTGATTAAAGAGGTAGCACGGGAAAGAGTTGGAATTAAAGCTTCGGGTGGTATTCGTACTATTGACCAAGCCCTAGACTTAATTCTAGCGGGTGCTACGAGATTAGGAACATCTTATAGTGTCGATTTACTAAAACAGCGCGATACGCTGGAAAAGAGTAGTCATTAGAGACGCGAGGAACATCGCGTCTGTACAATGGTCATTGGTCATTGGTTATTGGTCATTGGTCATTGATTAATACTTACTACTTGTTACAAATAACAAAGGACAAATGACAAATGACAAATAACAAATGACAAATGAGTAAAACATATAAAGCAACTGGTATTAATCTTAAAAGTCAAGCTTTTGGCGAATCAGATCGACTTGTGACAGTTTTGACACAAGAATTAGGGCTGATTCGTGTCATCGCTCCTGGTTCTCGCAAACACAACTCCAGCTTGGGTGGTAGGAGTGCAATGTTTGTAGTTAATGAATTATTGATTGCCAAGGGGCGATCGCTCGATAAAATTACACAAGCACAAACTGTAAAATCTTACCCACGTCTTGCTCAGGACTTGGTAAAATTAGTAGCCAGCCAATACTTAGCCGAAATCGCACTATGTCAGGCTTTAAGTGAACAACCCCAAACAGAATTATATGAGTTACTAAATGAACATCTCGAACGGTTAGAGAATTTACCTAACACAGATACACCCAGTGTTGTAGCCTATCTGACACATGGTGCATTTCAACTTTTGGCTTTGGCGGGATTAACGCCACAAGTACAAATTTGTTGTTTAACCGGACGTACTTTGAAACCAGATTTTCAAGACCCCCACTCGCAAGTAGGATTTAGTGTAAGTGCTGGTGGAACTGTTTGTTTAGCAGCTTGGGAACGCCTGAAGAAGGAAGGAGACAGTAACAAAGTAGCAGAAGGTGAGAGGGGGATATATAGTATTTCTCCTCATACCCCTATACCCTTACACTCTTATACCCCTAAATCCCAAGCCTACGAAACTATCACCCATCGCCAAGAAATACCAGCGCTTTCTAAACGCTTGGATGCTGAAGAATTGACAATACTCCAGCAGCTGTCGCAATCAGAGATAATGCTAAATGCAGCCGAAAAAAATAGCTGGTTATCTGTTGAGCAAATTTTGCGTCAGTATGCTCAGTATCATTTTGGTCGTCCTATTCGCTCTGCTGCCTTGATTGACTCTTATTTTGCTGCTAACCATGATGCAATCGTCTGATTTGGATAAAAAAATCCTGCCACTATCACCAAGCCATGTTAAAAAACACAATACAACACCAACCTCTAGATCACAAAATCACCTGAGTGTAGTTCGCGATACTACATCTAGTCCTAGTCAAATTCATCGTCAAGAAATGTCTGCAAAAGACGTTTCTCAAGAAGATAAAAATAAAAATAGTACATCACCAGCAGCCAAAACCGATGTACCAGGGGAAAGCAACTTTCATCAACCAAATGCAGCTGTGTCTCAAAAGCCAGATGAGGAAAATAAACCTATAGACACAGAACCAACTTCTAGAGATACCCAAGAATATGGATTTTGGCCAGTATTGAAAAATGCTAATTTTTTGGCTCTTTGGGGTGGTCAAGTCTTTTGTCAATTAGCAGATAAAGTATATCTAGTGCTGATGATCGCCTTGATCAATACTCATTTTCAGACAGGCGCTCAAACCATTAGCGCTTGGGTGTCAGCATTGATGATGACTTTTACAGTACCTGCTGTGTTGTTTGGTTCCCTAGCTGGTGCGTTTGTAGACCGTTGGTCAAAAAAGATGGTACTGGTAGGAACAAATATTTGGCGCGGTATCCTAGTTTTGGTTATTCCCTCCCTACTGTGGTTAACTCAGGATTGGAAACCGATCGCTATGTTACCTGTAGGTTTTGTGATTATTCTGGGGATTACTTTTTTAGTCTCGACACTCACACAGTTTTTTGCACCAGCTGAACAAGCAGCAATTCCTTTAGTGGTCAAAGAGAAAGATCTACTCTCAGCTAATTCTCTATATACCACAACAATGATGGCATCGGTGATTGTTGGTTTCGCTATTGGTGAACCACTGTTAGCAGCAGCAGATCGCTTGTGGTTACTTCTTGGTGGTAGTGACGGACTTGGTAAAGAAATAGTTGTCGGTGGTAGTTATGCGATCGCTGGACTAATCTTACTGCTACTAGTAACTAACGAAAAACCCCACACACCCACACAGGAATCTCCCCACATTTTTGCCGATCTGCGCGATGGTTTGCGTTATCTAGGAAAAAATCATCGCCTCCGCAACGCTCTGATTCAATTAATTATCTTATTTTCTGTATTTGCAGCTTTAACAGTTCTAGCTGTCCGCATGGCAGAAGTAATTCCTAATTTGAAACCACAACAATTTGGCTTTTTGCTTGCATCTGGTGGTGTGGGAATTGCTCTTGGAGCAGTAATTTTAGGCCAGTTTGGGCAACGTTTCTCTTATACTCAATTAAGTCTAATTGGCTGTGTTGGCATGGTTGCATCCCTGATTGGTCTATCGCTATTTACACAACAATTATGGGCTGTCTTGCCTTTAGTCATGACTTTGGGTATCTTTGGGGCGTTAGTGGGTATACCCATGCAAACGGCTATTCAAACAGAAACGCCTATAGAGATGCGTGGTAAAGTTTTTGGTCTACAGAATAATGTCATCAATATAGCCCTTACTTTGCCCTTAGCGTTAGCAGGTGTAGCAGAAACTTTTGTTGGTTTGCAAGCTGTATTTTTGGGATTAGCTGCGATCGTTTTTTTAGGTGGTTTATTAAACTGGTATATTTGGCTCTCTAGTGGGGATTGACGCTTTTGTGTTATGCTTAAATGCATAATAAAATCTTGCATATTAGCAGATAAAAATCATGTCTACATCAGCTAGGCGCAATTTTAGCGTCTAGTTAGCTTGTAGTAAGTTTATCTCTCAAAAGCGATTCATAAATAAAATAAATAAATCCAAGGATTTTTTGGTAAAAACATAAAATTTTGTGTGTTAAGTGGGTGCTGGCTGTGATTTATGATAAATCAACAAGCCGAAAAAAAAGTAAAATCACAAACAGCAGCAGAATAATGGTAAAAAACTGATCAATTAAACCCGCTTTTCTCATAAATTAATCAATAAAGAATGCGTATAGCTTGGATTGGAAAAAAATCGCCCTTTTGTGGCAATGTTACTTACAGTCGAGAGATTACGAATGCTTTACTAGAGCAGGGACACGAAGTTAGCTTCCTGCATTTCGCTCAAGAAGAGTCCAAGCCCGACAACTGGCCAAATTGTCCAGAAGTCCCTTTGCCCTTCATTTATAAGTCCCAGGTTTATACTATTCCCACTTTCAAAGCGACTAAAGTTTTAACTCAATCGCTGCGACGGATTAAGCCAGACATTGTTCATGCTTCTCTCACCTTATCTCCCCTAGACTTTGTTTTGCCAGAAATTTGTGAGGAGCTAAATTTACCATTAGTTGCGACTTTCCACACACCCTTTGCAGGTAAAGGAGCAAAGCTGGTATCAGGAACCCAACTATTGGCTTATCAACTCTACGCGCCCTTTTTAGGCAATTACCATCGCGTGATTGTATTTTCCCAAATTCAGCGCGAATTATTAGCACGCATGGGTGTACCGTCAAAAAATATTGCTGTGATTCCCAATGGCGTGGATGTTAATAAATATTCTCCCGGTATTTCTCAAGTTAAAGCAGAATTTGATGCCGATCGCCTGTTTGTTTACCAAGGAAGGTTAGCTCCAGAAAAAAACGTTGAAGCTCTACTGCGTGCTTGGAAGCAATCAGAAATGGCACCAACAAGCAAGTTGCTGATAGTTGGAGATGGCCCCCTCAAGTCTTCTTTAGAACCTTTTTATAACTCCGAGAATGGGATTCATTGGTTAGGATTTGTTGCTGATGAAGAACGGCGCATTGAAATTCTACGGAGTGCAGATGTATATATTTTACCTTCATTAGTAGAAGGTTTATCTTTATCTTTATTAGAAGCAATGGCTTGTGGAGTAGCTTGTTTAGCCACTGATGTTGGCGCTGATGGAGAAGTCTTAGAAAAAGGTGCAGGTGTAATTATTAACCCTAAGTCAGTGCGACCCCAACTAAGAACCTTATTACCATTATTCCAAGATCACCCTGAGCTAACAACTTTGCTGGGGCTAAAAGCTAGAAAACGAGTCTTAGAACGCTACACCCTTAGCGGTAATATTGCTCAGTTAGAACTATTGTATGAAGAAGTAGTTCAACAACAAAGCCTACAACTAAGCCGAGGAGCTTAAGTGAACTATACCAATTTTGGATTTTAGATTACTCTACGAGAAGCCGCTTACGCGTCTATGGATTTTGGATTAAAAGTCAAATTTTATTCAGCCTTAGCGATGTTTGTAATCGCGGCTAAACAGACAAAACCTGCAAAGGCAGGTTATTTATTCTTCTAGAGTCCACCTACGTGGACTTTATTTTTGCATAAATTGGTAATTGGCAATTAATACCAATTTGAAAAAGGAATGCGACAGATAGACTAACAAAACTCTTATCCACCAAAGAGTTTCCCAATCCAAAATCCAAAATTGCTATCTATGCCTAATCTAACTCTCGCCTTCCTTCCAAAGCTCGCGCTAGCGTCACCTCGTCAGCATACTCTAAATCACCACCTACTGGTAAACCAAAGGCAATCCGTGTCACCTTGGTAAAAGGCTTGAGTAACTGACCGACGTATAGTGTCGTCGTCTCTCCTTCTACACTCGGACTAATTGCTAAGATGACTTCTTTGGGTTTTTGTTGACTGACTCGCCGCACCAAAGGTTGAACTGTTAATTGTTCTGGGCCGATACCATCAATCGGCGAAATGACTCCACCCAAGACATGATATTTACCTTTGTACTCTCTAGTTTTTTCTAAAGCAATTACATCCCGAGAGTCTGCCACTATACAAATAGTAGTGTTGTCCCGACTAGGATTACGACAGATTTCACAAACAGGTTCAGCAGAAAGGTGAAAACACTCTTTGCACAAACCAATTTGCTTTTTGGCTTCAATCAAAGCTTGTGCTAAAGCTTCTACTTCTGCTTCTGGACGTTTCAAAATGTGCAACGCTAGTCTTTGGGCAGTTTTTGGCCCCACTCCAGGTAAGCGTTGCAACTGTTCTATTAGGCGTGCTAGAGGACGTGCGTAAACCGTAGTTCTATCTCCAGTATGTTCGTACTATAACTATAATGGCATTCTGAAAAATTTTTGCGGAAATTTCCATCGAAATCAGGAAATCTCGTAGATGGGGGTGTAGCTTTAACTATAAGCACGCAGAGATAATTAAGAGGAGATTGATTATGGCAGCTCAAGTTTGTGAGAGACTAATCTTTAATGGCGAAATAATCTCAATGACATCTCGTCAGCAATTGCTTGAGCAAAAGCCTAAAGTGATGAAGTTAAATGAGCAACATATAAATATAGATAATGATAGCCCCTCAACATTCTCAACTACTCGCTGGCGGTTCCACATCGGAACTTGGGAAATCAAAAATGGTCAATTATATCTTGTAGATGTATTTGGCTTTTACAAAATGCTTGGTAAAGCTCCAATTCCTGCTAATTGGTTCACTGGGGTGATCAAAATTCCTCAAGGAAAATTACTTCACTATGTTCATATGGGCTTTGGTTCGGTATATGAACAAGAGATTCATGTAGAAATTAAGAACGGAAAAGTCGTTCAGTCTCGTGCTATTGATAACTTACAACCCAGTTGCAGTAGCCTTGATGACTGTGAGAATTTATATGATCATGGTGACAATGGATGGTAACAAGTTTGTGCATTGTACACCAAAATCTGCACTGTGTAAAGTCAGTGCAGATTTAATGGCTGGTTAGAACTATGTGATCTCAGCAAACACTTAACGTCGAACTTGGTTAGAAATATCTTTACCTGCGTCTACTGTGCTATCTTTTGCTTGATTGGCGGTTTTCTTAGCGCCTTCTACATAACCTGAGCCAAAATCTCTAAACGCTTCGGCTGAATCTTCTCCAATTCTCTTCAGTCTTTCACCAGGATTACCTTTTACTTCCTCAGCTTCTTTTTGCCATTCGCCTGTTGTTCTTGGTCTTTGGGTATCATTCAGATGGGCGCGATCGCGAACTTCCTTACCTAAAGCTTTATTGTCACCAGGAGTGATGTAGGTATTGGTTGTCAGCAGCAGAACACCAAGCATCACAACAGCCAAAAAACGCTTCACTTGCAGTCCCTTCAACACAGAACTGACACGAGCGATCGCATTAGAAATCAAATTGGTCATGACTATACTCCGTGAGTTAATTTTTCATAATTTTGAGATAGCTACAATTGGCTCACTCCAAAATCAGCTAATACTGTGAGAAACTGAACTTAGCTTCTAAGTGCAATTAGCTACTACATTGGAGCTATAGGTTAGTGTTGAATTCTTATCAAAACCAACCCATAACCTATTTCCGAACCAAGGGAGTTTTTTGAACACAAATATAAGACTAACTTTCAAAAAATAATTATCCCTCTAACGAAAGTCAGAGCTTGGTTATGAAAAATGATGGTTGTTCTAATTCTGATAAATACGTGGTTTTTCCTGGTATCTGCAACTATATAAAATCTGTGAGGGATAAGAAACGAAATTTGCAACCTCCTTGCGGTAAGTTTATAGCGACTGTCCAACCTCACCTTTCCTATCATGTCGTCTGCTTATATGTCTCAGGATTTTTGTGAAATGGTATAAATCAGCGGGAATAAACAGAACCATATTAAAAAAAGTAACCATTATTTAAACCTTTGTTAATGACAAAGGATAAATGACAAATTACAACCCTTATTCATTCTTTGTATATGCAACAAAGCTATACTTAGCTAATTCTTCTTTCCCAGCTTGACTCATGGCAAAATTGACAAATTTTTGCACAGGCTTTGTCGGTGATTTCTTGATAGTAATCCCAATCGGTCTGACCATTTGATATTTATTATTTTTGATATTTTCAATGCTAGGTTCTACACCATTCAAGCTGAGGCGGTTAACTGGTAAATTGTTTGAAATTGCATAAGCTAAAGAAAAGGCACTAATACTATAAGGTGTATTTTGGATAGCTGCAATTACTTCACTTTCATTACGCAAAACTACTACTTCTGAGGAAATTTTGAGGTCTTGACCAAGATAATATTTACGCAATAAATATTTAGCGTGTTCATTTTCTGCTCTGTCTAAAACAACAATCTTAGCATCAGAACCGCCTAAGTCTTTCCAGTTTTCTATCTTACCACTATATATTCCCTTCAGTTGCTCTGTAGTCACATTCATTATATTTGTGACACTGGGATGAGTGGCAACTAAAAGAGCATCTTTTGCTAACAAGTAATATTCTAGTTTATCTTCTTTTTCCTCTGGCTTAAATTCCCAACTCAGAGTTCCAATGTCTAACAATCCGTCTTTAACTCCTGCAATACTTACTTCCGATTTAGTAGGTGTAAGGATGGAAACTTTTGTATTAGGATTTTTCACCTCGTAAGCATCAGCTAACACCTTTAACGCTGGATAAACGCTACTATAACCAGAGATTTTAATTTCTTGCTGTGCTTGATTGGATATATTACCATTAGTATTGATGGCACAGCTAAATATTACTAAAAGCATTGCTATTAATGGGATTAGAAATAATTTGTTCTTTTTCATGTCTTGTTTCCTTTGTCAATAAAACCAAATTCCAACTATATCGATAAAATAGGAATATTAAAGCAACAAAAAATTGACTTTATCTCTTAAGTTTGTAGTGAGGACTAAAGTCCTCACTACAAACTTAAAATCAGAATTGGATATGACACCTGCGTATGTTATGAACTTATGAATCAATTATTAACAGCAAACGAAGTTCGCCAACTGTGTCGCCATGGAAAATATCAAGCTCCAACTCCTGGACTTGCGTCTGGATATGTGCAGGCTAATTTAGTCATCTTACCTAAGTCTGTTGCTTTTGATTTTATGTTGTTCTGTCATCGCAACCCCAAACCTTGTCCGTTATTGGATGTCACGGAAGTTGGAAACCCTGAACCTCGCATGATTGCGCCTGGTGCTGATATCAGATCAGATTTACCTCGTTACCATGTGTTTCGTGATGGTGAACTGGTAGAAGAAGTTACAGATATCAAAGAATTGTGGCGTGATGATTTTGTTGGTTTTTTGATTGGTTGTTCGTTTTCCTTTGAAGCGGCGCTGTTGAGTGCGGGTGTACCTGTGAGACATATTGAAGAAGGCAAAAATGTACCGATGTATAAAACTAGTTTGAATTGTATGTCAGCTGGGGTATTTTTTGGGCCTTTAGTAGTTTCTATGCGTCCTTTGTCCTCTGCTGACGCTATTCGGGCGGTACAAATTACTAGTCGTTTTCCAAAATCGCATGGTGCGCCAGTACATTTAGGTGATCCAAGTGCGATCGCGATCGCAGATATCAACTCTCCTGATTTTGGTGATCCTGTTACCATTCGAGAAGACGAAATTCCTGTATTCTGGGCTTGTGGTGTGACGACGCAAACAGCAATAGTTCAAGCGAAACCAGAGATAGCAATCACTCATGCTCCTGGACATATGTTGATTACGGATATGAAAGATGAATGAATCTTCTATAAAAATGGGAGAAAGGCTAAAGATTAAAGAAAAAGAAATCATCAACAAAATTGCTCAACTAGAATCTATTTGTGGGCAAGATGTTGGTAGAGGAATTCAACCTCTAGTAGAAGCAACTAGGGGAGGACTATTAAAAACCGCTCGTTCGATCGCAGAACATCCAAAGCCTAATATAGCAATTCTTACAGGTTTTTTTCTTCCCTATGGTAATCCTCCCGCACCCGAAACTGATGGGCCAATTGGCTGTGCTTTATTAGCAGCAGGATTAATCAGAGCGGGTATATCTGTAAGAATTGTCACTGACTCTTTTTGTTTTCGTACCGTCAAAATCGCAGTGCAAGCAGCTGGAGTTACTGCGGAAATTCCCTTTGATATTGTGCCAGTAGAGGCGACAAAAAATCAGCAAGCGGTTTCTTCACTGTTGAACTTGTGGGAATCTTTAGAAACACCTGTTTCTCATCTTATTTCTATCGAAAGACCAGGCCCTAGTTATGATGGTATTGTCCGCAATATGCGAGGACAAGATATCACGGCTTATACTGCACCTCTACATCTTTTATTTGCAGCAAAAAACATCATTACAGTGGGGATTGGTGATGGTGGAAATGAGTTAGGAATGGGCAATATTCCTAAAGATGTGATTCGTCAACATATTCGGCATGGTGAAAAAATTGCTTGTATTATTAATTGTGATTATTTAATAGTTTGTGGTGTGTCTAATTGGGGAGCAACTGGTTTATTAACTGCTTTATCTTTACTTCGTCCTGATTGGAAATTAGCAATTATTTCTGGGTTAAATTCAGAAACAGAGTTTTATATTTTGGAATCAATTGTTAAGCATGGTCTTGCAATTGACGGGATTAAAGGAGTACCAAGCCTTTCTGTTGATAATTTACCTTTTGAATATCATGCCCACATGATGAAAATGGTCACTCAATTAATGAATTTTTAGACGCGATTCATCGCGTCTCTAACAATGGTCTTCCCAATTTTTAATTGTTTTGTCCCCGATCCCTTACCTTAACTTTTGATTTTTTCCCACTCTGCTAATATCTTTTCTCCTTCGCGACAAAGTATTTCATGAAATTGACCGTTACTAGCTAATAATCCACCCCATTGATTAATATCTCCGGTGTTGTATTGCAATGGTCTGCCATCGAAGTGAGTGAACTGACCACCTGCTTCTGTTAGGATTAATTCGGGTGCAGCCATGTCCCAATCTTTGGGTGCAGATTTTCCAGAAAGAGAAATATAAATATCTGCTTGTTGTTGTACAATCGTTGAAATTTTGCAGCCGACACTACCAACAGCTTTTTGATTTTTGCAAGGTAAATTTTGTAGCAAATATTCGAGTCTGTCGTTGCGATGGGAACGACTGACAACTAGGGTTAAATCTTCAATGCGTTCTCGTGATGATACTTTTAAAGGAGTAGTTTGGCGATCGCGAGTTTCTACAAATGCTCCGCCTCCTTTAGTCGCATAGTATAATTTTTCTTGCTCTGGAACTACTACCACTGCTAACATTGGACGATGTTCCTGCACAAGGGCAAGGTGAATGGCATACTCGCCAGTCTTTTCGATAAAATCTCGTGTACCATCCAAAGGATCAATAATCCATGACCATTGAGAATTTGAGTGCTTGGTTTGTTCTTCTTTATAAGTTTCTTCACTAATATAAACAAAATCTTCATTTCCCAAAGCTGCTTGCAACTTTTCCAAAATGAAGTGATTGACAGCTAAATCAGCAGCAGTAACAGGATCAGTATCTTTATACTGTACGTCTAAATTTTTGTGATTTCCATTGTAGTAAGTCCGCAGTATATCTGCTGCACCCCAACCTACAGAACAAGTGAGTTTAAGTATTTCTTTTAAGTCTGGCATTAATTTTGTCCTATATATTTTGGGGGTTTAACATTCTCCCCTAAACCATCTTATTGAAAAGATTCCATCCAGTGACGTGTGCCAAAAAATTGACAGGAAAAAGCAGCTATTTTCGCAGCTGATGCTAGTGCATCAAGGAAATTTTCTCGCAATACGTAATGACAAAAAGCACCGTGAAAAATATCTCCAGCCCCCAGTGTATCAACAGCAGCAGTTTTTGGCACATCTATTAAGCCACTTACACCTGTTTCCTGTATGAGATACTGAGTTGGCTTTTCACCATGAGTAATGGCGATGTGAGGAATACCAATTTGACGTAGATAGTTAAAGACTTCTTCCTCAGTCTGACAATTGGGGGGATGAAAATTAGCAGAACAAATGGCGTAATCTACAAAAGGTAAAAGTTTGTCAAAACCAGGTTTCCAACTACCACCATCTACGACAACAGGTATATTGTTAGCTTTTGCTATTTGAGCTATTTCTATTCCGACTGTCATTTGATGTCCGTCAATTAGGACAATATCAACATTTTGTAAAATATCTGCTGGGATAGCTTGGTTATTGGCTTGAGTTTTGACAGCATTGATCGAAACTACCGCTCGTTCGCCGCTAGCTTGCGTAACAATAATAGAAGAAACTGGCGGTGGATTAGTTGTAGTGGGATCAAGATCAGTGATTTCTACTTGATATTTTTGTAAGTCTCCACGAATTAAATGTGTCATTGGGTGAGAACCTACTATACCCAACACTTTAGCTTGATTTCCCAAATGGCTAAAAGCAACAGCAGCATTGGTAGCAGGGCCACCTGCGGCAACAGTATAATCAGCAGCAACTATTTTTTGATTATTTTGAGGGGGAGATTGAGCAAGGTAAATTAGATCGAGGGTTACTAAACCTACAAATAAGGCATAATTGGTCATTTGTTATTGGACGCGATTAATCGCGTCTGTACAAGAAATTAGTCATTTGTTGGTTGAAACAAACAACAATCAACCACTAACTACCAACAATCAACCATCAACAAAGTTTTTTCATGCAAACTGATCCAAAACCAGGAATACTCTACATCGTCGCTACACCGATTGGCAATTTGGAAGATATGACTTTTCGGGGAGTGCGAATTTTACAAATGGTGGATCTGATTGCGGCTGAAGATACACGCCATACAGGGAAGTTGCTACAGCATTTTCAAATTAAGACACCACAAATTAGTTACCACGAACATAATCGTAATAGCCGTATTCCAGAATTATTACAGCATTTGGGTGAGGGTAAAGCGATCGCTCTAGTGACAGATGCGGGTATGCCAAGTATTTCTGATCCTGGGTTTGAATTAGTTAAAGCCTGTATTGACGCTCAAATCTCTGTAGTACCAATTCCCGGTGCAAATGCTGCAATTACGGCATTGAGCGCAGCAGGATTACCAACCGATAAGTTTGTGTTTGAAGGATTTTTACCTGCGAAAGCCCAAGGGCGACGAGAACATTTAGAATTTTTGAAGACAGAACCCCGCACTTTAATTTTCTACGAATCTCCCCATCGGTTACTAGATACTTTACAAGATTTAGCAGATATTTTTGGCAGCGATCGCCAAATCGTGTTAGCACGGGAGTTAACTAAATTGTATGAGCAATTCTGGCGAGGAACCTTAGCACAAGCGCTTTCTAATTGTAGTGAAAAGGAACCCCAAGGAGAATACACTTTAGTTGTAGCAGGAAGTCCACCCACCCAATTAGTGCTATCGGATGTAGAATTAAAAGCTGAATTAACAAAACTCATTGTTCAGGGAATGTCGCGATCGCAAGCTAGCCGAGAGTTAGCAAAAGCAACTTCCCTACCCCGGCGTCAACTTTATCAACTAGCTCTTGCTATAGAGATTAGTTAGGGAACGGGGAACGGGGGAAAAAAGTCAAAAGTCAAAAGTCAAAAGTCAAAAATTTCTTAATTGTACCCAATGCTCAATGCCCAATTCCCAATTCCCAATAGCCATTACAATGGGATAAATATTGATAATGAGAATGAGGACAAAGAATGACCCAGGTGGTTTTAGGAGAGAATGAAGGAATAGAGTCAGCTCTGCGGCGCTTTAAGCGCCAGGTTTCCAAAGCTGGCATTTTAGCTGATGTGAAGTATCATCGGCATTTTGAAACACCTTTAGAAAAGCGCAAACGCAAAGCAGTGGCTGCTAGACGTAAGCGGCGTTTTAAATAAAAAATCGGCACTGACGTTGCTTGACAAGATTAATGTTAAAACAGCTACAGAGCCTCCGTTATCATTTTGAAAAAAAATAAGCAAGAAGAACCACCCCTCATTTTAGGGGTGTAAAATTATAGACTTGCCAAGTTACGGAGCGCGCCGAGTGTCCGATCGCGGTTAGATGGAGCGAGCTGAATTGCTGCCCATCAACCCAACCATCCAACAAAACAACAAAAGACTGTGTAAGGGCTAGTATTTAGCACAGCCTCATATTTTAAGAACTGAATTTAAGAATAAATATTCCCTTATTACCTATTACTTAACATGATCAGGCTCAGGATAGACAAGGCCGTTACTGTTACAACGGTTCATCGCTTTTTCTACTCCTTGTTTGAGGCATAATTCTACGCATTCACAGACAAAGTTTAATACCTCAGAAACAAACTTAGTTTCATTTGTCGAAAACTTTCCTAATACATAAGACACAGTGTTTTCTTCATCGCCGTTAGTACCATTTTTAGGTCTACCAATACCTATACGTAGGCGAGGAAAATCTTGTGTTCCCAAGTGTGCGATCGCGCTTTTCATTCCATTGTGTCCGCCAGCAGAACCAGACAACCGCAGACGAGTTTTTCCAAGAGGTAAATCCATCTCATCATAAATAACTAACACAGACTCAGGCGGCAACTTATACCAACTCGTCACAGCTTGTATAGCCTGTCCGGAGCGATTCATATAAGTGAGTGGTTTCAGCAAGCGGATTTTGTCTTTTGTTGGTGCGATACCTTCACCGTACTCACCTTGAAACTTGCGATTTTCAGCCAGAGGAATCTGCCAAGAACGAGATAGAACATCTAAAGCGGCAAAACCAATATTATGGCGTGTTTGATCATACTTTGGCTCTGGATTCCCCAAGCCCACAATTAATTGGGGAATCACCAAAGTTGTTTTGGCAGTAGCTTCTGTCATTGGAAGTATCAAGTATGAACTCTAAAATGAGCAAACAGTAAACAGTTATTAACTGATAACTGGTAACTGGTAACTGGCTTTACGCTTCTTCTTTTTTAGGCGCTTCTAATTGCTTTGGTTCGAGTTCCGCAGTAGTTTTGACAGCTGCTTCTATCTGAGCGGCTTCTTTTTGAAACTCATTTTGAAATTCCTTAGAAGCATCTTGAAAGCCGCGAATCGCCTTTCCCATACTCCGACCAATTTCTGGCAATTTTTTCGGCCCAAATATTAATAGCGCCACAACCATAATTACAGCCATTTCCGGTAGACCAATACCAAATACGTTCATTTGTGCTTTCTCCTGTAAGTTGAAAAACCCAAAGTCCTACAAATTTAGTTTAAGTCAAGAGTCAATGGTACAGACGCGATTATACTCTTACCTTGAAGCCGCTCTTACGAGCGTCTACGCGTCTGTACAATAGTCAATAGTCAAGTTTCAAAAATATTTGGACTATGGACTATAAACTCTTGAATCCGTGTAGCGTTGACAAAAAAACCCGGACTAACCGGGTACGGAAGCGTAAAGCTTATGCATCAGTTAATAGAACAAGCTCTACCAACCAACTCTGACATCTTGGATAATAATTGACTTGTTATAAAGTTGCAGAATAATCAGCAGAAACACGAAAAACAGGCCCATAAAAACAGCCATCACAGGAGTAGTACCCCAACCTGGGGCAACTTTACCGTATTCCGAATTCAAGGGTCTGAGGATATCTCCTAACCGCGTCCGTTGTGCCATATCTCACCTTAAGATAGTTGCCAAAGCATTTTTTAATCTTCTGTAATATTCTATAAGAATAGCACTCATAATCCATCCCTAAATTATGGAACCCGCAACAGTTCTTAGCATTTCCGTTGGTGCAGTTGTGATCGTCATCACGGCGCTATCTATTTATACTGCTTTTGGGCCTCCCTCTAAGCAGTTGAGCGATCCCTTTGAAGATCACGAAGATTAGACAGGGAATAGAGGCTAGGGGTAAAATCCTGGCCGCGATCGCCAACCTCATCCCAAATACGAATTAATCTATCGGCTTATCTACAGCAACAGCATTTTATACCATTTGACATACTAAGTACTGAAGAAAGTTATTTTTTATTCTTGCAATTGTTGTGCTAAAAGTTTTTCCAAAAGATCTAATAAACTATCAACATCCTGACCAATTTGCTGAAAACAATCTGGTGGTGATGATTGTGGTTCAAAATGAATCAGCTTGATTTGCTCTTTACCAATACCAACCATGACAACTTCAACTTCTGGTTGATAATGTTCTATAATTCCAAGAACTTCCTGAAGCCTATTTTCAACATTATCATTTAATTTTTCTATCGCTTCTTTGGGACAATAAACAAAATGTGGTTGAGGTTGCAAATCAATACCGATAGTACCCTGAGTGTCACCATTTTCTAACCATAAACCCCAAGCCAGCGCACCTAATTCTTGCTGATGTGCTTTCACAAATTGATCTAATTGGCGACGCCATTTATTATCAGGTGATTCTGGTTGGGTAGTAGCGAAGATCATATTAATTCTGAATTTTGGATTTGGATTTTGAATTCTCAAAAAACATAATCTCACCCACAAGCACAAAAGTGCAAAGTTTTTTGACTTCTTGCAGAAGTCAGAGCAAAGCAAAAAGGGAAGGGAGACAAGGGGATCAGGGATTGGGAAAGGAAAGAACAAGGGGGACAAAGGGGACAAGGGAGACACGGGGAAAAGGAGAATATTTTTGATTGATTCACCGCGTCTCCCACTCTCAGTTCTCCCTTGTCTGTTCCCGATCCCCGTTCGCGAAGCGTCTCCTCTGGAGAATCCCCTATCCCCTATCTTAAACCCGACTGCACACGCCAGAGACTTGCATACACTCCGTTTTGTTCTAGCAGTTGTTCATGGGTTCCAGATTCAACAAATTGTCCATATTCCATAACGTATATACGATCAGCATTGCGGATAGTAGAGAGACGGTGAGCGATCGCAATCGTTGTTCTATTGACAGTAATTCGTTCTAGTGATTTTTGAATTGCTGCTTCTGTTTCATTATCTACTGCCGAGGTCGCTTCATCTAATATGAGAATCGGTGGATTTTTTAATACAGCACGAGCGATCGCAATCCGTTGACGTTGTCCACCAGATAACTTTTGCCCTCGTTCCCCGACAATTGTCTCATAACCTTGGGGTAATTGCATAATAAAATCGTGTGCTTCCGCGATCTTCGCCGCCGTGATAATTTCTTGTTCTGTAGCGTCAAAAGTTCCGTAGGCGATATTTTCTGCCACAGTACCATGAAATAAAAACACATCCTGACTCACCAAACCCATACAACGGCGTAAGTCTCGTAATTGCAGGTTTTGGATATCAATTCCATCGAGGGTGATTGTTCCAGATTGCACCTCGTAGAGGCGTAGTAATAATTTTACGAGAGTGCTTTTACCAGAACCAGTCGAACCAACAATGGCGATCGTTTTACCTGCGGGAATATCTAGCGATAAATTTTTAATTACCGCTTGGCGATCTTGATAGTTAAAAGTGACATTATGAAATTTTACTTCGCCACGTACATTTTCAACAGGTAAAGTTATATCTCCCGGATGGATTGCGATCGGCGTATCTAATAAATTCATCACACGATTTGTAGAAGCCATTGCTCGTTGATATTGGTCAAAAGTATCGCCTAATCTCGTTAAAGGCCATAACAATCGTTGAATCAAAAATACTAAAACACTATATGTACCGACAGAAATTTTGCCATTAACTGCTGCCAATCCACCATAAAATAGCAATGCTGTAAATCCTCCCAAAATCAACATCCGAATTAACGGAATATAAGCAGCAGAAAGTTGAATAGCTTTGGAATTACTGCGACGATAAGCTTCACTTTCTAAACCTAAACGGGAGATTTCATAATCTTCAGCCGTGAAACTTTTAATAGTAGTGATACCAGTTAAATTATTAGCCAAGCGAGAATTTAATAAACCTACCTTTTCTCGCACATCAGCATAGCGGGGTGCTAGTACATTTTGATAAGCAAATGTTCCCCAAAGGATAAAAGGAATAGGTAACATTGCCATCCATGCTACACCTGGAGCCAAAATAAAGAAAGCACCACCAATAATTAATACTGTCACCACAACCTGGATAATGTCATTGGCGCCGGCATCCAAAAAGCGTTCAAGTTGGTTGATATCATCACTAAGAATAGACATCAAACCACCAGTGCTGCGTTCTTCAAAATATGCTAATTCTAAATCTTGTAAATGCTCATAAGCATCAAGACGCAAATCATGCTGAATATTTTGTGCTAAATTGCGCCAAAATCTCTCGTAAGCGTACTCCAAAACCGATTCTAAAATCCAAATAATCACAGTTAGGGCAGAAAGAATTAAAAATTGTCCAAAGATATCTCTGACTCCCAACTGTGCAATGATAGAATCTTGCTGCTTGACTACCACATCTACCGCAATACCGATTAACGCTGGTGGTGCTAAGTCAAAAAGTTTATTTAGGATAGAACAAATAGTAGCCCACCAAATTTGTTTGCGATACTTGTGTCCGTAGTTCAGCAGGCGTTTGAGGGGATGAGCTGAACCCCGGCGTTTTCTATCCACCCGACGAGATTTAATTACTGTAGTCACAACCCTGTGCAATTGTGTAAGGAAACCGATATTACCACGTTTGCCAGCATTCAGGCGTCACCATTCAGGTATAAAGGGGACAAGGGAGACAAGGGAGACACAGGGACAGGTCGAATATTTTTGATTGATTCACCGCGTCTTTTCCTCCCTATTCCTTAGACACAAAGGAGAAAAATTTGAAAAATCAGCAATTAGGTAGTTGGCAAAATACAGTAGCAGGGGTTGCAATAGCAATACTTGTGATTTTGAGTCTGAACTCTTTTATCATTATTAATCCAGGTGAGGCAGGAGTTCTGAGTATACTAGGTAAAGCCAGAGATGGAGCCTTAATAGAAGGTATTCATTTCAAACCGCCATTCATATCTAAAGTAGATGTATACGATGTGACGGTGCAAAAATATGAAATACCCGCTCAAAGTGCTACCAAAGATTTGCAAGAACTAACCGCAAAATTTGCGATCAATTTCCTTATAGATCCGCAACAAGTAGTTGAAATTAGAAGAAAACAGGGAAGTTTAGAAAATATAGTCGCTAAAATCATTGCTCCTCAAACTCAGGAATCATTCAAAATCGCAGCTGCAAGGAGGACAGTAGAAGAGTCAATCACCAAAAGAAATGAACTTAAGGATGATTTTGACACAGCATTAGGTCAACGCTTAGAAAAATATGGAATAATAGTTTTGGATACTAGCGTCATTGACTTGACTTTTTCCCCAGAGTTTGCTAGAGCCGTAGAGGAAAAACAAATTGCTGAACAAAGAGCACAAAGAGCAGTTTACATAGCAAAAGAAGCTGAACAAGAAGCACAAGCAGAAATTAATCGTGCCAAAGGGAAATCAGAAGCTCAAAGACTTTTGGCAGAAACTTTAAAAGCGCCAGGAGGACAACTAGTTCTGCAAAAGGAAGCAATTGAAGCATGGAAAAATGGCGGTGCTCAAATGCCAAAAGTTCTTGTCACAGGTAAAGACTCACAAAGTAGTGTTCCCTTTCTCTTCAATGTGAGTAACATACAGGATTAAACCAAAATTGTTCTTGAACAAAAGCGCACATCAACACAGATAATAAACCGAGATATGTCAAGCACAAATCAAACCAATTTCACAATTGCTGAAGCTAAAAAAGTTCTGAATAAATTCAACTGTGTAGACATAGCACCAAAAATTAAACCATCAGAAAAGCCTGTAATCAGAGAAGCTTTACTTTTTCTGGCAAAATTGTCTGATTATCAAATTTTAGGAATTTGTGCTGATACTGAAGAGGAAGGAATGCTAGCAATGAAAACTTATTCCCTCGCTTTGGGGTATGAGCCACCAAGTAATTTACCTAAAATTGATGGTCCTGTATACATCAAATTAAATGGGAAAAATGGCGTGTGTCACATAGATACTTATTTTGGACATCATCGCGGTGTGTTGGTATCTTGCCAATGTTACTCTTCAGAGGGAATTAATGAGATGTATGGTCATTTACCCTTAGATTTATTTGTTTAAATAAGTGCATTTTTAGCTTCAGAAAAAGTTTTTGTGTCTTAGTGTCTTGGTGGTTTAAGTACAAATTTTATTAACCGCCAAGATGCCAAGATGCCAAGTTAGTTACAGAAAAAATTATGAGTTTAATCACACTACAATCAGTTAAAAAAGATTTTGGTATTAAAGAAATTCTCAAAGATGCTAATTTTAGTTTAGATGCTAATGATAAGGTCGGTTTAATTGGGACTAATGGTTCTGGGAAATCAACTCTCTTAAAAATTATTGCTGGTTTAGAACCTATTGATGAAGGTCAAATTTTAGTTAATTCTGGTGCGAAGATTATTTATTTACCCCAACAGCCAGATTTAGATGATGCTCATACTGTTTTAGAGCAAGTTTTTGCTGACAGTGGTGAAAATATGGTTTTGGTGCGTGAGTATGAAGAAATTTCTGATAAACTGGCTCATTATCCAGAAGATAGTCAACTAATGTCCCGGCTTTCGGTGGTGATGCAACGTATGGATGCAACTGGTGCTTGGGAGTTAGAAACTAATGCGAAGATTATCCTTTCTAAATTAGGAATTACGGATTTTGATGCGATTGTTGGAACTTTATCTGGAGGCTATCGTAAGCGTATTGCTTTAGCTACAGCTTTGCTATCAGAACCAGATTTGTTATTGATGGATGAACCGACAAACCATCTGGATGCAAATTCGGTAGAGTGGTTGCAAAGTTATTTGAATCGCTATCGCGGCGCACTTTTATTAATCACTCACGATCGTTATTTTTTAGATCGTGTCACTAATCGAATTATAGAGATAGACAGAGGTGATATTTACACTTATTCTGGCAACTATTCATACTACCTGGAAAAGAAAGCCGATGCTGAAGAAAGTGCTGTTAGCAGTCAGCGTAAGTTTCAAGGAGTATTACGTCGCGAGTTGGAATGGTTGAAGAGAGGGCCAAAAGCCAGAAGTACAAAGCAAAAAGCCAGAATAGATCGGATTAGCGATATGCAAGCGACGGAGTTTAAACAAGCTCAGGGTAAAGTTGATATTGCTACAGCTAGCCGTCGGATTGGCAAAAAAGTTATTGAAGTGAATAATATCTCAAAAAGTTATGACGATGCCTTCGGCAACCCCTTCGGTGTACGCACTTTAATTAAAGATTTTACCTACGAATTTAGTCCTGAAGACAGGATTGGGATTATTGGCGGTAATGGTACGGGTAAATCTACTTTAATGGATATAATTACTGGACGGGTAGAGCCAGATACAGGTAGTGTAGATATTGGCACAACAATTCACATTGGCTATTTTGATCAGCATTCTGAAGAATTACTCACTGCTTTAAATGAAAATCAGCGCGTGATTGATTACATCAAAGAAGAAGGAGAACACGTCAAAATAGCTGACGGAACAACAATCAGTGCTTCTCAGATGTTAGAGCGATTTTTGTTTCCGGGAAATCAGCAGTATGCACCTATTTATAAACTGTCTGGTGGAGAAAAGCGGCGGTTATTTTTATTGCGTGTACTGATGAGTGCGCCAAATGTTTTGATCTTAGATGAACCGACTAATGATTTAGATGTCCAGACTTTAGCGGTACTGGAAGAATATTTAGAGGATTTTAACGGTTGTGTAATTGTAGTCTCTCACGATCGCTATTTTTTGGATCGGACTGTAGATACTATCTTTGCTTTGGAAGAAGGTGGTAATATCCGCCAGTATCCTGGTAATTACTCAGTTTATCTCGATTACAAAAAAGCCGAAGAAGAAAAGCAACAAGCAACTGTTAATACAAAGGAAAAGCCAAAAAATCAACAGACACAACCAACAGAGACTCAACCTAAAGAAACAGCCAAGAAAAAGCGTTTATCAACTTGGGAAAGACGAGAGTTTGAGCAGTTGGAAGATAAAATTGCTCAATTAGAAACTGAGAAAGCAGAAGCCGAAAAAGCAATGGCGAATGTTCCCGCAGGGAATTACACTCAGGTGCAAAAGTTGTATGAACAGGTGGAAGCACTCAAGCAAGCAATTGATCAAGCGACAGAGCGGTGGTTAGAATTGGCGGAGATTGAGTCTTAGTAGAGCTTTGGGTAAATTGTAATGTTTATTAAACGCAGAGGAACGCAGAGTTTTTTCAAAGAGGATTGGGTTAATTTTTGGAAGTTGATGCATTCGTAATGTGAGTCGATGCATTCGTAATGTAAGGCGATGCATTCGTAATGTGAGTCGATGCATTCGTAATGTAAGGCGATGCATTCGTAATGCAAGTCGATACAATTGCAATGCAGGTCGATGCAATTGCAATGCAAGGGGTTGCATTTAAATAGCAGGGTGATTAAATGGCGTAATTCGTTGCTACTCTTGGATTTTCCTATACCATTCGTGAACAACAAGATCCCCGACTTCTCAACAGAAGTCGGGGATCTGAGTTTGGCGATTCTCACAACTCCTACACGGATTGCTGTAGCAATTTTATACTTTTCACATCAGACACAATCTTTCAATTAATATTAATTGTGTACTGATTAAACAAAATCTAAAATGTCATTTACCTGCACAAAACTATTACTAACTCATTCTCAAATTTGGCACGCTGCTACTATACATCCTTTCCTACAGCAATGTCATTTAGGTACAATCAAATCTGAGCAATTTAATACGTGGTTAGTACAAGATTATTTATTTGTTGTTGAGTTTACGCGGATGGTAGGAAGAGTATTAGCTAGCGCACCTCTAGATCATTTTGATGTGATACTTGGTGGATTAGCAGCACTTCAAGATGAATTGACTTGGTTTAAACAAAAAGCCGCACAAAGACAACTAAATCTGGACACAAAAAAACAAGCAACATGTCAAGAATACTGTGAATATATGCATAGTCTTGGAACCAAACCTTACCCGGTACAAGCAACTGCATTTTGGGCAATGGAATTAGCCTACAATCAAGGTTGGCAATTGCCTGGTGAAATGCCCGTACCCTACAATGAATTTGCCAACAGATGGGGAAATCCTGGTTTTACAGAATATGTAAAAATTTTGGAACAACAAGCTGATGAAGTGTTACAAACTGCTGCTGCTGATGTTCAACAGCAAGCCGAAGAAGCTTTTGTAAAAGTGGCAAAATTTGAACATAATTTTTGGCAAATGGCTTTTAATGCAGGTTAATTCATTTGTCATTAGTTATTAGTAAAGATTTGGTGTGTGTTTACTTTTTGTCATGAGAGTTAGTAAGTAACTTTTCAAATTTTTCATGATTGCTTTTCAAATATCATTAGATGCTGCTGCGGTAATAAGTTTTTAGTTTCACGCCACGTTAAACCAACAGCTTGCATTTCTTTTTTCACCTGTTTTTGAGTCATTTTATGTAAGCCTTTAATCATAATAAAAGGATTTTCACCCCGATATTCAACTAACACTACCCTACCGCCTGGTTTCAAGGCTTTTACAATTGCTTGCATCACTTCTTGTGGATATGCAAATTCGTGATATGCATCTACCATCAAGGCTAAGTCAATACTTGTGTTTGGTAAGTTGGGATTGGTGAGAGTTGCCAATATTGGTTCAACGTTGGTAACATTTAGCTCTTGCTTGAAAAAGTTAATAATATCGATCATTTCTGGTTGAATATCTACAGCTAGGACTTTTCCCTGTGGTACTTTGGGAGCAATACGAAAACTCAAATAACCTGTACCCGCACCAATATCTGCTACTACGTCTGTAGATTTGAGGTTAAGGGCGTCTACAATTTTACTTGGCTTTTCTTCTGTTTCGCGGCTAGGACGTTCTAGCCAAGCTGCACCAGTATGTCCCATAACTTTAGCTATTTCTCTACCCATATAGTATTTACCAATACCATCTTGATTATGAATCTTTCGTTGTTCATAAACAGAAGAAGAGTTTGTAGCTGCAATTGTTTTGTTGATTGGATAAAGTAAGTAAGTACAGATTATTATTGAGATAATTACTATTAAAGAAATAAAATTATACTTTCTTGGATGATGCATAAGTTATAAATTCCACTCTGTCAAGCTAGTTTTGAGTGTTTGTAGTAAGCACTTTAGTGCTTAAAAATTCAGGACAAACGCCTCTACAGTTTTCAGTTTCGCTCACAAAGCTGACGATCGCTCTCTTTCACTGTTGTATTAGTCTGCAAATAATTTTGCACTAGGGCGCAGCCATACGATAATACATCTTGATTGAGAATTTGCTCTAAGTTCCACAGCATAAGTGTGTTGTCATCACCAGTTGAAGCCAATATTTTCCCGTCACGACTGATAGCTAGTCCCCGAATCGCAGCAGTATGTCCTGTCAGAGTTGCGATTTCTGTACCATCAACTTGCCAAAGTTTGATAGTAGTATCCACACTTCCAGATGCTACGATTCGACTGTCGGGACTAAAGGCAACTCCCCAAATGGCGGCGGTGTGACCTTTAAGAGTTCTCAGTAATTGGCCATCCAGTGTCCACAATTTTACGGTATTGTCTCCACTTCCAGAGGCTACCATCTTTCCGTCAGGGCTAATAGCAAGTCTCTACACAGGTGCGGTATGACCTTTGAGAGTTCTGTGCAATTTACCATCAAGTGTCCACAACTTTACGGTTTCATCGCTACTGGCTGAAGCTAAAATTTTACTGTCTGGACTAAATCTAAGTTGCCAAATTTCTGCTTGATGTCCTTTGAGGATATTAGTTGAAAGCTGAAAGTCTTGCCAAGATGCTTGGCGATCGCGCAACCATAGTCTAATAGTTTTATCACTATTTGCCATGGCGATCGCTTGATCGTTAGGACTCAAGGTTGTGGCAAAAAGTTTACCGTTGGGATTTTTGTAAGTAGCAACTAAAGAACTATTTGTTGGTTACCAGACTCTTACTGTATCATCTTCCAAGCCAAAAACAACAAATTTGCCATCGCGACTGAATGAAACCGTAGAGATGGGACGGTTAGATTCAGAAAAAGTTTTGAGTAATTTACCTTGGGGACTCCAAAATTTTGCTGTGTTGTCGTGGCTTGCTGTGGCGATCGCTCCACTGTCGGGACTAATTGCAATTGACCAAATCCCAGCACTATGAGCAACAATTCTCTTTTGAAATTTGTTGTCAGTCTGCCACAATCTGACAATGTTTTCCGCACCTGCTGAGGCGATCAAACCACCATCAGGGCTAAACCTCACTCCCCATACCGACGCGCTGTGTCCTTTTAGCGTTCTCAGTTCTGTGCCATTAATATCCCAAAGTTTAATTGTTTTGTCGAGGCTGGCGGAGGCTATAGTTTGACCATCCGGACTAAAAGCAACTTGCCAAGTCGCCGCACTATGACCTGGAAGAGTTTTCCACAAGCGATAATTACCATCTGTGCTGTCTCTTCGCCAAAGTTTAACGGTTGTGTCTTCACTTGATGAAGCTATAGTTTGACCATCGGGGCTAAAAGCAACTGCGGAAACCCAACCTGCGTTACCTTCGAGGGTTTGTAGGGGCTTGGCTTGCTCCCAACTTGTGCTATCTTGTTTCCACAACTTTATTGCTTTGTTCAGAGTCGCAGCAGCTAAAATCCGACCATCAGGACTAAATGCTACACCCCGAAAACCGACATTATCACCTGTAAAAGTGTTGAGCAAGGAACCGTCACGCTTCCACAGTTTCACCGTTTTGTCAAGACTAGCCGATGCAATAGTTTGACCATCCCGGCTCAAAACAAGTCCCCAGACCGCGGCATTATGAGCAACGAAACTATTAAATAGATGATATGCGCCGTTTTTGGGATCTCGCTGCCAAAGTTTAATGACTCCATCATCACTAGCTGAGATAAGCATTCGACCATCAAAGCTAAAATCTACTACTCTTATGGGTGCTTGATGCTCTTTGAGTGTAGCGACTTCTGTTCCATCACGACGCCATAACTTAATTGTTTTATCTATACCTGCGGATGCAATTAAGGAACTATCAGGACTAATAGCTACTGTAAGAATCGCAGATGTATGTCCAGAAAAACGATTGTATTCATCTGCTCCATAAACTGCTTGCCGTAATACATGTTTGACTTGAGGCTCTATATTTGTATTAGTTTCTTTCAGCTTTTGGAATTTGTGTGTAGCTTTGATTGCTTCTACAAGTGCATCCAATTTCCGATTGGAAGCAAACAATCCCTCAGAAGAAGATACCAGGGCGGCAATTTCGCTCATCCTTGCTTGATGTTCGCTGTTAACTGCTTGGCGGTACAAAATAAAAGTTCCTACTCCCAATCCGCTAGAGATGAGCAACGCTACAGCCACTGTCACCAGTACAAATCTTTGTAATCTAGCGGTTTTTTTCTCTTGTACCAGTCGTGCTTCTACTTCTCTTGCTCGTGCGACTTCCCATAAAATTTGGATTTCTTGCTGTTCAACTTCCTGACTGGCGGCTAAAAATTGATAGTCAACATCGCTTAAACTTTTGCCTTGGCTCCATTGTTGAGCATCATCTAACGCGCGTCCCCGCAATAGACGCGATTGATCTTCGTAGTTCGATGCTACCCATGCATTCAATGCTTGCGAGTATGGACGCAGAGAATTTAACTGCTTTGTTACCCATTGCGTATTGAAGACACTGCGATAGATGGGATTTTTGATTTTTAAATAACCATCACGCTTTTCGACCAATCCAGATAATAATAGTTCTGTTTGTTCTTGGCTGTCATCAGTTGGTACGGGTGCTTGCAATACTAGTTGATAGAGTCCTAGCAATCGTCCTGCTCGTTCTTCTTTGAATAATAAGCGATCGCGAATGGTACGCAGATGTTCCGGTTCATCCTGTGATTCCCAATTGTAGATGATGTGCGATCGCACTAATTGTTCTACCCAAGATGCTTCTGTACCTGGAGCCAGGTTGATCATTCCTGTCGTATTTTCACAAGTTTGCTGTAAGATTAACTGACAAAGTTTTTGAGTCAAAAACGGTTGTCCCTTTGTCCAGTAGATGATCTCCCGCAACACTATTTCTGGCTGACTAACTAATCCTTCTAACCCCTTGAGCAATGGCTTGGCTTCCTCTAGTTGAAAGCCGTATAATTCTATTGCCTTACCAATATTAAAAGGTGTTCGACGTTTGTCTGCGATCAAATCAGATGGACTAGCAACACCAAAAATCGCAAATCTCAGACGCTCAAATTGTGAATTGTGCGATCGCAGATTATAACAATGACGTATCCAGACGAAAAAGTCGTTGATTGGGAAACTTAAACTCAACAGACTATCAATCTCATCAATAAAAATAAAAATTCCTTTTTTTTGCACATTTGGCAGCAACACTTCTTCGACAAATTGATGTAGTCGTTGGATTAAAGAAAATTCTGACTGTTGTTTCCACCAATCTTGAAAGTTAATCTGCTGTGCTAAATTTAACTCGTAAAACAAACTGATAATAATGCCTTTGTACCATTGTACAGATGTTGTTTCCTCGCTACCCAATCGGGAGAGATCCAGATAAACACAGGTATAACCTTCTTGTTCTAGGCGATGGCTGGTTCGCTGTAGAAGAGATGACTTGCCCATTTGGCGAGAGTTTAATACGTAACAAAAATCACCTGCTTTCAATCCCGCATAAAGTTGTTTGTCTGCTTGACGAATGACATAGGTGGGATCGTTACCTCCTAGACTGCCACCAACTTGGTATCTCATGGAATTTCGTATGTATCAAAAACGAAAGAAATATATCTAATAAATAAGTTAATAAGTAAGTTGGTAATAATAAGCAGAATATTAGTGGTCTGTCCAATTGATTTTGATGGGCTGCAAGATCCCCGACTTTTTAAAAAAGTCGGGGATCTGTCCCCTCACAGTCCCTCATAATTAATGACATGAACCACTAATTACCAATGACTAATTGATCATCCCCAACTTAGCTATAGCAATCCTAAATCATTCGTGAGAGGCGAGATCCCCGACTTCTTAGAGAAGTCGGGGATCTGGGATTCCGTGTTTTCTCACAACTCAATTAGGATTGCTATATTAACGGAAAATTGATGAACTCATTACAGAGATCTGCTTTTCAAAGTAGGCGCGGTAGAGTTCGCAACGTGGTTTGATGCGATCGCCTTCGTAGCTGATCACTCCCAAGTTATCAAGCTTGCAAATCTCAACAGAATCAAGAGAAGTACTTTGCCTACCCGCCAAAATTTTAGTATATGTATCCATCAGACTAGGTTGCTCTCGTAGGATTGTCCAATTTCGCCACAAATGATGACGGTAGATACCACCGTTGGCGATCGCCTCTCGTATCAGCTGTTCCAGAGTCATTTTTTGAGAGCAAAGATTATATAGAGAAATCCGAACTAGGGCTGGATGTCCTCCTATAAGTGACATCAGTCGCGTAACTTCGTTACCATAACTCCAGTCTAATCCGTGCTTTCTAGCTAATTCTTTTACCTGCTCTTCAGTAAATTCTGGTAAACGTAAGGGTAATCCAATATTGAATGGCGAGCGGTTAATATCCAAAGAGATATACACTTCTGTAGAGTAAACTACTACTATTCTCAGTTTTTGCCAGATGGGATCTCTTCGTCCTTCTTCATGCCATGAACGCAACAAAGTGAAAAATTCTTGGGCTAGTTCTATATGTTCAAAAAAGCGATCTGCCTGCTCTAAGACGAGAACCACAGGACGTTTGATTTGTTTAAGCAAGTAGTTCCTAAAGTATAAACTACAACTTATTTTTCTACCCATTTCTTCATCCCAGTAGGCATCTATATTTGGATCAATACCTAATTCTTTTGCTACGCGCCAGCAAAAAAAACGGAAAAAGTGGCTTAAGTCAATCATGCACAGCGAATCAATTTGATTACAATCCAATTTGACTGTGTGATATCGCTGTTTTTGTGCGAAAGCAAGCAACCGCAGCACCAGAGAACTTTTACCCATATTTTTTGGAGAGCGAATTCTGATTACACACCCTGGTTGGGTAATTTCCTGATAGACTAGTTTCTCAATTGGTGGACGTTCAATATATAGGGGAGAATCTAGGGGAACTGGGCCATCTGGATATGACCAACTATATTCAGAATTGCCATACAGTTGTTTAATCGATGGTAATTCCAACGCATATATGTCTTTTTTGTCTAAATTTGTTAGTAATTCTGGAAAAGTTTCATTGTAATTCGGTTCACTCAAGATCGTGTAATCTTCTTGAAGTAACTCTAAATTAAAGGCATTGAAGCAGAGTTTGAGGGTTTTGCGATCTACACTTGCATTCGACGACCATAACCGAGTCAAGGTTTTAGTAGAAATTTTAATGCGATCGCTTAACTGTTCCATACTGAAGCGATTACCATTATTCTCTGCTATTTCTACTCTTAAAATCGCTGCTTGCAGCCGCTTCATTCCTGCGGAAGTCAGCATAACTCCCCGTCTGCGTGTAGCTTTAGATCTTTCCATGTGCTAACTAGACAACCCTATACTTGTTAATTTTTGATAGAAAAAAATCTCTAGCCTTTATTTTTGAGCCTTTTGTCAACAAGGGAATTACAATCACAAACACAAAATTCTCTTAAACTCGCAGTTATAGCAGCACAATCTACGTACACAATTGCTTGTATAAAATGAAACTATTTATATTGATGTATATGCCTGTGGTCAAAAAAGCACTTAATTGCTTTGCAATTTTACAAATGTACATAGTGGCTTGATGTGCTGTGCGATCGCACAATAGATGATTCTGTTCAAGATTTAAGATTCGCATCACTTTTATTTGCCAAAATAATAAATAGTTGATACCAGTCTATTGTAACTTCATTAGCTGTCTATTAAGCGTTTAAATTTAATGCTTTCAAGCCTAAATGAGTTTGCTCAAAAATTTATTCTTTTTCAATTAGGTATATAATTTGACCAGAATGCACATTTGTTTTTTGACTTCTTTAAGATGTGTTTACCCCCAGTACTCTCTATAGATACGATTTGATTAATATATACTTAGTTAAGCATCTATAAGTGAATTTTGCTAATTCATTGACTTAAATATTACTTTTACAATTATTTTTATTTATCTGTACAATAACCTCTGCCTAAATTTCTTAACTATTTCCTTAGATTTTCCTCAGATCCCCGACTTTTCTAAAAAGTTGGTGATCTATGTTCTCTAAAAAATAATGCTGATAAATACAGAAGTGCGATCGCTCTTCGTGCGAAAGTTTCTGAGCAGATGCGTCAAATTATCGTGTCGTTACGACAGCTTGTTGAAGAATAGCGATCACACTTTGCAATTCAACCAAATTTTTCTACCACAGGTGTGAGACACAATTAACCCAGTATCTGCAACGATCGCGATGGTGACAAAGAGGGCAACACATGGAGATTTGCACGCCAGACTGGGTTAAACATGCTGTTTTCTATCAAATTTTTCCTGATCGCTTTGCTAGAAGCAAGCAACCACGCAAGCGATTGTTACGTAATGCGAGTTGGGAAGATTGGGATGCTATGCCCACACTCCAAGGTTACAAGGGAGGGGATCTGTGGGGTGTGCTGGAACAGTTAGATTACATTCAGGATTTGGGAATTAATGCGATTTACTTTACGCCGATTTTCCAATCTGCAAGTAATCACCGTTATCATACCCACGATTATTATCAAGTTGATCCGATGTTGGGCGGTAATCCGGCTTTTAAAGAATTGCTAGATGCAGCCCACGCCCGTAATATCAAAATAGTTTTAGATGGAGTATTTAATCATTCCAGTCGTGGTTTTTTCTTTTTCCATGATATTTTGGAGAATGGCCCCCATTCGCCTTGGGTGGATTGGTTCAAAATTGAAGGCTGGCCTCTTTCTCCTTACAATGGCGAATTTCCCGCTAACTATGTAGGTTGGGCTGACAATCGGGCGCTACCAGTATTTAACCACAACAACCCAGAAGTACGTGAGTACATCATGGAAATTGCCGAGTTTTGGATTAAATTTGGCATTGATGGTTGGCGGTTAGATGTACCGTTTGAAATTAAAACTCCCGGTTTTTGGCAAGAGTTTCGCGATCGCGTCAAAGCAATTAATCCGGAAGCTTATATTGTAGGTGAAGTTTGGGGAGATTCCCGCGAATGGTTGGATGGTACACAGTTTGACGGTGTGATGAATTATTTATTTGCTGCACCAACAATTGCATTTACCGCAGGCGATCGCGTTGATATGGAACAAGTACAAGATCGCTCTTATCATCCGTATCCACCGTTATTTGCAGCTGAATATGCTACTAAAATGCAGGAACTGCTACAACTTTATCCTTGGGAAATTCAACTTACCCAATTAAATTTGCTAGCAAGTCACGATACCGCTAGGTTGATTTCTATTGCTGGAGGCGATATTCCTAGCGTGGAATTAGCGACTCTACTATTACTGACTTTTCCTGGTGCTAGTAGTATTTATTATGGCGATGAAGTGGGTTTACCAGGTCGTCTTGATCCCGATTCCCGGCGTGGTTTTCCTCTGGAAGCAAACTGGAATCGAGAAATTCTCGACACCCACCGCCAATTAATTGCCCTCCGTCATGCTTATCCCTGCTTGCGTACAGGAGATTACCACGTTTTACATACTTATGGTGAGCTTTACGTATTTGCCCGTAGTTTAAATCAGGAGGAAATCATAGTAGCAGTCAATGCTGGTACTGCTTCTGCAAAAGCAAATATACATATTAACTTGCATAGCCAACCCAACAAGCTTTTATATGGTAATGCTGAGATTGAGTGGCGTAATCAGGGAGAAACGAAACAATTAAGTTTAAATCTTCCTCCCCGCAGTGGTTGTATTTTGGGTATGGGTTAGACTAGTTCTCTTTGAGATGAATTTTGTTATCAGCCTGCGATTTAAATCGCAGGCAATTTTATATCAACTTAGTACTCCGCAACAACTAGCGCAGGCATCAAAACTTGATCAATAATATGGATGACGCCATTGTCAGCTAAAATATCTGTTTTGAGAACATTGGCGTTATTTACCTGGAATTTACCATCAACTGATGCGATCGCCACCACCGATCCTTCTACTGTCTCTGCTTCATTAATTTGTGCCAAATCATCAGATCTAACATCCCCAAAAGTGGCATGATAAGCAACAATTCTTTTTAACTTCGGAATATTTTCTAGCAAAGCATCTAATGTTTCTTCTGGTAGATTAGCAAAAGCATCATCAGTCGGTGCAAAGAGTGTATAAGGGCCTTCACTTTTAAAAGTTTCTAATAATCCACTCGCTTCAACAGCTTTGATTAAGGTATTGAAATCACCTATGTTAACAGCAGTCTCTACAATATCAGCCATGAGGTTTTTACTTCGTTGAGATTGTTCAATAAGTCACTTATAGAGTGGGTAAATAGCTGTCAACCTCTATCAATAGACATGTAGTTAAATCAAAATGGCGATCGCATCAATTCCTATATTTGCTCAATCAACAAAAGCATTATATTCAAGGTAAACGGCTTTTTGGGTCATAACCTTTAGTACAAATTGGGTAAATTGTCTCTACTCCTAAATCTTTCTGCCATTGATTGATTACTTCATCAAGAACTATTGGGTCTAAGTCATCCCACTCATCTATTTTATTTAAGGCTACAAAAATTGAATCGCAATCTTTCTTTAAATCGTCGAGATTTCCCTTTTGAGATGCATCTGAGGAACCAGTTACTACAAAAATTCCAACATCAATATGCTTGAGAAATTTTTTCGTTACTTCGCTATTTTCTTTACGGACATCATCAAGCCCTGGGGAATCAATTAGACACACTCTTTCATCAAGTTTTATAATTCGTAAATCTTTTGTAACTCCTGATATTGCTCCTACCTTTGCTATTTCGAGAGCTTGCTTTCGGCTTAGTTTTAACAAGGCATTTATCAGTGAGCTTTTCCCAGAACTTACCTTTCCAATA
>NZ_AJLJ01000048.1 GCF_000317245.1 Fischerella muscicola SAG 1427-1 = PCC 73103
CCAATAATAACAATGTTCAAGGTTTGAGATAAATTTGGTGCTTTATCATCGAATTTTGTCTTGACTCTGTCAAAAAAACCTTCTTCGTTCAATCCATCAAAAGCTGAATTCGTCATATAGCAGCTCATCCATGTTATGTATCAATGGCTGAACTTATAATGCCCATAACTAGTTATTTAAATAACTATTTAAAGTAGAAACACTCTCAATTCAACTGCTATCCTACTTCTAGACCATTAACAAATGACAAATATGTTAAAAGTCTTTGCCGATCGCGGTGGTACATTTACAGATATTGTTGCAGTTACTGATAATCAAGCAATTATAAATAGACTTTCCCAACACCAGGAACGTTTTTTAATTGTTTCTCTTCCCAATCAACAATATCTTATAGTTTACAAACTACTCTCAGAAAATCCCGAACAATATCAAGATGCTGTTATCCAAGGAATTCGGGACATAATCGGACTTGATCGTCATCAACCAATACCACCAGAAGCAATCGAAGTGGTAAAAATGGGAACAACAGTAGCCACAAATGCACTGCTAGAAAGACATGGCGATCGCGTTGTGCTGCTGATTACCAAAGGCTTTAAAGATGCATTGCGAATTGGCTACCAAAATCGGCCTAATATCTTCGCCCGACATATTATTTTACCGACGATGCTTTATGAGCAGGTGATTGAGGTAGACGAACGCTATGATGCGAAGGGTAACGAATTAACTCCTGTCAATATTGAACAGGTTAGAAAAAACTTACAAACAGCTTATAACACAGGCATTCGTAGTTGTGCCATTGTGTTTATGCATGGCGATCGCTATCCCAATCATGAACAACAAGTCGCCCAAATTGCCCAGGAAATTGGTTTAACGCAGATATCTGTATCCCACCAAGTTAGTCCTTTAATGAAGTTGGTTAGTCGCGGAGATACAACAGTCGTAGATGCATATTTAACTCCGATTTTGCGGCGCTATGTCAACCAAGTAGCTAGTCAGTTACCTGGTGTGAGATTAATGTTTATGAAATCGGATGGCGGATTAACCGATGCACAACAATTTCAAGGCAAAGATAGTATTTTAAGTGGTCCGGCTGGTGGTATTGTTGGCGCTGTTCAAACTAGCAAAAGAGCAGGTTTTGATTTAGTTATCACCTTTGATATGGGTGGGACAAGTACAGATGTTGCCCACTTTAAAGGAGAATATGAACGTCAACTAGAATCAGAAATTGCTGGCGCACGGATGCGAGTTCCCGTATTAGCAATTAATACTATTGCTGCTGGCGGTGGTTCAATTTTGTTTTTTGATGGTTCTAGTTATCGTGTTGGGCCAGAATCGGCGGGATCAAATCCTGGCCCTGCTTGTTACCGTCGTGGCGGCCCGTTAGCTGTCACCGATGCTAATGTCATGTTAGGCAAAATTCATCCTCAATATTTTCCCTCTGTGTTTGGGGTGGATGGTAATTTGCCCTTAGATAAAGATATTGTCATTCATAAATTTACTCAATTAGCTCAAGATATTAAAAATGCCACAGGTAACAGTCGTAGTCCCGAACAAGTAGCCGCCGGATTTATTGCGATCGCTGTCGAAAATATGGCAAACGCAATTAAAAAAATCAGTCTACAACGAGGTTATGATGTCACTCGATACGTACTTTGTTGTTTTGGTGGTGCAGGTGGTCAAGTTGCTTGTTTAATTGCCGATACTTTGGGAATGAAAAAGATATTTTTGCATCCTTATGCCGGAGTTCTTTCAGCTTATGGTATGGGATTAGCTGATTTTAGGGCAATTAGAGAAAGCGGAGTAGAACAGCCTCTTACCCAAGAGTTAGTCCCGCAATTACAACAATTAATGCAAGTTTTAGAAACCCAAGCTAGACAAGAATTACCCCTTCCTACTGATAGCGCAGGTAAAATTGAAGCAAGCAACGAAGAGGATGTAGTCCGAAAACTTAACTTGAAATATGAAGGGACTAACTCTATTTTGACTATTAATTTTGCCTCAGATGTAGCAGTGATGCGACAAGAATTTGAGGTCGAACATAAATCTCGCTATGGTTTCATTCAAATAGAAAAAAGCTTGATTGTCGAATCCACTTCAGTAGAAGTTATTCAAAAAATGGATACTCCTGAAGAACCATTAATCACTCGTAGCAGTTCTCTAAATAAACCTCCCGCATCTGTCGAGACAGTACAAATGTTTACTGCTGATCAATGGCATGATACTCCAGTTTATCGACGAGAAGATTTACAGCCAGAAGATCATATTAATGGGCCAGCAATCATTGTCGAAAAAATCAGCACAATCGTAGTTGAACCTGAATGGAAAGCAAGCTTAACTGAACGTAATCATTTAGTGTTGCAACGTGTTGATTAGGATTAATTTAGTGATCAATACTTGCTTTTCAATACATAGAGCAAAACTATTTAGATTAAATTAAGTATTAGAGGTTATTTATCAAGTAAAAATAAAATTAATGTAGGGGAGCCAGTACGTTACGGGGGTTTCCCCCCAACCCTAGAGGGGACCCCAAAGCCCCCCGTTGTAGTAACTGGCGTTGCGTTAGGCGCGTATTTTATTTAATCTCATTTTTCACGAAACCGCTTTTTGCCTGTCCTACTTAAGATTTACTTTATCAATACTCTATTAGCCTCATTTCCAGCTAATTCAGCTAAAAGACGAGATTGAATATGAGTTTAGATCATCAGCAGAAACATATACCTTTTGATGACTACGAAGCTTTTGCAGAAGCTTACGTAAAGATTACAGAGTCCAATTCTCACAATGCTTACTATGAAAGACCAGCCATGTTCTCTCTTTTATCAAATGTCAAATTTAAGCGAGTATTGGATGCTGGTTGTGCAGGTGGAGTATATTCCGAATGGTTAATTAACCATAGTGCTGATGTTGTGGCTATTGACATCAATAAGAAAATGGTACAGTTGACTAGACAAAGGCTACAAAATAGGGGTCAAGTTCACCAAGCTGATCTAAATAAACCTCTTGATTTTTTAGATGATCATTCATTTGATATAGTCTTAAGCTCATTAACTCTCCACTATTTAAAAGATTGGGAAAGTGTTTTCAAAGAATTTCACCGCATTCTATTACCCAAGGGATTACTGTTATTTTCAACACATCATCCTTTCATGGACTTCCAATTTTTTGAAAAAACTGATTACTTTGCCATAGAACTTATAGAAGACTCTTGGAAAAGCTTTGATAACACGCCTGTTCGCGTACGCTTTTATCGCCGTCCATTAAGTGCAATGACTTCTGCACTTAATAATGCAGGTTTTGTCATCAAACAAATTGTTGAACCACGCCCTACCGAAGAGTGTAAATTACTCTACCCTCAAGACTATGAAAAGCTCTCAACCAAACCTTGGTTTCTAATTATTCTTGCTCAGAAGGAATCTCTATCCTAGTGGTCTATCGCATTAATTCTGCTGGGTTAAAATCAAAACAGAGAGTTGAGTGATCGCAAATAATAGGGTATGCCAAAAAGCACATAGTTAAGCTGACACAAGAACAACCTTGTCTACGCCACGTGCTACAACGCGGGAGACCCGCGCAACGCAGTGGCTCCCCTTGTCCCTTTTGTCCCCGTCTACTACTTCAAATTCCAAGCAGCAAAAGCCAAAGCACACCAACCAGCGATAAAAGCTGCTCCTCCTAACGGTGTGATTGCTCCTAAATACTTAACACCTGTTAAACTCAGGGCATATAAACTGCCGGAAAAAATTGCAATACCAATAACAAATAACCAGCCACTTGCTATTAAACTAGGTGGAGGAGATTTGAGATTAAGTAATAATATTGCTACAGCTAACAATGCCAAAGCATGATACATTTGGTAGCGAGCGCCTGTTTCAAAAATTAAAAGTGATCGCTCACTAATTCTTTCTTTCAAAGCATGAGAAGCAAAAGCCCCCGCCGCTACAGATAAACCGCCTAAAATAGCTGCCAAACTCAAAAATATTTGCGTCATAGAGTTTCCCAATCAATTCTCTAAAGGTCAAAATGATAGGAAATTCCCCCCTCTTCGCTAATCTTATAATTAGCATTAAAAACTTTGGCTTGTTCATCAAGATATTGTCTTGCGACTGGTGCAGGTAGATGAGATTGCATTGCAAACTTTAAAAGAGTTATCTGTCCATTATTTTCTTGTAACATCTGATAAAAAGTTGATTGCAAATGTTCACTAACTTGCTGTTCCAGAGCCTTTTTATCTCGCCGACTTTGACGAAATAATCCTATTGCTAACCATCCACCTAAAGCAAGCGTAGGAACACCAAATATTAAACCTTGTTTTGTAGTCACATCAAGTGCAGCTAATGCTTCTCTATTTCTAATGTCTATTGCTCGACCATAATAAGCTGGAGATATAGGTTTGAGCATATTATATTTATCTATTGCTGCTGATACTGATAAAGTTAAAAACATAAATCCCAGAGTTAGCAGCCAGCCCGCAGCCAATTTTTCACCAGTTTTCATAATTCCTCTTGAGTGAGATAACAGCCATTGTTA
>NZ_AJLJ01000049.1 GCF_000317245.1 Fischerella muscicola SAG 1427-1 = PCC 73103
TAATTGGTGGTTAGTGATTAGCAATGAGAATTTCTCAACAACCAATAACTAATAACCAACTACTTAAATATGAAAGTGGTAATAAACGCCACCTTGAGGATTAACATCAAATGTGGCATTAAATTCTTTTGCTTTGACATCCAGATACTGTTTTGCTTCCTCACCACTGATCTGGGCTTCCTTAGCAAAAGACAATACGGAAATTGTACCGCTCTTTTCTTCGAGCAGACGATAAAAGGTAGATTGGAGGCGATCGCTTAATAACTTTTGGTGTTGTTTACGCAAACTCCATACCAGCCATCCCCCATATGCTACAGCTGGTAAGCCAAAAATTAAACCGCCAATCATAGTATCTGCGGCTTTTTGTTGCTCCTGTGGAGTTGGCTTTTGGTTATATGTCAGTATCTCAACAGCGGTGAGCATCAAAAAGATAGAACCAAATGATAACAGTACACCAGCAGATACTTTTTTGATCAATTTCATAACGCGACAAGATATTACATCTTGTCGCGATCTTAGCCTTACTTACGGTTAGCTTCCAGTAAGCGGGAAAAATAAAACCGAGTGCGTGTCATTGACTCTCGTTGCACAACAAAGCCGTTTTTCTCCAGAATCTTAACTACATCAGCTTCGCGGTGTAAATAAGCACGAGTGGCTTTACTTGGCCCCGGAAAGAAACTCCCAATTTTCTTCAGGATTGTTAAAGCACAGGTTTTGGGAGCAAAACTGAGAATTAAGCGCGACTGTGCTAAAGAACAAAGATGAGAAATCATTGCATCTGCTTTTTCTTGGGGATAGTGGATCAGAACATCCAAGCAAATTACTGTATGGTAGCTACCACTAAGAGTTTCCAGATCTTGAACTGCAAAAGTTAGATTTTCGGGATTTGCCAAGGTTTGAGAAGCTCTTTGTTTACCTTCTTCTACCATTTTCTCAGAAATATCGCTGGCATATATTTTTGCACCTGCTTCTGCTAAGGGAATGCTGAGACTACCCACACCGCACCCAGCATCACAGATAGATAATCCCGCGAGATTTTCATCTGCTTTTAGCCAGCCGATTACCTTATCTACGGTTTGCTGATGTCCATTGCGGATATCTAGCTGGACTTTGTTGACTTCGCCATCGCCATATATACGTCTCCAGCGATCAAAGCCTGTGGAATTGAAATATTCTTTAACAATGGTTTTATCGTCGGCTGCGTTCATGAAATTCAATTATCGAAGAGTACTATTAGTTAGCTAGAGACGCGTAGACGCTCGTTAGAGCGGCTTCAAGGTAAGAGTATAATCGCGTCTTTACAATTATCTGTGATCGTTTGACGCATTAATTGCTGAGTAATCTTTTCCAAGAGACGCGATTAATCGCATCTGTACAATTATCTGTGATCGTTTGACGCATTAATTGCTGAGTAATCTTTTCCAAGTTAGTTGTTTAGTTGCTTCATCAAATTGCCAGCGCAATAATTGGGTAGCAGAAGCACCGACTATATTTGCTGATAAACCGATCGCTTTTCTGGGTGCATCCGTAGCAAGTGCGATCGCCACTTCTACATCACAGATTCGCCACTTCACTAAGTTTTGCACTCCTAGCAGCAACGGTAAAGTCGTCCCTGATAAAGTCCCATCTGGTAGTTGTGCTGTACCGTCTTTGACTTCTATTTGTCGAGTATCCCAAGCATAAATACCATCCGGTAAGCCTAAAGGTGACAAAGCATCGCTAACGAGAAAAAGTCCTTTCTCATAATGACTAGCACGCAGTAATATGTCTAGCATTGTGGGTGCAACATGTTGTCCATCAGCAATAAAACCACACATCACTTCAGGATGAGTAATTGCTGCGCCTAATAATCCTGGTTCACGATGGTGTAGTGGTGGCATAGCATTAAAAGCATGAGTCACCATCGTTGCACCTAATTTAAAAGCTTGTTGTGCTTGTGCTGCTGTCGCTTGTGAATGTCCCAAACTGACGGTGATACCATTTGAACGTAAGTAAGGAATTACTTCACCCGTTGCATCTAACTCTGGCGCCAGGGTAATTATTTTGACAATATCAGCATAATCTCCTAACACCCGTTTGACTTCATCTATTGTCAAAGACAACAAATACTCAGCTGGGTGGGCGCCACGTTTGTGAAAATTTAAAAATGGCCCCTCTAAATGGACGCCTAAAATTGGGGATACGGGGAAAGTTGCCATAAACTCAGCAATAATGGCAAGCGATCGCTGAATATTTTCTACTGAAGTAGTCACCAAAGTTGGTAAAAAAGCATCTACTCCTGCATTCCACAAAAATTTGGAGATTTTTGGCAATAAATCAGAATTTTCTGGTTTTAACTCCGGAAATGCTAAACCTAACGCCCCGTTAATTTGTAAATCAACACCACCAAGCGAAATCCAATCACCTGCAATATCCAACACTTGCAAATCAGGTGATGAAACTCTTTTAAAGATTGTACTCATTGGTAAGATTTGTTCAATTATGCCCTGGCAATTCACAACAATCATCTGCAAATCTTTGTAACCAGGCACTCGTGCATTAATAATGTCTATAGGAAAGGGATCGGGGATTGGGGATTGGAGATTGGGCATCGGGTAAAAGTTAAGGATTTTTCTTTTGACTTTTGTCTTCTCTAAGCTTTAGCCTTTAGTCTCTGCTTCCTTTGTTAGAGATCATCATCTCATTAATCTACGTAATTCGTGATTCACCCTAAAATCTAAATCAGAAATTATTGTAAATTCCAATTCCCGATCCCCGATCCCCTATCCTATGACTCAACCTCTTGTCGGTATTATTATGGGCAGCGATTCTGATTTACCTACCATGCAAGGTGCGATCGCTGTTTGTGAAGATTTTGGTGTTGCTGTTGAAGTTGCGATCGTCAGCGCTCATCGTACCCCAGAACGGATGGTGCAATATGCCCAGTCTGCTCATGAACGGGGTATTAAGGTAATTATTGCTGGTGCGGGTGGTGCTGCTCATCTCCCTGGTATGGTTGCATCTTTAACTCCGCTACCTGTGATTGGTGTTCCTGTACCTAGTCGTCATTTACAAGGAGTCGATTCTTTGTATTCTATTGTACAAATGCCTGCGGGAATTCCTGTCGCAACAGTTGCAATTGGTAATGCTACAAATGCTGGACTTTTAGCAGTACAAATTCTTGCCACACAACAGCCACAATTACAAGAAAAAGTTCAGAAATATCGTCAAAATCTATGTGATTCAGTCATGACAAAGCAAGCTAAACTTGAGCAAATTGGATACCAGCAGTATTTAAAACAGATGTAATTATTTTTTTAAGCACTAAGTTTATATTGATACTTTGCATCAATATAAACACCAAATGATTTTTGCAATCAATTTAGTCTAAGGAATTACAAAAATCATTTGCGTTTCACTTAAAAGAAAAGACGTATTTTAAATAACGTCAATTTATTTAAAAATAATATTCATTTCCATAAAAATTTTAAGATTTTTTAATACTACTTCGACTTTCTTGCCTAGATTGAGATAAACATTGATACAGCCAAATAATACAAGATCAAAGACCGAAGTTGATATATGTAGCGATGGAACAAAAAATATAAATTGTATTTAATGTTACAGAATTTTAAAAACTTAAGTTTGAAAATACACTATCTGACGAAATCATTTGTTTTGTAGTATTCATCAAAATGCTTCACAGACTTGATATTTTGCAATCTGTAGCTCTATTGCGTAGATACAGTTAGTAGCACCTTTTTCTACAGATTACAAGTGTAAATGCTGTTAAATATTTGACAAAGTTAATAAGTGTCAGAATGACTGTCTTGATTTTATTTGCGTTAATTGTTGAGGCAAAAATTTGAACTTTTTTAAAGTTTGATGAGCTAAAATTTACGGTAGTTTGAGTGAATTTAACAAAAAATTTTGTTCCTTGCTACCGTCATTTTTAATGGGATTTTTTGACAAAATTATGCTTACATAAACAGGGAGTATTTTCTTTGAGCAAAAAAAATAAAGAGTCAATGAAGGATACTTGACTATTGTTCAAACTACATAATAATAATTCTTAAGAATGTTTGTAGTATCACCAAAGTTTAGTTGCTACTTCTTGAATATAAATTCGGTTATTTGATTCTCAAATTTATCAAAAACAGCTTGATAAAGCATTGAGAATCTGCAAGTTTTAAGAGAAACTTGTGTAATAACCAAATATTAAAAAGCACTTGTTTAGCTTTGGGAGAGCGCTCTTTCTGCTTAACGTAATTTTCTCAGTTAACGACGGTTTAGAGCATGATGTTGAAGAACAAAAAAAAATCGACAGTAAAACATAGGCGACAGTCAGCAAACTGGTACGTCAACAAAGCACAATCAAACTCAGTTTTTAGCCAATTTTTATGGGTAATCAAGCGTTTGTCTCCTAGTTGGCAAGCTTGTATTCCCTTAGCTTGTTTAATAGTGTTGGGTTGGGGTTATGTAGCAGTTGCTCAAGAAACTCCTGCTGCTGCTGGCCCAACCACAGCCGAATTAAAGGTTGCACTTGACACTTTATGGGTTGCGATCGCAGCTTTTTTAGTGTTTTTCATGAACGCTGGTTTCTGTATGTTAGAAACCGGCTTTTGCCGTCAGAAAAACGCTGTTAACGTTCTCGCCAAAAACCTAATTGTATTTGCTCTTGCCACTGTTGCTTTTTGGGCAATTGGTTTTGGCTTGATGTTTGGCAATGGGAATGACTTTATTGGCTTGAGTGGATTTTTCTTGCAAGGAGCTGATAACAGTCCCGCAACAGGAGACGCTTACAAAGGAATATTTAGCGCTCTCAGTTGGGCTGGTGTTCCCTTAGCTGCTAAATTTTTATTCCAGTTAGTATTTGCTGGAACAGCAGCAACAATTGTATCTGGTGCTGTAGCCGAACGCATTAAGTTTGTTGACTTTTTAATTTTCAGTTTGTTACTTGTCGGTGTTTCTTACGCGATCACCGGACACTGGATTTGGGGCGGTGGCTGGTTAGCAGACAGAGGTTTCTGGGACTTTGCCGGTTCTACAGTGGTTCACTCCGCTGGTGGTTGGGCTGCTTTGATGGGAGCCGCATTGCTTGGGCCTCGTCTTGGTAAGTATCAGGATGGACAGACTGTAGCCATTCCTGGTCACAACATGAGTATAGCCACCTTGGGCTGCTTGATTTTGTGGTTGGGCTGGTTTGGATTTAACCCCGGTTCCGTAATGGCTGCTGATCCCGGTGCAATTACCCACATCGCCTTGACTACTAACATGGCAGGTGCTGTCGGTGGTATTGCTGCTACAATCACAGCTTGGTTATACCTGGGTAAACCAGACCTGTCAATGATCATTAACGGTATTTTGGCTGGTTTGGTAGGAGTTACTGCATCTTGTGCTTACGTCACCATTGGCAGTTCTTTCTTCATTGGTTTAATTGCCGGAGTAATCGTTGTTTTCGCTGTCACCTTTTTTGACAAAATCAAAATCGATGACCCTGTGGGAGCTGTTTCAGTACACCTAGTCTGCGGTGTTTGGGGGACTCTAGCGGTTGGTCTATTTGCTGTTGGTCCTGGTGTTTATTCCTGGTATGGTGATGGACTGGGCCCAGCTAAAGGTCTATTTGCAGGTGGTGGTTTAGGTCAGTTCTTTACCCAGCTACTTGGTGTTGTTTCCGTAGGCGGTATGACTGTTCTTCTCAGTACAATCTTCTTCTTGGTACTTAAGGCTACTTTAGGTATCAGAGTATCTCGTGAAGAAGAGATAGAAGGTCTAGACATTGGCGAACACGGAATGGAAGCCTACAGTGGGTTTGTAAAAGAGGCAGATGCTGGCAGATTTACTGAGGCAAGTAGCCACAGAGGAGTATCGTCAACAGGAGATTTACCTACTACTCTGTAATTGGAACATTGTTTGATTTGTTGTTAAGTAATACCAACCTCCTAGTCACTTTTTTTGCTCAAGGGGTTGGTTTTTTATTGAAACATTAAGTCTCCTTCCCAACCCTACGTAAAAATGCTTAAATCGCTTTTTAATTTTATATTGGCTGGATTATTTGAACTAGGTGGTGGCTATTTAGTATGGTTGTGGTTGCGAGAAGATAAGTCAGTTTGGTGGGGGGTTTTAGGCGGCATAGCTTTAGCGATTTATGGAGCGATCGCAACTCTTCAACCAGCTAACTTTGGTAGAGTTTATGCTGCTTATGGTGGTGTGTTTATTATTATGGCAATGTTTTGGGGTTGGAAAATTGATCAAGTCACCCCTGATTATTACGACCTGATTGGAGCGGGTTTAGCATTAGTGAGTGTTGTGATCATCATGTATGCACCCAGATAGTCAAAATAGAAATTCGGAATTGGGATAATTCCGAATTGCGAACTCTGGATTTTTAATAGTTCACTCAGGTTTATTCCTGATCCAAACGCAGCACCGCCATAAAAGCTTCCTGTGGAACATCGACTGTACCCACAGCTTTCATCCGTTTTTTACCTTTGGCTTGCTTCTGCAACAATTTTTTCTTCCGACTGATGTCACCACCGTAGCACTTGGCAAGTACGTCTTTTCGTAAGGCGGGAATGTGTTCGCTGGCGATAACTTTACTACCAATAGAGGCTTGAATTGGTACTTTAAATTGATGACGAGGGATGAGTTCTTTTAACTTCTCAGCCATCGATCGCCCAACTCCATAAGCTTTATCGCGGTGGACAATCATCGCTAAAGAATCAACCGGCTCGCCGTTGATCATGATATCCAACTTCACCAAAGGATTTTCGCGGTAGCCAATCAGGTGATATTCCATACTCGCATAACCACGCGATCGCGATTTCATCTGATCAAAAAAGTCAGTGACGACTTCTGCTAAAGGTAATTCGTAAGTCAGCGTCGTACGTCCCTGGGTGAGATACTTCATATCTTTAAACACACCACGTCGGTTTTGTGATAATTCCATTAGAGTACCGACATAAGTCTCTGGTGTAATCATTTCTACCTTGACGTAAGGTTCTTCTATTTTTTCTCGTTCGTTGGGAGAGGGTAAGTGGCTGGGGTTATCGATGTAGAGGACTTCGCCTTTATTAGTGGTAACGCGGTAAACTACTGAGGGGGCAGTAATAATTAAGTCTAAGTTGTATTCTCGTTCTAGACGTTCTTGCACAATTTCCATGTGCAGTAATCCCAGAAAACCGCAACGGAAACCAAAACCCATGGCGCTAGAAGTTTCTGGTTCATAGTGCAGTGCTGCGTCATTGAGTTTTAGCTTCTCTAACGCTTCCCGCAAATCTTCAAATTGGTCTGCATCAATGGGAAACATTCCACAGAACACCATCGGATTTGCTTCTTTGTACCCCGATAAAGGATCAGTAGCCTTAGCATTAGTTAGAGTAATAGTATCACCGACACGGGCATCAGCCACGGCTTTAATCGCAGCTGCCAAGTAACCTACCTCTCCAGCGTGTAAGTCATTAACTTGCTTTTGGGTGGGCGAAAGTACACCTAACTCATCAATTTCGTATTCCTTACCAGACGCCATTAAGTAGATGCGATCGCCTTTCTTCAAAGTTCCATCCATCACCCGGAAATATACAATCACACCTCGGTAGCTATCATAGTAGCTATCAAAAATTAAGGCTCTTAAAGGTTCATTTACTGTATTTCTTGGTGGTGGAACACGCTCTACGATCGCTTCCAAAATTTCATCAATACCAATTCCCTCTTTAGCAGAAGCCAAAATTGCACCGCTACAATCCAAACCGATAATTTCTTCGATTTCCCCAATTACCCTGTCTGGTTCTGCTCCTGGTAAGTCAATTTTATTCAACACCGGGATAATTTCTAGATTATGTTCTAATGCTAGATAAACATTCGCCAAGGTTTGTGCTTCGACACCCTGAGAAGCATCTACTACCAACAATGCGCCTTCGCAAGCTGCTAGACTTCGAGATACTTCATAAGAAAAATCCACATGACCAGGAGTATCGATTAAGTTCAATACGTACTGCTCGCCATCTTTGGCCGTGTAGTTCATCCGGGCTGCTTGCAGCTTGATGGTAATGCCGCGCTCCCGTTCCAGATCCATATTGTCGAGGAACTGTTCTTTCATGAGTCGGTTGTCCACCGTGCCAGTGACTTGCAGCAAGCGGTCAGCAAGGGTAGATTTGCCGTGATCAATGTGAGCAATAATACAAAAATTCCGAATACGAGCTGCGGGAACGTCAGTCATAATACTTTTTTGCTTTAGCAGCAACCAAGGTTAAACAGAAATATACTTAACGTATTTTAATGGTTTCTTCGCTCAGACGGTGCAATTGAAGGAAAAGGTTAAGAGGGAAATAGGGGACAAGAGAGTGTGGGGAGTGTGGGGACGGGCAGAATAACTAATGACAAATAACAAATGACCAATGACAGTTGACCAATCACTAAACATTGACAAAATATAAAGGTCTATCTATGGCATCTGGTATTGATCAGTTGGGAGCGTACAATAAACATCTAGAACTGCAAAATGCAAACAAAAAAAGCTAGATTGCAGATCACAATCGTCCGGAGCCAAAACAAGCTTTTCAGAAAGCCTTTGACAAATGAATTGAGAGTATATTAACTATGAATATGAAAGATAAAATTACCGATGCGGAAGAATCTCCAACCGATAAGGTAGAAATAGCAGTTCGTCTAGACTCCGAGTTGGTGGAGCAAATTCGCCATTTAACCAACGATCCCAGTAAAGTTATTGAAGTGGCGATTCGTCAGTGGTTACGAGGTGAAGTTCCCAGAGATGATGAACTCACACGCACTCCCCGACGGATGCCAGTACCACCACGAGGCGAATGGAATGATTAGTAAAATAAGGCATTCCCAATGAACTGATATTCACCGCCAAGTACGAAAAAAAATCTTTCTTACACCCTTTTTCAAGCTAAAAGGCTAGAAAGCTTAATGCATAAGCTTTTTAACCTTTTTAATTAAATAATTATTTATACCTAACGACATTAGGTAATGAAAATAGCTGTTTATTGAGGATTAAAAGGTGTAGATTTTCTTAACTGTCTGTGTCTCAACCAAAAAATTACTAATCAAAAGTGCTAAAGCTGTAAAAAATTATGCCAAGCTATAAGCAGCTTCAGCAAAAAAGTTTTTGGGTTGCCATTTGTCTATCTAACTCGAGTCATGAGTATTGCTGCTAATTCCCAACAGCCGAATTCTGTGTCTGAGCATCTGGAAGCGATTACCAGTAACACTAATGGCTCATCAACTAATTTAAGAGCAGAGTTAGTGTACACGCAAGATGGCACAGGGCGCTATCTTTCCTTTGATTGGCAACATTGCCAAAGGTTTGGTATTGATCCTCAGCAAATAGTTGCTGATGCCAAAGTTGATGTGGTTTTTGTCCCGGTAGATAAGGTTGCTTACTTAGAAAGGTTGCAGCGCATACTCACAACTTTGGTGCCAGAAAAGTGTCAATGTTGGTTTCGCTATCAGGAACATTCTTTAGAGTTAGAATTAATTATTAGTCCAATTTTGCCGACACTGGGTAATCCTGCGATCGCAGTTTTGGTCATGGGACGACTACTACAAGCCACAGTCAGCGAAACAGCGATTGACGTCAGAACACAAAGCGCAACAGAATTGGAACTTGTATTACGTTCGCGGCAACATCAACAATTAGTCACCCAAATTACCAGAAATATTCGCCGTACTCTCAACTTAGATGTGATTTGGCAACAAACGGTTGACAGTTTAGGAGAACTGTTACAACTGAAGCGCTCGATAATCTTTCCATACCAACCATCAAATAACAAGCTCAGGGTAATAGCAGAGTATCACCAGCCAGCATTAAACTCTGTATTGGGCTTAGAAGTAGATATTGCTTGTGAGCCAGCATTTGCTAGAGCTTTGACAACCTTAGAACCAATTTTAGAACATAATCCCAAACATCCGCTCTTTGGGCAGGAAAAAATGTTGGTAGTAGCAACCTGCTATCAAAATCAGCCGAACGGATTGATTGCTGTGACTTTGTGTGATCAATGTTACAGTATGACAGCCACAGAACTTGAATTAGCAAAAGAAGTGGCAGATCAGTTAGGTACAGCGATCGCTCATGCAACTTTGTATCAAGAATTAGAAGCCGCAAGCCAACAAGCAGAAGAAGCTTCTCGCCTCAAAAGTGAGTTTCTAGCCAACGTTTCCCATGAAATTAGAACACCACTTAATGGTATAATTGGCTTTCTAAAATTGATTTTGGACGGAATGGCTGACGATCCAGAGGAACAAAAGCAATTTATTCTGGAGGCTCATAAGTCATCACTACACCTGCTTGATGTCATCAGTGACATCTTAGACTTTGCCAAAATTGAAGCAGGGAGAATGGAACTGGAATTAGTACCAGTAAGTCTTGCAGAACTCTTCAGTGACGTAGGTAACTTTATGCGCCTGCAAGCAGAACAAAGAAAGTTAAGCTTCCAGATGTATTTGCCAGATACATCAGATGACATTCTTGTTCATGGTGACTATCAACGCCTCAAACAAGTAATGCTAAACTTAGTTGGCAACGCCATTAAATTTACCCATGAAGGTGG
>NZ_AJLJ01000050.1 GCF_000317245.1 Fischerella muscicola SAG 1427-1 = PCC 73103
CGATGTAGTTCGTAAAAAATTATATTTAAAGACCAAGAATTCCCCGGCATGGTAAAAGTCCGAGTAGCAGATACTGGTATTGGTGTTTCTTTAGATCAACAAGACAAACTATTTCAATTATTTTCACAAGTAGATGGTTCCCGCACTCGTCAATATGGTGGTACAGGTCTAGGACTAGTCATCTCTCAAAAACTTGTAGAGGCCATGGGTGGAGAAGTCCATTTTTATAGTTTGGGTGAAGGACTTGGCTCCACAGTAACTTTCAACGTGCCACTATATCAGCAACCAGTCATGGTTTCCTCAAATGAAAGTAGTTCACAAGAATAGTTATCTAGTCAATGGTAGAGACGCGATGTTCCTCGCGTCTGTACAATAGTCAATAGTTAATAGTCAATAGTCAATTTTTTTGCTCGTAACAATTGACAATTGACTCTGGACACCGCAAAGCGGATTAAACTGAGAAAAGTGAAGTCAATGTGGTGGTATGACAGCTCCAAACAAAGCCCGCGAGTTATTCCAAACTGCTTACGAAAGCCGTTACACTTGGGACACAAATTTTCCTGGTTATAGTGCAGATGTAAAAGTAGTGCAGGGTGCGGAGATTTACACAGGTCAGATTCACATTAACCACGACATGAGTATAGAAGTGACAGGAGTCACTGATCAGCAAGTAGCAGAAGGTATTTATACTCAATTGCAAGATATGGTCACTCACCGCCAAAGTACTCCTTTTGAAGAGTCCCACGGCAATAACGAGTTTGTTCTAGGTGAAACAGACAATACCAATACAGTAGAAATTCTGGTCAAAGGTGAGTCAATGGACTCTACTTATAAAATCCGCGATAACCAAGTTTGTCAAGTCAACCGGGTTATGAGTCGTATGGCGTTTGTAATTGATACTCACAAAAGTTTAGATACAGGTGAAGGCTATATTCCCGCTTGCTATGATGCCACTTTCCGCAACACCCAAACTAACACAGTGGACAGCATTTTAAAGTTTGAAGATACCTACGAGAAAATAGGCAACTACTACATCATGACCAAGCAAGTTGTGCAAGAGTATATAGGCGAAAAAAATACTACCAATACTGAGTTTAATTATTCAAATATTGTTATTGGTTAATAGTTAGTCATTGGTCATTGATCATTTGTCATTAGTTATTCTCCCTTCCCTTGTCTCCCTTCTCCCTGTTCCTTTGTCCCTGATTCCCATACCCTCCTTGTACTAGGATGTAGTTAACAAATATAGAAAATAAATATTTTCTGTTCAAAAGAGGTCTGAAAAAATGGAACTGACAGCTGACAACGTAGAAACTGTATTGGATGAAATGCGTCCTTATTTGATGTCTGATGGTGGTAACGTAGAACTTGTAGAACTCGACGGTCCCATTGTCAAACTGCGTTTACAAGGCGCTTGTGGTTCTTGCCCAAGTTCCACAATGACCTTGAGAATGGGTATTGAACGTCGTCTCAAAGAAATGATTCCCGAAATTGCAGAAGTAGAACAAGTTATTTAGGAATGGGTAATGGGTAATGGGTAATTGGTATTGGTAATTGAGATACTAATGATTTTCCCATGCCCGATGCCCAATGACGCCAGGTGCTACAACGGAACGCCACGTGCTACAACGGGGGGAACCCCCGCAAAGCGCGTCTACGGGAACCTCCAAGGGCGCACTGGCTCCCCAATGCCCAATGCCCAAATAAGCCTAAATAAGCCTATGTCTCATCCCCTGTATATCGCCTTTATCTGGCATCAACATCAGCCGCTGTATAAATCTCGCAGCGGCGTTTCGCTTTCTTTATCTCAGCATTACCGCTTGCCTTGGGTGCGTCTCCACGGTACAAAAGATTATCTGGATTTAGTACTGTTGTTAGAGAAGTATCCTAAATTACATCAAGCAGTCAATTTAGTACCATCGCTGATCTTGCAGCTAGAAGATTATATATCGGGTACAGCTTTTGATCCTTACCTAGAAGCTAGTCTGACACCCACAGAACAACTCACTCAGCAACAGCGAGAATTTATCATCCAACACTTTTTTGATGCCAATCATCATACGATGATTGATCCCCATCCCCGCTACAGTGAGTTGTATAGCGAAAAGCAAGAGAGAGGAGAAGCTTGGTGTTTAGCAAATTGGCAAGCACAAGATTATAGTGATTTATTAGCTTGGCACAACTTGGCTTGGATTGATCCTTTGTTTTGGGATGATCCAGAAATTAATGCTTGGTTAAAACAAGGGCGAAATTTTACTTTAAGCGATCGCCAGCGCATTTATTCCAAACAACGAGATATTATTGGCCGCATTATCCCGCAGCACCGGAGAATGCAAGAAACAGGGCAAATTGAAATATTAACTTCACCCTACACTCACCCGATTTTACCCTTACTTGCCGATACAGATTCCGGGAGAGTCGCTGTACAAAATATGACTCTACCCCACTATCGATTTCAGTGGGCAGAAGATATACCCCGACATTTACACAAAGCTTGGAATTTATATATAGATAGGTTTGGACAAGAACCCCGTGGTTTATGGCCATCGGAACAGTCAGTTAGTCCAGAAATATTACCGTATATTAGCAAACAAGGATTTAAGTGGATTTGCTCCGATGAAGCGGTCTTGGGATGGACACTGCGCCACTTTTTCCACCGTGACGGCGCGGGAAATGTCCAAGAACCAGATTTATTGTATCGACCATATCGCCTCGAAACTCCTGCGGGTGATTTGGCGATCGTCTTCCGTGACCATAGATTATCAGATTTAATTGGTTTTACCTATGGTTCGATGAAACCTAAGCAAGCAGCAGCTGACTTGGTGGGACACCTACAAGCGATCGCTAAAATGCAAAGAGAACACCAAAGTGAACAACCTTGGTTAGTTACCATTGCTTTGGACGGTGAAAATTGCTGGGAATTTTATTCCCAAGATGGTAAACCCTTCTTAGAAGCTTTGTATGCAAACCTAGAACGAGAATCACATCTCAAACTCGTCACTGTCTCAGAATTTCTCGAACAGTATCCACCAACAGCAACTATTCCTGGAAACAAACTACACAGTGGTTCCTGGGTAGATGGTAGTTTTACGACTTGGATCGGTGATCCTGCTAAAAATCGTGCTTGGGACTACTTGACTCACGCACGGGCCACCTTAGCAAATCATCCAGAAGCAACCGAAGAAAATAACCCCATAGCTTGGGAAGCATTATATGCAGCAGAAGGTTCTGATTGGTTTTGGTGGTTTGGTGAGGGTCATTCTTCTAACCAAGATGCCATTTTCGATCAGTTATTTCGAGAACATCTATGCAGTATTTATCAAGCTTTAAATGAACCCATACCTGCTTATTTACGTCATCCCGTAGAAGTCCACGCCGCACGTATGGATCATCGACCAGAAAGCTTTATTCATCCTAGTATCGACGGTAAGGGAGATGAACAAGACTGGGATAAAGCTGGACGTATCGAAATCGGTGGTTCACGCGGAACTATGCACAACAGCAGCGTCATTCAACGCCTGTGGTATGGGGTGGATCACTTGAATTTTTATCTGAGATTAGACTTTAAAACAGGTACTCAACCAGGACAGGATTTACCACCAGAATTGAATTTGCTGTGGTTTTATCCTGACAGAACAATGCATAATAGCCCTGTTCCTTTAACGGAAGTTCCAGATGTCGCACCAATTAATTACCTTTTCCATCATCATTTAGAAATCAATTTGTTGACCCAATCGATTCAATTTCAGGAAGCAGGGGAATATTATCAATGGTATTCCCGTACTAGCCGGGGTCAAGTTGCTTTAGACCGTTGTTTAGAGATTGCAGTACCGTGGGCTGATTTGCAAGTTCCACCGGATTACACGCTGCGCCTAATTTTAGCGTTTGCAGATGAAGGGCGTTTTTGCAATTATTTACCGGAGAATACTTTGATTTCGATTGAAGTACCTTAATATTTGTTGATTATTGGTCAAGTGTCATTGGGCATCGGGCATTGGTCAACAAGTCAAAAAGTTCTTAATTTTGACTTTTGACTTTTGACTTGTTTTATCTCCCTTGCCCTCGAATGCGATCGCACAAAAATTTAGTAATAATTTAGTAACATTTATGTCCGCCAAAATAATTTTAATTTAGTACACAAACTCACAAAAATAGCAATTATGAAAGTAGAAACAACTCCTTTGAGAAAGCCTGTGAAAGGAGTGTTCGTGTGAGCTAAAATAAATTTTTCCAAATGAGTTAATTTCAGAATCGGCCAAAGAAGGTTAGCAAAAGCGACATAACCAATCATCGGATTCTGACCATTGTCAATGAGTATTTGTAAACATTGACGTTGCTTAAAAATCTCTATAATTACAGTAAAGATAATTAATAAAAAGAATGCGATCGCAGTACTAACAAAGTAGTAACTTAATGTAGAAGCAATACGGTTCGGTTAAGAATTTTTCGTCATGATTTTGGGGTTGTACCAGACGCGATAAATGTGGAGACGCGATAAATCGCGTCTACAGGATTTAAACGTCAATCGATTTGTCTTATCCGAACCGTATTGAATGTAGAAGGGTCTTTTTTTATTGCCCTTTTCAAAGGGTTCAAATCCGGACACATGGGGATTAAAAATGTGATTTGGTGGGGTTTCTTGAGCATGGTACATCCCATCCAAGCTGGTAATAATTGATAACTGATAGTACCTGATAAAATCATTGCTAAAATTGCAAAACCACGCAGCGCATCCAAAGCATAGGAACGTTTTTGTCTAACAATAGCAACATTTTGTATCTGGTGCATATAACTTGGAATTTGAGAGAGATATATATACTATTGTTTGATTTTTGCTTTTCCTAATTTCTCTTTTATTGATAAAAATTTGATTGTTTTTTGATTAAATTTTGTATCAAATTTTCCAATTAAATTTTTCACTGATTCTTGTTGATTAACTGTTAACCGAGGTATTTCATAGTAACTTTTCAAAATATTACGATTCAAAAGTTTATTATTATACAGATAACCTGATAAATAATATTTAGCTACATATTTTTTTACTCTTGGATTATAAGCACCATATGGATAAGCGAAATGAGAAGCTACTTTTTTTTCTGGGTCTAAATCATGGGTGCATTTTCTCAATTCATTTTGAGATTGTAATACTTCTTTAATCAATCTTTGATCGCTCAGTCTTGTTAAGTCTTTATGATTTAGCCCATGAGATTGAATATCATAAAAACCTTGTTGTAAGCCTTTTCTTAATTCTTCACATCCTAAGTTAGGAGAATCAACACTATTTTTATTCGCTAAAGTTCCTGGATTTATAAATAAAACTACTTTTACTTTCTTACTATATTTTTTTTCTAGTCTTTTTAAGATAGGCAGCAAATTTGTATATACTGTTTTATATCCATCATCAAAGGAAAGCATGATAGGCTTTCTTTTTTTTAGTATCTGAGAAATCTTTGGATTTTTACTTGACAAAATATTATATAAATCTTGTGAAGTTAAAAACCAGTAATCGTTAACAATTAAATATTCTAAAAATGTTTCTAAGTCTTTTTGTGAATAATGCATTCTATCTTGATCAGTTTTATTAACATACTTTTGATTAGTAATTACTCCATGAAATCCTAAGATAGGGATAATACTCGCACTATCCTGAGAAATAATAATAAGTATTACAAGTATAAAGACTATAGCTAAACTGAGAGGAAAATTCTTATTTTTTGGAGGATTAAGCATTTGATGCGTTTTGCTATTATTCATGTTGTGTATTACTTTTATATAGCCGTATTACCTTACTAGTACTAAGGTTAAAATCACCTGAATCTTAAGATTAAATATCATAATTCATACGACTCAATGAATATTAAAAGTTAAAATTTGATAATTACAAAGTCAACAATTATATTTGATGAGCTTTTGTCTACTTTTATTTGTTGATTTCTGTACCTTGTCATTTCCGCACTATCGGCTCAAATCCTTCTAATTTGATTAATCATTCTTTCCAAAGTACTATCTCCCAGATAAGCGAAGTGGAGTCAATGCAAAATCTAAAATCCAAAATACCTTGATGAAGCACTATGGACTTGCAAGCTAAAGATTTCCTATAACATTTATCAAAAGTGATCAATTAAGCTTATCTTTTTGTAACTAAACAAATTAATATAGTCTATTGACTTTCATACTTAACCCAGATGCTGTTTATTCTATACCAGAAAAAATATAGATTTGTACTACCAGTATGTCAAGCTAGACTTAATATGTAGTAAATAAAACAACAATGACATGAAAATCTATTCCCTAATCCTCGATCCCTGTTCTCAAGACAGCGTACTTACAAAATAAGGACTGTACGCGCAGCGTTCCCGCAGAGTAGTCCTTATTACGAACTTTTTTATACATCAATTGAAAGTTGGTAGCGTGCTATCCGACTAATTTTTCTCATAATACGGTTAGTATTAGAGCGTAATTGTATACATATTCAGTAGGTTATAGATCAAAGTTAATAGTATGTCCCTATTACAATCTCCTCTAGCAAGCAATAATAAACAATCACGTACTGTTGGACGGGGTATCCAGTCTATATTTTTGATTGTGTTTACCTTGTTGTTGACAAAAGGTATTCTGGCGCGTTTAGTGTATTTGCAAATTGTTCAAGGCTCTTCTTTCCGAGAACGAGCCGAGTCTAATCGGATTCGGCTTTTACACAAACAACCAGAAAGAGGTAATATTTTTGACCGTAATGGCAAGCTTTTAGCTACTACTCGCTATCCTCATTCTGTGTATTTGTGGCCTATGGTTCACAAGAAAAATGATTCTTGGTCAAAAATAGGAGCGCGTTTATCTGAGATTCTTAACATTCCGCTAAATGAAATAGAAAAGAAACTCGAAGAGGCAGAGAAAGACCCAGATTATTCCGGACTAGTGCGGATTAAACGCGATTTGAGTCTAGATGAAATTACTGCCTTAAAAGAATATGAAAGCGAATTAAATAAAGTAGAAATACATACGGATGCAGTTCGTTACTATCCACATGGCAAAGAATTTGCCCATGTACTGGGTTATACTCGTGAACTGACTCGTGAACAATTAGAAAAAAAGAGAGACAAAGGCTACCGTCTCAGAGATGTAATTGGTCAAATGGGAGTTGAAAAAGCTTATGAAGACTTGCTTCGAGGTGAATGGGGTGGTCAGCAATTGGAAGTAGATGGTAGTGGTCGCCCATTGCGGATTCTAGGACAGAAACAGGCAAAAGCTGGTGAAGATCTGCGTTTGACTCTAGATGCGGATTTGCAAATAGCAGCAGAAAAAGCTTTAGGCGATCGCAATGGTACTATCATCGCTATGAATCCCCATAACGGCGCTATTTTAGCAATGGTGTCTCATCCCACCTTTGACCCCAATATTTTCTCCAAACCAAAAGCTTCTCAAAAAGAATTACAACAAATCTTGTTAGGTGCAAACCATCCTTTACTTAATCGTGCTTTGAGAGCCTATCCTCCAGCAAGTACATTTAAAATTGTCACCACTACTGCTGGATTAGAGTCGGGTGAATTTTCTCCAGGTACGGTGCTACCAACCTATGCTTCTCTAAACTTTGGCGGTACTCGCTTTAATGAGTGGAATCATGCGGGGTTTGGAACAGTCGGATTTGCAGGAGCGATCGCCATGAGTAGCGATACCTTTTTCTACCAAGTTGGTGCGAGAGTTGGTGGCCCTACTTTAATTGAATGGACACGTAAATATGGTTTTGGCAAAAAAAACCGGGTTTGAATTCACCTCAGAAGAATCAAGAGGTTTTGTTCCCGATGAAACTTGGAAACAAAAAACCTGGAAAATGCCTTGGACTGTAGGCGATTCTGTAAATATGTCAATTGGTCAAGGAGCGCTACTTGCCACACCTCTGCAAGTCGGTGTAATGTTTGCTGTACCTGCTAATGGTGGTTACAGAGTTCAACCGCATTTACTCGAAGACAACAAACAAGCAAAAACTTGGCGTGAGCCAGTCAATATGAAACCCTCCACAGTCAAAGTTCTTCGGGATGGACTGCGTCAGGTGGTAAGTGAAGGTACAGGTAAAGCGCTAAATGTGCCGACTCTTCCTCCTGTCGCTGGTAAAACAGGAACTGCTGAAGCTTGGTTACGTCATGGTGTCAAAGCCAATCATGCATGGTTTGGTGGTTATGCTCCAGCAGATAAACCAGAAATATTAGTTGTCACATTTGCAGAACACTCTGGTGGTGGTGGTGGTAGTGTGGCCGGGCCAATGGCGTTACAAGTGATGGAAAATTATTTTCACAAGAAATATTTAGGTAAATACAATCAGTCTGAGGTTAAGAAATTAGGAAATAATTAAAAATATAGAACACCTATTTTTTAACTTCCGACTTAGTAGAGCTTTGCATTAATTCGTAGCGATTTGAAACGCAGAGGGACGCAAAGGTAAACGCAGTGAGACCAGCCCCCGTCTTGGCGGTCTCCGTCACGTAGACGCGGAGCGGCTACTTGCAGAAGTCGCTTACGCGCCTACCCGTAAGGGTAGGGGGACTGGCGTAGACGCGTAAGCGGCTTCTCGTGGAGTACCCGAAGGGAGGGGCGCAGAGTCTTGATGCCACAATTTCGCCATAAATTGATGCAATTTTGTACTTAGTTTGATGATTGATATCCTTAAAAATATCCTTGTAAGTCGCTAGAATTACCGTATAATATTCAATGCAGGAGGTAAACTATGGCGATATTACAACTGGAAGACGGCAAAGTATATACTGACCTGAAAGATATTGCTCGCGAATTAGCGTCCCTCAATATTCAACTCGATTATTGGTCTGTGGGGAAAGATTCCCAATTACACGAATTACTAGCAAAAGATAGCCTCAACGAAGATGAAAAAGAACAAGTATTAGTAGCTTTAGATCAATATTTTAACGAGTTGCAACAAACAGCAGGCTATCAATCCCGTGACTTGATTGTTCTTCATCCAGAAATTCCCAATTTGGATGGACTGTTAGCAAAGTTTGACAAGATTCATACTCATGCAGATGATGAAGTACGCTACATCGTCGCGGGAGAAGGTATTTTTGGCTTTGTGCGTCCCGATGGTAGTCAGGTAGAACTGACGGTACAACCACAAGAGTATATCAATGTGCCTGCTGGGACGGAACACTGGTTTTATCTTACATCAGAGCGGCGAGTGAAAGCAGTACGTTATTTCACTAACACAGAAGGCTGGGTTCCTGAGTATACAGGTACACCAATTCATAGACGTCAGGCTGTTGCTTAGGAAATGAAACGTATCGTTTTTTGCGACTTTGACGGTACTATTACGGTATCAGAAACCTTTGTGGCAGTGCTGAAGAATTTTTCACCTCAGCTTTCTGCCCAATTGATACCAGAAATGTACGCACAGCGACTAACATTACGTGAGGGTGTGAAACGGATTTTGGAGTCAATTCCATCTTCTCGCTACCCCGAAATTTTGGAATTTACTCGTAAACAATCAATTCGTTCCGGGTTTACAGAACTATTGGATTTTTTGGATACACAGGAAGTACCCTTAGTCGTAGTTTCTGGCGGATTGCGAGGTATGGTGGAAGTTGTTTTGGACAAACTCTTACCACGAATTTATGCGATCCACGCTGTTGATATTGATACCCAAAGTGAGTACTTGCAGGTAAATTCTGAGTTTGAAGGTGGGACAGAATTAGTTGCGAAAGTGCAAGTGATGGAAAAGTATCCAGCAGATGAGAAAATAGCTATTGGTGATTCGATTACTGATTTAAATATGGCGTTGGCAACACCGATAGTTTTTGCTCGCGATCGCCTAGCCTATTATTTAGAAAAAAATCAAAAACCCTACATTCTCTGGCAAGACTTTTTAGAAGTGCGCGATAACTTAGCACAATTGTGGAATTCTGTCTAAAGATAATGAACAGTCCAACCCTAACTGATCCTCGTCTGGAGTTAATTAACGCCGCCCGTCACTTTTACCAACAGGGTTGGATGCTAGGAACAGCAGGTAATCTCTCAGCACGTTTATCTGATAGGAGCTTCTGGATTACAGCTAGCGGTAAATCCAAAGGAGAATTGGTCATCGATGACTTTGTACGGATTTATCCAGATGGGAGGGTAGAACAACCCACAAAAGGCTCTAAGCCTAGTGCTGAGACTGCTATTCACCAGGTTATTTATGATCTTTTTCCTGAAGCCAAAAGTTGCTATCATGTCCACTCGGTAGAAGCAAATCTGGTTTCTCGGTTTGTAAAGACAGAGTCTTTACCTTTACCACCATTGGAAATGCTCAAAGGACTTGGAGTATGGGAAGAAAATCCTGATTGCCTTATGCCTATATTTGCTAATCATTTACAGGTGCAGCAGATTGCGGATGAAATCAAAGCAAGATTTAGCAAGATAACCCCACAATTACCAGCCCTACTTATCCGTGATCATGGTGTCACAGTCTGGGGTTCTTCTTCAACAGAAGCTCGTAACTATATTGAGTTGGTAGAATACATCTTCCGTTATATGGTTGCAGCACGACGGGTTCTTGGTGATGAGTAGGATTGAGTTACACAAAAAACAGCAGAGCATCCAGTGAAGTTGGTAATGATGCGAAGCAGTTAGCCATTGACTTGACAAAGCACAAAAAACTAGAGTGAATGTGATATCGGCAGTCTCAAATCAGGTGTAACTCAGCGCGTGAAGCTATTCATTTACCATACTCCAGAATCAACTCCAGTGGATAAAATGCCAGAATGTGCGATCGCAGTTGACGTACTGCGAGCCACTTCCACAATGGCAACAGTTTTGGCTGCTGGTGGGGAAGCAGTCCAAGTGTTCAGCGATTTAGATAAACTTATACAAGTCAGTGAATCTTGGCCCCTCGAAAAACGGCTACGAGCTGGAGAACGTGGCGGAGCCAAAGTTCCTGGCTTCGATTTGGGTAATTCTCCTCTCGATTGCACTCCCGAAACAGTAAAAGGAAAGCGCTTGTTTATCAGTACTACCAATGGTACCAGGGCTTTACAACGAATCCAAAATGCTCAAACTGTGATTGCAGCAGCATTTATCAACCGTGGTGCAGTGGTAAAATTTGTTTTGGAAAAGCAACCAGAAACAGTGTGGATTGTCGGCTCTGGTTGGGAAGGTAGTTTTTCTCTAGAAGATACTGCCTGTGCAGGTGCGATCGCTCATGGTATCTTGCAAAAAACTAACTTATCCGTTGATGAAATAGCAGGTAATGATGAAGTCATCAATGCGATCGCTCTTTATTGTCAGTGGCAAGATAATTTATTAGGATTATTTCATCATGCCAGTCATGGCAAACGTTTATTACGGTTGGAGTGTCATGAAGACTTAAAATATTGTTCTCAATCTGATACTTTAGATGTCTTGCCAATACAGAAAGAACCAGGCGTTTTAAAAAAATACTAAATATTCAGTGAAAAGTTATCAGTTACCTGTTATCAACTGGTAACTGATAACTAAACCTGCTTTGAATTAAGATTTTGGTTTTAGCAAGGGATAAACACCAACAGCAAGACTGATAAATCCAATCACAATCCACCACGTGTCATTTTGCTCAACTTCCAAAACTCGCTGTTCGCTGTTTCTGACAAAGTTATTGATTTGGGATGCGATCTCTCGCTGCTGATTTTCATTAGCATAACTTGTAAAGGAAGAAAATGGCACTTCGCTGTTACTAGTATTGATTACCACTTTAGATGATTCGTCGTTTTTTGGGCTATAAAATTTAGCACCTCGTAATTTATTCACTGGCAATTCTTTTTCTTCTGACCATAAAAAACCGGAACGTAATAACTTACATGATCCCTGCTTTTCAGTACGAGTACAAGTAAGTTTATTTGCTTGTGCAAAGGAAATTAAAATAATCCCTAGTATGATAAAGCCGAGCCTCAGTTTCAATTTTCCCTCCCAACTTGCATTTAAGTCAGTTATACCTACACTCAGAGAACACCGTAGTTTATCGGTGATAAACTAAAAATTCCATAACAAGTTTCTAGAGAAAAATTAGTCATTTTTCTCCTAAGAAATATTGTTCAGTGGTTATTATTGACCACTGATAAAGTTTGTAATGAGATAGCTTATGAGCTATATTCTATGTTTTTGAAACTTCGTTGTCAGCCCGAAATTATACAATTTTGGTGATGAATTGTAGATGATTTTTGTTTATCCTTTGCTTGCAAAATAATACAAGGGGTAGCAGGTAGAAACTATAAGCTGCAAAGAAAATAAAGTTTCATTCTACATTGTCAATTTTACAATAAATACTTAATTTTTATATAAATACTCAGTATTTTTGCTGAATATAGAGAAAATTATGTCAATTTTTTAATTATTATTTATTTTTATTCACTTCTTTTTTGCAACGAAAAAACATTATCTAAAACATATTTTAGATTACAAATATGATTGCATTACCACTAAATAAGTCAGACTTAAAAAACAGAACAGGAGTGATATAACGCAAATACTATTAAAATCCTAATGAATGACGAATATTGCCCTTTATTTTCAGTGTCCCAATCTACTTAACTTATAGATGCTGAACCTGCTAGATAAGCTGTTGTCCAGGCACTTTGGAAATTAAAACCACCAGTTACACCATCGATATCTAAAATTTCTCCTGCAAAGTAAAGGCCAGATACCAATTTACTTTCCATTGTCTTAAAATTGATTTCTTTGAGATTTACACCACCACAAGTTACGAATTCTTCTTTAAACACTCCTTTACCATTAATGGAGTATTGTCCTTGGGTAAGTTCTTGCACTAATTTATTTAAAGTTTTGTTTGATAATTCTGCCCAACGATTTTCAATAGCAATGCCTACACAAGAAACAATGTATTGCCAAAGCCGATGTGGTAACTCAACATCGCGAGAAGATGCAATCAAACGCTTTGGTGAATTGTTCTTAACCGCCAACAATTGTTGACGCACTTGTTCTTGTTGGAGATGGGGTAGCCAATTAATAACTAAAGTGGCTTGGTAACTACTAGAATGTAACATTCTTGCACCCCAAGCAGATAATTTCAACACAGCTGGGCCACTTAAACCCCAATGGGTAATCAGTAATGGGCCTGTTTGTTCTAGATGGGGGTATTCCGGTACAATTAGCCGCAATTTCACAGGATTGACACTCACACCAGCCAACTCTGTAAGCTGTTGATTTTTAATATTAAAAGTAAATAAAGATGGAACTGGTGGCTCGATAGTATGTCCCAATTGTTGAGCTATTTTATAGCCTATGGGATTACTACCTGTAGCTAACAGCAGGCGATCGCATTGTAATTTCTCTCCCGACTTCAGAGTGATCTCGAAGCGAGAGGTGATCTTCTCTGACACAGGGATACGGAGAGGTAGGGACACGGATGTTACCGCAGCCCCTATACGCAGTTCTACTCCAGCTGCTTTGACTACATTCATCAAACAATTGACGATAGTTTCGGAACTATCTGTAGTGGGAAACATTCTGCCATCAGCCTCGGTTTTTAACTCAACACCATGAGCCTGAAACCACGTGATAGTATCTTTAGGTTGAAAGCGCGTAAAAGCACCTAATAGTGCTTTGCTACCTCTGGGATAATTTTTTACCAACTCTCGCGGTTCAAAGCAAGCATGAGTGACATTGCAGCGTCCACCACCAGAAATACGAACCTTAGCCAATGGTTGATGGCTAGCTTCGAGTAAAGTTACACGGGCGCGAGGATTAGCTTTAGCAGCTGCGATCGCAGCAAAAAAACCAGCAGCTCCACCACCTACAATTATTATCTGCAATTTGTCATTGGTCATTTGTCATTGGGGGATTGGGCATTGGGCATCGATAGAGACGCGAGGAACATCGCGTCTCTACAATAGTCATAATTTTGAATTTTGTAGACGCGGAGCGGCTACTTGCAGAAGTCGCTTGCGCGCCTACCGCAGGTATTTTGAATTTTGAATTGATGTGTCTCCCTTGTCCCCCGTCCCCCATGCTCCTCACTCATCTGGTTCAAATTTATCTTTTTCTGATCCACATACAGGACATACCCAGTCTTCAGAGATATCTGTAAAAGCTGTGCCTGGTGGTATACCACCATCTATATCACCTTCTTCTGGGTCATATACGTAACCACAGACTGTGCATACATACTTTTCCATTTTTCTGTGTTCTTAATTAAATTTTTTTTATTGTCTTTATATTAATTCTATTCACTTGAGTCTATAGGACATTAGAGACTTAGCTTAATCTTTAACAATCCTACGACTTCTGGTTGTGGGAGTGTCAAAAGATTTAAGAGATTATTATTCTTATTAGTAAGCGGGTTAAAAAAATACAAATATTTTTTGTATCTTAAGTATTTTACGAATTTATTTTGTGAGATTGTAAGCCTAATTACGACTAAAATCAGGTTTCTAATTTGATCATAGTAATCTGTATATGACTCGAAAATTACGCAAATATACCATTTGTTATACCAAGTGTTTAATCTTATTCTGAATACTTAAGAGAGAAAAGAGTACACAACAGTGAGCGAAAGCCCAAAGTTTCCTAATCTCATTCGTAAGTTGAGAAAAAGGCTAGGAATTTCACAGGAGCAACTAGCTCGTCAGCTGGGTGTTTCGTTTCAAACGGTTAACCGTTGGGAAAATGGTCGTGCGACTCCCTCACCAATGGGGATGAAGTTGATTGAGCAACTTCTGATGGAAATGCCTACTCAAGATCAAGAATTATGGAAGCAATATCTTTCAGAACAAGAGCCGAACAGATGAGAATTTGAGGAAAAGTCATGCTAGAAAATGAGCGGGAAAAAATACGTCATCTGTTAGTTCTGCAAGACTTGCAAGGACAGCGAACAATTCCTTTGAAAGAGGCTACATATTCTCTTGGGCGAGATATGAGAAATGCGATCGTGCTTCGTTCTCGATCTGTCTCCAGACAGCACGCCATTTTATTACGAGTAACTCTACCAGACACAGAACAATATGCCTTTCGGATTATTGATGGTAGTTTTAAAGGGAAAAAAAGTACAAATGGACTATTTGTCAATGGTATGAAATGCTTTTCTCATGACCTCAAACATGGAGATGTGATTGAATTTGGCAACAACCAAGTCAAAGCCAAATACTATGCGATCTCAAACTTATCAGAGCAAGCTTTTTCGGAATCTTGCGTTGCTGAGGATATATCTGGCTTCTTATCAGAACAAGCTAATCCTGTTAATCCCTTTGAAACCCTCAGTGTCCCCACAGATAGTGTTGAAGGTGCTAGTGAAGTTGCTTTGGCTCGGTTGGCGTCTTTCCCAGAATTGATTCCCAATCCCATAATTGAGATCGATTTAGAAGGAAAAGTGACTTATCTTAATCCTGCTGCGGCTTTGAAATTTCCTGACATTAGACAATTAGGTGTACAGCATACAATTTTGGCAGGATTGGCGATCGCTGTTCAAAATCGCCAAGGGAATTCTTTTATTCGCGAAGTAGAAGTTGGTAAAGAAGTATTTGAACAATCAATTCACTATCTTCCAGAAAGCGATTTAATTAGAACTTTTATTGTTAGGGATATTACAGAGCAAAAGCAAGCTGAAATTGAATTACACCATCGCGATCGCCTGCTGCAAGCAGTAGCGGAAGCTACCAATTATTTACTGACAGAAATGAACTATGAGAAAGCCATTGACAAAGCCTTGGCGGTGCTGGGTGAAGCTGCTCAAGTAGATCGCGTTTATTTGTTTGAAAACCATTTCCACCCTGTTAAGACTGAAATGGAGATGGCGCTACGATTTGAATGGAGAAGCGATCCTGTACAGTCTGAAGGCATAAGACAAAATCAACCCAATCAATTTTCCGGTTTTAACCACTGGTATACTATCCTCTCTCAAGGAAAGTCTATTCAAAGTTTGACTCAGCAATTAAGTGTTACTGACCAAGCAATTCTCCAGGATGAGGGTATTTTATCTCTGTTGCTTGTGCCTTTGCATCTAGATGAAAATTTTTGGGGTGTCCTGGGTTTAGCAGACTGTTCCAAGGAACGTCAGTGGTCAAAACACGAAGAATCGACTCTTTTGACGATGGCTGCTAGTATCAGTGGTGCTAGAAGGCGACAACAAGTGGAGGAAATGATTCGCTATCAAGCTCTCCACGATTTGCTCACAGGATTACCTAATCGCCTATTGTTTAAAGAGCAACTGTCCAGGACTTTACCGAATGCGTCTCGCAGAAAAGAAAGTTTAGCTGTAATGTTTCTGGATTTAGATCGATTTAAAACGATTAATGATACTCTGGGACATACACTAGGCGATCAATTATTACAATGCGTCGCCCAAAGATTACAGAAGTCCCTAAGAGCTGGTGACATTGTTGCTCGCTGGGGAGGCGATGAATTCATCATTTTATTACCCGATGTTAATTATGTGGATGAGGTAGTCCAAGTAGCCCAAAGAATCCTACAAGAATTAGAAACAGCGTTTCATATAGAAGAACATGAACTTTATATCAGTGCTAGTCTTGGCATTGCTCTGTTTGACGAGCATAGTTCTGATGTTGAAACTCTGATTCAGCACGCGGATGCAGCTTTGTATCATGCTAAAGACGAGGGTAGAAATAACTTCCAATTTTATACAACTTCCATAAGTTCTAAAACCCCTGAAATACTCACTTTAGAAAAGAGTTTACGCCATGCTCTGGAACGAGAAGAATTTGTCGTTTATTACCAGCCTCGCGTCAATATTGACACTGGTAAAATTACTGGTATGGAAGCGCTGCTGCGTTGGGAACATCCAGAGATGGGACTAGTTGCTCCCACTAAATTTATTCCCTTAGCAGAGGAAAGTGGATTAATTATCCCAATAGGAGAATGGGTTCTGCGAACAGCTTGTAGGCAAAATAAAGCTTGGCAGGATGAAGGATTACCTAATTTGACGATGGCTGTCAATCTTTCTCTCAAACAGTTCCGCCAACCGAAGTTGGTGGAGACAGTGGCTAAGATTTTAGATGAGACGGGGTTAGAACCGCATTTCTTAGAATTGGAAATTACAGAAACAACTGCTATTGAGGATCTCGAATTCACTAGAACGGTGTTGCAAAAATTAGAGGAGATGAGAGTTCATCTTTCTATTGATGATTTTGGCACGGGTCATTCTTCTCTGTCACGTCTACAGTTGTTACCACTCCACAATTTAAAAATTGACGGTTCTTTCATCCGTGATTTGACCAAAGATGTGAAAGTAGCTCATATTATCAAGGCGATAGTTAACTTGGGGCAGAGTCTAGGGTTGAAGCTAACCGCCGAAGGAGTAGAAAAACAAGAGGAACTGGAGTTCTTAAAATCTATTAACTGCGAGGATGTACAAGGTTTTCTCTTTTACCGTCCGCTTACTGCTCAAAAAGCAACAGAAATTCTTTGGGATGAAGGAATAAAAAATTAATGGTGGGCATTTGATTGCCCACCCTAACTAAAACTGAAAGTCTACCGCAGATTTGCCAGCGATGCATTTAACCACCCGTCAAAGTTCTGTGTTTGTGTAGCAGAGGGATTGACTACAGGTTGTACTTGATACTTGCTTGCAGGTGGAGAAGCCAAACTGACAGGGTAAATGCGGAGTTCATCTTGGTGGAAAACCGCAACTTGGATCATGTCTGTGGGTTGGTAATCTTTGAGGCGATCGCTTAGTTGGTTTGCTGTTACTTTTATACCATCAATTGCCAGTAATTCATCTCCAGGATCAATTCCAGCCAATTGTGCAGGAGAACCGACTTCGACAAATTTAATTATGTCTCGTCCATGTTCATTACCAACTCTCATACCCAAGTAAGGTTCTGTTTCTATTTGTGGTACTAACTGTAAACCAAAAGGCTCTAAGTACTGATTAAAAGGCAATTCTTCAGTACCATCTATGTAGCGTTTAAAGAAATCAGATAAATCGATTCCTGCGACAGATGCAATTACTTCCTGCAACTGTTCTGAAGTGTAACCAATTTCGCCTTTGCCAAATTTTTGCCACATTTGCACCATCACATCGTCAAGCGATCGCTTGTTGTGATGCCGACAACGAATCAGCAAATCCAGCAATAATGATATCATTTCTCCTTTTAAATAATAGGAAATCTGAGAATTACCACTGTTGGCATCCTGACGATACAATTTAATCCAAGCATCAAAACTAGATTCCGAAAGGGGTTGTACTTTCCGCCCTGGAGTTGTCAGATATCTAGTAATTTCTTTACCCCAGTTATTCAAAAATGATTTGACATCGTAAATACCAGCCCGTAAGGGAATTAGCAAGTCGTAGAAACTAGTTGTTCCTTCACAGAACCATAAACAAGGAGTATAGTTTTCTTGATCGTAATCAAAAACTTCCAGTTCCTTGGGACGAATGCGCTTGACATTCCACAAATGGAAAAATTCGTGGGCTACCAACTGCATGAAACGATCATATTTTTCGCGATCGCGAAATCCAAAACGCTGATATATCAACGAACAACTGTTTTTATGCTCTAAACCTCCGTAAGCTTGGGCAAATAAATGCACTAAGAATACATATCTTTCATAAGGCAAACCGCCGAACATTTGTGCTTCGACTTCAATGATTTTTGTGATATCAGCAATCATCTGCTGCGCCTGAAAATTGCCACGTCCCCAGATAGCTAGTTCGTGAGGTTTATCGCATACCTGAAAGTGATAGACTTGATGAGAACCAATCTCAAAAGGACTATCCACAAGGGTGTCGAAATCCAAAGCACAAAAAGTGTTGACTTGTCCTGGAACAGGGGGTAGAGCTGTAGTTACCCGCCATTCTGACGTTGGTGTCACAATTGTCACAAAAATTGGTTGCTTGTCAAATTCTGGTAGTCTAAAAAACAGCGCTGCACCATTAAAATAGCCGTGTGTAGAATCTAAATGATTTGTACGTACGGTAAGTTCGTTAGCAAAAATGCGGTATTTTATAGTAACATCTGATACGTTAGCTGTTTCTACTTGCCAATGATTTTTACTAATTTTTCGCCAAATTAAAGGTTTATTGTCGGCAAAAGCAGTGAAATCTTGTAGATGTTTAGCATACTCCCGCACTAAGTAAGAACCAGGTGTCCAAACTGGTAATTTTAAATCGAGAGTAGAAAAGGGGTAGCCCACAAGGTGTAAAGTCACCTCAAACAGATGATTTTCTGGTTGAGGCATTGCCACCTGATAATGAATAGTCGGTAATTTTTTTTGAAGGCGCGTATCGGTACAAGGTGCTATTGTTTCATTCATCTGAACTTAAGAGTAAACCTTACAGAATAATGAGTCAAAAGATTAATTTAACTCATAACTCCTAACTCATAAATCTTATATGCACAAACTGCCATAATGACCTGAAAGTATTAAACTTTGCCAGCCAGATTGATCATTTGGCGAAAATTGATGAGATAAACCACTTGATTAGCAGTGTCAATTTTTATCCAACCTTTTTCGTTTAATTTTTCCATAATTTTGGTAGTTTCTTCAACCCCAATTTCTGTGACATCTGCTAAATCTTTAAAAGGGATGTTAAAAATTTTTCTACCTTTGTCTGAGTCTTCACTATAGCTTTCACCTAAGCTGACAAGAGTGTGAACAAGTTTGACTGCTGGTGGAGAGGAACGCATTTGCAAGCGTACGTTTGCATGTCGTAGTCGTCTCACCATTAATTGCAGCATTCGGTGGTGTAGCTGTGGATCTTTAAATAAGATATGAATAAATTTTTCTCTAGAGATACTCAGTAATTTTACGACTGAAAGAGCAATCACATCGGTTGAACGAGGAGATTCATCCAAAATAGCCATTTCTCCAAAAAAATCGCCCCGGCCCAAAATAGCTAAAGCCACGGAATCTTCCCCTATAGTACGCCGAACTTTTACCCAACCAGAAACTACTAAGTAAACCGCATTACCCCAAGCATCTTCCATCAACACAGCTCGTCCAGCTGGGTATTCGTGTTCAACAGCAACTGAAAGCAACCATTCCAGAGTTTGTGGATTGGCTGTGTTCATTAAAGGGAAAAGTTCACTAAAAACCTCTGTATGCATGTAATGCAGGAATAATATATTTAACCGTAGCTTTTCGGTTAATTGCTCTAGGGTTTCATTACAGCACAAAAATTATGTAATCAAAATCAGCGGTTTCACTGAAAAAATGGTTGGGGAGACAATAGTTTAAAAGTATTTGAAAAGTATTTTATGATTAGCGATCGCACCTTGGGAAAATTTTTCGATTATATGACTTTTTATACTCAAATCTTATGTTTTATTACTTAAATTTATGAAGTATTGCTTTGTAATACTTCATAAATACATTTTGAATAGCAGAAGGTAGGATAAAAATTTATTTGATTTTCGCCATACCATTATTATTTGCTTGTGTCAATACATCTATAGCATTAAATTAATTTAATGGATATGTTTATTACCTTAAAAAATATGCTTATTATGATCATTCACTTTCTTCAGTAGAGACTTGTATAAATACTAGAGGGTTTACAAATATAATACTTAGTACTGCTATTGGTAAGTCAAAATCAATCTGTTTGCTGGCTTTTTTATTTATAAAGAAATGGTAGCTTCCTTTACACAATACCGTGCTAGTAAATTGGCGTAATATTTATTCACCAGATGAAACATTTATCATAGAAAACATTATTTAATGTCATTAAATTATAGGAATCCAATAAAAATACTTAAAATATAAAGTTATTTGTTTTACTAATTTTTATAAAAAATATTTAGATGTTAATGCAAAGTATACAAATATCAATATCTCAATCTAAATACTTAGTTATTATTATTACATTGTATTTTTTGTTTTAATAAAAAATAATATTTCTCGGTATTTACGGATAGATTTTTAATAAAAAATTAAACATTATATTGATTAATGGTTTTCGGATAAAAAGATAGTTAAAGAATCACAGACAGTATTGATTATTTTCCAAAAATTTAGTTTTAACACTGTTTGATTTTTTGTGTGTCTAACTGATGGCTTTTTTCCCAAAATCAATATTTCCAATCATTGGATGTTTATACTTTCGTCCTTTGTATTGGATCATTTATGTTTTTTCTGCAAAATTTAATTGCATACCCCAGAAAAAGCTCAATTATACTGTCAGATTTGTTGAGTTTGTGTATATGAAAAAAGCAGATACTGTGTGGAGCTATGCTGCTACCAAATAATCATCTAGTTTGATTTCAAGATATGTGTATAGACGCTTCTACAAACATATAGCGCGGTTGATTGCAGATACAATCGCCCTTTGTAACGTTAAGGATGTTTTTAGTCATCACTAGAAGCTTAAACCTGTTGTCTTAGAAATTAGATAAGTTTGCTATAGATATTTGGTAACAAAATAAATTGCACTCATAGTTAGTACGTATCAGTATTTCCTTCAATTTTTATACGCATATTTACTTTTGGGGTCAAGTTGATCTGATGTTTACTTGACTTACAAAGTTTTTATGAATCAATTTACTTTACCTGAATTGTACTGCCCATTTCCATCTCAAATCAATAAGCATGTTGATGTTCTAGAAGATTATGCTCTCGAATGGGTGTTGCACTTCAATCTTCTGGCAAATGAATTAAGTTATAAGCGTTTCTGCAAATCAAAATTTTTTTTGCTAGCTGCGGCTGTCTATCCTTATTGCCAGCTTGAGGAATTAAAGATTGCGAATGACTGGTTAAGCTGGCTGTTTATTTGGGATGACCAATGTGATTTGTCAGATTTAAGAAAACAACCTGAAGTTCTAAAAGTTTTTCACAAAAGATTTCTGGAAATACTAAACGGGGCAGAAATTACGAGTCAGGATATACCTGTTGCTCATGCTTTAAGTGATTTACGACAGCGAATGTTACAAAGAGTGAGCGTTAAATGGCTGCTTCAGTTTATCTGCGGCTGTGAGAACTATTTTCAAGGATGTGTCCATGAAGCAACCAACCGTGTACAGCATACAATACCTGGTATTGATACTTATATTATCATGCGTAGGTTAAGTGCAGGGGTGGATGTTTCCCTCCCATTAATTGAACTTTGTGATCAGTTGATGATTCCCGACTTTGTGCAAAAACACTACATATTTAAACAATTAAAACTGATTACAAGTAACATTCTTGGCTGGTCTAACGATATCTTCTCGGTATCTAGGGAAATGGGAAATGGTGATTTTCATAATTTAGTATTAGTACTGCACTATCAACAGCAAATCTCTTTACAGCAAGCAATTGAGTATGCTGTTGAAATGCATGATCAAGAGGTAAGAACCTTCATGAATTTAGAAGCATCTGTACCATCTTTTGGAGCAAAAGTAGATTCTGAATTCACGAAATATATATCAGGATTGCGTGCCTGGATACGTGGCAACCTCGACTGGTATTCTTACTCAAGTCGCTATCAGACTTTAGAAAGATTAGAACTAGTTAAATGTTAAGACAATATGCTACTTGATAAATTGCTTTATGCTGGAATAGCCAAATGCTGGGAGTCAAAATGCCTGAATACTGAATCGGTGTTCTAGAATGCGAGCCTCCAACTAGCAGCGATCACCACTAGCAAGATATGAAAGAAACACTAAGCATCTCACTGTTGGATCGGAATCTCAATCATAAACTCAGTCCCCTTTCCTAGTGTAGAATCACAGATCAACTTGCCCTTGTGTTTTTCCACAATAATTTGATAGCTAATCGATAACCCCAAACCTGTACCACTTCCAACTGGTTTAGTGGTAAAAAATGGGTCAAAGATTTTCTGTTGCACCTCTGCATTGATACCAGAACCATTATCGGCAATGCTAACCCTGAGTGTATTTTGGTCTGATAACTCAGTCAGAATGCGAATAGTAGGTGATTGGAAATTTTCTTCTCTATTACCCATTACCCATGAACTACTTCTATCATCCAATGCATCGATCGCATTACTCAGGATATTCATAAACACCTGATTTAACTGACCAGCATAACAAGTAATCTCTGGCAGTTTTCCATATTCTTTGATAACTTGTATCTCAGGACGATTATTGTTTGCTTTAAGTTTGTGTTGTAAAATCATCAAAGTATTATCGATGCCCTCATGAATATCTACAGGCTTCATGTCAGCTTCATCTAAGCGGGAGAAGTTACGTAAACCCAAAACAATATTACAGATACGCGCCGTTCCTAACTTCATAGAATCCAAAACTTTTGGTAAGTCTTGCACCAAGAAGTCTAAGTCTATTTCTTCTGATTTATCAACAACTTGAGCAGAGGGATTGCGATATTCTTGCTGATAAATAGCAATCAACTCTAACAAATCTTGTACATACTCTTGTGCATGAGTAATATTGCTATGAATAAAGTTGATGGGGTTATTTATTTCATGAGCAATCCCCGCTACCATTTGCCCCAAACTAGACATTTTTTCACTTTGAATCAGTTGGATTTGGGCGTTTTTTAAATCCACGATTACTTTTTTTAAGTGCTGATTATTTTCTTTGAGTTCCTGTGTTCTGCGTTCAACTTTCTCTTTTAAAGTATGGCTGTATTCCTCTAGCCGTTCTTTTGCTTGTGCCAAATCCTTGTAGAGAATAGCATTCTCTAGAGAGATTGCTGCTTGGGTAGTAATTACTTGTAGAAGTTCTAGGCGATCGCGTGTAAACGCTCCTGTTGTCAAATTATTTTCTAGATACAAAATGCCAATAAGTTTTCCCTGATTGATAATCGGAATACATAATAGACTCTTGGGCCTTTCACGAATAATATAGCGATCATTTGCTATAAATTGTTCTGATTTGGCATCATCAACAACAAATCTTTCCTTTGTACGTTTGACATAATTAATCAAATTAATTGGAAGGTCATAGCTACAAGAAAGGCTAATTCCAGGAAATTCTGTATAAGTGGAGGGCAAACTGGAATTGGAACTCATAACAGTAACGGTTAAGTCCAAGTCATCACCTGGATTTAGCATTAAAGCACATTTAGAAGCTCCTGCATTCTCCATTACTACTTTCATTAAAGTAGATAACAACTGTTCCAGCTTAATTTCTCCAGAAAGTGCTTGTGATGCTTTAATCACAGATGTCAAATCTAAAGAGTCAGAAACACTTGTACCAGAGCTAATTAAAGTCTGGTGACTGCTTTGAGTGGATAAAGCTGTGTGATGAGAAAAAGTACTTTTTTCACTGATATATGGACTTAGTTTGTCTTGCTGAAGAATAGGAGCAAGTAATTGGGGATAGCGTTTGATCAAATCTTCAACTTTGGCTTTTGCTCCCCAACGCATATAGCAATAATAGGCATCAGTGAGGTAAGTTTGAGCAATCTTGTGTTTGCCCCATTCTAGATAAAATTTTGCAGCGAGTTCGTTAGCAAGAGCTTCTTCATTGATATATTCATGTTCTCTGGCAAAGGCAATAGCGCGCTCATAAGAGTCAATAGCTTCGAGATATTCACCCAAAATCCGATGCTGCTCTGCCTCTACTAGATAAAATTTATGTAGATAATTCATTGGAGCATGGTTTGCCCAATGCTGCATCTTTCTCTGATGAGCTTGTACTCTATTGAGAATGCACTGTTGCTCTGGCTGAGTTGCGTTAGAATACACTGCTAGTCGTGCTAGTGAATCGTAAAAATGGAACAGAGGAATAACTAGTTGTCCTGTACCACCCTTTAAATATTGTTCTACCAAGGTGGCATTTTCAACTGCTTGAGGGAAATCCTGAAATATGTAGCACAAGTGCAGCTTTAAAAAATATAAATACAAAAGTCCCATTACATCATTAGTTTCAAGGTGAAGCGGCAGTATTTTCTTCTCGTTGTATGCATCACCGATTAAAATACAGGGGTTTTCTACAAATCCTAGCAAGTTCAACACACTCTGCCGATAGATGGCATTCCAGTTAAAAACTGTTTCTTGCTTCATTTGACTGATAGTATTGCCGTAGGTCGCCATCTCCCGTTCTAACTCTGTCAGTTCTCTACCGATGAAGTATGAACAGCTGCAATGAAACTTAAGAGGATAGGCTGCAAATTCTAAGTCTCCTGTTTCCAGTCCGACAGAGTAAGCTTCTAGTAAAGGTTTTAATATTTCTTTGGCATGTTCCTGCCAATGCCTGATCGTGGCATAAAATGTCCCAAAAATCTTAGCTTTAACTTCTTTAGCATTAGACTTAGCCACTAGACTTAAAGCCAATTTGCCAAATTGATGACCAGATTCAATGTCTTCCATTACGCCGCAGAGCATTAACCCGTAAGTAACATAAGCATAGGCGGACAAGGGAGCATTACCATGTTGGAGCGATAAGTTGATTTGTTTAACGAGAATCAAAGGAAATAAGTTAGGAACCGCTTGATAGGCAACAGGAATTGCACTCGATAAAATACGCACTGTTGCTAGTGGTTGGGCTTCAGTCATCTGCGGTAGATTAATTAAGTCTTCGATGTGCCTACCAGCCAGATTTGATGATATTTCTGCCATTACTAATTGCACATCAGATTGAGTGGGATTTTCAGGAAATTCTACCCCTAACAGTTTCAAAACATATAGGGCTGTTTGGACTGCTTCTAGTGCTTGGTTTCGCGCTCCATAGGCTTTAATTTTGACTTCATAAACTTTCACTTTTTCCAGCAGTGTTTTCGCTTGTTGCAGCACTACCTCTACTAATTTCTCCATCTGCTCAAAGTTGCCAGCCAAGTATGCTACTTCGGCTGTTGTTTCATATAAAGATAGAGTTAGATTATATTTTCTCTTCCAGCCATCATCTTTTAATAATTCGATACCTGTAGTTAAATACTTAATTGCTGTCGCATAAGCGGTTGATGCTAAAGCTCTACGTCCAGCAATTAAATTCATCGCAGCGAGTTCATCACTTTCTAATTGGTTGGTAATTAAATCTAATGCGATATTGAACTGATTGACCAGAATAAAAATATTTTCTTCTCTATCTTGAATTGGAATTTTTTTCAATAACAACTTTCCAATTTTCAGATGAATTAATTTTTTCTTATCTTCAGGAATTAGTGAATAAGCAGCTTGTTGGACTCGATCATGGACAAATTTGTATTTTGGTAATTGATTTTTGTTACTTGGTACTTGTGTCGATTGCCTAACATTACCTATTGTTAATGACTTATCAGTATCTTCAATAAATAACTTGTAGTCTTCAGTTTCAGGTATAATCAATCCTTCGTGTAAAGCTGTCCACAAATCGGAGGCAGTGTCTATTGCATTCTTTTCATATACAATTGATAGTGTTTGGAGGTCAAATTGATTGCCAATACACGCTGATAATTTTAGGACTTCTTGGGTATGCCTCGGCAATTTTTCTAGTTGCATAGCCATAAAATCTACAACGTCATCTGTAAGTGACAACGTCATTATCTCTGAAAGATTATATTGCCAGTAACCCACATCAAAATGAAATTTGATTAGTTGTTCTGCATGTAAAGACTTTAGGAATTGATTGGTAAAGAATGGATTACCTTTAGTTTTGGCAAATACCATTTGAGTCAAAGGAATAGCCATTGCTTCAGTACAGTGAAGAGTATCAGCAATCAAGCGATTGAAATCATTCTGATTTAATGATTTTAGTGTGATTGTATGAATAACACCTCTAGTTTTTTCAATTTCGTTGAGTGTTAAATATAGTGGATGTGTTCTAGAGACTTCATTATCCCGATATGCACCAATCAGTAATAGACTTCCTTCATTATTAGCTATTTCTTCTACTTCAAACTCTCGTGTATCCTCCGAATTAGAAGAATACAACACAGGAGACTGAATTGAAGTTGTGAGTAATTGGATAAATTTTAAAGATGTAGCATCTGCCCATTGCAAGTCGTCCAAAAATATAACCAATGGATGTTCTTTACTAGTAAAGACTTGAATAAATCTTTGAAATAATAAATTAAAACGATTTTCAGCAGCATTGCTAGACAATTCGTCAACATAAGGTTGCTTACCAATGATTTGTTCTAGTTGAGGAATGATATTAATAATAACTTGAGCTTGATCGCCCAAAGCTGACAATATCTTCGCTTTCCATCGTTTAATCTCTGCATCATATTCTAACAATAATTGCCTGATTAAATCTTGAAAAGCTTCTACCCACCCAGAAAAAGGAATATCGCGTTGAAACTGGTCAAATTTTCCTTTGATGAAGTAGCTACGTTGACGGACAATAGGCTTATGAACTTCGTTAACAACAGCAGTTTTACCTACACCAGGATCACCAACAACTAATATCATCTCTGCTTGTCTGGCAGAATGAAAATTCCCAAGACGTTCAAAAGCAGCAAGTAAAGTTTCCACTTCCCGTTGACGACCGTAGAGTTTTTCGGGAATGAGAAAACAGTTTGAGATATCCCTAGTAGCTAACTCAAAGGAATCTATTTTACTAGTCTCTTGCCACTGTTGTTTACATATTTCTAAGTCGTACTTTAAACCTAAAGCACTCTGATAGCGATCTTCAGCATTTTTTGCCATTAGCTTGCTGATAATCTCAGACAAAATTGTCGGGATTTTAGAATTAACTTGGCTAGCTTTTGGTGCTTCTTTAGCAATATGAGAGTAAACTAACTCCATCGAATCAGCAGCTATGAAGGGTAATTGTCCCGTGAGGAGTTCAAAAAAGGTGACACCGAGGGAATAAAAGTCGGTACGGTAGTCAATCCCCCGATTCATTCGTCCAGTTTGTTCTGGAGAAATATAGGATAACGTGCCTTCTAAAACATTGGGATTGGTAAGACATTGAATCTCTCTTGGCAAAAGAGAGGCAATACTGAAATCAATAATTTTGATCTCTTTTGTGGCGGGATTGATCAAAATATTGGCAGGTTTGATGTCTTTATGAATAACACGTTGACGATGTAATTGGTCAAGGATAAAAGCAATTTTAATGCCAATGTCAAGAAAATCAGTGATGGGTAATTCAAAATTCTTAATATTCCCAAAATTAGATATTTCTATGCTGTTTGTGTCCATCCACTTTTGAAGTGAAATACCGCCAAAGTCTTCCATAACAATGGCATAACCGTTGTAGTAAATTTCTAAACTATAAGTTTTAACTATGCCTGGAAAATCAAGTTTTTTAGTAATGATATATTGATTGCGGAATTGAGAGATTTCATTGAGGCTAGGGTACTCATTTCGCATCAGTTTGATGATGACATGTTGTTGATCTTGTTCTCTAATACCCTGATAAACAAGAGTTCTACTACTTAAGTAGATTTGCTCAGTAATGTAATAGCCAGGAAAGGAAATAACTCTATTTAATGGTAATAACATTTTTTAGCTGCATCTGATTATAGTATCCATACATTTAGTATTCCCACTGGTCTATTACTGCTATCATCTACTTTCATTAAATCGTGTATATTTTTTGCAATATATTAAGTTAACTCAGACATCGACTATACAAAATTAAAAATTATATATATGAATAATAATTATTCAAATAAAAAAGCCTGCTTAAGCAGGCTAGTGGCTCTAATTAGGAGCATAAAGATTTCAATTAATACTACTTGATTTTCTGTTTTATAAAGGTTACAACTTGGGCTAATTGTTTCTTCAAAGCATCTATTTCCGCTTGCATTTTGACAATTTTTTCATTTAATGCCTGAATCTCATTAGCTGACGAAGTAATGCCGACATCAGGACTTGCTGTTACATTGTTTTCAGCAGTAGGTGTTGCTACTGGTGTTTGTTCTGGACGCGGCTGTTTAGCTTTTGTCATGGCTGACTTAATTGCGCCAATGAGTTGCTTTTGATCAAAAGGCTTACCGAGAAATTCAAAATTTTCAAAAGGTTCTGAGATTTTCTCCGTAACCTCTTCCTTACGACCAGACATGATCACCAGAGGAATTTTCCTGAGATCGCTTTGAGATTGAATCTGCTGAAAAACTTCCCATCCGCTCATTTTTGGTAACAGGAAATCCAACATAATCAAGCTGAGTTTTTCCTGGCGGATCAAAGTCAATCCTTCTAGACCGTCTTTTGCTTCCAATACATCGAAGTTACCCGGAGGCAACATTTCTCGTACTTTTACCCTGACAACTGTAGTGTCATCGATAACTAGAACTTTGTTACTTGCCACGACTGCTTGCTCTAACAGAAACTTTAGGTTTTGATAGTGTTTTTACTGCCTTACGGCTCTAAGTTCTCCCACTATACTCAATATTTATCTTGATTGGGGGATAGTATTTTTATGGAGAAATTTTGATTGATAAAAGTGTTTTAACTAACTTCGGCTGTTGTGATTTGTAATTTGTGTCATGGTGATAAAAGTAGAATTATTGCAAAAATCGGGAAAGGGTAACGGTTAAAGGGATAAAAACTTCTTTTCTTCTTTACTCTTTACCTTTGCCCCAGTTCAAATAAACCTCCTGAATTTTTTGGATGTCATGACCTCGTCTAGAACAAACCAACTCAAATCTGAAATTGCTGCTATGCCAACGTGGTTACGTCGCCCAATTGGCAAAGCTAGTGAACTCTCGACGGTACAACGTATTATCAAGCAGCGCCAGATTCATACTATTTGTGAAGAAGGACGTTGTCCGAATCGAGGGGAGTGTTACGCGCAAAAAACTGCAACCTTTTTACTTATGGGGCCAACTTGCACTAGATCTTGTGCTTTTTGTCAAGTAGATAAAGGACATGCACCTATGCCTTTAGATCCAGAGGAACCCAATAAGGTGGCAGAAGCTGTGCAACTGTTGGGACTGCGTTATGTGGTGCTGACTTCTGTAGCCCGCGATGATTTACATGATCAAGGCGCTGGTTGGTTTGTGAAAACAATGGAAGCGATTCACCAAGTGAACCCAGAGACTCAAATTGAGGTGTTGACTCCAGATTTTTATGGAGAACGGCAACGGATAGCTGCGATCGCCAACAAAAAACCAGCTTGTTATAACCATAATATCGAGACTGTACGACGCTTAACCGGGCCAGTACGCCGAGGTGCGAAGTACGATCGCTCGCTTTTAGTTTTACAAATTGTCAAAGAAATCGACCCCACTATCCCCACCAAATCCGGTTTGATGCTAGGACACGGAGAAACTGTAGAAGAAGTCATCGAAACCATGACAGATCTACGCCAAGTCGGATGCGATCGCCTGACGATTGGCCAGTATATGCGTCCTTCATTAGAACATTTACCAGTACAAAAATACTGGACACCAGCAGAATTTGATGAATTGGGTGCGATCGCCAAACAAATAGGGTTTAGCCACGTCCGTTCTGCTCCTCTGGTTCGTAGTTCCTATCATGCTGGGGAAGAAGAGTAGAGCATCGGGCATGGGGCATGGGGTATTGGAAGAGACTTGTCAAAAAATCATTTTCCCTACACTTCCCACACTTCCCACACTTCCCAAACTCTCCCTTGTCCCCACTCCCTTCCGATCCCCGATCCCCGATTTACCCAAAATCACGAAAATATTTTTAACGAAAGTGGCAAATAGGGACATCTGTTTGGTATTTCTGAAGAAGTCCTTAAGTTAGGAGTTCATCCGATGGCTAAAGCAGATACTACAGCAGATTTACCCGTAGCTAAATCAACAGCAGCTAAACCCCCCTACCCATTTCGTACGGGTTGGGCGTTGGCGCTTTTAGCTCTCAATCTCCTTGTAGCTGCCTATTACTTCCATATCATTGAATAATTAAGCAGCCCAACTGAGAATGGGAAGGGGATCGGGGATTAGGGATCGGAGAAAGGGACACGAGAGAGAAGCGGGACAAGGGAGAAATTTCTCCCAATGCTCAATGCTCCATGCCCAATCCCCAGTCCCCAATCTCTGATCCCCGATCCCCAGATCAGATCGTGCCTCGGAATAAACCTTTGGGACGAATGAGCAGCACTAAAATCATAATTAACAGAGCTACACCTTGCTTATACTGAGAACCAAGCAAAGGTGTACTTACTTCTTGGACAATGCCGATAATAAAAGCAGCAGCGATCGCACCGTAAGGATTACCAATTCCGCCGAGAATTACTGAAGCAAATAAAGGTAGTATTAAAAACCAACCCATATTAGGGCGTACAGCTTCACTTAGCCCTAACATACTTCCGCCTAAAGAAGTCAAGCTACCTGCTATCACCCAAGTCCACAATACAACTTGGTCAACATTAATACCAGAAACTCGTGCTAGGTCAATATCATCAGCAACGGCTCGCATTGCTTTACCGATTTTCGTATTTTGTAGGAGGTAATGGAGAACCAAAATGACTAATATTGCTAAAACAACCACCAACAGCTTGACTTGAGGTATCTTTATTCCCCAAAAATCTAAAGCTTGAGCAACTGGTACATTGTATTTTTGATTGCTACCACCCCAGAAAAAGATAATGCCATTGCGAAGGAATAGAGCTAGCCCAATGGAAATAATAATAAAGGTGGTGGAAGTCGCCCGAATCGAACGCATTCTTGACCACAGCAATTTTTCTGACAATAGCATAGCAGCAACAGTCCCTACTGCTGCTAGTATCATTGACAGCCAAATATTTATGCCAGTGGAATTGACAAGCAATGTTAAGTATGCACCGAGAGTGAGAAAGTCACCATGGGCAAAATTGGACAACCGTAAAATCCCATAAGTGAGAGTAAGTCCGACTGCACCCAAAGCGATAATACTCCCTACCGAGATCCCGTTGACGATTAATTGAATTAGTTGTGCATTCATAGCGTTATTTTTGTTTTAAGCAATTACAGCATAAAAGTTTCATCAAAAAAATCTTGTATTGCTTTCAAACTCGACATTTCCAGTTTTAGTCTGTAAATATAAAAAGAGGAGTGCGTTAATATACATAGCATCCTATTTGCACTTTTGTGCAAAGCTAAACTTCTTAAACGGTCTAGTTGACCATGCAGCAGTATTCAAGCTTACCAGAACCAAACTCACAAGTAGATGCAACACCAACAGTTTTGACAACTATGCAACAACTGCAAGCTGAGTTGTGGCTGGAACACAGCTTGAGTCGGTTGCAAAATCGCCTCAATGATTGTCTATTAAGTCTGTTAAGTCTGACTAGCAATCAACAAACAGTGGCTGGAGAATCAGAAATTTTTCAAACTGTGGTTAATGAACTAAATAGTGTTTTGAATCACACTAAGGTAGCGATCGCACTTGTAGAACCACAAAAAACAGTTGGCAAAGTTTGTTTTGTTCCGACTTCAACCTCTCGACATTCACCATCATTAGTGATAGAGGGGATGGTGAACAAGAAAAAAAAACTCCGTTTGAGATTAACAGAAGAAATAGACATTGATGATTTGCAGTTGCTTGCACAACAAGAACCAGCCAGTGCTTGGCAATTAGCCAATGATATTGATGGCGTGATTGGTTGGTTAATTATTGCTAGAACACCTGTAGAGTCTGATGTTAATTCATTCAAAGACACTTATGTAGAAATCACACCACAATTGCTGACACGCGCTGCCCAACAATGCGTTACCACGATAACCCAATTGCGAAAAATACAATCTTTACAGCGCCAATGTCAAAAATTAGAAACTATTAATCAAGAACTAGAACGTACTAATCAACTTAAAAATCAATTTTTAGCAAACACCAGTCACGAAATCCGCACTCCTCTAAGTTCAATTACTGGGTTTATCCAACTGCTGATAGCCCAAGGGTATGAACCATCCAAAGAACGTCATCAAGAATATTTAACCATTATTCAATCTAGTAGTAAGCACCTGTTGGCATTAATTAACGATATTTTGGATTTATCTAAAATTGAAGCTAATCAGTTAGAAATGCAATGGGAACAAGTTGATTTGCAAAAATTATGTCGTAATGTTTTAATTCTCTTGAAAGAAAAAGCTACTAATAAAGGTTTAAAACTATCACTCGAATTAGACCCGAATGTTAATACCTTATTAGCCGATTCTTTGCGACTCAAGCAAATGCTACTGAACTTGTTGTTTAATGCCATTAAATTCACCACTAATGGCAGTGTTGGCTTACAAGTTAAACTCAACAATTCTTGGATATATTTTACAGTTTGGGATACTGGTATTGGTATCTCTCAAGAACATCAAGCAAAACTTTTTCAACCTTATTTTCAAATTTATAACAGCGTAGTTAGTCAAAACGAAGGCACTGGTTTAGGATTGGTAGTCACTAGAAAACTCGCTGAACTTCATGGTGGTAGGGTAGAAGTAGAATCAGAACTAGATCGTGGTTCTCGGTTTACAATTGTACTACCCCTCAAGCAGCAGGGCGAGGAAATACAAGAAGACGCGGAGAGCGAAGAAGAAACAGAGATTGAAAGACGCGGGGACGCGGAAAATTCTCCTATCCCCGCGTCACCGCGTCACCGCGTCAGCGTTTCCTCTTCTGACTCTCCAAATATTTTGTTAGTAGAAGACGACTCACACAATGCCCAATTAATACAAATTTATCTGCAAAGATTGGGTTATCAAATTAATTTGGTCAATAACGCAGAGCAAATGTGGAAAATATTAGGCCAGCAAAAGCCAGCAATAATTTTATTAGATATTAAATTACCAGATGAGAATGGTCTAGCAATCATACAAAAGTTGCGAGAACATCAGCAGTATCGAACTATTCCGATAATTGTACAAACTGCAATGGCGATGAAAGGCGATCGCGAAATTTGTCTAGCAGCAGGAGTCAATGAATATATTGCTAAACCGATAGATTTGCCATTGTTAGGAAATTTGGTATCAAAATATATATGAACAGGGAACAGGGAACAGGGAACAGGGAACGTGAAATATCAAGTGTACTGAGTTTTTTAAGGGCAGAGAGCAGGCTATGCCAACAAAAATCAAATATGAGTTCTATAGTCCAGTTTTATCTAAATAAAACAGTAACAGTAATTTTATATAACAGAATTTTTCTTAATTGCAAAGATCAATGATTTGTAATTTATATTAAGTCTTATTGCAAAAATGTTAAGTAAGTATACCAAAATTTTTATAACAAATTTAAATATTTTAAAAGCCCACATTCGTTATTTTATAAGCTTATTTTAATCTAGCCTTAACTCTAAAATACCTGAATTTTCTCGATAATAACTATCGATTAGTCCACTGCCGATAGACTTATTTAGAAATAATAAGAGAGGGTTTAGTGACCTTATCAAGACGTCAGTTTTTTACGCTGGCTGGCACAAGTACTGCTGGTGCTCTACTGTTATCGCCATTGCAAGCTTTCTATGCCAAAAGAACTTTAGCAGCCGGACCTTACGGTGCTCTACAATCTGACCCTATGGGTGTTCTGGATCTACCTGCCGGATTTTCTTATGTGAGATTGTCTGAGACAGGGCAAACGATGACCGACGGCTACAAAGTTCCAGGTGGACATGATGGTATGGGGGCATTTTCAGGAGCGAATGGTAATACAATTCTGATCCGCAACCATGAACTCTCACCAACATCAAGTAATGGTCTTGGCGCACCCAATTCTAAGAAATACGACACCAAAGGAAGAGGTGGTACAACAACTTTGGTAGTCAGTCCCAATCGCACTTTAATCAGTCACTACGGTTCTTTGGCAGGTACATATCGTAACTGCGCTGGTGGACCAACCCCTTGGGGCTCGTGGCTCAGTTGCGAAGAGAGTTTTGAAACGGGAAATAAGAAGCATGGCTATGTATTTGAAGTACCTAGTAGCGCAACTGGGTTTGTCACACCCGTAGCCCTGACGGCGATGGGTCGTTTCAATCATGAAGCGGCAGCTGTAGACCCCAATACAGGCTATGTGTATCTGACTGAAGACCGGGGCGATGGCTTGTTATATCGCTTTGTACCTAACTCACAGAATAACTTGAGCGCAGGTGGTACGCTGTATGCTTTGAGAATTACTACAAGACCCCAAGCAAACACCACAACAGGATTTACAGTGGGTCAAGCCTTTGCAGTGGATTGGGTTCGGATTACCAACCCCGATCCTTCAACTGATACAGTACGGGCTGAGGGCTTTAACTTAGGAGCTGCAAAATTTGCTCGTGGCGAAGGCATTTTCTATGGCAACGGAGATATCTATTTCTGCTGTACCAGTGGTGGAAGTGCTGGATTGGGCCAAATCTGGCGCTATACCCCTGCAACTGAAACGCTTCGTCTGTACATAGAACCTAACAATGGAGGTATTCTAGACTTCCCAGATAACATTGTCGTTGCGCCTAATGGTGACTTATTCCTCTGCGAGGATGGTAGCGGTACTGACTTTATTGTGGGTATCACGCCAAGCGGCGCACTTTATAAATTTGCACGAAATGCCTTAAATACAAACGAGTTTGCTGGAGTTTGCTTCTCACCTAACGGGCAAACTATGTTTGTGAATATGCAGACACCAGGAATTACTTTTGCTATTTGGGGTCCCTGGTAAAATCAGAGCATAGTTTGATGGAAAAATGGGGTGAGAATGATTTACTCCGTATTCTTTCTTACCAGAAACTTAGCGGGAGCGTGAAAGCCCCTGTCTTTCTAAGTAGGGGATGAAACGCGACACGGCGGGATTTATCCCGCCGTCTCCACGTAATCTTAATATTATAAAAGCGTAAATAATGAGATAATAAATAAGATTAAGGAGGTGATTTATTTGTACGGTTGCCAGCAAATTTTGATTCATACTGATAAAATCTTAAAAGCAATTTTAGAGTTCATCTGTTCTGAATCAAATAAACTATCAAATGGCGCTATCTACTACGCTCGTCAGGTATGGTTTAAAGCTAAACGCTACATAACTAAATTTGAGTTAGATAGCGAGATGAAGTCAAACCGCCATTTTCAAACACTCTATTCTCAAGCGGCACAACAATTATGCCGTTCCGTGTACGAGTCGTTTGCATCTTTTAAGCAGCTTAATGTTTTATACAAACGTGGTGAGTTGGTAGACAAACCAAAACCTCCAAAGTACAGAAAGAATGGTTTCAACCTAGTTAGCTATCCAAAGCAGGCATTAAAGCTAAAAGATGGACAAATCAGGATACCGCTTGGCTCTCAAGTAAAGTCTTGGTTTAAGCTAGATTCTTTTACTCTGCCAATGCCCTCAAATCTCAAATTTGAGGATATCAAAGAATTAAGAATTCTACCTAGAAATCGTTGCTTTTATGCGGAGTTCATCTATAAATCTAATACCGTAAATTCGGACGTAGATAAAAGTAGAGTCTTGGGTATAGACCACGGATTAAATAACTGGTTAACTTGCGTTTCTAATGTAGGAACAAGCTTTATTGTTGATGGACGACACGTCAAAAGCTTAAATCGTTGGTATAACAAACAAGTAGCAATAATTAAAGAGAGTAAACCCCAAGGGTTCTGGTCAAACAAACTTGCTGCTATCACTGAGAAACGTAATCGCCAGATTAGGGATGCAATCAATAAGGTGGCGCGGCTTGTTATTAGTCACTGTCTGAATAATCGCATTGGACGAGTTGTATTTGGATGGGGTCAAGGTATCAAACAAGAGATTAATTTAGGTCAGAAGCGCAACCAACAATTTGTCCAAATCCCAACTGCTAGACTCAAACAGCGAGTTGAGCAATTATGCCAACAGTACGGCATTGAGTTTGTAGAAACAGAAGAAGCCAACACCTCAGCAGCATCATTTGTTGATGGTGACACACTTCCGAAGCATGGTGAAAAACCCGATAACTGGAAATCTTCTGGACGTAGAGTAAAACGTGGATTGTTCCGTACAGCATTGAATTGGTACATCAACGCAGATTGCAATGGTGCGGCCAATATCATCCGCAAAGTAAGCACAACACTTGGACTTGATTTAAGTGGAGTGTCTAGGGGTGCTTTGACTCACCCCACCCGGCAATATATCTGGGTGACAGCTAAAAAGAAGGCGATCTTCGCGGATTTATCCCGTTGCGTAGCATCCTTTTAGAATCCCCGCATCTAAAGAGCGGTGAGAAGTCAACCTATAACAATGTCTAGTTTGGGTAAATGAGAAGATGAAACGGTGGGGGCTTGTAAAATGTAATTGGTAGGGTGCTTTAGTTTTTGGTTAAATTAATATAATGATACTGACAGAAAAATTTGAGCAACTAAAAGCAATATTTGCACAGGTGCAGCAAGCTTTAATTGCTTACTCTGGTGGTGTTGATAGTACTTTGGTTGCTAAGGTTGCTTATGATGTCTTGGGCGATCGCGCTTTGGCTGTAACAGCTGTTTCACCAAGTCTGTTACCTGAAGAATTGGAAGATGCCAAAATTCAAGCAGCAACGATTGGGATTCCCCATCAAATCATCGCCACACACGAGATGGAAAATCCGAATTACACTTCCAACCCTGTTAACCGTTGTTATTTCTGCAAAAGTGAATTACACGATACCCTGAAACCTTTAGCTGTGGAAATGGGTTATCCCTACGTAATCGATGGGGTAAATGCTGATGACTTGCATGATTATCGCCCAGGAATTCAGGCGGCAAAAGAGAGAGGTGTGCGATCGCCTCTCGCAGAAGTTGGTATTACCAAAGCCGAAGTTCGACAACTTTCTCAACAACTCGGTTTACCTTGGTGGGATAAACCCGCTCAACCTTGTCTGAGTTCCCGTTTTCCCTATGGCGAAGAAATTACTGTAGCGAAGTTACAACGTGTAGGTAGGGCAGAAATTTATCTGCGTAAGTTAGGATGGAAAAATTTACGAGTGCGTTCAGAAGGCGATACTGCCAGAATTGAATTATCACCAGAACAAATCAAAGATTTTGTGTTAAATACAGATTTAAAATCAGTAGTTTCCACATTTCAAGAGTTTGGTTTTATCCACGTAACTCTAGATCTGGAAGGTTATAGCAGTGGCAAATTAAATCGAGTTTTAAATCGCCAAGAAGCCTTTATTCAAGCTGCACATTAAAAAAGCTAGTTCCCTTTCCCTCTAGAAAACTAGCTTCGTAACTTCACTTTATGCATCTTAAAATTGCTGACCTGTTTAAGGTACAATCTTTAACCGAACTTACCGCTAACGTATTCCTTAGTGGCTTCTTGTTGAGGATTTTGGAAAATTGCCTCTGTACGGTCAAATTCTACTAAATAGCCAGTCCGTCCACCTTTTTCTGATGTCTGGACGTTGAAAAAAGCTGTCATATCCGACACACGGGAAGCTTGTTGCATGTTGTGAGTGACAATCACCACGGTATAGCGTTGTTTGAGTTCGTGGATTAGTTCTTCAACTTGCAAAGTAGAAATAGGGTCAAGCGCCGAACAAGGTTCATCCATTAAAATGACATCTGGCTGAACAGCGATCGCACGAGCAATACATAAACGCTGTTGTTGACCACCAGACAAAGATAAACCACTTTGCTTGAGTTTGTCTTTCACATCTTCCCACAAAGCAGCTTGTTTGAGCGATCGCTCTACCAATTCATCCATGTCTCCTTTGTAGCCGTTGAGTCTTGGTCCAAAAGCGATATTGTCGTAAATTGATTTGGGGAAAGGATTTGGTCTTTGAAACACCATCCCGATTTTACGGCGCACTTCTACAGGGTCAACCTGGGGTGCATAGAGGTTTTCGCCATAATAAAAAACTTTACCTTCTGCCCGAAATGATTCAATGAGATCATTGAGGCGGTTATAACATCTAAGTAAAGTACTTTTACCACATCCAGATGGGCCAATAAAGGCTGTAACGCGATTTTTCTGGACATCCATCCAGATATCACGTACTGCTAAGAAGCTACCGTAGTAGATGTTAAGACCCTCGGCTCGTAAAACAGTGTCTGTTTGGTTGGCGGTGCTTATGTTTGTTACCATAAATACTAGAATTGCTAACTTGACGATTTAATAAAGATGTGATATGCAGCAGATTGGCATCATGTGTATTTCTTGCGACTAGTTGCCAAACGAGCAATAATACTCGTAAGCAGCACCATCAACACCAAAATTAGAGATGCAGCCCAAGCCATCGCCTGCCAGTTTTTATAGGGGGCGATCGCGAAGTTATAAACTAAAACTGCAAGGGAAGCTGTGGGTTTAAACAAACCATCAAACCAGTACTGAGAGAATAAAGCGGTGAATAATAGCGGTGCGGTCTCACCTGCGGCTCGTGCGATCGCTAGTGTAGAACCTGTAACAATTGCTGGCAAAGCTGCTGGTAAAACTACCCACATCACTGTTTGAAAGTTCGTTGCTCCTAAACCAGTGGCGGCTTGTCGCAAATCATCTGATACCAGTTGTAGAGCTTCGTCTGTGGTTCTGACAATAATTGGTAGCATCAATACTGACAATGCTACTCCACCAGCAAAAGCGGAAAACGAACCGATAGCCACTACCACAATACCGTAAGCAAACACCCCCGCAATGATTGAGGGAACACCACTGAGAATATTTGTAGAAAAGCGCACCCAACGAGCAATTTTCCCAGAGCTAAACTCGGTCAAATAGACAGCAGCTAAAACACCTATGGGGATGCTAATCAAAGCACCAATGCCCACCATGATGATTGTACCGATGATGGCATTACCAAAACCTCCTCCTGGTGCCAATGGTGGTGGTGGTAATTCAGTAAACAAACTTGGCCGTAGACTAGCAAAGCCTTGAATGATGACGTAAGAAAGTACTGCTATTAAAGGTATAAGTGCCAATATTCCGCATAGAAATGCGATGACTGTCATTACAGTGTTGAATATTGTCCGGGGTGACGACGAACGAGCTAGGCTACTGTGGAGCGATGCACTTTGAGATTTATCTGTATAAGCCATATGTCAACACACTTCAAAACACAAAAATGCTACAGTCTACAGTCGCTTGACTCGCAGGACTATGAACTCAGCCAAAACGTTTACTATCAGAGTTAAAACAAACAAAATCAAAGCAGCGTACATCAGAGCAGAGACTTGCAGACCGCTTGCTTCGGCGAACTGGTTTGCGAGTAAAGAAGAAATGGTGTTAGCTGGTGCAAACAATGAAGGGCTAATTCTGTTGGAGTTACCAATCAACATTGTTACAGCCATTGTTTCTCCCATTGCCCGACCTAAAGCCAGCATCACGGCGCTGACGATTCCAGAGAAAGCAGTAGGTAAAATTACTTTAAAAAGTGCTTCCCAACGGGTTGCTCCCAGTCCTAGAGCTGCTTGACGTAAACTGGAGGGTACCGAAATTAAAGCATCGCGAGAGATTGCTGTAATAATTGGCAGAGTCATAATACCTAAGATGATTCCTGCTGGAAACATCGATGGGCCTGTGGGAACTGTGCTAAAGATTGGCAGCCAACCAAAAGAACCATGAAGCCATTTCCCTAAAGCGGTGAGCGGAGGAATCAATACAAAAATTCCCCAGATACCATAAACTACACTGGGAATTGCCGCTAAAAGTTCTACCAAAAACACCAATACTGTACGTACGGATAATAGTAGCCAATTTTCGCTTAAAAGTATAGCGGTGCCGACGCCAATTGGTACAGCTAGTAATAGACCAATAAAAGCACTAACTAATGTACCGTAAACTTGCGGTAGTACGCCGTATACATTATTAACGGGATTCCAATTACTTTCTGTTAAAAAGCGGACTAAACCAAATTCTTTGATTGCAGGTACAGACTCAATACCAACCTGTATGGCTATCCACAACAAAATAGCAGCGATCGCCAGAGCAAATATTCGTGTTATCCAAATAAAGCCTTTGTCTAAGGACTTTTCAAATTCAGAACGTGGTCTAACAGTAGGTTTATCACCTTGGGCTGATGTATTCATGAATGACTTTACTCATCAACGGTTCAAAAAGTAGGAGCGAACCATGCTAGTCATGAGTTAATTAGTCATTAGCCACTCGTCATTGATTTAAGTATTTGGACAAAATTAAATTTGTTTGTGGAGGCTTCTAACAGAGAATAGGGAACTCTTAACAGGAAAACAATCTGTATTATTAATTCTGTCTAAATACTGATCACAAATGACAAATGACAAATGACAAATGACTAAATACTATTTACTTGCACTGGCATCATTGCTTGAACCTACGGCAATTTTATAGTCAGGGCTAATCGCGTCCGCAGCCGCAGCTACTTTCTCAACTACGTTTGCAGGTAGAGGAACGTAACCTAGCTCCGCAGAGTTTTTCTGACCTTCTGTCAAGCCATATTCAATCATGGCTTCTACCGCTTTGGCTTTTGCTGCTTCAGGATATTTTTTGTGAACCAAAAGCCAAGTGTAAGTAACGACCGGATAAGAAGCATCTCCTTCTGGATCTGTGATGAAGGCGCGGAGATTTTCAGGTAAAGTAACTGCTTCTAGGGTTTTAGCTGCTGACTCATCAGTAGGAACAACAAATTTACCTGCTTTATTTTCCAAAGCAGCAAACTTGAGATTATTTTGTTTAGCGTAGCCGTATTCTATGTAACCAATAGAGCTTGGGGTTTGGGTAATTTGAGCAGTTACACCTTCATTACCTTTAGCACCAACTCCTACAGGCCAGTTGACAGTTTTACCGTCACCTACTTTACTTTTCCATTCTGGGCTAACGGCACTGAGGTGTTTTGTAAATACACCTGTAGTACCACTACCATCAGAACGATAAATTACTGTGATTGGTTCGTTAGGAAGCTTCGCACCTGGGTTCGCAGCAGTGATTTTCGGATCGTTCCAAGACTTGATTTTGCCTAGAAGAATATCAGTGTAAACTGCTCGTGGAAGCTTTAACTCTGGAACATCTGGTAAGTTGTAAGCTAGCACAATGCTACCAGCAGTCATGGGTAACATGAGGACGCCTTTATCAGCCGGCACTTTTTGGATTTCTTCATCCTTCATTGCAACGTCGCTGGCGCCAAAGTCTACGGTACCTTGGGTAAATTGCTCTACTCCAGCACCGCTACCAACAGACTGATAGTTAACTTGCAGATCAGGATACTTTTTGTTTAAATCAAAAAACCAACGACTATATAGTGGTGCTGGAAAAGTAGCACCAGCTCCGGTTAATGATACTTTTCCACCAAGGTCCAATTTTGCAGGGCTAGAAGCAGTTGCATCAGTAGCAGCACCAGGAGTTGTGTCACTGGTAGAAGTATTATTTTGAGCTTCTTGTCCACCGCAAGCAGCTAGGCTAATCGCTAGTGTTAATACCGAAATAGTTCTCGTTAGGCGAGATTTACAAATTACTGACGTACGGGAAAGCATGGATTTATGATGTTTGATCTTATTTTTCCAGCTAAACCCCTATGATGATATAGCTTTTAGGTAAAGAAAAGGTTAAAGGCACAAGGATTATGATGCTTTTAACCAGTAATTTTATACAACTTTTAATTTTCTTGAGTTGACGAAGGTTTTTGATTGCAATCGATTCTCATTTAAGAACGAATAGATACAAGTACTTGTATATAATTAACAAATATAATCGAATGACAATAATAAGACATTTTTCTATAATTTATTGAACAAATAGAAGCACAATATATGGCAAATTCAAATTATAAATAAATAATTATTAAAAAAATATTTTCAGAGCATAAATACCTGGCGAATCGAATTCGCACGCCAAGTTCTACAGTGCTTTGCTTTAATGTTCCTTCTGGGGTTAGGGGAAAACCTCGCAACTTTCCCATGCTTACGAAATCCGATACCAAGCTCGGAGTGAGATGAGCTTAAAGCAGTTGCAGCCAACAGCACCCATATATTGATTAAACTGTAATAATTTTTCTCAAAAAGAGGATAAAATATAGCTTTTATACAACAATGAGTGATAATTCCTCCCAGGGTACAAGAAAACAGATAAATATGGGAATCAATTCCGTTTTCTAAAATTCAGAATCTTCAAACCCTCGGATTTATCCGTGGGGTCAATCCAAAATCCAAAATCTTGTTGAAGGATGACTTAATTCTTGTTATTTATTTTGCTTTTACATGAGAATATTTGCACGAGTGTATTGTAAATGTTAGCTGCGTCAAATCAATTGTTATGGTCTATGATTGGCTTACTGCTAACTATGGGTGGTACCTTCTTAGAAGCAAATATTACCACCTTACCTTGGAGTTGGAGTAAGCACGGAATTCACACTTTCTCGTTGGGTGTCACTTTTCAAATTGGCGGGGTGCTACTTGTAGGATGTTTAGGAGGCAAAAATGCTGGCGCTATTTCACAGATAGCATATTTGGTGATGGGGCTAACTTTATTACCCGTATTTGCTAGTGGTGGTGGTCTTGGCTATGTTAAGCTATCACAGTTTGGTTATTTATTGGGCTTTATTCCAGGAGCTTGGATTTGTGGCTTTTTTGCCTTTAAAGCTAGACCTCGACTGGAAGCACTAGCATTTAGTTGTATTTGTGGCTTGTTAACTGTTCACGTCTGCGGTATTAGTTATTTGATTCTCAGCTATGTTTTACAGTTACAAGGTACAGAAACTCTGACCCTGATGCAAGCAATCCTCAGATATTCTTGGTTTGCACTACCAGGACAACTAGCTGTGATCTGTGCTGTAACTGTCATAGCGTATGTGCTACGTCACTTGATGTTTTATTAGTCTTTTGTCATTTGTCATTAGTCATTTGTCATTTGTCAAAAGCTAATGACTAATGACTAATATAATGACTCTAGACAATTTTGCCATGCGTTTTAAAAATAAATTCTTCTGGATTACTGGCTTGATCGCTTTTTTTTTAGACCAAATCACAAAATATTGGGTGGTACAAACTTTTAGCTTAAAACAAACATTACCACTGTTACCTGGTATATTTCACTTAACATATGTGACTAATACTGGTGCAGCTTTTAGCTTGCTATCAGGAAAAGTTGAGTGGTTACGCTGGCTATCTTTGGGAGTGAGTTTAGCACTAATAGCTTTGGCATGGTTGGGTCCAAACTTAAACCGTTGGGAGCAATGGGGTTATGGTTTAATATTGGGTGGTGCTATGGGCAATGGTATAGACCGCTTTGCTTTAGGGTATGTTGTTGATTTCTTAGACTTTCGACTGATTAACTTTCCTGTATTTAATTTGGCAGATGTTTTTATTAATATTGGCATTATTTGTTTGTTGATTGCCACTTTTCAAAAAACACCAACCTCTAGCCGCAGGTAAATTTTATCAAAAAAGAGTGTAAGGGTATAAGGGTGTAGGAGAAATGATTGATCGCGATCGCACCTCGGTTTCATTTCCTCCTCCACATCCCACACATCCCAAAAGACACAAACAAGAGGCTATATAAACTAGCCTCTTGTTGTCCTAAAAAAGCCGCAAATTTTTAAACACGTCAAAAACTAAGAAACCTGTATCAGAATCATCTCATAAACAAGGTGAAGCCTGGTCTTTATAATTATTGACCAGTACCAGTACCGCTATGGTGCTGGAGTTGTGCTATCCGGTGCTGGAGTGATCTGAGTTGGATTGCTAGAGTCGGGTGCTGGAGTTGTGCTATCCGGTGCTGGAGTAATCTGAGTTGGACTGGTAGAGTCAGGTGTTGGAGTTGTGCTATCCGGTGCTGGAGTAATCTGAGTTGGACTGGTAGAGTCAGGTGTTGGAGTTGTGCTATCCGGTGCTGGAGTTGTACTATCAGGAGCCGGAACTGTACTGTCAGGAGTTGTACTATCCGGTGCTGGAGTTGTACTATCCGGTGTTGTGCTATCCGGTGCTGGAGTTGTACTGTCAGGAGTTGTGCTGTCAGGAGCCGGAGTTGTACTATCCGGTGCTGGAGTTGTACTGTCAGGAGCCGGAGTTGTACTATCCGGTGTTGTAGTGCTGCTCGCTCCTCCCTGACAACGGGAATTTAATGGAAAATATTCACACAGGATCTTCTTACCCTCTGGTGAAAGTTTAATTTCTGGGGGTGAAGTAGTAGTTTCTTGATTCTGTTGGCTTAGTTCAGGAAATTTGGTGATTTGGGCAGCAGCAATATTGCTGGTTAATGCCACAGTCAGGGCCGCGCCTGTCAGGGTAAGAAATTTCCCCTTCATATTACTTAACCTCAACACCTTTAAAGAATACTCGGCCCATTAAATCAAACAATAGGTTTTATAAAATCTTCCTAAAAGTAGATGTTTTTGTAACATTTATATGCTTTCTGGTTTACTGTTGTAAAAATTAAATCATTCAATAATAAAATTTTAGTAGAAATAAATACTGCAAATCCAAGCTTTAGCTGTTGTCATCCAAGCAAATAGGCTATTTCAAGATAAAACTGAGTAGAACCAAGAGGAAATTTCTTGACTACATCAATATGTAAAAAAACTAACGTTCAAAGTCATATTGATATATATTATCTTGATGTCAATAAAAATTGGGAACCACTATGTGCTGCTAACGTCCCTATAACGTTATGAGTACAATGGTGGAATACAAACATCAAGATGGCAGTTCGCCAATTTTTCAGTAATATCCGTGGTTTCTTTAGCCGATGAGTTCCCCCCAACCCCCTCAAAAGCCACAAACATTGCTTGGTCAGATAACGCAAGCAGTACAAACAATTCAAGCTCGGGTTGATTTTTCCAAACTAGCACTGAAGCCTAATGCCAGAGTACCAGAACTCTGGGTGCAGGATGCGGGGGCGGATAAGGCAGAGGTATATCCGCTATTGGGCGATCGCTATATGCTAGGTCGCAGTTCCAAATCCTGCGATATCGTCGTCCGCAACCCGGTTGTTAGCCAAATTCACTTGTCACTGTCGCGGGATTCGACTCAACGGCAACCTATTTTTGTGATCAAAGATGAAAATTCCACAAATGGCATTTATCGTGGCAAGCGTCGGCTCACATCCCTAGAATTGCGTCATGGTGATGTCCTCACCTTGGGACCACCAGAACTGGCTGCTTCTGTAAGGCTACAATACGTTGATCCACCTCCTTGGTACGTTAAGGCCGCAACTTGGACTGCTTACGGTATAGGTGGTGTTAGCGCTCTGACGGTGCTAGTAATTGGTGCTGAATCGCTAAAATTTCGTGTGAGACCCCTACCTAACCCAACTAGTGCTCCCGTGGTTGTATACGCAGGTGATGGGGAAACACCGCTACGTGAGCCAAGAAATACTGCTCATGTAGACATGAAAGGACTGAAAGATTTCGGTCCGTATTTACCGGCGGCGGTAGTTGCTTCTGAAGATAGCCGTTACTACTGGCATTTTGGCGTAGATCCCTATGGCATTCTCCGAGCCGTCCTGATCAATACCCGCAGTGGTGATGTGCAACAAGGTGCTAGTACAGTTACCCAGCAAGTTGCTCGCAGTTTGTTCCGTGATTATGTAGGTAGACAAGATTCCCTCGGCCGCAAAGTGCGAGAGGCGATTGTTTCTCTAAAATTAGAAACCTTTTACAGCAAAGACCAGATTTTATTGACTTATTTAAACCGAGTATTTTTAGGGGCTGATACTTCTGGGTTTGAAGATGCGGCACGGTATTATTTTGACAAGTCAGCCAAAGAATTAACTTTGGCTGAATCTGCGACTTTAGTCGGTATTTTGCCTGGACCTAACAGTTTTAATTTCTGTGGCGATAACCAAAGTAGAACACGCATTATAGAGTATCGTAACCGCGTTTTACGACGGATGCTTGAAGCTGGCAAAATCAAGCAAGATGATTATAATCGAGCCAGGCGATCGCCTGTAGATGTCAGCCCGAAAGTCTGCCAACAACAAGCAAAAACCATAGCTCCGTATTTTTACAGTTATATTTTCCAAGAACTGGAATCCATCTTGGGAAAAGACTTGGCGGGTGAAGGTAACTTTATCATTGAAACTCAGCTTGATATTGGTATCCAACAACAGGCAGAAGCCTCATTGCGTAACTATGTAAACAACGCTGGGGGCAATTTTAACTTTTCGGAAGGAGCAATAGTTACCCTAGATTCCAGTACTGGTGGTATCCGAGCAATGGTAGGTGGTACAGATTACAGAACTAGTCAGTTCAATCGGGCTTATCAGGCTAAAAGACAACCTGGTTCCACCTTTAAAGTATTTGCTTATGCTGCCGCTTTAGAACAGGGAATTTCACCCGCTACGAGTTATTCCTGCTCTCCTTTAACTTGGCAGGGTTTTACCTATAAACCTTGTCGAGCAGGTTCTGATGTGAGTTTAAGTCTTGGTACTGGACTGGCCCAGTCTGAAAACCCCATCGCCTTACGACTTTCTAGACAAATAGGACTAAATAGAGTAGTAGAGATGGCAAAGCGTTTGGGAGTCAAATCAAACTTAGATCCAGTACCAGGATTGGTGTTAGGACAAAGTGAAGTCAATGTTTTGGAAATGACTGGTGCTTTTGGTGCTATAAGTAATGGCGGTGTGTGGAACCGTCCCCATGCAATTAGCCGTATTTTAGATAGTAGTGATTGTCGCGATCGCAAAGATTTAAAAACTTGTCGTGTAATTTACGCCTTTGATAAGGATGCCGAAGCTAACAAACGCGTACTGCGAAACGATATCGCTGATACTATGACTCGCTTACTCCGAGGAGTAGTCACAAATGGTACTGGTGGGCGCGCTGCGCTCGGTGATTTCGCAGTATCTGGTAAAACTGGTACAACCAACAGCAACGTAGATTTATGGTTTATTGGCTTTATTCCTAGTCGCCAACTAGTAACTGGTATTTGGCTAGGCAACGACAATAACTCCCCAACATCTGGTAGTAGCGCCCAAGCTGCCCAACTATGGGGTAATTATATGGGTAGAGTTGTTAGATAGGGGGCGGGAATCGGGTATCGGGGATCGGGGAGTGTGGGAAGTGTGGGGAGTGTGGGGAGTGTGGGGAGTGTGGGGAGTGTGGGGAGTGTGGGGAGTGTGGGGAGTGTGGGGAGTGTGGGAGCAGGGGGACAAGGGAGAATTATTTAACAAGTCTCTTCCCGATTCCCGATTCCCGATTCCCGTTCGCGTAGCGTCTCCTCTGGAGAATCCCCGATCCCCGGTCTCCAATTCACTGATACCCTTGCCAAGGTGTAATTTCTAACTTCCCAGTCGGCTGAAAAATGACTTGGAAATGAGCCAGAGGTTCTTTGTTAATTGGGACTGATAAATTTGAGGTGTTAGATGACTGGAACATTTGTGGTAGGGGTGTTTCTCGAAAGTAATCAAATGCTACTTGGTTGAGTGGCTCATAATCAGCAATAATCCCATCTTTGTTGACTGCCACACGATACTTTAAATCGATCGTATAGCTGGATTTGCCATGCCAATTTTGGCGAATACCATCATACAGCTGTTGGTTTAACTGTTTAACTTGATTGGCGTCAGTAATTTTAGCTCCGATTACATCTGGTTTAGTTGTGTAACCGCGCCAAGGACTAACTTGCAGTACGCCATCTCTAGTGAAGACGACTCGATATTGAGCGATCGGTTCATTGGTAATGGGAGGGCGAACAGCAGGATTGTAAATTAAATTTGGTAAAGGAGTTTGATTTACTGCCTGATTTGCCTCTGGATTGACAGCTTTGTAACCAACGATCGCACCATCTGCTGCTACACCTACACGAAAGACTAAATCCGCCTTCAATCCTTGGCGATTTTTCCAGTTGGGGTGAACTTGGTTATAAACTTGCCGATTTAAGGCACGTAACTGGGACGCATCTGTGATTTCAGGAACACTAGTTAAAAGTGCTTCTAAATCTTGATTAACTCCAGATGTTGAACTCGATGTAGGGTTAGCAACAATTGTAGAAGTGGGTGTAGGAGTAAATTCGGGAGTTGCTGCAATCTGTTCATTAACAGTTGGAGTGGGAGTAAATTCTGGAGTTGCAACTGTTTGTGCATTGACATTCGCAGTGGGTGTAAACTCGGGAGTTGCAGCTATTTGTGCATTAACACTAGGGGTGGGATTTGTCGCTATAAATTGATTGGCCGCTGGCGAAGGGGTAATCGTACTTGGAGGATTCGCGGCTGGTGTTGATGGAGTAACACTTGAGGTGGTTAAGTCAGATTTTTGCTGTGTAGTTGGTTGTGGAGGAGGAGGTGGTGGTATCATGGCAAAAGCGATCGCCGCAGCGGCCAAACTAGTTACCCCTACACTAGCCGGTACTGCCTGCTTGACCAAACCTTCACTACTAGAGCCATAACGTCTAGGAACTGGTTGTAGTTCTAGCGATAGCTCCGGTAGAGTTTGGGTATCAGCAAAAAATTGATCAACGGCTTCTACCAAATCAAATAACTGTACTGTGTTTAAATCTATTTGAACTGGCTGCTTGCCATCGTGAACATAATGAGGCTGCAATATTTGCCCATTAGGAATTTCTGAATGTACAATCAATCGATGTCGATTGTACTCAAGCTTTTGCATTTGCACCAATTCAGAATCAAAATTGTGCGCTTGGGGGTGAGAAACACTACTCAAAAATTCTTGAGCATAAGCACTAACCGTTCTCACCAAACTTTCAAAAAATTCCCTACCACCCGACAGTGGCTGACTGTAACCTGATAAATAACATTCTGCATTTACCAATATAGATAGTGCTGGGCGCAGCTCCTGAAATTGTGCAGCCCTTGTAGCATCACTTAAACCCTCTAGAACTAACGTGCAATTTGGTAAACTATACTTACGTTGAATATTCATTCCACTTCACCGTCAAAAAGACTAATCCAGAAGCGCTGCATTCCAGCCGTACCTGTACAAAATAGTAATTTACCCAGCAAATCTATAGCCAATTCATCTAATTTTTCATCTGAATTTAATGCCATGACCCCAGAACGGCGTGGATTCATCCGGCTTTTAAAATGTGCTCGAAACCGTTCTAGGTAATTAGACAATCGTAAATTTTGTTCAAGTGGAATCTGCTTTTCATCCAGTTGCTGGTATATCATGAGCAACTGACGAATTACAACTGTCAAGCGCCGTGCTAAATAGCAAGCGATTACCACCAAGGCTTTAGCTTCCGTAATTGTTAAAGAGCGGCGAATATGCGCTCTTCTGAGAGGATTAGTGCTACGCATTCGCCATAAATTCACCCTGTCTTTAATAATACCTTTCAATTCCAACTCTTGTGCAAATGACAAAATGGCTTCTGAACTACCAAGTTCTAAAGCTTCAATAGCCAATAAAATCAAGTCTATTTGCACCCTAGTTTTACGGGGGCAAGAAGCCTGTCCTTCAATAGCAGGATCAGGTAGAGTATCCAAAATCATCGGCGGGGACTGGGGAATAGGGCTGTTATATGGCGTTAAACTAGCGGAGACATTCATTATAAATACCTTGTGCAGCTGCAACAGAGTCGGTAAAACTAATTTAAGATATATAGCCAAATTGGCATGTGTTTGGTTGTGATCAGGGCATAGTAGCTCGATATATACATTAACTTACCCGTTCTATTTAAAGTTTTCCGCATACACAAAATGCAAGTTTTCCAATCACAGTTGTTTCTTATAGTTTACTTAGTATCATTTCATCCTTAACTGGGTGTAATTTCTGGTAATCGTCAAATGGATGGTGTTTGTGAATATTTCCAAGCGTACGACATAATAGTGTACGATTTCTCAGGTATCTGCCCTAAATGCTCGATGTATTTCTGTCGGCAGAATTGGGGCAACTCAGAGAATAAGAGATAAAGAATAAGGAAGGATAAGTAAATTCCAAGTTCCTTGAACTCTTTGCCTTTGACCTTTTGCCTAGATTTTTATTCCACCTTCATCTACGCTATCTTTACTTCACTTATGGATCTAAGGTCTCTGATTCGTGATATCCCAGATTTTCCTAAACCCGGAATTTTATTTCGGGATATCACCACACTACTGCGTGACCCCCAAGGGTTGCGCCATACCATAGATTTGTTTACACAAAAAATTCTAGAAGCCGGACTGAAGGCTGATTATGTGATCGGAATGGAATCGCGGGGTTTCATGTTTGGCACACCTCTGGCTTATCAATTAGGAGCTGGTTTTATCCCTGTTCGTAAACCAGGCAAATTACCAGCAGCAGTACATTCGATTGAATATGAACTAGAGTACGGTACAGATTGTTTGGAAGTACATCAAGATGCTTTGCACCCCCAAAGCCGAGTTTTGATTGTAGACGATTTGATTGCCACAGGTGGAACCGCAGGTGCAACTGCAAAATTAGTAGAAAAAATAGGCTGCGAACTGGTAGGCTTTGGGTTTATCATCGAGCTACGAGATTTACAAGGACGTAAAAATCTGCCAGATGTGCCGATTGTTAGCCTTGTTGAATATTAGTCATTGGTCATTAGTCATTGGTTATTGATCATTGGTTAGTAGTTACTAATTGTTACAAATAGCAAGAGATAAAGGACAAAGGACTAAGGACTAATGACTAATGATAAAGAACAAAGGATCATTGACAAATGACTACCACAAGAATTTCCCCAGAAGCATTTAGGGATGGGCTAGTACGAATAGTTACTAACGAAACATTTCTTTATGTGATCAAAAGATTATTACAGGCGCTGTTGACTTTGTTTTTGGCATCGGCTTTGTCGTTTTTTATTATTCAACTTGCTCCTGGGGATTTCTTATCAACGCTACAGCAAAACCCGAAAATCGATCCAGCGAGAATAGAGCAACTCAGGCGACAATTTGGTTTGGATAAGTCGTGGCCAGAGCAATTCTTTCTCTGGCTGTGGCGCATTATCACTCAAGGGGATTTTGGCACGAGTTTTGTTTACCAACGTTCTGTAGCATCACTGATTTGGGAGCGGGTTCCAGCAACTTTATTGTTGGCTATTTCTTCTTTAATTGTGACTTGGGCGATCGCTATTCCTTTGGGTATCGTTGCTGCTGTAAAGCAAAATCGTTTTACAGACCGGATTTTACAAGTGGTTAGCTATGCTGGGCAAGGATTTCCCAGTTTCATCACTGCTTTGTTATTGCTGATTTTTGCTCAATTGACTACTCCCATATTTCCTGTGGGTGGGATGACTAGCATCAATCACACCGATTTGACATGGTTTGGTCGAATCATCGATATCGGCTGGCACATGATTTTGCCCACCGTCGCCCTGAGTATCACTAGCTTTGCTGGATTGCAGCGCATCACTCGTGGTGAACTACTGGATGTACTACGTCAAGACTACATCCAAACGGCTCGCGCCAAAGGACTACCAGAAAATCGAGTCATTTATGTTCATGCTCTGCGGAACGCCATCAACCCCTTAATTACTTTGTTAGGTTTTGAATTGGCGGGTTTGTTAAGTGGCGCATTTATTGCCGAATTTTTCTTTAATTGGCCTGGTTTAGGAAGATTGACTTTACAAGCAGTACAAAATCAAGATTTATATTTACTAATGGCAAGTTTGGTAATGGGTGCAGTGCTATTAATAGTTGGTAATTTAATAGCAGATTTGTTACTGAAAGTAGCCGATCCTCGCATTCGTCTAGAAAATTTAAATTAGTTATTTCTTATTAGTCATTAGTAATTTGTCATTTGTAACAAATACTAACTATTAATCAATGACCAATGACTGATAACCAATGACCAATGAGAGCTTATTTATAAAGTAAATATTAAGTAGGGTGTGTTACGGCTATGCAAGGATTTTGGAGTTTGAGAGAGTTAAGATTAGCCGTAACGCACCATCTTTCTCGGTGCGTTAAGCGTTGCTATAACGCACCCTACAATTTAAGGTTTACTTTATAAATCGTCTCTGACCAATAACCAATGACGTTTAATTATGTTTTCCGAAATTTATTATTTGGTAAGGTCACAAACTGACGGTCGTTATCTGACAGCCCGTCCCAACGAAGGTGTGAGTTATCTTTTGATGTTTCGCGAACACTCTGATGCTCTGAGCTATCTCAACACACACGCTGGAGAATTAGCGAATCGTTTCGGTGTGGAATCTATTCCTGGATCGCAGCTCAAAGCTTTGCTCAAACGTTGGAGTTTTGGCGGTGTGGCTATGGTTTCTGATCCGTTATTACCAAAAATTGAATTTTTACAGGTATGAAGACAGAAGTTTGTAGTGAGCGCTTGAGCGCTCACTACAAACTAACGAGTATATTTCAAGCTTTCTATCTTGCCTAAGAATTTTTCAGTGAAAATACTCATGACAGTTCGTTTACGGACATTAATATTGGCGTTCAAAGACATACCAGATTGGAGAGGTACTTCTTGACCGTTAACGTTGATGGATTGTTTTGATAAACGAATTTCAGCCGGGAAGCGATAGTATGGAGTGTTTTGATCAGGAGGTAAAGCATCAGAACCAACCCGAACTACCTCACCTCGAATGTCACTAAATTCTGTGTAGGGGAAAGAATCAATTCGCACATCGACGGGCATTCCATCCTTAACAAAGCCAATATCATTGTTGGTGATAAAAACTTGAGCAACAAGATTTTCTGGCGGCACGATTTTGAGAATAGATTCGCTGCTGTTGTAGACGTAACCAGAACTCCGAGGCTTGAGGTCAAAAACAATTCCACTAGTTGTGGCTCGGATTTCTTGATATTTTAAAGTCGAAAAAATTTCGCTAATTTGACTGTTAAGTTCTTGAATGCGTTTTTTGTTTTCGACCATCACTTTGGTGAGTTGACTATCAATTTCAGCAATACGCTTGTCGTTCTCGGCAATTTTGCTGAGTAAATCTTCTTTAGACAAAGCGATCGCATTTTCTAATTTCTTTTGTGATTGTGCGATCGCCAGCCGCAGACGTTGTTCTTCTTGCACAAGACGGTTAACTTCAGCTTTACTAGCGTCTGCTGTTTGTTGCTTTTCTAAATAAGGTAAGCGAGCAAAGGCTCCTTTTTTCACCAAAGAGTTTAAATTACTGGCTATTTCTAAATTTGTTGCGAGGCTACCCCTAGCACTCGTTAATTGAACTTGCACTTGATTTAACTGCTTGGTTAATTGTTCTACGTCTAACCTTGCTGTTGCAATTCGAGAGTCTCTTTCTGTTTGTCTATTAATAAAACGTTCTCGTAATTCTGGACTAAGGTTACGTATTGCTGTAGCACCAAGTAATTCTGCACGGTAAAGTTCATTTTCCCGCACCAAAGCTACACGGTTTTCTGTGAGTGATGCTAACTCAGGTGATATCTGGAATTCTCTGTTTGTAGAATTCGTCGTCGATGTTCGCATCTGGGTACGATAAAAAATGTTTTCTCTTACTATGCTGGCTCGAACTTCTTGCAGAGAGTGTAATTTTGCTTGAGCAACTGTGGGGTCAAAACTCACCAAAAGATCGCCTTTTTCGACTCTTTGCCCTTCCTGAACATGAATTTTGTTGATTACTCCCCCCACTGGCGCTTGAATTTCTTTGACTAAACCTTTAGGTTCCAGTTTGCCCTGTACGGGAACAGATTCGTCGATTCTAGCAGTACAAGCCCAGACAAACGCAAAACTAGTTACACCAACGATGCTCCAAACAATAGCATGTGACCAAATTCGGGATTGTTTTAAAATGACTGGTTGATCAAAGTCATTTATCTCACGAGGTGTCTCGCGAGGTTTCTCACGAGGAATGGTAATTCCTGAACTGAAAATTGCCGAACTTCCTTGCAAAAGCAATTGCCATTCACGCTGAGATTTTGGTACACGTTTCCAAATAAATACTAATCCCCCAGCTGTGAGCAAAAACATGAAACCACCCAGAGGCAAGAAAATAGAGCCTCGACTCGGAGCAGCTTCTAAGTAATTTACATGGTAATTTGTGTTTGGATTTGTGTTTTGGTTTGTATTTTGAGTTGTATTTTGAGTTGTATTTTGAGTTGTGTTGTGGCGATCGCTCTGATCAATAAAATCATCTTCAGAGCTAGTTTTAGTATTCGTAAACTTGGGTAGGGATGATTGTAGCGCCTTCCAAGTGTCAGTATCAACAACACCCTCAGCAGCCTTTAATAGTTTCTCTTGCTGAAATTTTACCAGTGCTGCTTGGGTAAGTACACCGAATTTACCATCTATTGTGCCATGATAATATCCTAATTTTTGCAGCTGAGTTTGCAGTTGGAAAACAGCTGTGCCTTGACTACCAAATTTCAATATCGATTGGTTAATCGACTGATTTGGTGATGAAAAAGCCACCTCAGTGCCTTCGAGTTCACTAACGCAATTACTCAAATCAGAGTTTGATTGGGTTGTTGTCTCATCTGCAAGAATTTGCTCGCAATAATTACTAGTTGTTTCAGGAGTATTAACTGACACTTCTGAACAGTTTGTACAAGCTAGCAGCAACAAAGATGGATCAAGCATGGTTTTTTCTGTGTAAAGGAGGTGTAGACAGTGGGAGTGTGGGGAGACAAGGAGGACAAGGGGAACTAACTAATGAAAATTGACAATTGACGATTGACCCTTGACAATTGACTATTCTTCTTGTCCTTGTTGTTGATAGAGACAGTAATATCGTCCTTTCATAGCCATGAGTTCAGCATGGGTTCCTTGTTCAGCGATCGCACCCCGATCCATGATGATGATGACATCGGCATTTTTGACGGTGTTGAGACGGTGGGTGATGAAGAAGACGGTACGCCCCTCAAAGACTTCCATCAGGTTGCGACAAACTTGTTGTTCTGATTGGTAATCTAAGGCGCTGGTGGCTTCATCTAAAATCAGCAGTCGCGGATTTTGCAAAACTGTACGGGCGATCGCGATTCTTTGCCGTTGTCCACCGGAAAGTGCAGAACCCCGTTCCCCCACAATCGTGTTGTAGCCGTTGGGTAGTGCCATGATGAAATCATGAGCGGCAGCAGCTTTGGCAGCAGCAATAATTTCTTCGGTAGTTGCTTCTGGGCGAATTAGGGCAATATTATCTTGAATCGTCCCTTCAAACAATAGGGTATCCTGTAATACCATCCCAATTTGACGGCGTAGGGAATTTAATTCTACTTTTCTAATGTCATAACCATCTATCTGGATTTGCCCTGTTAAAGGTTCGTAGAGTCTAGGTAATAATTTTGTCATTGTACTTTTGCCGGAACCACTTTGTCCAACAATGCCGACAAAAGTACCAGGGGCAATATCAAGATTGATATTGAGCAGTTGCAAGGCATTATCAGGATTGAAACCAAAGGAAACGCCTGTGTATTTGACTGCGCCTTCAATTTCTGGTAGTTGGATATTTTGGCGATCGCTTGGCAATACTTCTGGGGGAGTGTCTAAGACATCACCTAGACGTTCAATAGACAAGGCCACTTCTTGAAAGTTTTGTGAAAGTTGAATCAGACGTAACAGAGGACTGGTAACATAACCAGCAATGATGCGAAAGGCGATTAATTGACCAAGGGTGAGTTGATTAGAAATAACTAAATGAGCGCCTGCCCACAACAACACAAAACTAGAGAATTGATTTAAAAATCCACTGATGGAGTTGGCGGTGCTGGAAGTCTGTACATTTTTGAATCCAGCGCTGATGTAGCGGGTATAGCGATCGCGCCATTGCCAACGAGATTTTAATTCTATATTCTGAGCTTTGACTGTTTGAATGCCGGTGAGTACCTCAACTAAATAAGATTGAGTATCAGCATAACGTTCGGCTTTTTTCCTTAATTGTCGCTGCACAATGGGAACCACAAAAGTTGTGAGCAAGGCAAACAATGGAACACAAGCCAAAGCAACCAGTGTCAGCACCCAACTATAAAACAGCATGACAGCGATGTAAATTACAGAAAACACCGCATCTAGCACTACAGTTAATGCTGTTCCTGTCAAGAAAGAACGAATATTCTCTAATTCATTAATTCGTCCTGCCAATTCTCCGACGCGGCGACGCTCAAAGTAACTCAAGGGTAATCGCAACAGATGTTCAATGACTTCTGAACCCAGGCGGATATCAATCCGGTTGGTAGTGTCGGCAAACAGATAGGTACGCAGACTCGTTAAGATTGCCTCAAATACTGCGATTACCAGCAAGAAAATCCCCAAAATATCGAGAGTATCGAGGCTTTTTTGCATCAATACATTATCAATGATGATTTGGGTAATGATTGGGTTGGCTAAACCAAATACTTGCACAAAAAACGAAGCAACTAGAACCTCAATCAATACCAAGCGATATTTGTAGATATGAGGCAAAAACCAACGCAGACTAAATTTTTCTGGACGTTCTTCTTCTGGTTGTTCGATCACCAAAACTTGTCCTGATTGCCCCCAAATGTCACCAAATTCGGTGATCGAATAATGAGAAATGCCTTTTTCTGGAGCAGCTACAACAATTTCATGTTCTGTGATTTTGTACAGTAAGGCCAAGTTTTCTTGCCAGTAAATTACTGCTGGCGCACTCAAACGGTTGATGACGTTAACAGGGACTTTGACTAACTGGGCCTGCAAACCCATCATTTCGACAACAGCCCCTGCTACTTGCAGTGAAATCTGCTTATGAGATTTGAGTTGATTTGTTAAGACTTTGCGAATTAAGTCACGGCGAAAAGAACCCCCTAAGATGCGATGTAACATTTGGAAACATGCCAAGGGAGCATCAACACTGCCTTGTCCTGATACGAATATGGTGTCTGGTGGTGCTATATATTCGACAGCAGGATTAGGTGGGTATTCTGGAGCAGGGGAGATTGCTAGACTGGAAATATTGTGATTGCGAGATTTCTCTGTATTAGACTTCCAGGGAACACCGATTAAGCGTATTTCGGTTTCACTGTACCAAATCTTCTGCTGATTGTGGTCTAACTTTAACTTACTACCAATGCTCATGCCATCGAACATTCCAGCGCTGATGAGCCAAAGGTAGTCATCATTCAATTGCTGCGAATTTAGTTTCCCTGGTGGTGCATTCACCACCGTTGTTTGTTGCCAAACCTGACGTACTAAGTCTTTTAAATCAGTAGTTGCATCTGCTTGTCGTTGGAGTTCTAAACTCAGGAGTTCAAACACTTCTATCATCTGAGGACGTGATCGCACTGCTTGTTTAAACTCTGGTTGTGTAGCCATTAACTCTAGAAATATTGATGCGTCTAGAGTAATTGCTATGACTTCGCTAGAGGCGATCGCTGCTTCGCAACTTACCCCACGTATTAATCCTAGCCAACCCAGGAACTCTCCTGGCTCTACTACTGTCAAACTAATTTGAGAGTCTGTACGCTGGTCGTAGCCCAATAGCCGCGCTTGTCCTTGATAAATTACGATTACTTGCGCTGGCATTCTTTCTTTAACTACCATCCATTGTCCGGTGCGATATTGCAACAATTGGCATTTCGCTGCAATTGTTTCTAAGGTGGCAAGTGGTAGTTTGGTGAAAGGGGGGGTGTCGGCTAAGAATTTTATGATGTCGGTTTGGGTAATAGCTGGCTTCATCTGAATTTCTCCTAGAAACTCCCACAAAACCTTGTGGCTTATCCACCAACTTTTAGAGGTCGGTGGGGTTGAGGGAGAAAAAGTGTATTTTTTCTTGTCTCCTTTGTTCACAACCTCACTTACTGTCCCAAATTTCCACAAAGTCGGCTATCTGGGTTGCCCTAAAAACTGAGATAGTTTCAGTAGTTTACGCTGCCGCAGCGTCCACATGATGGTTGGAGGATTGTAGGCGCGTTTGCACTTGTTTTTGTATCCAGTTTTCAAAGAGTTCATCCAATAACTGCTGCTGCATAGCATCATCTAATTGTGCAGGCAGTAATTTTTCTAGGCGAATGATTACAAACCACTCGGCTATGGCCCGTGGTTTCCAAAGTTGACCAGGTTTACTCACAGATAAGATTTGTTGAATGACTGGGTGGGGTTGAGACAACGGAACTGGCCCTAAAATCCCTGCTGTTTGTGCTTCTGGACCTTGAGAATATTTCTCGGCGGCGCTAGCAAAAGGTTGTTCTCCTTCATGAATCCGAAAATACAATTCTTGGGCTAGTCCTTCGTCTTGGGTACGAATTAGAGAATATACGACTTGATCTAAATTTCCCTTGCGTTGCATAAAGTAAGACTCTAATTTATTGCCCCACATTGCAAGCTGAAATTTTTTGATCAACACCGGGCGAATAGCCAATTCTTGCATTGCTGCTTCTGTTAGCTGGTGCTTTTGCAACCATGCTTGTTTTACCTCTGGTGAGGTGAGTTGGTAACGCTGGTAAAAGCCGTTAATTGCTGCTTGTTTCTCTAAATCTGTGCAACTGAAACAAGCGATCGCCTCATCTATAACTTTGGCGCGTAATACCTGCGGCAACAATTGATAACGATGTAGCAAAGACATTAACTGATCTGCCTGAAGTACTTCGTTACCCACTTGCAAGGTTTGTATCGTCATAATTTCTAGGTTGCGCGATCGGTTTTCTAATGTTTGACAATCTATATGAACATCTCACTGAGGTGAGAGGACACAAAAGTCAATCTACAAATAGATAGACCCTGTCTCTCATTGGATATACATCAGGTTTTAAGTTGCATCAGGAATTTTTTTTATAAGACTTTGTCAATTTTTTATCTACACTATCGCTCAACTTTACCAAAACATTACATCATATACTGTTTTGCGATTTTTTTGACAAAGACTTATGAAATTTTTTACAGTAAAAACTTTCTCAAAAAATTTTTTTGGGTCAACAAAAATACTAGATCAGGTCATTTGAGTTGCACAAATTAACGAATACATCAAAAGTAAAATTTAGCAATTTACTAAAAATGGCTAAATTTTGTCAAATTTAAATATACAAAAGTATATTAAAAATACTTGTATAAAGTTTATTTTTAGTACCTTATGACAGTTGTTCAACTGTCACAACAAAAGCGTGAAAAAAGCTACTGTAGCTTTTATTCTGAATGAGTGTGAATGAGTGAACGATTTCGTAGTCACCGCTTTTTGTCGTAGTCGCAACAATACTGGTGAGTTCAACTATCCTGCACGAAAACTGATTTTAGGCGTATATATCTTTTCTGGTTCAAGAATTGCTTCAAAAATTGCATTAGTCACTTGTTCTAAATACACGTGCGTAAATACAAATGACTAATCAAAAAACAGATGGATTACTAGCTTCTGCGTACTGAAGTCAACAGTAATTGCAAGTTATTCTCATTCCCAATCTGTTGATATTTTTCCCGTAGCTGACCCAGGAAATCTACCATTTGGCGTTAATTAGGCGTGAATTAAAGGACTATCATGGCGAATACTCAAGGCACAAACCTAAATGGGGTTTATGACTGGTCTAGTCAATCACCATTTTTGGATGACTTCAAGACGGCTAGTGACTTGATACCTCAAAATTTCAAAACTGGGGAAAAGCCGCAAGGAATTCAACTGAATCTAGATGACAATGGCTGGGTCAAATCCATACCCAACTCAGGAGTAAGTGCTTGGCAGGATCAAGGCTTAGGCACGAAAGATAACTGGTTAGATGCTAGTCAAGGAAACAACCAATTTTCTCAGACAGAAGATAAACAATTCCTAAGCAACAATAGCAATCAAACGCTCAGTGGTGACAATCAAGACGCTCTAACTGGAATCAAAGACAACGGTATCAAGGAATTCAGCAATTCTGCTGATCAATCCTTAATACAGCCTAGTTTTGATACTCAATCCGAAACTACAACTTCAGATGTTCTAGGCACGAGTATTGACTTTAGCAAACCTACCCAAGAACCAGCTGTTCTGGCAGCGAGTAAAGACTCAGGTCAATCCAATAGCTCCGGGAATGTCTACTACGTTGCACCCGATGGCAGTGATGATAATCCAGGCACAATTGATCAACCCTGGAAAACTGTGAACCGTGCGGTGAATGAAAGTTCTCCTGTCAAAGGAGGTGACACCATCCTGGTTCAACCCGGAACCTACACAGAACTCATCACCCTTGGTAAATCTGGTGATAGTCAGTTAGGTGACATCACCCTCAAAGCGAATGGTGATGTTACTCTGCGTGACCCCGACCCCAATAATGGCTTTTTCCGCGAAGGAGTGATTCAGTCAGCAGGCAAAGGTAACTGGGTAATTGATGGCTTCCGAATTGAGAACACATCCTGGGCAGGAATTTCTTTACGTGATGCCTACAACATGACCGTGCAAAACAACCACACCTACGAAACTGGTGCCTCCGGTATCATCGTCATGCCTGATACTTACTACAGTGGTGGAGAAGGCGAGGTAACTAGTAAAAATATCAAGGTACTCAACAACACTGTTGAACGAGCTAGCTGGATTTGGAAGGGTAACGCTTCTAAAGAAGGCAATATAAACGATGGTTTCGACCTCACAACAGGAACACAGGAATCACTGAGTATCTGGGGCGTTGATGGTTTCGAGGTGGCTAATAACACTGTTAAAGAAGGCAACCGTGAAGGTATTGATGTCAAAACTGGTTCCCGCAATGGTTCTGTCCACCACAATACTGTTACTAATCAAGCCTTAGTTAGCGGTACACCCGATGGTTACAGTGGTGGCCCTGGCCTCTATATTGAGGGCAACCGTGCTGATATGTTCAACATTGATGTTTACAACAACGTTGTTGCCAATAACACTGCTGGTGGACTTGTGATTACAGATGAAGTTCCCAGTCAAGGAGATGTATCTGGTATCCGTGTCTACAACAACATTGTTTATGGCAATGGTAAAGACGGGGTAAATAGTGGTCAAGGAATTGGTGTCAGCAGTAATGTTAGTGATGTTCAAATTGTCAACAATACGGTTAATGGCAATGTTCAAGGTCTCTTGATAGACGGCTCTGATAACTATGGCGGTTATCGACCTCGTGACATTCTAGTTCGCAACAATATCTTCGCTGATAGTAGTTTTCGTAATGGATTCATTGAAGATATTGATAATGTGACTTTAGACAATAACTTATTCACGAATAAGTTTGCAAAAATCTATGAAACTGGCAATGGAGTGAATAACTTGAAAGCTGAGAATAACACTCAGGCTGAGTCGATTGGATTTGCTGATTTAAATGGCAAGGATTTTAAACTCACATCAGATTCGCCAGCAATTGATACTGGTTCCGCAGAAATTGGTGATTACGCAAAGCTGGATTACGACGGTAAACAACGTGGTCAAGGTAAAGGTCCTGATATAGGTGCTTACGAGTTCCAGTCTTAGTTAATGACACGTTCACTAAACTAAAACCTTTACGCTTGGCTGGGTGTAGAAGTGTAAGGGAAAAAACTAAGCTAATCTGCTGTATAAGTGAGGTTTTGGTGGTAGGCTTCTCTCCTCACCTTCACACCCCTATACCCCTCAACCTAATCTACACCTATCTTCCAGGGAATCTACCATTTGGAGTTCATTAAAGGATAGTCATGGCGAATAATCTAGGCACTAATCTAAGTGGAGTTTCTTACTGGTCTAGCCAATTACCATTCTTGGATCACTTCAAAACGTCTAGTAACTGGATGCCTCAAAAGTTTAAAACTGGGGAAAAGCCAGAAGGAATTCAACTGAATCTAGATGAAAATGGCTGGGTAAAATCTTTACCGAAATCAGGAGAGAGTAATTATGATAGCGTTCAAACTCTCGTCAATCTTATCTCCCCTACACCGGGAGTCAAAGAAAACTACCCTAGTGGAAAATATGTTGTTTTGTACGACGGCGAAGGCAAGCTAGAGTATGGGGCAGATGCCAAGCTAGATACAGCTGCTTCTAAGCCTGGTCGTGATGTTATTGATGTCACACCTTCTAGTAAAGGTATGTCTATATGGCTTACCGAAACAGATCCTAAAGGTACAGGAAACTATCTTCGCAACATTAGTCTTGTACCGGAAGCCGAGGAAAAAAACTACAAGACTCAGGTATTTAATCCTACCTTTGTCAATAAAACTGACAATTTTTCTACCCTCCGATTTATGGATTGGATGGGTACTAACAACTCTCAACAGAGTGATTGGAAAAATCGACCGACAGTTGATAGTTCTAATTACATTTACCCTAATAAGGGTGTGCCTGTAGAAGTGATGGTTGATTTGGCTAATCGAACCGGGGCTAATCCTTGGTTCAATATGCCTCACCAAGCATCGGATGAGTACATTGCCAATTTTGCCAAAGTTGTCAAAGAAAAGCTTAACCCCAACCTGAAGGCTTATGTAGAATATTCCAACGAAGTGTGGAATGGGGTTTTTGGTCAACATCAATGGGCGCAAGACCAAGGACAAAAGCTCGGTGGTGACTGGACAGACTGGTTCAGTCGCCGTACAGAACAGATGGGTGATATCTGGGATAAAGCTTTTGGCCAAGATAGCAATCGAGTAGTCACAGTACTCGGCGCTCAGAATGGTAACTTACAGTTGACTGATCAACTGATGCAGAAGGTGAAGGCATATGATCCAAATTCTACAGTTGATGCGATCGCTATCGCTCCTTACTTGGGGATATTTGTGACTCCTGATAAACAAGGTTGGACAACCACAGAAGCAGAAGTAGAAAGCTGGACAAAAGAATCAGATGGAGGTTTGAACAAAGTCTTTGACTACTTGAACAACACAGAACTACCTAAACAACTAGACAACATCAGCAAACAGTCAGAACAGGCTCAGAAATATGGTCTTGATTTAGTTGGTTATGAAGGTGGACAACATCTTACAGGTCTTAACGGTTCAGAAAATAATGATGCTATCACGGACTTATTCATCAAGGCTAACCGTGATCCACGCATGGGTCAGTTATATAAAGAATATCTTCAAGGTTGGGATCAGCGGACTAACGGTAGTGAATTGGCGATTTACAACGACATCACTACACCCACTAAATGGGGTGCTTGGGGTGCTTTAGAACACGTCAATCAATCTACTTCTCCGAAATGGGAGGTGGAACAAGACTTTATTAAGAGTAAAGCAGAAGTCAAAGGATATAGGCACGATCGCCTTGATAATGGTGATGGTATCGATATCCTGCTTGGTAATACAGATAATGAACCGTTGGGAGGAAAAGTTAACAATTCTCTCAATGGCAACGATAGCGACGATCAAATCACAGCGAGTTCAGGAGAAGATCAATTAACTGGTAGTGCTGGACGCGATCGCTTTGTCTATGAGAATCTGCAAAATCAAGGGAATAGCATCACCGATTTTGACAGTAATCAAGATGTGATTGATCTGCGTCAAATCATGTCTGATTCAGCTTACACAAGCCCAAATCAATTCTCTGACTACCTGGAATTAAAACAAGTTGGTGCTGATACAGCCGTTCGGCTAGACATGGATGGAAGTCAACAATCCGGCGGTTTCGATAATTTCATCATGTTGTCAAACGTTGATGCATCAAGTTTAAAACCCAGTAACTTTGTTCTTAGTTAGTAGTTCGTAGAGGCGCACAGCTAGCTAGCTGTGCGCCTCTACATTGATTGTTGGTTGCTGGCTTAACAAGTAAAAAAGATTTTTTATTTTGAAAACAGTGAGGACAGTAATAAAATGGCTTCAAACAACACAACATTTGAACAACAGGTTGTTGAACTAACTAACCAAGAACGAGCAAAGAATAATCTTCCTGCTTTGAAAGAAAATGCTGAACTGAACTATGTTGCTGACGAATATGCTAAACAGATGTCAGAACGTCGCGTTTTAAGTCATACAGGAGCAGATGGTTCTTTACCGTGGGAGCGAGCTGAGACTATTGGTTATGAAGCGAAAACAATGGGAGAAAACATCGCCGCAGGTCAAACAACTCCTGAACAGGTAGTTCAAGATTGGATGAACAGTCCTGGACATCGAGAAAATATTCTCAATCCCAAATATACTGAAATTGGCACTGGTTTCCATAACAATTATTGGAGTCAAGAATTTGGTAGTGGTGATCTTAACTCCATTAGCAAGATACCAAATCCTTCATCTTCCGAGTCTTCTACATCTTCTGAACCAACACTTCAAGCAAATGCCAATGATAGCCTCATTGGTAATGCAGGAGAAGATAAGTTATCTGCTGGTGTTTTTGGCGATCGCTTGATGGATAACAATACACAAAACAAAGAAGATTTAACTACTGGTTTTACTCCAAATCAATATGAAAGCGACTTACGTCAAATTTTGATTGGTCAAGCTAATAATAGTTCCAATCAATTCTCTGATTACCTCAAACCTCAACAAATGGGTGCTGATCCGATTGGTAGTCCAGATGCATTTGATCATACAAAATTTGCTGGGTTTGATCATTCTTATTCTTCGGTGATGCCGAACTTAGATGCTTCTGAACTAAATATTAGTAATAACATTTCACAAAATTCTTGAGCCAAATCCTCACCTTTGTTCTCTTAATGTCTTGGTGGTAAAATATAATTTTTTCAACACTAAGACACTTTAGACGCGCCAGCGCCTACTTGCACCAAGTCGCTACGCGCCTACCGTAGGTAGGCACCAAGAGGTAGACAGCAAGAAATATTCAAGTCAATCGGGTGAAGCTACTTGCTTGGTATTCAGATGATTTAGTGACCAACGGTGATCAACACTCATAGATGAAAACTGACAAATTTCTTCTAGATGTTTTTGTTGAACAGCAGCTTTGCGGAGAGTAATGATTAGCTGATTCACTTGATTTCGCAGTTCTGGATTATTACTCACTGCTAACATTGTTTGTTTTTCTAATAGTTGCAGTATGAGTTCGTAATGGATGGGTGAAGGTAGAGGAATTTGCTCCATGAAGTTTATTTTTTATTTTACCTTTTGATTTCAAATCCAAGACTGTGTTGTCATCAGCCAATTGTTACATAAACAACAAAGATTTTGCTTTAATCCTAGTTTTATTAATTAATTTAGACTTTGGTGAAAAGATTAGCGATCGCCAATTTTGGATCTGGTTGTTTGACTAATGATTCACCAATAAGTACGGCAGAAGCTCCTGCTTGTTCTACTATATTTAGATCATCTTGGCTATGTAATCCTGACTCACTTACAACTATAATGTTCCGTTTCTGTAAGTCTTTACCTCTTGCCGATAACAGTTGACAAGTGGTTTGTAAATCAACAGAAAAATCTTCGAGATTGCGGTTATTAATTCCGATCAAAGAAATACCATCTAGAGCTAATACACGGTCAAGTTCTGCAAGAGTATGGACTTCAATTAATGCTGCCATATTGAGAGCATTGGCAATCTTAACAAAGTATTGTAAATCTTGATCGCTGAGGATAGCTGCAATGAGCAAAACTGCATCTGCACCAAGAATACGGGCTAGATACATTTGATAGGGATAAATAATAAATTCTTTACATAATAAAGGTAAATCTACAGCAGCACGAATTTTAGCTAAATTATCAAAGCTACCTTGAAAAAACTTTTCATCGGTTAATACTGAAATACAACTAGCACCACCTTGCTCATATTGCAAAGCGATCGCCACTGGGTCAAAATCTTCTCTGATTACACCTTTGCTGGGAGAAGCTTTTTTGACTTCAGCAATCAAAGCTGGTTTAGTTTTACCATTTCGCAGTGCTGCTACAAAATCGCGAGTTGGGAGTGCAGTTAAAGCTTGCTTTTGCAACTCCTGTAAGGGTTGCTTCTCACGCATTTGGTCTACTTCTTCTTCTTTTTGCCAAACAATTTTTTCTAAGATGTTCATTGGTTCAGCATCATGAGTGGCAACCTGATACCTTAGACTAGACACTGCAACACTAGGATTTGGTGGACGACGACGGATTTGCATATTTGGTTAATAGTCAATGGTCAATAGTCAATGGTCATTGGTCATTTGTCATTCGTCGCTTAACAAAGGACAAATGACAAAGGACAAATGACTAAGAAGCAACTGCGCGTTTATAAGCTTCGTCTAGAACTTCTGAGAGTGTGGGGTGGGCGTGAACTAGATGGGCGAGGGTGTGGACAGATTGACGACTGGCGATCGCAGCTGAGGCTTCGTGGATGAGGTCAGAGGCGTGCATTCCAAAAATATGGACTCCTAGAACTTCACCAGTGTCTTTACGATAAATTACTTTTGCCATACCATCGGCTTCGCCCTCTGCCAAGGCTTTAGAATTACCCTTAAAGTAACTCTTTGCCACTGCGACTTCAAAACCGTCGGCGGTGGCTTTTTCTTTGGCTTGTGCTTCGGTCATCCCGACATAGCTAACTTCTGGGTGAGTGAAAGCGGCTGCGGGGATACTAAGATAGTCTACTTCTTTATGTCTACCGCAGATATTTTCTACTGCCACAATACCCTGAGCAGAAGCAGCATGGGCTAGCATCATTTTGCCGGTAGCATCACCAATTGCCCACAAATGTGGAACTACTTCACCCCCGCTTAACACGGCCATGGTGTCATTGACGGGAATAAAATTCCTACGGTCTAATTCTACACCTATTGATTCTAAACCGAGATTTTGGGTTGCTGGAATGCGTCCGGTTGCTACTAAACAAGCATCAACTTCCAGCACATCTACATCTTCTTTGGTTTTGAAGTTGGCTAATTCAATCACTACTGGTGAACCTGGGATGACTCTTTTGGCGTATATTCCCACATAGGTTTCAATGTCGCGGGGAGTGATTAGCACTCGTTCGGCAAGTTTGGCAATATCACGATCAAATCCTGGCATTAATTGATCGAGTGCTTCGATCATGGTGATTTCGCAGCCCAAAGCCGAGTAAACGTCAGAAAATTCCAAGCCAATGTAACCACTACCAATAATTGCTACCCAATTTGGCAATGACTCTAATTTTACCCCTTGGTCACTGGTAAATACTGTTTTACCATCTATTTCAATTCCAGGGGGGACGAAGGGAATTGAACCAGGAGAAAGAATAATATTTTGAGCGGTGATTGTTTTTTCACCACTGTCTGTGACTATACTTACTTTTTGAGTACCTGCGATTTTGCCCCAACCTCGAATAATATCAACCCCCAAACGTTTGAGGCTGTTGGTTAAGTCGCCTTGAATTTTCGCGACAAGATTATTAGCGTGATCGGCGATCGCTTGCCGCTCAAATTGTACACCTGCGACTTGAATTCCTAGCGTTTTCAGATGATGGGCGTCTCTAAGTTCCCGTACACGTCCAGAGGCTGCTAGCAATGCCTTAGAAGGAATGCAGCCTCGGTTGACACAGGTTCCCCCCATATCAGCCGCTTCAATGATCGCTGTCTTCAAACCGCAGCTAACGGCGTGCAAGGCAGCCCCATGTCCGCCTACTCCAGCGCCGATAATCACTAAATCATAATCAAATCCTTGACTCACGTTAGTTTCCCCGTGTGCATTGCCCTATATATTCTTAAACTGACCAAGCAATCAGTGCAAGTTTATTTAATTTTAGGTCGTTGGGGAGGATTGGGAGACAAGGGGGAAACGCAAAATCACTAAAAAGCCTTACCAATGACGAATGACAAATGACAGATGACTATTGTACAGACGCGATTAATCGTATTGTACAGACGCGATTAATCGCGTCTCTACTTAATTATTCTTTGATTATTTATTAAAGATTTATTCCTTAAGATAGAGTCATTTTTATTTATTTATTTCTAGGGAAAGATTGGCTATTTTATTTTAAAAATAGAGAATAATCATGCAAGGATTCACTAACCTAAATAAACTTAAGTATTATGGCGAAGCCAATTGAATTTAATCTATTTGCTCCATATAACAAAGCAGCAGCTTTAATTGGTTCTTTTTCTGATTGGCAAGAAATTCCCATGGAAAAAGGTGAGGATGGTTATTTCCGTACCACAGTTGAATTAGAGGATGGAGACTACCAATATAAATTTCGTGTACAGTCAAAATCATGGTTTGTAGAAGAAGACCAATGGGTTGACGTTACAGATCCTTATGCAATAGATATAGATGAATTAAGTGGTCAAGATAACGGTATTGTACATATCAAAGATGGAGAAAGAATAGTTGATACTTATGTTTGGCAGCACGATGATAAACCTTTACCAGCTGATCATGAATTAGTAATTTACGAATTGCATGTAGGGGATTTTTCTGGTGGTGAAGATGATCCTTATGCACGCGGAAAGTATAAGCATGTAGTTGAAAAATTAGATTATCTCTGTGAATTGGGTATTAATGCTATTGAATTAATGCCTGTGAAAGAATATCCAGGTGATCATAGCTGGGGTTATAACCCCCGCTATTTTTTTGCCACAGAATCAAGTTATGGTTCTACAGCTGAGTTAAAAAATCTGATTGATGAGTGCCATGCTAGAGGAATTCGTGTGATTATGGACGGGATTTATAATCACTCAGAAGCATCTAGTCCATTAACTCAAATTGACCATGATTACTGGTATCATCACTCTCCACGTGATCCTGATAATAGCTGGGGACCTGAGTTTAATTACGAATTCTATGATGAAAATTTAGAGACTTATCCTGCACGAAGATTTATTGGTGATACAATCCGTTTTTGGATTGAAGAATATCATATTGATGGTATTCGCTATGATGCAGCGCGTCAAATTGCAAATTACGATTTCATGCACTGGATTGTACAGGAAGCTAAGAAAACTGCTGGTGCAAAACCTTTTTATAATGTTGCCGAATATATTCCTGAAACTACCAGTGTCACCAATGTTGATGGACCGATGGATGGTTGCTGGCATGATAGTTTTTACCACTGTATTAAGGAACATATTTGTGGTGAAACATTTGATATAGAACGACTCAAAGATGTCATTGACTCTAAGCGTCAAGGTTTTATGGGCGCTACAAATGTTGTCAATTATGTCACAAATCATGACCATAATCATTTGATGGTTGATTTAGGCGATCGCAACATTTTTGATGAGGAAGCCTTCAGAAGAATTAAGCTTGGTGTGGCAATTTTAATGACGGCTGTTGGTGTTCCCTTAGTTTGGATGGGTGAAGAGTTTGGTGAGTATAAACCTAAGACTCCAGAATCAGCAAAAATTGATTGGAAACTATTAGGTAATGAATTGAATCGTGGTTTATTTGAGTACTACAAAGGTTTAATTAGTCTGCGAAAACAAAATCATGCACTTTACACAGAAAATATTGATTTTATCCATGAAAATCCAGAGGCAAAAGTATTAGCTTATAGTCGCTGGAATGATGAAGGTTCCCGTGTGGTTGTGATCACTAATTTCTCGGAAAATTTCTTAGCTGGTTATCACGTTCCTAATTTTCCCAACGGTGGAAAATGGCACGAATGGACAGGAAACTACGATGTTGAAGCTGGCGATGATGGCATTATGATTGATATTGGCCCTTACGAAGCAAAAGTGTTTGTTTGGCACTAGGATATTGCTTGGTGTTTGAGTAGTGATTGGTTGAACCACTAAGACTCTAAGACACAAAGTGAATGTGATCGCGATTTTTCGTCTCTGTAAAAATCGCGATCGCTTTTTTGTGGACGTGGGTGCGATCGCTTCATAAAATTGATCAGAACACTTGATTATAGTTAGCGATCGCTTCTTCTAAGTCTTCCTAGAAGATTTATTTTTTCATGAAAAAGCACAAAAATCAATTTAGCCACCTTACAGCCATCGAAAGAGTTTATCTGTCAGTACCGACAAATTTTTTATTAGAGAAAAATCTACTTCAAGGTAAAGTTCTAGACTTTGGTTGTGGCTTTGGCAATGATGTTAAATTATTACGACAAAAAGGATTTAATATAACAGGTTATGATCCTTATTATTTTCCCCAATATCCTAAAGAAAAATTTGATACCATAATTTGTATTTATGTTTTAAATGTTTTATTTTCTGAAGAACAAGCCAATATTATCATGGAAATTTCACATTTATTAAAACCAGGTGGCAAAGCTTATTATGCAGTCAGAAGGGATATTAAAAGAGAAGGTTTTCGAGAACACTATGTCCACAAAAAGCCTACATATCAATGTATTGTTAAGCTTCCTTTTCAATCAATTCAGTTAGATGAATATTACGAACTTTACGAATATAAACATTATAATCTCCAGAGAAATTCTTTTAATAATTGCATATTTTGTAATCCTTACAAACATCTCACAATATTAACTGAGTCAGCAACAGCCTATGCGATCTTTGATGGCTATCCAGTGAGTCAAGGTCATGTTTTAGTTATCCCAAAACGCCATGTGAGTAATTATTTTGATCTACCATTTAAAGAGCAATCTGCTTGTTGGCTGATGGTTAATAAAGTACAAGAACTTCTCAACCATGAATTTACACCCGACGGTTTTAATGTAGGAATGAACGTCAACCGAGATGCAGGTCAAAATATGATGCACGCCAGTATTCATATTATTCCACGCTATAAAGGTGATACTGTTGGTGCTAAAGGTGGCATCAGAAATGTGATTCCGAGAAAAAACAGTTTGTAGTTTGCGATCGCTATTTTTATGATTAATTTTCTTCTCAAAACTGACTAATTGTTTGCCATAAAGATTTTGACAGGCTAAAGGAGTTTGTAGTAAGCTCCAAGCGTGCTTAAAATGATGACTAAAGTCCATCCTACGGGTAGACACGTAGAGGCAAAGCGGCTACTTCCAGAAGTCGCTTACGCGCCTACCGTAGGTAGTGGCTTCTGTAGACGGGCTTTCTTTGCCCGGCTTGCCATAGGGTAAGTAGCCGCTCTTGCGAGCGTCTATACTGCAAACCTATCAAAATTAGTGCGGCGGAGTACTAATTTCGCTCCTTTAAAACCAATTTTGTTTGTGAGTTTACTCGGTTTATTTTTTGCTTTGACAGTATTTTTGATTACATTTTTAACTCATTTCAAGCATGATGCCTTATAAACTTATGCGGCTGATTTCACTGCTTTTCTGTGTCTCACGGCAGATGTCACGCCTACTGTACCACATGGTACATATTGAAATGATAGAGCAATCAAAATTACCTGTACTTTAATGTCTGCAAGAGGTCTAATAAAAAGTTACCAAAGTTAGTTCGCAAGACAGGAGTGCGACTTGAACGCTCACAGGTTAAGCTAGCAGCTAAACCAGGAGTATGGTTCCAAAGAGTCACATCAATGGGAAAGTGGGCGAACAAAACTTTAGCACTTGCGTTAAAACTGATTGCAGCAGCTATTGCACCAGATGGGCGATCGCGTCAGGAATCTGCTAATGAAAAGCTTTTGAGGATGAGGAGCAGAGACTTGTGACTCAAGAAGTAAGGACAACTACCACCGAAGATATTTTTGCTGGTGGTGGAGAAATGGGAACACTCATGCGATCGCTCGATTGGTCACAAACACCTTTGGGTCAAGTATCAGAATGGCCGCAGAGCCTAAAGACTTGTGTGCGGATTATGCTAACCTCCCGCCAACCCATGTTTGTTTGGTGGGGTGAAGAACTAATTAACCTTTACAATGACGCCTACAAAGCGATCGTCGGTGGTAAACATCCAGAAGCCCTTGGACAGCCAGCTTCCCATGTGTGGCGAGAAATTTGGGATCAGATTGGGCCTCGCGCAGAATCAGCAATGCTCAAGAATGAAGGCACTTACGACGAAGCGCTGCTACTTATAATGGAGCGCAACGGCTATCCAGAGGAAACCTACTACACATTTTCATATAGCCCAGTTCTCAATGATCAAGGTGGTACAGGTGGTATCATCTGTGCTAACACAGACGACACACAAGGCATAATTAGCGAACGTCAACTGACACTGTTGCGCGAACTAGCGGCCAAAACGGCAGACGCGCGGACATTCGATCAAGCTTGCACGCTGAGTGTAAATTGTCTGGGAACCAACCCTTATGACCTACCCTTTGCGATGATTTATCTGGTCGATCCAGATAAACAGCGCGTTTTTCTAGCTGGAACATGCGGCATTGAACGTGATCATGCGACAGTTCCGGAAATAGTCGATATTGATTCTAATTCGGTTTGGCCCTTTGCGGAAGTTATCAGAACGCAGAACATAAGTCTGGTTTCTAATTTGGCACTTTCTTTTGACAACCTACCAACAGGCGCTTGGCAGCATCCGCCACATCAAGCCGTAGCTGTGCCAATTGCACCATCTGGACAGACGGGAAAAGCTGGTATATTGATTGCTGCATTAAATCCATTTAGGCTGTTCGACGACAACTATAAAAGATTCATTGATTTGATTTCGGCTCAAATCGCCGCCAGCATCGGCAATGCTCAAGCTTACGAGGAAGAACGTAAACGTGCTGAAGCCTTAGCAGAACTTGATAGAGCCAAAACCGTTTTCTTTAGTAACATCAGCCATGAGTTTCGTACACCACTCACCCTGATGCTTGGTCCTTTAGAGGAAACACTGGCAGCAGCAGATCATGCTACACTTGCAACTCAACGGCAGCAGTTGGAGATGGTGCATCGCAATAGTCTACGCTTGCTGAAGCTAGTTAACACTCTGCTGGACTTCTCCCGCATTGAAGCAGGGCGCGTTCAAGCAGCATATGAGCCAACTGACTTGGCGATGTTAACTACAGACCTAGCAGCTGTGTTTCGGTCAGCCATTGAGCGAGCAGGAATGCGTCTAGTAGTAGATTGTCCTCCATTACCTGAAAAAGTGTATGTTGACCGGGAAATGTGGGAAAAGATTTTGCTAAATTTGCTCTCCAATGCCTTTAAGTTTACATTTGAGGGAGAAATAGTCGTTGCCTTGCGCTATTGTCGTGATCATGTTGAGCTAGAGGTGCGAGATACAGGCACAGGTATTCCTACGGAGGAGATACCCCGTTTGTTTGAACGGTTTCATCGCGTGCAAGGAGTGCGAGGACGAACCTATGAGGGGTCGGGGATTGGTCTATCATTAGTCCAAGAACTGGTACGACTGCATGGCGGGACTATTGATGTTACCAGTGTTATTAATCAAGGTACTAGCTTTACAGTATCAATTCCTACTGGTCATGCTCACTTGCCAAACGAATACCTTGACCAGGGCAAAGCCCAACGCATCAAAGCTACCAGTTCATTGGCATCAACTACAATAGGCGCTGCTTCCTATGTCGAAGAAGCTTTGCGCTGGCTACCGGAAGAAGGGAACGGGGGAGACAAGGGAGACAGGGGAGATAGGGGGGACAAGGGAGATAGGGGAGACAGGGGAGAAAATTCCCCCGTGTCCTCCGTGTCTTCCGTGTCCTCCGTGTCCTCCGTGTCCCTTCCGTCCCCTGCCCATATTCTTTTGGCAGACGACAATGCTGACATGCGCGACTATGTAAAGCGTTTACTGTTAAGTCAAGGGTATGAAGTAGAGACAGTGGCGGATGGAGAGGCGGCTTTGGCTGCTGTTTCTCAGCAAATGCCCGATTTAGTCCTAACTGATATAATGATGCCAAAACTAGATGGTTTGGATTTGTTGCAACAGCTACGGGCTAACCCAAACACCAGAGAGATACCCATTATCCTGCTTTCTGCCCGTGCTGGAGAAGAGTCTCGCATCGAAGGTTTGGAAACTGGAGCTGACGACTACCTGATTAAGCCATTCTCGGCCCGGGAGCTAGTGGCTCGCGTCGAGGCAAACCTAAAGATGGCTCAGATGCGTCAGGAAGCAGCACGGCGCGAGCAAGAATTACGGATTCAAACAGAAGCAGCCCGTAACCAAATCAGCAATATACTCGAAAGTATTACTGATGCTTTTGTAGCCTTTGATGACCAATGGCGGTATACATACGTAAATCAGGAAGCTACGAGGCTTTTACATAAAACCCGCGAAGAATTACTTGGTAAACAAGTGTGGGAAGAAGTATTTCCAGAGGAAGTAGGAAATCTGTCATATCAAGAACTTCATCGTGCGGTGAGAGAGCAAGTTTCCGTTGTCTTTGAAGAATTTGGTCAGCCTATAGGTAAATGGCTTGAAATTCACGCCTACCCTTCGCTGGAGGGTATTGCTGTTTATTTTCGAGACATCACCAATCGCAAGCGAGCAGAGGAAGCACAGAGGGAGAGCGAAGAACGGTTCCGGATCATGGCAGATTCTTCTCCTGTTTTGATCTGGATGTCTGGACTCGATAAACTCTGCGATTACTTCAATCAGCCTTGGCTTGATTTTACTGGAAGGACTCTGGAAGAAGAACTAGGCAACGGTTGGGTTGAAAATGTTCATCCTGAAGATTTGCAGCTGTGTACGGATACTTATTTCACTGCTTTTGACGCCCGTCAAAAATTCATGATCGAATATCGCCTCCGGCGTTTTGACGGAGAGTATCGTTGGATTTTGGATATAGGCATTCCTCGGTTTACACCAGATGGCAGTTTTGTTGGTTACATCGGTTCCTGTATAGACATCAATGATCGTAAATGCGTTGAGGCTGAACGGGCGAGACTACTTGAGCGCCAGCAACAACAGACTCGCCGTTTACAAAAGTTGGCTGAGGCATCTCTGACGATTAACTCGACGCTATCACTCAATGAGAGATTGCAATTGATCACAGAGCAAGCCCGCAATATTATTGGAGCGCATCAATCTGTTACCAGTATGACGGTTGACAACAATTGGGCGCAGGCAATTCATACGGTGTCCTTCTCAGACAAATACGTCCAGTGGCAGGATTTTAACGAGAAGCCAAATGGTTCTGGTATTTATACACTAGTCTGCCGTACGCAATGCCCAATACGCATGACCCAAGCTGAACTAGAAGCCCATCCCGCTTGGCAGAAATTTGGTAACAAAACAGATGGACATCCACCGATGCGCGGTTGGCTAGCGGCACCTCTGACGAGCCGTAACGGCAATAACCTCGGTTTAATTCAGCTTTCTGATAAATACGAGGGAGAATTTAATGCAGAAGACGAAGCCATTTTGGTGCAACTGGCTCAAATGGCGTCAACGGCGATTGATAATGCCCAACTCTACGAGGAGTCTCAACGAGCCAATCGCATCAAAGATGAATTTTTGGCGGTGTTGTCTCACGAGTTGCGATCGCCTCTCAACCCGATTTTGGGCTGGTCTCAATTACTCCAGACTCACAAAATTGATGTTGCAAGAACCGCGCAAGCCCTAAGTATTATTGAACGCAATGCCAAATTACAGGCAGGACTAATTGACGACTTGCTGGATGTCTCTCGAATTTTACGGGGTAAACTTAGCCTTCAGATTTGTCCTGTGGATTTGGTATCAACGATTCAAGCAGCAATGGAAACAGTGCAGCTAGCAGCCCAAGCCAAGTTAATCGATTTGCAATTTACGATATTAGATTTTGAACCGGGAAACAATGAGCAGGTTCTAGAATATAGCGCAACCTATGAACAATCAAACAATCTAAAATCCATAGACGCTTCTGCGGCTACCTACGGAAGCCACTCCGTGTCGAAGCGCAGGGTAATCCAAAATCCAAAATACCAAGTTATGGGTGACTCAAATCGATTACAGCAAGTGATTTGGAATCTTCTCTCCAACGCTGTCAAGTTCACACCTGAAGAGGGACAAGTAAATATTCGACTAGAACGCTTTGGATCTCAAGCTCAGATCGTCGTCAGCGATACGGGTAAGGGCATTTTCCCTGAATTTCTTCCCTATGTATTTGAACACTTCCGCCAAGCAGACGCCGCTACAACCAGAAAGTTTGGTGGATTAGGGTTAGGGTTGGCGATTGTCCGTCATTTAGTCGAACTGCACGGTGGGACAGTTCAGGCTGCAAGTCCAGGGGAAAATCAGGGAGCAACTTTTACCGTCAGACTCCCGCTCATGCTAACTCAACCTCAGACGAATCAGGACACTCTACACTCAGAGCAATCCCTAGATTTAAAGGGTGTAAAAATTTTAGTCGTGGATGATGATGCAGATACACGGGAATTTACTGCTTTCCTGCTGGAGGAATATGGAGCGAAAGTGACAGCAGTGGCCTCAGCAACCGAAGCACTGATCACTTTCACCCACCTCCAACCAGATATTTTGTTAAGCGATATTGGAATGCCAGATATTGATGGATACATGTTAATGCAGCAGGTGAGAAACCTGCCCCCAGAACAGGGAGGACAAATTCCGGCGATCGCTTTGACTGCTTATGCTGGAGAAATCGACTACCAACAAGCCCTAAGTGTGGGCTTTCAAAAGCATGTTTCTAAGCCAGTAGATCCAGTCAAACTTATTGAGGTAATTACTAGCCTAGTGGGTAAAAAATAATTCAACCTCGAACGGTTAACAGGGAACTCTTAACAGGGTGTGAGGGTAGCCCCGTTTGGTATTGCTTAACAGCCAGAAATAGACAATTTGTGCTAAAATTGTAACAAATTATGGCAATTATTCAAGCTTAGTTTGTAATAATTTTGCTTATTTCCGCTTTAATCGCTAAAACTAGCCATTATTGGAGTTTTTTAGGCTATGACAACCTCTCAGGAGAGGATTATCCCTACAGATCTGCGAAACGAAATGTCCAGGTCTTACCTGGAGTATGCCATGAGCGTCATTGTTGGACGGGCGCTACCAGATGCCAGGGATGGTCTGAAACCTGTCCATCGGCGTATTCTCTACGCTATGCATGAGTTGGGGTTGACCTCAGATCGTCCTTTCCGTAAATGTGCGCGTGTTGTAGGGGAAGTTTTGGGTAAATATCACCCCCACGGCGACACAGCAGTGTATGACGCCTTGGTGCGGATGGCGCAGGATTTTTCCATGCGATCGCCTTTAATTGCAGGGCATGGTAATTTTGGCTCCGTAGATAACGACCCTCCGGCGGCAATGCGTTACACCGAATGCCGCTTGCAAGCTTTGACTAGCGATGCTCTCCTGCAAGATATCGAGTCGGAAACCGTAGATTTTGTTGACAACTTCGACGGTTCCCAGCAAGAACCGACTGTGTTACCCGCACGATTACCACAGTTGTTATTGAATGGTTCTTCGGGGATCGCTGTTGGGATGGCAACCAACATCCCGCCCCATAATTTGGGTGAATTGATTGATGGGTTAGTAGCAGTAATTCATAACCCAGAAATAACTGATACCCAATTAATGCAGTATATCCACGGCCCTGACTTTCCGACTGGCGCTCAAATTCTTGGTACTGCGGCGATCAAAGAAGCTTACACCACTGGACGCGGTTCTATAACCATGCGTGGTGTAGCAAATATTGAAACTATCGAAATGCGGGGACGCCCAGAAAGAGAAGCGATTATCGTCACCGAGTTACCGTATCAAACCAACAAAGCAGCATTAATTGAGAAAATCGCCGAGTTAGTAAACGACAAGCGCATCGAGGGAATAGCTGACATCCGAGATGAAAGCGATCGCGATGGGATGCGAATTGTGATCGAACTCAAGCGCGACGCCTATCCCCGTGTGGTTCTCAACAACCTCTACAAGCAAACTCCCCTACAAGCTAATTTTGGGGCGAATATGCTGGCGTTGGTCAACGGTGAACCTCAAATCTTGACGATCAAGCAGTTTCTACAAGTATTTCTGGATTTTCGTATCGAAGCGATCACCAGACGCACCCAGTACGAACTGCGGAAAGCCGAAGAACGTGACCATCTCTTGCAAGGGTTATTAATTGCCCTATCTCACCTCGATGAAATTATTGCTTTAATTCGCCACGCTGCTGATACACCAACAGCCAAGGGAGAATTAATCACAACTTACGGACTATCAGAAGTGCAAGCAGATGCAATTTTACAAATGCAACTGCGACGCTTAACAGCCCTAGAAGCAGATAAAATCCGCCAAGAACATGAAGCACTACAAGCCCAAATCGCCGACTTGCAAGATATCTTGGCAAAGCGAGAACGGATACTGCAAATTATCGAAACCGAAATCCAGTCTCTTAAAACTAAATTTGCTACACCTCGACGTACGGTAATTACGCACGGAGAAGGCGACTTAGAAGACATAGACTTAATCGCCAACGAAAAAGCGATCATTTTAATTACCGAACAAGGCTATATCAAACGGATGCCCGTCAACACCTTTGAAGCCCAAAACCGTGCCACCAGAGGTAAAGCGGCTGCCAAAGTCAAAGACGATGATGGCGTCGAGCATTTCTTAACCTGCTGTGACCACGATAGCCTATTATTCTTTAGCGATCGCGGTGTAGTTTACTGCCTCAAAGCCTACCAAATTCCCGTAAGTTCCCGTACCAGTCGCGGCACAGCGATTGTGCAGATGTTGCCAATTCCCAAAGAAGAAAAAATTACCTCCATCGTACCCGTCAGTGAGTTTACCAGCGATGAGTATTTGGTCATGCTCACCAAAGGTGGCAACATCAAGAAAACCGTACTGGAAGCCTTTAGTAACATTCGTGCCAACGGCTTAATTGCCATTTCCCTAGAAGAAGGCGATCAACTGCGCTGGGTACGACGAGCAAAAGTCGAAGACAGCGTGATTATTGGTTCCCGTCAAGGTATGGCGATTCACTTCCGTTGTAACCATGAACAACTGCGTCCTTTGGGTCGTGCGACTCGTGGTGTGAAATCCATGAAACTCAAAGCAAAAGATGAACTAGTCGGAATGGATATTCTACCCGCAGCCGTTCTAGATAATTTGACTCCGATTTCAGAAGCAGAAATCGAAGCGATCGAAACCGAAGAAATCGAAACCGAAGAATCCACAGAAGTACCAGGTAACGGCCATGAGGGACCATGGGTACTAGTAATTACAATTGGAGGTTACGGTAAACGCGTACCAGTTGCTCAGTTCCGCTTGCAAAATCGGGCTGGTCAAGGTTTAATGGCAACCAAATTCAAAAACCGCAAAATCAAAGACCAACTAGCCAACCTACACATTGTCAACAACGACGATGAAATTATGATGGTTACAAGTCGCGGTATCATCATCAGACAGGCAGTAAATGCAATTTCCGTCCAATCCCGTTCTGCCACAGGAGTACGGGTACAACGTCTAGACGAAGATGATGTAATTACAGGAGTAGCGATCGTTCCCCCTGATACTGGTGATGCGACAGAAACAGAGTAAGAAAGGACACGGGGACAAGGAGATACGGGGACGAGGGGAAAGCTTTACTCTCCGCCTCCGCGCGTCTCCACTTCTGCGTTTCGCGATCGCCCTACTTAGTGGTATTTTGATGGGGCTGACCGTCGCCCCCGTCAATGCTTGGTTTTTAGCATGGTTCGCCCTAGCGCCTCTATGGATATTAGTAATTAAAAATGAAAAATTAAAAATTAAAAATGACTGGCAAAATCCTTCATCTTTAATTTTTAATTCTCAATTTTTAATTGGTTTAGCTTGGGGTATTGGTTATCACGGTCTAGCCCTATCTTGGATCACAGGAATTCACCCCATGACTTGGATGGGGGTTCCTTGGTTAGCAAGTTTGGGAATAGCTGTTTTTTGTTGGATATTCATCACTCTCTGGGGTGCTGCATCTGTAGCGCTGTGGGCAACAGGGATGAGAATTATTTGTAATTCTATCCAACAACCCTATGCTCGTGTGCTGATTGGTACTGCTTTGTGGTGTGGTTTCGAGACTATCTTGAGTTGGGGGGCCTTATTTTGGAGTTCTATTTCATACACACAAAGTCCGTATAATCTCGCAATTTTGCATCTGGATCAACTTTCTGGGCCTTATGCGGTAACAGCAGCTATTGTCGCCGTGAATGGGTTAATTGCCGAAGCTTTTATCAACCGCAGAGGCGCAGAGAACGCAGAGAGAATTTCCTCTGTGTTCTCTGCGCCTCTGTGGTTCGTTAATAAATATCTAATTACCGCTACGGGGTTATTAATTACCCTACACCTAATTGGTTTTGGTTTATATACTCGTCCCCTAGTACAACCACCAGCCGCAGCCCTGAAGGTCGGAATTATTCAAGGTAATATTCCTAACCAAATAAAACTTTATCCAGAAGGCTTACGTCGGGCTTTAGAAGGCTATACTACTGGATATTTAAGCTTAGTAGATCAAGGAGTAGAGGCTGTACTGACACCAGAAGGGGCCTTACCTTTCTTTGAGCGTAATATTATACATAGTTCCTTGGTGGCGGCGGTGCGATCGCAAGGGGTGGTGGCTTGGATTGGCGGTTTTGGACACAAGGGAAGAAGTTATACAAATAGCTTGCTGACTGTCACGGAAGATGGTAGGGTTTTTAGCCGTTACGACAAGGTGAAGTTAGTACCTATTGGTGAGTATGTGCCGTTTGAAGAACTTTTAGGCGGTATTATCAGTCGCTTGTCACCACTGGATGAACACCAAGTTCCTGGTTCACCAAATCAAATTTTTAACACGCCTTTTGGTCGTGCGATCGCAGGTATTTGCTACGAATCTGCTTTTCCTGAAGTATTTCGCTATCAAGCGAAAGCAGGCGGACAATTTATTCTCAGCTCATCAAATGATGCTCATTATAGTGCATCAATGCCAGCCCAGCATCACGCCCAGGATATCATGCGGGCAATCGAAACTGATAGATGGGCAGTACGGGCAACAAATACAGGATATTCAGCTTTTGTAGATCCCCATGGGAGAACAAAATGGATATCGGGACATAATACTTACGAGATTCACGCTGAAACGATTTATCGGCGCCAGACACAGACTTTATATGTGCGTTGGGGTGATTGGTTAACACCGTTGTTATTAGTATCAGCTGGGGGAGTATGGCTGATCAATTTTTTGACTGTCCGACTCTCACGCAAGCAGGAGTTGAACTAGCAGTAGGGGGGTCAGGGTAAATTGCTAAAGTATGATATTGGGGAGCACCAGTATCATAAACAATTTCAAAGGTGTATAATTTGTTTTTCCCGCCTCCTTCAGTAACTACTGTTAAAAGTGTTTTATCGGCGTTAGGTAGACCAGGAATATTTATTTTCTTAATTCGTCTGAGTTGAATTACATGCGCTGCGGAGTTTTTACAATCTCCGGCGTTGTTATTACGGTCTGGGCCAAACTGCATACACATTGGCCCATCAAAATCCATTGTCACCTGGGATGGGTCATTTAACCAAACTTTTTTTATTGTTTCTCCAGCTGGAATAAAACTTAAATTTGTCCCTTGCTGAAACCAGACGTTGACAGTAGGTGTTGCTCCTCCTAAACCTTGCGCTTGACAAGAAAACATGGAACGGAGAACAGCATTATTTGCCAAAGCACGACCTGCTACCATGATGATTGCAGTGGAAAAAATTAGGGAAGCTAGATTAAAAAAATAAGAATTTTTTAGGGGTTTGAATAGCAGGTTAATGTGATGTTTCATATCATGTCCGCTTGAACACTTAATACCATCCGTTGAGGTCGGTAATTGGTAATTGGTAATGACAAATGAGAAATGACAAATAACAAATGACAACTCTCGCCAGTAGTTTCAGTGTCCCGATCTACTGACATTAAAGCTGCATGGTTTGATTGATATATATTTCTATTTCTTTTCCTGCTGGTAAAAACCAAATGTTAGTGCGTTGCATTGCTTGAGAAATCGCCTGTTGATTACGCTGGGTAATTTGGGGAACTACTGTTTTCACTCCACCTTCTAAAATCCCAGCAAAGAGATTGCGTCGAGGATTGCTGTTCGTAACAACAGTACCTGTAGAAGTCGTAGTAACTTGCGATTCTGTACGATTAAACAATTCTGCGGCTTTCCCAATCCCCCCCAATACGAATTGTTGAGCATCAATCATAGTGGTGGATGTTCCTTTTTTATATTGGTTTGCAATTAGAGGTTTTCCAGCCGACGCACGAATTAGGATGGCATTTTGTGGTAGATTTTGCTCTGTCAGGTTGCCATTGTTTTCTCTAATTAATTTAACTACATTCAACTGCACTAAACCTTGCTCAGAAATAGAACTAACTTGAGTCAACAATTCAGTTTTTTCTGGTAATACAACCTCACCATCTATTGATTTTAATGGTTCTTTTAAACGAACTACAAATACATTTTGAGGACTATTATCTTTATTATTATTGTTTGTTGCTCTACTAGTTTCTCCAAAAACAGCAGTAGCTAATACAGCTTTCACACTAGTTCCTACTCTTACAGACTTCGGACTATTTGGTCGTGCTTGACTAACAACAGAACTTGGTGGTTCTGGCGTATTATCCTGGGATTGAGAGTTGGTCGTTTGTGTTGGAACTTTAGTATTTTGTACAGGTACAGGTACAGAAGCCGGACGATTTACATTGGTATTATTAGGTGTAGCAACAGCTAATACTTGACCATAGCTACCTAATTTTGATAATCTTGACCATTCTTGCAATGGATCTGGTGTAGGTTGGGGAGTGAATTGAACTGTTGGTTGAATTTCTGGTGTGGGAACTACAGGTAGCGGTGAAGTAGATTGTGGTGGAGTTTGGGGTACTTTAACGACCCGCGTTACTACCCTTGGCGGCATGTAAACTGTTTTTGTAGGTGTAGGTGTTGTTTGCAAAGCAATTTTGGGTCTGTTATCTCTGGAATTTGCTAGCTGAGAAGTTGATTGTCGTGGTGCGACTTTTGGAGTTCTTAGCTGTTGCTGTGCTAATTTCACTGCTTGTGCTTGTTCAGCTAAGGCTAATTTTGTTTTTAAAGTCTCTACTTCTCCTTCTAGTAGTTGTAGACGCGTCTCAGTGCTTGTTTGCGGCGCTTTTGGTGAAACTATATTAGTTTTTCTGGGTTTTTGATTGTTAGCGCTCATCAGCTGTGATAAAAAAGCACCAGCCACTAAAACTAAAGCAAAAGTCGTAGTCCCTACCAAAGCTAATTTCGCAAAAGGATTTGATGAGAAGGTCTGCTTAGTGGAAACTTCTGGTGGTGGAGAAGGTGAAGAGGAAGATGGCTGTGGTAAATTGAGTGCATCTTCCTGTACTTCTGTTTCTGTTTGTGTTTCAATCGTTGGAGACTCCTCCTCAAAACCAACCAGTTTTGCCATTTGCAGTTCCCAATCAGATAATCCTAGTTCCGGTTGGTAATTCTCATGAATCGGAGTATCTATATTTTCTGGATGGGTTTCTGATGGAATAGAATATCGAGTCATAATAAAGCTTTAGTTTATAGTTTAATCAGGAACAGTTTTTATCTTTGATGTCGCATATATTGTAGATTTCTAGTCTAGCTTCACCGATCCGGTAAGCCGCTATATGCCAGGAGAGTGGTATATCTGGTAATGTAGCTTTTTGATTATCTATGGCTTGGATTAAGATTTGTTTATTGAATGCGATCGCTTTCCCTAATCTATCAGAATTGCTAAAGATTAATTGATTTCCTTGTAACTCTACTTTCCACTTGCCATTAGCAATTTTTACAGGTTGAGAAATTCTTTGAATAATAAAAACACTTTCAGCACCGCGATTCGCAAATTGGTTGACTGTATTCGTATTAATAATCTCGGATTGAAATTTTTGCTTGACGTCTTTTGTTAAAAGTTCTGAACTAATTTCCCATATAATTTCCGGAGACTGCTGTTTAGACCAAGTTAGCATTAAGGTCATTGTTTCACCGACGAAACGCCGGATTGTGTCTGGATATCTTTCTAAATTTTGTGTGGGGTCTGCTGTAATCGCACGACCATCAGCGAGTTGTACTAAACTTTGAGGAGTTAATTGCTTACTTAGCTGCTGCAAAATAGAACCGTGGAACATTAGTATGAGCAATGCAAAAATATTTAAACCAAATGTTCCTACTGCAAACAGTGGCAATATACTACTTTTCTTTTTATTTTCTTGTTTAAGTAACTGCATAATTTAGTTATATTAAATTATATTTCACGTATGTTAAATAGCAATCAAACTCTAATTATTTTTAGGAAGTGTCTTACGTGTCTACACTATAAAAAAGAATTAGAACCAACATAATTTACAAATTATTACCTGACAAAGCTATCTGATTGTGTTTCAATTCCACACTGTCTTAATTGCTCCTGACTTAAAGTGTTGTATTGATCTAACAAACATAAATTACGGATCTCGTAAATTTCTAATTTTTCTGTTCGCATACTATAAATTGCTTTTTGCAAAACGCTGGTAGTCTCATCTAGCGGATAAGGAAAATAATCGACTGCTTGCACAAGTAAATCTTTATTGAAGGGAATAATAACTTTTCTCCCATCCGATTTTTTGGTTTGGATCAAATCAGCGACTAAACCAACTCGCCACTTACCAGGTTTAATTTTTTGAGGAGGGTAAACCCGCTTAATAACTAATTGTGCGTTTATTGCTTGGCTAGAGTTATTGGCGAAAACTTCTGGTGGCGTCATCGCTGCTATTTCACTTAAAAAACCTTTGCGAAAATCTTCTGAGATTGCAAAGCTAGCAATCCAACTACTAGTACTAACTTTTTTACTATTACCTTCAGGTGTTGGTATAAATATTCCTAAATCTGGTTTAGGTTTGGTTACTTCTTCAACATTTTGTGGTGGAAGTTTCCCAGACCAATTAAACATTGAAGTCATGGTTTTACTGACAAATTGGCGAATTGCTTCTGGATCTCTTTCCAAATCATCAGTAACAGTGATTGCTTGACCATCTCTTAATTGAACGAAAGATGCGGGTTTTCTCAAACTAAGTTGACGAATTTTTAAACCTTGGAATGCTAATAAAAATAAAGCCAATAATTGCAATCCGAAAGTTGCGATCGCAAATGTAGTTAAAAGACTAACTGTTCGCGGCTTTTTCTCTAATAGGCGTACCATTATATCCTCTCTTTTGCCAACGTAGCTGTATTACTAATTGCATTAAATACTGCAAATCCCCCCGCACCAGCTAAAAGCAAAGATACGATTGGTGCTAAAAGTCCTAAAAATATCATGAACCACATTAAATCAGGATCAGCTGTTGCATCTTCACCAGGGCCATTGACAATCACTGTGGCAGTTAAAATTGCAATAATAGTGAAGGAAATTTTGGCAATTCCCAGAGATAAAAATCCAGTCATCCAAGCAAAAATAGGTTTACCAGCAACAGGTAGCAAAGAACCTCCCACAGCTAATGGCCCCAAAGTAGCTACTAGCAACATCGTAGCTTCGATTAAATTTTGAAAAGCATATTGCAAGGAAATGAGAAAGTTTTTGATACTAGTTTGGACTGTGGAACCTAGAAAAGAATTAAATGTATTTTCTGATACGCTATTGGTGCTATATGCAATCTGATTAATCTTATTTTCTAATCTACTAATCCAAACTTTATCACCATATAAATCTCTATATGTGTCCCAAAGAATCTGAGTTTTTTCTTTGGCTCTCATAAAACATTGATTTTGTTGTTCACCTGTTAATGACTGGCAAGGACGCAGCATAGAACCAGCCACTTCTTCCGCAACACCCATATTCAATGCTTGCTGATAATTTTTGTTAGCATCTGCTGTGGTGATTACTTGCTGATTCACTGTGTTGATAAAATTTCTGATTCCCAGTGTCAGATTAGATAATACACTACCACTTCCTGTATTAGTTAATAGTATTACTACTATAAAAGGCCAAATTAAAGCAGAAATAGGACGAGAATATTCACTGTATATAACATCTCGAAGCCATTGTATCATGAAAAACAAAAGGGTGCCGACGGCGAAAAATACACCCAGATTTGTTAATGCTCCATATAAATTTTCACTGGTGTTGTTTTGTAATAAATCTAACCATTGATTGTCCCAACTTTCCGAAATCGTTTTAGCAGTTGTGAAGCCACTATTGAGAATATCGGGAATATCAGGGATGTTAGATTGGGCAAGATAAAGGTGTGAAAAAAAAATAATGTTCATTTTTTTACTTTTAATTCATCTCTATGTAGATGAAATCAAAATTATTTTTCTTACCAATGACAAATGACAAGTGACAAATAACAAAACCCACTTATTGTTCAAACTGTCTGCCAAATAAATCGACTTGAGAAGTATTGCGTAAAAGTCTAGATGCTTCAGTGGAATTATCAACTCGTCGCGCGCGATTATTTTCTTCTACTTGTTGGGAGATATTAGTTAGATTTAAATTAGAATATTGTAGAAATTGATTAGTTTGGATTGTTTGTGATAAATGTTCGCCTGATATTTTCACTTCTTCCTCTTGAATTTCATTACTTTGTAGCAAAATATTCAGTTGACCAAGACCTAAAGCTGAAGTAATGCTAGCTATTGCGGTTTGAACAGCGTCATTACCAGGTATGCTGTTTTTAAGATTTTCAATTTGATTATTTATATCTTCTTTCAGTTTTGCATTTTCCTCGTTAAATCCTGCAATTTGTTGTATTGATTTTTCAGTTTCTTCTAATTTTGTTTTTAACCTGAGTTGTCCATTTGTACCCATTAACCCAGACGCTGCTCCACGGGTAATCAAGCGATTAACTTCATTGCTAACTAAATTCGCCCTGACTGTGGAATTATTATCAAATTTATCGCCTGAAGTATAATACCAAATTGTGCCATCACGAATGATTTCTCCGGCGGCGTTAGGATTGGGTATGTTTAATTCTCCGGTGGAACTATCAATGGCACTTTGAGTTTCAGATTCTATTGGTTGTAATGTTTCGGTGAGATTATTTCTGAGATAGTTTTGTAAATCTGTAGCGTAGGATTGAAAATCTGTCCAAACTTGACCTAAATTTGCTGTTGCTGGTAGGATGATGAAGAATGAAAGAGGAATAGAGAAAAGGATTATTTTTTTCATAATTTATACCTAAAATTTGTGTGCTGAGTAATAACTTTGAGTGTGTCTAATAGAGTTTTCTTTATTACGAACACAGATGCACACTGATAGATTTTATCTTTGCATTTAATTTTCTATGAGGCAGCTTTAGCCTTTGCGGATGATATTTTATGAGGCTAAAGTCTTTACTACAAACAAGCAGGTTAACCGCGTAGTGATGCTACTAATTGACGTGCAAAGACCGAAACTGCTTGGTATTTATCTTCGTGTGTTTGCATCGCTTTTTGACGTGCAGATTGTTCTTGGGGATTGTTAGCTACTACCGCTAATTGTTCGTAACCTGGATAGTAGCGACAGAATGTATAAATTCCGTTATCATCTAATAACCATTGGCTATAAATTCCTTCTTTACGAGGGAAAAAGCTTTCAGTTGCATTGCGGGCAATTACTTCACGCGGGTATTTGAGTATACTGGTGAAACTATCAACGGCTACTGGTTGAATTCGCCCAACTAAGCGTGTAGTTAAGTTTTGTAAAATCTTTGATGATGCTTTAGATTTGGCGATGGTATCGGGGTCTTGGGCTGATAGTATGACTCTAATTCCAGCTTTGGCACCGTTGGCACAAATTCTTCCTACTAAGTCAGAAATTTGGTCGAATTCAAACAGAATTGGTGCTTCATCGATGAAGAATATAGAAGCAGGACTACTTAAGGCGCGGCGCAATGCTGCGGAATAGGCGCTTAAAGATAGGATTGCTGCGTCTTCATTGTCTGCGAGATTTCGCAAAGCAAAAACTAAAAGCTGTGCATCAGTGGGAAAACTAGAAGGTGCGGAAATAGCTTTTCCTACCCGACTAGAAAGCCAAAATCGCAAGCGCAACTGAATTTGATTTAAGGCGTCTTCAACTCTACCTGCGATCGATTCTAATTGTAAATGTTCTGGAGAACAAAAATAGAGAAAATCCCTTAATGTTGGGGTTTTTTGCCAAGCTGAACTCCCAAATCCGCCTGCGATCGCTTCTTGATATCGTTCTTTAATACTTTCATCAGTAAAAAAGGCTCCTAAAGCTAAATTTAAAAGCGATCGCACTGTTTGCGATAGTAGCTGATTCTCGGTGGATGATCCCAAAACCATTGTCATCAAAGCTGATTCGAGGAAGGCGATATAATCCAACATGCGATCGCGTTGTTGTTCGGGATTCAACAAGCGCAGATCTGGCTGTTCAAATAAGTTATTTGATTGTTTGGAAATATCAAAATACGCTCCATTCCTCTCCATAAAATGTGTATAGTCGGTGAATGTAGACGTACCATCAGGTTTAGGAAAATCTAATGCTACTACAGGAATTTTATAGGCTAATGCTTGAGTTAAAATTCCTGATACTAATACTGATTTCCCTGCACGAGTAGTGGCAAAGAGTGCTAAATTTTTATGTTGGTTGAATAAATCCAGATGAACTGGTGTTCCACCTTCTTCGGCGATTAATTCAAAACCTTGGCGATCGCCTGCTTTAGTTAATACTAAAGGCATTAATCCTGGTACTTCACTTGTTAAATATAACTGACGTCGGTTAAAAGGTCTTGCTAATAAAGTTTCCCAAACAATCGGTAGAGTTTGCAACCAGATTTTCCAAGTGTATTCTGTTTCTCTAATTACTCGTGCTGGACGCTGAAAACAGTTTTCGATATATCTTGTCGCTTCATCTAATTTTTCTACACTCGGACGATGCACCAAGATAGCTATACCTGCATAAATCGGTATTGCTCCCTCATACAATTGTTCTTGAGCTGCTACTGATTTTCTTAACTTTAACTGGGCGCTAACATCGATAGTTCTACTTTTTTCCTGTGCTAACAAAGCCGTCATATTTGACTGCTTGAGTACCCGTTGCAGTGTAGTTTTGACTATCGCTGGATTCGCTGCACTCAACTGACAAAAAATCTCTGTGTCTATAACATTTTCTCTCGCTAGCAGTTCCCAAAGATAGCGCAACTGAGCAGTTTTACTCGGCCAACCACCGGGTTTTTCGAGAAAAGTCATGACGCCAATATATTTATTATTGACGTGAACCCAACGGCGATCGGCAGAAGGTACATCAGATTCAATTAGCAAAGTTGTACTGTGGATATTTTCTATGAGTAATTTAGTACTAGCTAAATCTGAATAAGCTTGTTCATGTAATCCGTTTTCATCTAAAGTTAATAATTGGGCAATATCTATTGGTTGCGTGTCATTAAATCTTCTCCAAACTTCTCCCCATAGTTCTTCTGTATTTAGAGGCTTAATATCTAACCCCATTTTATTAGATAATAGTTGTTCCCAACGACAAAAACCATTTTTATAGGCGTTAGTAATAATCGTTTCCAGACGTTGATTTTCAACTTCTGCTAAATCACCTTTAAATTTCAACCACCAAGTTTCGCCTTTAGCTAATAATTTTTCGATCCAATCATCTGTATTTGTCGCATCTGGTTCAATCGTATAAGTCACATAAATTCGCAAAAACTTTGGCTTGCGAATTCCAGAACGTGTGAGTTCTTGAACTCTTGCTCTTTCTGAGATTAATAAATATTTGAGATCTGGCGATGGAGCTTTTTTTACTAAAGAAGCTAACTCTTGTTGTCGCTGTTTATCTGAGCTAAAAGACCCCAAATGCAAAGTCATTTTTTCGCCTTCAGGGATATCTTTTAATCCAGCTTCAATGTTATTAAGAATCGTATTGATTTGTTCTGGTCTTAACGTCGTATGAATTCCTTGACAGTCAAAACCAAAAACAAAACAAAACCGATCTTTTTGGTTTCCTTTCGTCAAAATGTAAGCACCAATATCGCGTCCTTCAAGTGATACACGTAGCATTGTTGCTAGGTGTAAAGCGTCTTCAAAGGGCGTGAATCGTGCTTCACTTGTGCCGACGCCGATGCTTTGTTTTCCGATTTTTTGCTTCATGGTTAATTTCCAGTAAGCTTTGATAACGAGCAAAGCCTCTAGTCCAAGTGGGAACACCAATAAATTTACTTAAGAAGCGCCAACTCCTACCACCAGTTAAAATCCACCAAGTCGCCATTCCCCAACCGGTAATTAGCAACATCCATAACCATTTTTGAAACTCATCTTTAAAGAAACCACCAAAAATTCCATTGATGATGAAGTAAGAAACTAAGGCTATTAACGTCCAAGGTAGAACTTGATCAGCAGGAATTGGACCTAGTGAAGGTTGAGCACCTAAAATTTGATTTACTGGTCGAAATTCTTTATCTGGTTCTTGAGACATAACGAATTTCTTCGCGATTTTTCATCTTGACTTGAGATGAAATAATTATTGTTGATTATTACTGTTGGAGTCACCAATGACGAAGCCCGTAAGGACATCAGCGATAGTAACTGCAACAACAACTAATAAAGGAGTTCTAGCAATACTTTGCCAGTCTTCATCTTTACGAACTGCATTAATCACACCAATAAGAGAAACAGCTATATATAGCAAGTAAAGAGCGCGTAGCACATTAAATACTAAACTAACTGCTGCTTGGGTGTTGTTGCCTGTATCTGCACCTTGTGTGAGAGTATTTTTAAAGAAATCTTCTGCTTTTCTAAAAAATTGCGCTTGTGCTGGTTCTACAAAGTAGTCTAACCAGAATAAACTAAAAATTAAAGCTACCCCTAATATTTGCAGTAAGATAATGTATCGCTTTGGTAGATTTACCTCATGCCCGATTTTATGAATGATAACTGTTACGAAACTACCAAAGACTAAAGAAAAAAGTAGGATAGGACTTTTGAGACTTATAACACTTAAAAATACAGCACAAGCAATTAGAAATGGAACAGATTCTAATAATCGAATCCACCATATTTCTAAATTATTACTCAACTGATGGGGTATAATTGTTGTTTTTTTATCAAGAAGTTTCAAAAACTTTCTCTGATGAGAAATTTGCCTAGACATTCGTACATTTCCTTTTTGTGGATTACAACTAAGTTGTTGTCTTCGATATCACAATTTAACATAAATCAACATTTAACTTAAAAAATATTATAAAATCAAGGCAACAGATTATACATTCTATTTTAATGTCAGGTGAATAAACACAATTTATTTCATGAATTTTTGAAAATATACTCAGAACTATTATGGTTCGACCAAATATTTTTTTAATTTAGTAATTAATCACCTGAATTTAGAATTGGCTAAATTTAACAGACTCTGTGCAGGAGTTGAGAAAAGTGCAGAGCAAGGAAAAGTTTTCCCTTTCCATTTTGCTGTATACCATATCTGAGTATCCAAAACTAGGGTGTTAAGTACATAAACAAAATTAATGACATATTCTTTCTGCTGTTCCCTGTTTCCTTGCCTCCACTCTTAACTTTAATTTTGTCTAACCACTCAGCTTGGTATTTTACCCTTTGCGGAAATAAAAATTGCCTTCCTAACTTAAATAACCTGTAGTCTTCCTCTATTGTCGCTGATTAACATTTATTAAAATCATGTAAATTCTCGAAATGTAAAAATAATCGCTTATTTAACGATCGCTTCACTTAAATTTAACCGCCACTTGATAAATTTCACCTCAAAAGAGTGAAATTGCAAGGATTAAGAGCAAGTGTCTTTCTCACGACGTAAGTTTATATCTTTAGCTGGTGTAACTGCTGCTAGTGTAACAGTGGTTTCCCCCCTAGAAGCTTTCTATGCTAGAGTTGCCCGTGGTCAAACCAGAAGAGGTATTGGTTATGGTGCGCTAAGACCAAAGTTACCTGTGAACTACGAAGAATTAACTAGTACCGTGATTGGTGATCTCAGTCGGATTCCTCTGTTGGAACTTCCACCTGGATTCAATTACACCGCGATCTCAATAGTCGGTCAGACTATGAGTGATGGTAATCCCGTTCCAGGTGATCATGATGGTATGGCAGCTTTTGTAGGTCCTAGAGGTAGTACTATCCTGATTCGGAACCACGAACTAGACCCAAATGAGAATGAATTTGGTAATACTAGCGGAGTGATTGCACCACCTGAGAAGAAGTATGACCAGATTAATGCTGGTGGTACTACTACCCTTGTAGTTGGACCAGCGCGTCGATTGATTAGAGATTATGCTTCTTTAGCCGGTACAATTCGCAACTGTGCTGGAGGCCCAACACCTTGGGGAACCTGGATTAGCTGCGAAGAAATCTTCAACAGGGGTGATGTGGGTGTTGTGCGCCATGGTTACAACTTTGAAGTTCCTGCCAATGTGGAGATTGGTTTGGCAGATCCTATACCACTGAAAGCCATGGGACGCTTTAGTCATGAAGCTGTAGCTGTAGATCCAGCAACCGGGTATATTTACGAAACAGAAGATCGTGGAGATAGCTGCTTTTATCGTTTTGTTCCGAATGTAGGTAAAGTCAATGCACCTGGACAATTAGCCCAAGGTGGTAAACTTTATGCTTTAAAAGTTGTAGATAAGCCCACCCTCAACACCACAAATAATCCTAATAGTGGCGGTTCTATCGGTTTGGTTCCTGTTGGTGTGCCATTAAAAGTAGAGTGGGTTCTCATTGATAATCCTGATCCTGATGTCGAGAACAGAACACAGGGATTAGGAGTCCGTTACGAAGCCCAGTCTAAAGGCGCGGCAATTTTCTACCGGGGTGAAGGTGCCTGGTATGCTAAGGGTTTAATCTATTTCACTGCAACTCAAGGCGGACCGCCTGCTGTGGGTGATACAAGAGGTAACGGTCAAGTTTGGGCTTATGATCCTAAAGCAGAAACAATTACATTGCTTGTTGAGGCTGAACCCAGTGGTGAACTACTTGATGAGCCTGACAATATTACTGTAGCTCCCTTTGGGGATCTCTTCCTCTGCGAAGATGGTGGTGGTGAACAATTTGTTGTTGGCGTTGATACTAAAGGAGAACTTTACCAGTTTGCACGTAATGCCTACAACGAAAGCGAGTTTGCTGGAGCTTGTTTTTCCCCTGATGGTCAGACATTGTTTGTCAACATACAAAGTCCTGGTATAACATATTGCATTTGGGGACCTTGGTCACGTAAAGGTTAATTAGTTTATACAGCTATTCCCTTGGCAAAGTTTGGGCGATCGCATACTTAGCTATTTGTAAAAAAACTACTAACCCCAGAAAATTAATCAAAAAGGAGAGTAGGAAGAAAAATGGCAATTTCAGACTGATTAGACTCTACCTTACAAGCCTCTACCTCATTACTGAGAGAATCTATCGGTTTTCTCAGTTTTTCTGTTTTGATACATGTTCTGGATTGGTGGCCGCATCATATGATTTTGGATTTCGGATTTGGGATTTGCTATCACTTCACCAATTGATGATCTCGCAAATCTTTAGCTGAAATTTTATAAGATGAGATTAACTCCTGACTCCTGAGTGTTGACATTTTATGACTGCTATTCGTGAAGAATTGACTACCAATCCCCAACACAAAGCAAAAGCAAATAATTCAGGAAAACGTATTTTACTTTGGGTGGCGATCGCTTCAGTGATGATTTTCTGTTTAGCACCCATCATGTGGCAACTTGTTACCTCTTTTAAGGTAAATCAGGATATTTCTCAGGTTCCTACTGTTTATTTTCCTACACGCTTAACACTGGATCATTACATTAATTTATTTAGTCGTCGCCCATTTTGGCGTTACATATTAAACAGTGCTTTTGTATCTTTTATTTCTACAGCTTTCGCTTTAGCCATTGGTGCGCCTGCTGCCTATGCCTTGGCACGGTTACGCCCTCGTGGTAATCAATTGATCTTGGCAAGTGTTTTAATCGTAACTTTATTTCCCGGTATTTTATTATTCCAGGGATTGTTAGAAATAGTACAAGGTTTACATTTGGGTAATAATTATCTAGCACTGATGATTCCTTATACAGCTATTAATTTACCATTAACTATTTTGGTGTTACGTAGCTTTTTCTTACAATTGCCAAAAGATTTAGAAGATTCTGCCAAAATAGATGGATATAATACCTGGCAAATGCTCATCCAAATTTTATTACCTATGACCATTCCAGCTTTGGTGACAACTGGAATCCTGACGTTTATTTTTGCTTGGAATGAGTTTATCTTTGCCTTGACCTTCATCACTCGTGAAGACATGAAAACCATTCCTGTAGCAGCCGCCCAACTTAGCGGGGCGTCAACATTTGAAATTCCTTACGGCCCAATTGCTGCTGCTACTGTGGTTGGTACATTACCCTTAGTGTTACTAGTTTTATTTTTCCAACGCAAGATTGTTCAAGGTTTGACGGCTGGTGCAGTCAAGGGTTAATGGGCATCGGGCATTGGGCATC
>NZ_AJLJ01000051.1 GCF_000317245.1 Fischerella muscicola SAG 1427-1 = PCC 73103
ATCTCTCCCTGCTCCCTGCTCCCTGCTCCCTGCTCCCTTGTCCTCCTTGTCCTCCTTGTCTTCCTTGTCCTCCTTGTCTTCCTTGTCCACGCCACGTGCTACAACGCTCTTAACCCGTGCAACGCAGTGGCTCCCCTTGTCTCTCTTCCCAATTTTGAATTTTGTAGACGCAAAGCGGCTACTTGCAGAAGTCGCTTGCGCGCCTACCGTAGGTATTTTGAATTGTTTTGTCCCCGTTCCCCATTCTCTGTTCCCTGCTCCCTTGTCCCCGATCCCCTAGTATCATGGCAACATTAGAATTAAAAAATCTCAATAAGACTTATTCACCTAAAGTTGTCCCAGTTAAAGATATCAGTTTAACTGTAGATGACAATGAATTTCTGACTTTGCTGGGACCTAGTGGCTGTGGTAAGTCCACAACTTTGAGAATGATCGCAGGATTGGAAGAAGTGACTCGCGGTAACATTATTCTTGGGGGAGAAGATATTACCTTGAAGCGTCCAGGCGATCGCAACATGGCGATGGTATTTCAAAGCTATGCTCTTTATCCTCACATGACGGTGTACGAGAACCTCGCCTCTGGACTAAAACTCAAAAAAGTTCCCCGTGCTGAAATTAAGCAACGAGTCGCCGATGTCTCAGCAATTCTAGGCTTAGAAGAATTATTGCAGCGTAAACCTGGGCAATTATCTGGGGGACAAAGACAACGGGTTGCAGTCGGGCGAGCATTGGTACGTAATGCCCAGGTATATTTATTAGATGAACCCTTGAGTAACCTAGATGCACTGTTGAGAGAAAGAGTCCGGGCTGATATTAAGCAAATATTTGCTGCTCAAAAAGTGCCAGTAGTCTATGTCACTCACGATCAAACAGAAGCGATGACGCTTTCCACGAAAGTTGCAGTTCTCAATAACGGCTATGTGCAACAACTAGATCCACCTGCACGCATATATAATCATCCAGCCAATTTATTTGTCGCTGGTTTTGTGGGTAGTCCACAGATGAATTTGCTTACCCTACCCTGTCAAGAACGCTATGCAATGCTGGGTGAGTTTAAAATTTTCTTACCTGATATTCCCACAGTTCCACCACAAATAGTTTTGGGAATTCGCCCAGAACATGTCCGTATTGCCCAAGAAGGAGATACAAACATTATTAAAGGTCGTGTATTTTTAGTGGAAAATCTGGGAATGCACAACTTGCTGAGTGTCAGCGTTGCTTCTCAACCAGAATCTCTGACAGTACGCGCTTTGTTACCTCCAGATCAAAATATAAGTAATGAAGAGATCACATTAGCATTGCCAAATGAAAATATTCATTGGTTTGATGTAGAGTCGGGAGACGCACTGGTGAGAAGAGGTGAGTAACAATTAGGGTCGATATATTGTGTTAAAAGAGTTAAATGAATCTTTATGCTATTAGAGTTAAGACAATTGAGGATTCAACCGGGACAGCAACTACTACTTGAGGACGTTAGCTGGCAGCAATTTGAAAATATTTTGGCAGAATTGGGGGAACATCGTGCAGCCAGAATTTCTTATAGTCATGGTTTTTTAGAAATTATGGTTCCCTTACCCGAACATGAAAAAGCCAAAGAAATTATTGGCGACATGGTAAAAATTTTATTGAATGAACGAAATATCAATTACGATGCTTTAGGTTCAACAACCCTAAAAAGTGAAAAAATGACTCAGGGAGTAGAACCAGATGCCTGTTTTTATATTCAAAATCAAGCTGCAATTATTGGTAAAAATCGCATAAATTTAAGTGTAGATCCACCCCCAGATTTAGCCATAGAAATTGATTTGACTTCCCGCACCCAGTTGGATAATTACCAAATTTTGGGAGTACCAGAACTTTGGCGGTATGGAAAACAAGGGTTAAAAATTAACGTCTTGATAAGTGGAAAATATGTAGAGTCGAATTTTAGTCCTACTTTTCCAGATATTGCGATAATTGAGCTAGTAAATCAATACGTCCAACAGAGTCAAGTTGTTGGTAGCAGCCAAGCAATTAAAGCTTTTAGAAATTGGGTGCGGGATAATGTTTAATCTTGACTTTAATCTTTACAGGCGCACAGATGAATAATCAAGAATTGAATGTGGGTGAGTATGTGGATCAGATGGCTTTGTTGTTGGATTTACGGTTGAGGAATGAATATAGGGATGGAGTGGTAGCAAATTTTGAGAGAATCAAAGCGATCGCTCAATTAGTAAATTCTTTTCCCCTACCAGAAGAAATTGAAGCAGCGCCAATATTTGAACCATGAATCTAAACTCTGCGGATGCTGTATCTATTGCTGTAGCAGTGCGTGAGGGTAAAGTTAGTGCAGTGGAAGTGACGCAAGCTGCTTTACAAAGAATCGCAGCACGAGATCGGGAACTCAATTGTTTTACCACTGTGACTGCTGATGCTGCTTTGGCTGATGCAGAAAGAATAGATCATGAAATTGCCCAGGGTAAAGATCCTGGTTTACTGGCTGGTGTACCTTTCGCTGTCAAAAATCTCTTTGATATTGCTGGAATTACAACTCTTGCAGGTGCAAAAATTAATGCTGAAAACCCGCCAGCGACGCAAGATGCAACGGCGGTAGCGCGGTTGAAGCAAGCAGGTGGAATACTTGTAGGCGTGTTGAATATGGATGAGTACGCCTACGGGTTTGTGACAGAAAACTCTCATTACGGCGCGACTCATAACCCTCATGATTTACAACGAATTGCGGGTGGTTCATCGGGTGGATCAGCAGCAGCAGTTGCAGCTGGGTTGGTTCCACTGACGTTAGGTTCTGATACGAATGGTTCAATTCGTGTACCTGCTGCTTTATGTGGCGTTTTTGGTTTGAAACCAACTTATGGTAGGTTATCACGTGCTGGTGTAGCTTTATTTTCCAGCAGTTTTGATCATATCGGCCCTTTTGCACGTTCAGTACAGGATATCGCTACAGCTTTTGATGTCTTGCAAGGGGAAGATGAACGCGATCCGGTTTGCACAAAACGTCCTCCCGTAGAAACGCGCCATTTTTTATTACAAGATATAGAAGGTATTAAAATTGCGATCGCAGCTGATTATTTTCGCAAAGGCTCTAATCCTGAAGCTTTAGCAGCAGTGCAAAAAGTTGCTGATGCTTTGGATGTCAGTGAGTATGTAACTATACCCGAAGCCCATCGCGCCCGCGCCGCCGCCTTTGTGATTACTGCTTGCGAGGGAGCAAATTTACATTTGGAAAAGTTGCGTCAACGTCCCCAAGATTTTGATCCTGCCACACGCGATCGCTTTCTTGCTGGTGCATTAATTCCTCATCAGTGGTATATGCAAGCGCAGCGCTTTAGAAAATGGTTTCGCGATCGAGTACGAGAAATATTTGAAAAAGTTGATATTCTTATTGCCCCAACTACACCTATTTCTGCACCGTTAATTGGGCAACAAACGATGATTTTAGAAGGAGAAGAAATTCTCGTTCGTCCCCATTTAGGATTATTTACTCAGCCATTATCATTTATTGGTTTACCTGTTTTATCAGTACCAATTCAACATGCAAATGCTTTACCTTTAGGAGTACAATTAATCGCTGCACCTCATCAGGAAACATTAATTTTACGAGTCGCCTCAGTTTTAGAGACAAAAGGTATTATTTCTGCGTCCGTCGTTTCATAAAAAGTATTTCACAGGTAAATAATGTGATAATATTAGCTGAATGTTAGGGTGTAAGATGCCTCTTTACAGTCACTCTCCAAAAATTCTGACTTTATCGATGAAGTTAGTCGCATCTACCTAAGTTTCAGCAAAATACGACTTTGGGAACAATCGCTACATCATCATCTGTTTATGCCGCTACAACTTTTTTTGGTCCCAGTCCTTACCAAAGCTTTGATGACAGTCCTTTGAAAGTAGGTGACTATTCTTACTTTTATCTGGAAGATTTTGAAGATGGCACTTTGAATACACCAGGCGTCACATCTTCCAATGGACAAGTAAAAGGGCCTGAACCATTGAGAGATTCTGTTGACGCTGATGATGCCTTAATTGATGGTAACGGCGTCAATGGCTATAGCTATTATTTAGCTGACAGTAGTGTAATTTTCAACTTTGATCAAAATATTCTGGGTTCGCTTCCAACTGATGCAGGTATAACTTGGACAGATAGCTTTCCCGTTGGTGATGTTGTTTTTGAAGCCTTTAATGCTGACAATGTTTCTTTAGGAACAATTGTAGCCTCTTACCTTGGTGATGGTTCACTTAATGGAGGAACAGCAGAAGATCGTTTTTTTGGTGTGTTTAATACAGATGGTATTTCTGCAATTAAAATCAGTATGCCTAACAGCACTGACTGGGAAGTTGACCACTTGCAATATGGTTTAAGTAAGTCTAAGCCTGTACCTGAACCTGTAAGTATATTAGGTTCATTGGCTGCTGGTGCAATTGGTGTATGTTTACGACAACGCCAAAAAATCAGCTAGCAAACACAAAAGAAGTGTTTAGAGTGTTGCTAATCTAAGCAATTTATTATGATTTGAAATAAATTTGAAGTAGGGGGGGCAAAAAGCGGTGTGGATGTTCCTCCCGCTTTATTGCCGTTGTTTTATGCGGTAGGCTAACGCACCCTAAACTTGAATTGATTTAAATAGCTTGAAATATGAAAGTTGACTTACTTAAGCAGAATTTGCATTCAAGGAAAGCAGAAAAATTTTTAAAATTAAAGTAATAAAAATCACACTCATAAAAGAGCTAATCTGCAAAGATACCCCATTTTTTTTGTAAAAATATTTTTATTTTATTCTGTTTTATGAGACTATGACTTATAGTCAAAATAGCAAAATTTTGGCTAATTTTGTGGCTCATTCAACAAAAAAAGCATCACCAATTAATTAGTTTAGTTATCAAGGGGTAATCTCGTGCCTAGCAGAAGAATGCAGATGGTCATGGATAAGACTGCGATCGCGCTGTCAACTACATGTGCAATCCATTGTATGTTTTTACCAGTTTTGCTCGTCATGCTTCCCGCACTAGCAACGACCTCCCTTGGCAGCGAAAACTTTCACCGTCTGATGCTGTGGCTTGCTTTTCCCGTCAGTGTGTTAGCTCTGACACAGGGGTGTCGTCGTCACAAAGACCGAATAGTGCTAGCGGCTGGAATCTTAGGGTTGGTACTTCTCATTACAACCGCAATTTTTGGACATACTCTGCTAACAGAAGATGGTGAGCGCATTACTACGGTATTAGGAGCAACAGCCTTAGCCTTTGGTCATATTCGTAACTATAGGTTGTGCGATAAAAATAAATGCAAAACCTGAAACAGGATTACAGTTAACTGATTAATCAATTAACAAAGCCATTCTGGATATTACTATCGTCAAAGCTAGCCTTTGATTAATTGAAAAATGCGGATGAAAGGACTTGAACCTTCACACCTTTCGGTACTAGAACCTAAATCTAGCGCGTCTGCCAATTCCGCCACATCCGCATCAGTTTTCTATCATAACATAACAAATGTTCCATAGCAATAAAATTTTTACTGGTAACTACTGTCTAGTTTTCTAAATAACATTGACGCATACTTAAAATGTACCGTGGCTTTCTCCCTAGACTAAAAGCTGTAGGAGGAAGCCTGCAATTTGTGTGAAAATATTTCTACTTTGATGATTTGCGAGAGAAACCATGACGATGCATCCGACTCTCCAACGTGCATTTGCTAACCGCTGCGCCCTCAAAGTTATCAGCGGTTTGAATAATTTTGATGCTGCCCGTGTGGCAGCTACTGTGAAAGCAGCACACTATGGTGGTGCAACTTTTGTTGATCTTGCTGCTGATCCTACCTTAGTAGAATTAGCTAAGGGCTTGACTAATCTACCTATTTGTGTATCTGCGGTAGAACCAGAAAAATTCTTGTCAGCAGTAAATGCTGGTGCGGATTTAATTGAAATTGGGAATTTTGATGCTTTCTACGCTCAAGGACGTAGATTTGAGGCTGAGGAAGTTTTAGCACTGACTCACCAAACTCGTGTTTTACTGCCAGAAATTACCCTTTCTGTAACAGTTCCCCACATTCTCACACTTGACGCGCAAGTACAACTGGCTGAGGAATTGGTGAAAGCTGGTGCAGATATCATCCAAACCGAAGGTGGTACTAGCAGCAACCCCACTCATGCTGGCACATTGGGCTTAATTGAAAAAGCAGCTCCCACATTGGCAGCAGCTTACGAAATTGCTCGTGCGGTATCGGTTCCAGTACTTTGTGCCTCCGGGATTTCTAACGTTACCGTACCCTTAGCGATCGCGGCTGGTGCTGCTGGCGTTGGTGTCGGTTCCGCCATCAACCAACTTAACAGTGAAGTAGCCATGATTGCTGCTGTCCGTGGTTTAGTAGAAGCTTTAGGAACGAGTGTAGAGGTTAGAAACTAGGGATCAGGGATCAGGGATCGGGTATTGGGGATTGGAGATCAGGAAAAGACGCAGTGACGTCCAGAGCGGGAGACGCGGTGAATCAATCAAAAATATTCGACCTGTCCCCTTGTCTCCCTTGTCCACGCCACGTGCTACAACGCGGGAGACCCGACGCCAGGTGCTACCCTGCGGGAACGCTTTCAGCGAACAAGCCGGGGAACCCGTCCAACGCACTGGCTCCGCAACGCAGTGGCTCCCCTTGTCCCTCTTGTCTTCCTTGTCCCCAATCCCCTACACCAAACAATCTTTGAGGCTATAAATTACCTGATCTTGTTGTTCCTCGGAAAGTTCTGGGAACATCGGTAAGGATAAAACCTCTTGGGATGCTTGTTCGGATACTGGTAGCTGTCCTGGTTGATAGTTCAAGCTTTCGTAAACTGGTTGTAAATGTAAAGGACGGGGATAGTAAATCATTGTATTTACGCCCTGTTCTTGCAATTGGTTACGTACCCAGTCTCTTTTGTTGTTAAGTACACGAATCGTGTATTGGTTCCAAACTCCTTCACCACCATTTAATTCTTGGGGGGGAATAACACCGGGAACTTGATTGAGAAATTGTTGGTAACGAGATGCGATCGCTCGTCTTTTTTGATTCCAGATATCTAAATAACGCAGCTTGATTTGTAAAATAGCCGCTTGGATGGCATCCAAACGGCTATTAACACCTATTTCTTCGTGGATGTAGCGATTTTTTTGACCATGCTCTTTTAGTACTCTTAACTTAGCAGCAATTTCTGGATCATTGGTCGTGATCGCCCCGCCATCGCCACAACCACCGAGATTTTTGGTAGGGTAGAAGCTAAAGCAGCCGATGTGTCCTATACTTCCTACTCTTTGTCCGCCCCAATTTGCACCTGTAGATTGAGCGCAATCTTCAATGACTGTGAGATGATGAGCGTTAGCGATACTCATTAGTGCAGTCATATCCACAGGTTGTCCGAACAAGTGAACAGGAATAATCGCCTTAGTTTTGGGTGTGATTGCTGCTGCTACTTGTTGTAAATCTAAATTAAAAGTGGTTGCATCGATGTCAACAAAGACTGGTTTTGCTCCTACAGCATCAATTACCTCAGATGTGGCAATAAAAGTGAAGGGTGTTGTAATTACCTCATCGCCTGCACCTATATTAAAAGCTCTTAGTGCTAGATAAAGCGCATCCGTTCCGGAATTACAAGCCACACATTCATTGACACCGTGATAAGCAGCAAACTGCTCCTCAAAGCTTCCAACCACTGGCCCACCAATATAACGACCAGAAGTTAAAACCTCTAAAACTGCACTACTTACTTCTGCTTCTATCGAGGTGTATTGCTGTTTGATATCAAATGCAGGAATGGAATTTTGACTTTGAACCATGAGTTTATTATTTATAAAAATGTAGGCTGAAAACCCTTGAGAAACAGCAACGTAGTTGCGAATTTCGTACTACCCTACCTAGAAACCCTCTACCCTGCGGGAAGCTAACGCAATGAGAGAACGGGAACGCCAAGGGCGAACAGGCTAAGTTTTGTAGCTGGCTTGGCGCAAGGTAAGCATCAACACAAGATCCAATACATATAATGAAAGTTCCCGGTAGTTGTTATTGGTTGGTGGTTAGTGATTAGTGGATAGTGGATAGTGATTAGTAGTCCACCAATCAACAATTAACTACTAACGCCAAAACCTATGCAGGAACTGATCAAATTAGATTTAGTTGATTTGGCTAGTGCGACAGCATTAATGGCTGTAGTCATTGGTTTATCTATTTGGGAAAATCTCGGATTAGAACTCAACCTAGTCCTTGCGACAGGGAGAACCATTTTACAACTAGTGGTATTGGGATACGTTTTAGATTTCATCTTTGCTTTTAACAATGCTTGGGCAGTTTTAGCATTTTTAGCATTATTGCTGACAATTACGGCGATGGTCGCACGAAATCGCATTAGTCAAAAAATACCGCAAGTTTTGCCTTTAGTGTGGGGTTCCATTTTACTTAGCACGATTGTGGCTATAGTTTATACTAATTTTGTGATTATTCAGCCAAATCGATGGTATGAACCACAATACGTAATTCCTCTGGCGGGAATCATACTAGGTAATGCGATGAATGCAGCTGCGATCGCTGGTGAACGTCTCGTCAGTACAATCAAAAATAGCCATATAGAAATCGAAACTCATCTTAGTTTAGGTGCAACTCCCCAACAGGCGATCGCCCAATATCGTAAAGATGCCATTCGTGCTGGTTTAATCCCCACTATTAACCAAATGATGATTATTGGTTTAGTGACAATACCAGGATTTGTTGCTGGACAGATATTAAGTGGTGTAAATCCCCTTGATGCTGCTTCTTACCAAATTGTCATTATGTTAATAACTGCCTTTGCCAACTTGCTAACAATTATTTTGTTAACTAGAGGGTTGAGTCGTTTGTTTTTTAACTCCGCAGCACAGTTGGTTAGGTGAGGAGTTGGGAGACAAGGGAGAGGGAGACAAGGAATTTTAGATTTTAGATGTGCGATGCGTGGATTCCAATCTAAAATCCAAAATCCAAAATCCAAAATGGTATTAGCTTGTTGGTATATGTCCATGAATTTGGCTGCCTTGGGCATCAAAAACAATCACTGCTAAATTAGCATTATCACTAATGACATCTAGGGCTTGCTGTAAACTTTGTAGGTGATTAGTGATATTAGCTACGGTATTTTTATCGCCCTGATTCTGTCTGCTATTCAGAGCTTGTTCATACTCAGGAGTAATCTGGACTATTATTTCTCGGTCATTAATGGTATAATTACAAACACGAACTTCACCAGAACAGGTTTTTTCTAAATCAGTCCGGGTTTGTTGTAAAGAGTTAGCAACTTGGAGTTTTGCTTCTGCTTCTTTAAGGGATGTTAAATAAGTTTGAATCAAAGTTTGAGCTTGAGTGTAGTACAAGCTATCTTGTTTGACCTGCTTAACAGTATTTAAAGCTTGGTTCCAGTATGTTATCGCCGCTCGCCATTGATTTTGTTTTTCGTAGCGTTTGGCCTGTTCTGCGTTTTCAATGGCTTGTTGGTAGGTTTTGGCTGCTAGTTGTACTTTAGTGGTGCGATCGCGTACAGCTACAAGTTTGGGTTTATACTCTATCAGCAATTTTTCTACTTCTGAGTATACAGAGCTAGTTTTAGGAATAATAGTCAAGGCATTAATTGCTACTTGCCAAGTAGATTGGACTTTCTGTAATTCTGGTAAGTTTTTAGCTGTGATTTCTTGCTTGATAGCAGCATTCGCGACATTTTTAGCTGCTGTGATTTTTTTTAACCATTTGTCTTCTACTTGCAATTGCTGGTTCATAGTTCGCAATTTGGCACGATATATCACCAATCTTGGCTGCACCCATCCATAAAGTTGATTATCGGTATTAATTGTTTCTAGTGGTGCGATCGCTTGTCGCCAAAGATTTTGTCTAGCTTTTAGTTCTTCTAGACTATTTGCCAGAGTTTGACTTTTTTGTGTCGCTAATGAGGCTGCACCAAAGGCTTGGATGATTTTACTTATAGTTTCTGAATGCCTAGATAGATTCGTCGCTAGTGTCTCAGCTTCTTGGTAACGTGATGACCAACTGGGAATAGTTTTTAGTGCTGTGGTTGCTTCCACAAGTTGCTGTTGTACTGTTGTTAATTCTAATTCAGACTTAGCAGTGTATATTAATCGTTGCCATGATTTGTGTAAGTTATCGGCTGTTTGGATTTCTTTACATTCAGACATCACACAAGGACGAGTCAACAAGTAAGCAGCCCCGGCTAAGATTGCAATTGCAGCTACAACTACACCCAACATCATAGGTTTAATTGGGCGTCTTGACTTTAATGTTGTGTAATAAGACAAATCTGGTGCATCTGCCATTGGATCAAAAGACTGATTTTCAGATTTATCAGGGATATCTGTAGAGTACTGTTCATTGATCAACGCATCGGAAGCACTAAATGAGGAAGAATTATCTAGCTTTTCCTCTTCCCCTACTCCTCCCATTCCTTTCTCATTCTCAGAAGAAACCTCAAACTCTCCCACTTCCTCAACTTTCGTTTCAGAGGCTTTCAAAATCAGGGAATGTTTAGCGTAAGGTAACTTTACCCCTGCGATTCTCAGAAAGATTTCTACGTGTTGTCCGTGGTGATTAAGTAGCGAATGGAGTGCTTCTTCAAGCAAGACAAAAATGTTTTCGGTATCAGCGCTCACACCTTGGGGGTGTTGAGTTAAAATCATTAGCTGATCATTTTTGACAGCACACTTTACCTGGAAATATTCACCAGATGGAATTTCGGCACGCAGTTGTTCTTGCAAAATTTGCCCTATGAACTGTAAGTCTTCTTCTATGACTGCTACTTGCATAGAGTCATCCTGCTGATTTATATAGCTTTGCTCATCTTCAAGGGTGTTAAAAGAACTTATTTTAAGTTTGGAACGTAGATACACAGTTTCATGACCCCCAGCCTTGTAATATGAGAGAACATTTTTTTAGCACAACTTTTCAGCTTTTACCAAAAGTTAATGTTTACAATTTATTATTGTGGAATTGATGTAAACAATACATAATAACTGTTGAATAAAATCAACACCATTATTAATTTCAAGTTCAAATTGGGAATAATAAGATTTTTCACTTTTGTAATTTAAAATCTCAAATATTTGACAAATAGCAATTCTAAATTATTAAAAAAATCTTTGCTTTTCTTAGTCTATTTTCTTTTTGCCTCTACGTTTATTACTCAAAATACACGGTCAAAAATTGATATATAATTAAAAGTAATTATGACTAAAAATAATCATGCATGAGAGTTTTTTAATACTATAAGCCCCTTCCCCTCAAACTGAATTTAGGGAATTGGGGTTGTAGAACTAATCTAAAATCCGTTTTGAAAAGCTTTGAGCCACGAGTACAGCGCGTAGACGCCTGTAGGGCGGCTTCTCGTTAGAGTGGAGCTTAAGCTAACGGAAGAGCCACTGCGCCCTTGGGGGTTTCCCCCAACGCCAGAGGGAACCCCAAAGCAAAGCGTTGTAGCATGTGGCGTGAAACCTCAGCACCCTAACGGATAGGCGCTTTGCGACTTCTGCAAGTAGCCGCAAAGCGTCTACAAACTTTTCGCAAAATCTAAAATCCTGCTAACGGATGACAGTAGTAAGAAAATTTTTACTAATTTACTACA
>NZ_AJLJ01000052.1 GCF_000317245.1 Fischerella muscicola SAG 1427-1 = PCC 73103
TTATCTGTCTCAATACGTTTCGGCTCATACCATTTCACAAAAATCCTGATACATATTGGATTTACTGTAGGGGCGTACGGCCGTACGCCCTTACTCATGTATCTGTATCATCAAAAAAGTGAAATGGTATCAGACAAATCGATTGACATTGAAATCCTGTAGAGACGAGAAATTTCGCTTCTCTACAACCCCACAATAATGACGAAAAAATGACGAAAAATCCTTAACGAGCAGTATTGATATCTGTCCAAAGTCTATTGCTCATTCGTGTTTTCTCTGATATAAATTCAAAAGCGAAAACTTACAGTTGCTGAGATTAAAATTTTCTCTCACATGAAAAAATTTATTTGTACTATTGTATCAAAATTTGATGACAAAAACTCTTGTTCGCTGAAATACAAGAAGTTTTACTGATAAAGTTAATTACTTGTTATAGAAATGGTAAAAGCTAGTAACAAAAGCGATGATTTTACCAGATTTACTGAATTGGATAAAATTAATGAGAGAAAAACTTATCTGAAAAATTTATCTTGAGATAAACGACCAAAGTTTGATTATACAAACTAGGTGCAGCTTTCAGATGTTAGACAGCACCACTGCGACCAAATAAAAATGGCTAGAGATAAGGTGTGTCAATGGAATTGCTAGAGTATCAAGTTAAAGAGTGGTTTCGGACAATAGGCATTCCTGTATTGCCTTCTCAAAAAATTGACCATCCCACGGATTTAAAAAGATTAAAAATAAAATACCCAATTGTACTGAAATCTCAGGTACATGCAGGAGAGAGGGCAAAGGCAGGTGGAGTCAGATTTGCTGAAACAACTATAGATGCGATCGCCGCCGCCCAAAATATTTTTAATTTGCCAATATTAGGCGAATTACCAGAAGTATTATTAGCGGAAGCTAAGTATAATGCGAAGCAAGAATTTTTTTTGGCGGTAGTTTTAGATACAGCGGTTTGCCGACCGATACTTTTAGGTTGTAAAGAAGCAGATATTGATTGGGAATCTGCTGGCAAAAAAATGCAGCATGTGGTAGTGGAACAAGAATTTTCCCCATTTTATGCGCGACGTCTGGCTTTAAAAATGGGATTACAAGGTGCATTAATGCAGTCTGTCAGCATAATTGTTGAGAAAATGTACCAGTTGTTTATAGAAAAAGATTTAGATTTAGTAGAAATTAATCCTTTGGGAGTAGATGCTTCTGGGCAAGTGATGGCTCTCAATGGTAGTGTCAATGTTAACGAAAGAGCGATCGCTCGTCACCCAGATATTGTTGAGATGGCGAGAAAAATTACCCATCGTCATAGCAGTGTAGAGTTTAACAAGAGATTAAGTGAATGGGATGCAGTAGAACTACACGGTAAAATCGGCATCTTAGGCAATGGTACTGGTTCGGTATTAGCAACTTTAGATTTAGTAGTCAATGCTGGCGGTAAACCTGGTGTTTGTTTGAATTTACGCCACGCTTTCCCCACAGATACTTCACCGAGTACCTTTCGCGATCGCCTAGATAGAGCCATAAATATTTTGGCTGCTGATAAAAGTATTCAAGTTATACTGATCAACTTTCTAGGTAGTGTCCCTCAAAGTGAAGAAGTCGCAGAAGTAATTGCTGATTTTGTACAGCATCATAAAAACGAAATTAAAAACCAGACTTTACGTTCTAACGGTAACAAAAGCCGACGCGAAACCAACTTACCACGCTTAGTTGTTCGTCTGGCGGGTTCTGAATTTAATCCAGCCAGAAAATATTTAACAACATTAAAAGTTCCCAGCGATGCATCTATAGTGGTAGTAGAAAATTTAGATGAGGCAGTAGCACAAGCAGTAAATCTTGCCAAAGCAACTGCTCACAGAAAACTTTGATCATGTTTCCTTGTGACTTGAAAGAGGGTATGGGGAGGACTGGAGCGGGAGGTTTCCTCCGGCTAAGGAAGTCCGTGGTGTAGGGGTGTAGGGGTATAAGAGAAAAAACCTCTTTTATCTTTGGTGGTAAAACTTGTTTCATCGGGACTGCTTTGTGCCTTGTGCCTTCATGAACGAATGTGTTTTTTATGAACTTAACGCCAGACAGCAAAGTTATAATCCAAGGCTTCAGTGAATTTATATCGCCCACTCATATTGCCCAAATGGTAGATTATGGCACTAATTTGGTAGCAGGTGTAAAACCTGGATGTGGTGGTCAAAAAATACATAGTCTACCAGTGTTTGATCTTGTTGAAGAAGTTGTAGATAAATACGGACTAATTGATACTAGTATTATCAGTGTAAACGCTTATGAAGTTTTAGATGCGGCTTTGGAAGCGATCGCATCTGGCATTCGCCAAATTATCATCATCTCTCCTGGCGTACCACCATTAGATATGGTGCAGTTACTACGTAAAGCTGAAGCCACAGAAACACTAGTAGTCGGACCGAATAGCCCAGGCATTATTGTTCCAGGTCGAATTCTTTTAGGTACTCAACCAAGTGAATTTTATACACCTGGTCGAGTAGGAATTATTAGTCGTAGCACTACCCTGACCTATGAAGTAGCCAGAGAACTAACTACAGCAAATCTGGGACAATCAATCAGTGTCAGTATTGGGAGTGATGCGATCGTTGGTTCATCGTTTATTCAATGGCTGCAAATTTTTGATGAGGATGACACCACAGAGGCGATCGTATTGGTTGGTCAACCCGGTGGAGGACGAGAAGAAGCAGCAGCACGCTACATTGCTGAAGCAATTGATAAACCAGTTATTGCCTATATTGCAGGTACACATGCACCACCAGCAAAACATTGGCGTCAAACCGGGACATTAGCAGCAGTGATTGGACGTCATCCAGACTTTGGTACGGTAAAAAGCAAATTAGCTGCATTTTCAGAAGTCAAAGTCCCAGTAGCGGAACGCCCTTCCATAATTCCAGAATTAGTAAGGAAGGTAATTCAATAGTTAAGTGGTCGGCACAAATTAAAAGTTAACTAGGGAAGCCGCTAAAGCGTCTATAAAGCCCGCTTGTGTGGGCTTTTTTTTAATGCAAATCTGCATCCCAAATGCCAATATAAATTTTATCTTCTGAGTTGCGTTGAATCACACCTTTTACTCCCCCAGCACTAAAAGAGTATTGGTTAATTTGACGCTGATAGACTCGTTGCAGTGCTTGATTAATTTCACCAGAAGCACTTCCCCCCAGCATTCCTTGCAAAGTTGATTGCATCACCTGCGGTGAAACAGATTGAGCAAAGGATACTTCTGTTTGCCGTAACGCTCCTGATTTCCGGTCAAATAAATAACCAAGATCAACCTGATTTGGATGTAAGCGATAAAGATAAGCGCGGGTATTCCATAAACCTCTGGAAACTTTAGCAGGTTTTCCCAGTGAGGTTTTCACAGTATTTTCCGAAGTACCTGTGGGATAAGCTGGAACGCTTATATTACTAGTAGGTGCAGTAGCAACTTTTGGTTGATTTTCCTGCGGTGGGGGTGGTGTTGGTGTCTCAGGAGTAGGATTTTCAGCAGGTTGTTGCTGTTCTGGTGTGGGGACTGCTGCGGTTTGAGAATCTTCTGGCGGTGCTGTTGGTGCAACTGGTGTAACTGTAGATGGTTGTTGCTGCGGTGCAGATACAACTGGAGGTGTATTAGGAGTAGAAGCTTCTGGTTGCTGTGGAGAAGCAGGTATAAAAGGAGACTGAGAAACAACAGGTGTGTTGGCAGGTTCGGTGGTGGGAACTACAGATGATGGTGTATTAGTAGTAGGTGCTTGTGTGGTTTCTGCTGTCGAACTTGTATCAATAGTAGCTTCTAGCTGTGGTTGGCGAGTCATATTCGCGATCGCAATCCCAGCAATCAAACCACCGAAAACCAAACTACCAAAAACCATCGCAGGTTTTTGCCAATTACTAGAACTGGAAGACGCTCTTATAAAAGCCGACTTTTGTGCAGAAACGAAAGGTTGAGTTACTTGCGTATGTGCAACCGCAGGGGACAGGGCAACTGTGGATTGAGTTGTTGAATATGATGGTTTTGGGGGAAGAGTATTTGCAGATTGCAAAGCATATAACATTTTGCTAGCAGTCGAGAAGCGATCGCTTGCTTGAGGCTGAGTTGCTTGTTTAAGGATCATTGCTAATTCTGGCGATACCCCAGGGGCAAAATCCTGCCAAATTACCTCCCCTGTTTGTTGGTTAGTTGGTAGCTCGTGTGGCGGCTTACCTGTCAACAGATAAATTGCTGTCAAACCTAAGCTATAAATATCAGTACAATAGACTGGGCGTCCTACAACTTGTTCACTAGGCATATACCCTGGTGTGCCAATCACCAGAGATTGAGTAAGATAACCTGGTGTTGCAGCGATCGAACGTATGGTTTCTTTGACTGCACCAAAATCAATTAATACAGGCTGATTATTGCTAATGCGAAGAATAATATTATCAGGCTTGATATCCCGATGAATTATGCCTTTACTATGGACATAATTTAAGACTGATAAAAGATTTAATAATATTTCTCTGACTGTATTTTCACTGACTGGTCCTTGCGCTTCGACAAGGTTTGTTAGTGTTTGACCTTGAATCCATTCTTGGACAAGATAAAATTGTCCATCTTCAGAAAAATAAGCATAGAGTTTGGGTATTTGGTCACTACCTTCACCCAAAAACTCCAAAGTAGCTGCTTCCCGTTCAAACCGTTGTTGGATCATTTTGTAGGTTTGCGGGTCGTTTGTCACTGGTTTGAGTTGCTTAATCACACAGCGACGTCGAGAAGGCATATGGGTATCTTCTGCTAAGAAGGTTTCGCCAAACCCACCAGCAGCAAGTACTTCGATAACTTTATAGCGGTTATTTAACTGTGTTATAGTCATGCTCCATTGAAAGTGAGCGTCTTTACAAATTTATCTTAGATGTAATAGACGCATCAGAGGCGAAGTATTATGCCAACAAAATTTTTGGCGTTGACTAAATAGCTGTTTTTATAGCGAATATTGATGTAGATTGATGAATACTTATGGTTTTTACCTAAGCGTTGATGGTGTTTTGGTAGAATGCGATTCCTTAGCACATTAGGGAGATGAGTCGATTGCAAATTCGCGAAGATGACCTGACAGGTAAAAAGATCGCTGACCTTCTGCGGGAACATCTCGAAAATATGTATGAAATTACGCCACCCGAAAGTGTTCATGCTCTTGATTTAGAGGCATTGCGATCGCCCGATATTACTTTTTGGTCGGCTTGGGAAGGCTCGGAATTACTCGGATGCGGCGCCCTCAAAGAACTAGATTCAAGAAGTGGTGAAGTCAAATCAATGCGTACCGCCAAGCCTCACCGCCGTAAGGGTGTCGCCTCTCAGATTCTGGAACACATCATCAAAGAAGCCAAACGACGTGGTTACGATTGCTTGAATTTGGAAACAGGGTCTTTTAGTGAGTTCGCACCCGCACGAGCTTTGTACACACGGTATGGATTCGAGTACCGAGGCCCCTTCGCTGACTACATTGATGACCCGAATAGTGTATTTATGACGAAAAAGCTGTAAGGTCAGCTTCTAGAAATTGGCGCATTTATTGAAAACTTGACAATAAACAAGCGATCGCCTGCATCTAACATCGCTAGTAGCAAGAAGCGATCGCTTTTGTTGTGATTAAATCTCCCTTGTCCCCTGTAACGCCGATTTTCTCTGGAAGTCCCTAAGCTACTTTTTTTGCTTCTAAGTGTTTTAAATCACTGGGAGCAAATACACCATTCTCGGTAATAATCGCTGTAATTAAGTCTGCTGGGGTGACATCAAAAGCAGGATTGTAGAATTCCACACCATCAGGTGTCAAAATAGTATCACCGATTTGATATATTTCCCCTGGGTGGCGTTCTTCAATCGGGATTTGACTACCATCAGTTAAGTCAAAATCAATTGTAGATAGGGGTGCGGCAACAAAAAAGGGAATATTATGCGCCTTGGATACTAGTGCTAAACTATACGTTCCAATTTTGTTGGCAGTATCTCCATTAGCAGCAATTCTGTCAGCACCCACAACTACGGCATGAATTAATCCTTGTTTCATGCAGTGGGCAGCCATACTATCAGTAATTACCGTCACGGGTATGCCTTCTTGTACACATTCCCAAGCCGTCAGTTTTGCACCTTGCAATCTTGGTCTGGTTTCATCGGCAAATACTCGTGCCAAACGTCCTTCTCGCCAAGCAGAACGCACCACACCCAAGGCAGTACCGTAACCTGCGGTTGCTAATGCTCCAGCGTTACAGTGAGTCAGTAAGGTCAGTTGTTCTGGTTGGGTAGGTAAGGCTTTTAAGCCGTTGTCACCTATGTCTTGGCAGGTTTGCAAATCTTCAGCATTGATATTTTGGGCTGTTTGGAAGAGAGTTTTTCTAATCTCATCGACTGTGCCAATAGTTTCATATGCTACTTTCATCATACGGGAGATTGCCCAGAACAGATTTACTGCCGTGGGACGGGTAGAACGTAGCATTTCGGCAACATTTTCCAGGTGATTTAAAAACTCATCCCGATTATCTGTGTGAATTTCTCTAGCACCAAGATAGATTCCATAAGCAGCAGCAACACCAATCGCAGGCGCACCCCGAACAATCATGGTTTTGATGGCAACTGCCATGTCTTCACTACGACTAATTTCTACAAATGCATACTCATTTGGCAGACGAGTTTGGTCAATCAGCGAAACCAAGTCGTTGTGCCAGATCACGGGATATACTTGGTTATTTTGAAACATCATATTCTTTGAAAATTAATTGGGAACCACCAAGACAATAAATTAGGCAAAGGATAAAAGCAAAGAGAAAAGGTTAAGGGGTAAAAGCTAAAATTATTTTTCTTTTACCCTTTTCCTTTTCCCTTCTTTACTTGTGTATTTGTGGTTAATTCTATTACACTACTGCGGATTTTGGCTGACTAAAGAAAGCTTGTAAAACCTTTTCAGCAATTTGTGGACTTGTTAAACCTAATTCTGCTTTCGATTGATTTGGTTCTGCATGATCTACTAGTATATCTGGGACACCAATCCGCTTGATCGGTACCACAATATCAGCATCTAAGAGTGCTTCGGCGACTGCGGAACCAAAGCCACCCATCAGACAGCCTTCCTCTAAGGTGACAACACGTCCGATTGTTTGGGCGAGGGGGAAAATTAATTCTGTATCGAGAGGCTTGACAAAACGGGCATTTACGACAGTTGCTTCTATGCCATGTTCGCTGAGAATTTCAGCTACTTGCATCGCTGGATTTACCATTGTGCCATAACCCAAGATGAGTAAATCATCTCCTTGACGAAGAATTTCGGCTTTTCCAATTTCCAAAGGTTCCCAACCTTCTTCCATCAACGGTACACCATAGCCATTACCACGAGGAAAACGCATGGCAATTGGCCCACTAGTATGATTCACGCCTGTAACAATCATGCGCTGGAGTTCGGCTTCGTCTTTGGGTGCCATTAGTACCATGTTGGGAATACAGCGCAGATAGGCAATATCGTACATCCCTTGGTGGGTAGGGCCATCAGCACCAACTATTCCAGCACGATCCAAACAGAAGAAAACGGGTAAGTTTTGGATGCAAACGTCGTGGATGATTTGATCGAAGGCACGTTGCAAGAAGGTGGAATAAATCGCAGCCACAGGACGCATACCTTCAGCAGCTAGCCCAGCAGCCAACGTAACGGCATGTTGTTCAGCAATACCTACATCTATATATTGATTAGGTAGCTTGGCTTGTAATTTGTCCAAGCCTGTTCCCGTCGCCATTGCAGCCGTAATACCGATGATTTTTGGGTTTTGTTCGGCGAGTTTGACTAAAGTATGTGCAAATACTTTTGAGTAAGCAGGGGGTTTAGGTTTAGTAGAGGGAACAGCTTTACCAGTAGACAAGTTGAAGGGGCTTTGGGCATGATAACCAACTTGGTCTTGTTCGGCAATTTCATAACCTTTGCCCTTCGTTGTTGATACATGCACTAACACAGGCCCGACAATTTGATGCGCTTGTTGGAAAGTAGCAATCAGTTCTTCTAAATTATGCCCATCCACTGGCCCCATATAGGTAAAGCCAAGTTCTTCAAAAACTGCACCCACTTTTGGCACTGCTAGGCGTTTCATTCCTTCTTTGATGCGTTCTAGTTCTGGGGACAGAGACTCACCGACAAAAGGAATTTGCTTAAATTGTTCCTCAAAACTATCTTTGAAAAATTGCACCGGGCCGCTAAGACGCATTTTGTTGAGGTAGCGGGGAATTGCGCCAACGTTGGGAGATATGGACATTTCGTTGTCATTGAGGACAACTAATAAATTTGTTTTAGGTAGGTGTCCAGCATGGTTGATGGCTTCCAATGCCATACCGCCAGTCAACGCCCCATCACCGATAATAGCAGCGACTTTAAATTTTTCTCCTTTAGCATCTCTTGCTAAAGCCATACCCAAAGCTGCGGAAATACTGGTAGAAGCGTGTCCAGCGCCAAAATGATCGAACTTACTTTCACAGCGCTTGAGATAACCAGCAATTCCATCTTTTTGACGTAGAGTATCAAAATCACTGTAGCGTCCTGTAATCAGTTTGTGGGGATATGCTTGATGTCCGACATCCCAAATTACCTTGTCGCGATCTAAGTCTAGTGTTTGATACAGACCCAAGGTTAACTCTACAACACCCAACCCTGGCCCTAGATGCCCTCCAGTTGCTGCTACGGTTTGCAGATGCTTATCCCGAATTTGACGGGCAATTTGTTGCAACTGGCGAATTGATAAACCGTGCAACTGGTTGGGATGGGTAATTTCACTCAAATGCATACTATAGCGTTTTCCTCTCTAGATCTTATATACTGATTTTCCCACGCTAGGGTAATGAGCAACTTTCAGCAAATTTTCTTAAATATTTGGAATTATCGACAAATTTATTCATCGATACGATTATGGCTTTGTTGTGGGCAATCCGTGTTTATTTAGTGTTCGATTTCTCAAACACAAAATATGATTTGCCAAAATTTACCGACAACCTTGCACACCACTAATTCGTAAAACATCGCTAATAGTGGCACAGTAATTTGGTAAGCCAAAACTATCAGGATTCACGAACTGATGATAAGTAAAATGCCGATAGTTCATACAAAATCTATCCCAAGCTGCCATCCGAATACGAAACAAGACTATTAATAGGTTAGCTAATGAGAAAGACAGGGGGATACGAAAGCCAATTTTTTTACCAAGATAAGCACACAATTCTTCGATCGCTTGGTTTACAGTTAACGGTGCTTGACCTAAAACTAATTGCCTACTTTCATTTTCTTGAGGTGGATTGTCGATTAAATATCGTATGACTGTGGCAATGTCTCGTGCATGAATAAAGTGAAAGCTACCGTCTGCTTGTAAACAACGAATGTAATCTATATATTTTGTAACTTCAGGAATACCAGGTGTTAGATGTGAATAGGGTTTATTGCTGTCGCCGCCCAAAACTAATGTGGGGAAAACTTCAGTGATTTTAGGTGCGATCGCTAAGTTGCTGATTTTCTGTAAGCAATCGTATTTAGAGCGGATATAATCTGTACCCAGTTCTCCTGCTGCTTTTAGTGGTTGGTTCTTGTTATCTAAAACACTAGCAGTCGAAAAATAAATTACCTGTTCACAGATAGCTGGATCTAAATAATTCACTAATTCTAGAGTTTTGACGACATTAATATCAAAAGTCCCCGCCCCACCCCACGCCGTAGCCGTTAATACTGCAACATCTATTGTTTTCAGCAAGCCCGCAAAATGCCGAATGTCTTGCATATCACCTTGCAAGACATTGACATTAGGACGCACTTGTGTATCTACTTTTAATTTCTCTGGGTTTCTTACCAGCAGAAATAGCTCGTGGTCTGTGTCTTGAATTAATGTTTCACTAAGATAGTGACCAATACAGCCACTTGCACCGGTCACAAAAATTCGCTTTTTGGTCATACTAAATTTGTTATTTGTTGCTGGTTGTCTGTTGTTTGAATTTTACTGGATATAGTTGTTGATTAAGGGTTATTTGTTTCCGAATAACCAACACCCAACAACCAACAACCAACAACCAAAACCTAACAACTAACTGCATTAAGTTGCTTGGCTGTTTCAAAGAAGAAGGCGACATTTTCTTCAGGGGTTTCAGGGAGAACACCGTGTCCAAGGTTAAGGATGTGACCCCAGTTACCGGCTTTGCGAACTGTATCGATGACGCGATCGCGAATAAATTCCTTAGATCCAAACAATACACCAGGATCAAGATTACCTTGCACCTTCATGTGTTTGCCCAATCTGGCGCGTGCATCTGCCATGTCTACTGTCCAGTCTACAGTAATAATATCCGCACCGGATTTTGCCATTCTTTCTAGCAAACCTGCACTACCACTAACTAAAAGAATTAGGGGTGTATCTGGATGAGTTTCCTTAACTTTTTGGAAAACTTTTTGCTGATAAGGTAAAGCAAAAGTTTCGTAATCTTGGGGACTTAATTGTCCTGCCCAAGAATCAAACATTTGCACAACTTGGGCGCCACAGTCAATTTGATACCGGACGTAAGTGGCGATCGCATCGGAGAGTTTTTCTAAAAACTGATGCAAAACTGTTGGATCAGAAAACGCCATATTTTTAATAATGGAATAGGTTTTAGAACCTTTTCCTTCTACAGCGTAAGCTGCTAGAGTCCACGGCGCACCGACAAACCCCAACACCGTTGATTTATTACCCACTTCTTGGCGCAGTGCTTGCAATATAGTTTTGATAAACGGCAGAGATTTTTCTGGTTCTAAGGGAAGCAGGTTGTCAACTTGTGCTTGGGTGCGGATGGGAGATTGAATAATTGGCCCTTTACCTTCCGCAATATCCATATCTATGCCCAAACCAGGCAATGGTGTCACGATATCAGAAAATAGAATTACACCATCCGGTTGAAAAGCCCGCCAGGGTTGCAAAGAAACTTCGATCGCAACTTCTGGAATTTCAGATCGTTCACGAAACGAAGGGTATTTCTCCCTTAAATCCCGATAAGCTTTCATATATCGTCCCGCTTGTCGCATCATCCATACCGGCGGACGATCTACAACTTCACCACGAGCTGCTCTGAGGAGAAGAGGATCACTAGAGGAAATACCCATTAACAACTCATCCTAAACTCTTTATTTATGTCATTGTTTAGCTTATCATTCTGCTTTGCGGTTTTTCAGGCGAGTTGGGGATTGGGGATAAGGGGGACACGGGAGATAAGGGGGACAAAACAAATCAAAAGTCAAAAGTCAAAAATTTCTTAATTTTGAATTTTGACTTTTTTCTCCCGATCCCCGATCCCCAATCCCCAATCCCCAATCCCCGATCCACAATATTTACATTTTTGCTTTATTCTTATTTCAGTATTTCGTTATTATCGTAAAGATTTTTACTTAAAGACGGATGCAAACACAATCGAATATACCTTCTGGAGAGGCTTCTATCTCTAGTAATGGGAAATTACAGAGACTTTTAATACCGCGATCGCAGCGACGTAAATTTTTTCTCCAATTTACCGTGATGACTTTCACCGGATGGGTTGTAGGAGGAATTACTAGTATTGCCTTAGAAAAATATCTTCTGCAAACCCTCCCGCCTGCTGTACTCCAACAACAACCTTCATGGTATGGATTGGTAAAATTTATAAGTAGTGTTGTTTTTGCAATCATTTTCGCCGCCGATCAAGCACTCGTCTTGCGCCGATATTTATCTGCATGGTGGTTGTGGGTGCTTGTTACCAGCATTGGTTGGTTGGTTGCTAATCATGTCTCTACAGCGTGGATTAACTATATTTCATCAATAGCTGACTCTTTGAATAAAACTTTATCTTTTGAGGATGTAATATTTTTTGGAGGTTTATCAACCCTCTCCTATGTATTGTCTGGAATTTGGCTAGGATTTCTTCAGTGGCTAGTATTACGGTGGCATACAGTAGGTGCTTGGTGGTGGAATTTTCTACCTTCATTTTCGTATTTGTGCATCAGTATCTTCGTGTGGCTGCTTTCTTGTTTACAAGACCTAATTCCAGAAGTCAGTCGCGCTCAGATATTGTATTTAAGTGGACAAGCATTGACGGCAATTATATTGGGAGTGATTCCAGCCATCGGCTTTTGCAGGTTGAAAATTTACTCCCACCGTATCATTGCATCAAAGTAGCCTCCATCGACTGTGTATACCAGGGTGAATAAAAATATGACTCTTCTTACACCCCTACACCCTTACATCCCCACACCCATTTTCAAGCTAGTTGCAGCAAAATTAGGTGATTAATATGAACAAAATTGACTCCTCACATCCGACAGTTACTCCACCCGTCGCTGAAAAACAACCGCAGGTGTTAGAGTTACACGGCGACAAGCGGATAGATAATTACTTTTGGATGCGCGATCGCGAAGCTCCGAAAACAATGGCTTACCTGGAAGCAGAAAATGCTTACACTCAAGCCAAGATGCAGCACACGGAAGCTTTCCAAACACAGCTATACGAAGAAATGCTGTCTCGAATTAAGGAAACAGATCTTTCTGTGCCTTATCGTAAAGATGAATATTATTATTATTCGCGCACAGAAGAAGGTAAAGCCTATCCAATTTATTGTCGTAAAAAAGGCAGTCTTGATGCTTCTGAAGAAATATTACTAGACCAAAATGAACTGGCTAAAGACCACGATTTTTTCAGCATCGGAGTTCTACAAGTTAGCCCCAATCATCAAATTTTGGCTTATTCAGTAGATACGACGGGTTCGGAAAGATATACGCTGTTTTTTTTGGATTTAAATACTCGTCAACTTTATCCTGAAAGTATCTCTGATACTTATTTTTCCTTTGCCTGGGCGAATGACAATCAAACGGTATTTTATACGAAATTAGATGCTGCTAATCGTCCATATCAGTTATTTCGCCATACATTAGCAACAGATGCTAATGAAGATATTTTGATCTATCATGAACCGGATGATACTTATTATTTAGGAGTGGGCAAAACTCGTAGCCAAGCTTATATTTTGTTGATTTTGGGGAGTCAAATCACTTCAGAAATCCACTATTTAGACGCTAATCATCCTACGGGCAAATTTCAGTTATTTCATCCTCGCACTACAGGAATAGAATACGACATTGATCATCATAGTGATTATTTTTATATAGTCACAAATGAGCAAGCAATTAACTTTAAGTTAATGAAAACTCCTGTAAATGCAACTAGTAAAGAAAATTGGCAAACTATTATTCCTCATCGAGAAGATGTGATGTTATCAGGAATTAGTTTGTTTGCTAATTACTTGGTGATTTACGAACGTCAAGATGGATTACCAGTTGCGAGGGTACAAAACCTCACAAATAGCAAAGAACATAATATTACTTTTCCCGAACCAACCTACTCGTTTTTTGAAGGTAGTAATCCAGAATTTGACACCACAACTTTGCGGATACACTACACTTCTTTGATTACGCCACCATCTGTATTTGATTACGATTTAGAAACACATGAGCGGGAATTGAAGAAAGAAACAGAAGTTTTAGGAGGCTATGACAGAACTCTGTATAACAGTGAAAAATTGATGGCTGTAGCTCCTGATGGTACACAAATTCCCATATCTATTGTTTATAAAAAGGGAATTAAAAAAGATGGCACAAATCCTTTATATTTGACAGGCTATGGTGCTTACGGAGTAAATTCTTCCGCATATTTTTCTTCATCTCGACTATCTTTATTAGATCGGGGAATTGTATTTGCGATCGCTCATATTCGTGGCGGTGCAGAAATGGGGCGCAAATGGTATGAAGATGGCAAATTCTTGCACAAAAAAAACACCTTTACAGATTTTATTGCCTGTGCAGAATATCTCATTTCCCAAGGCTGGACAACAAATAATTCACTTACTATTTCTGGCGGTAGTGCTGGTGGTTTATTGATGGGAGCAGTAGTCAATATGCGCCCTGATTTGTTTAAAGTTGTAGTTGCGGATGTACCTTTTGTAGATGTAGTCACAACCATACTTGATACTTCCCTACCTTTATCAGCCATGGAATGGGAAGAATGGGGAAATCCCAACGATAAAGTCTATTACGACTACATGAAATCCTACTCGCCCTACGATAATGTCGAGGCAAAAAATTACCCAGATATGTTAATTACAGCAGGTTTAAATGATGCTCGCGTGAAATATTGGGAACCTGCAAAATGGACAGCAAAACTCCGAGAACTCAAAACAGATGACAACATTCTCCTGCTGAAAACTAATATGGATGCAGGACACAGTGGTGCATCTGGACGTTACGAAAGTCTCAAGGAACTTGCTTTTGAATATGCTTTTGTCTTGGATAGATTGGGAGTAGAAAGGGGATAAGGGATCGAGGAACGGGATTATCTTCCAAAAGCTCCAGGTTCTACCAAAAGATGCTAAACCCGACGCGTTTCTAAATGTGTATTCGAGTTCAAAACTTGGAACTTTAGCCTCAGAACTCCAAAATTTCAGCTTTGAACTCGGAATGTCAAGCTTTACACTGCAACATCCAAGCTCAAAGCTCGAAGTTTTAAGTTAATAACGATAATTATCGAGAAATTAACTACACTTGTGAGGTTTCAAGCTGGTAAAGAAACAGAAATGTTTTTTAGAAGAGATACCAAGGGCTTCGAGGCTCCATTTTCCGACTGTTTATCTTGACACACTGAAAAACAAAACCTATAAACTACCAGCAACACAGGCTACTTGATTTCACAATCATTAAACTCATCACACCTGAATGTTGATCCAAGTTGTTTGAGTCTTTGCTCTCAAGAATAGTTCCTTTAACGTTCGCTCCTTCAAGCTTCACCCCTCTAAGGTTCGCCCCTTCAAGCTTCGCCCCTTCAAGCTTCGCCCATCTAAGCTTCGCCCCTTCAAGCTTCGCCTCTTCAAGCTTCGCCTCTTCAAGCTTCGCCCATCTAAGGTTCGCCCCTCTAAGATTCGCCCCTCTAAGATTCGCCCTTTGAAGGTTCGCCCCTCCAAGGTTCGCCCTTTGAAGGTTCGCCCGTTCAAGGTTCGCCCCTTCAAGTTTCGCCCGTTCAAGGTTCGCCCGTTCAAGGTTCACCTGTTCAAGGTTCGCACGTTCAAGGTTCGCCCGTTCAAGGTTCGCACGTTCAAGGTTCGCACGTTCAAGGTTCACCCGTTCAAGGTTCGCCCATCTAAGGTTCGCCCGTTCAAGGTTCACCCGTTCAAGGTTCGCCCCTTTAAGGTTCGCCCGTTCAAGGTTCGCCTCTTTAAGGTTTGCCCCTTTAAGGTTCGCATGATAAAAATCTTTGAAGATTAAAATGCAGTTTTGCAAACCTAAAAAACTTAAGCAATCTAAGCAAAATACCTCATTCAGTCTTTGTCTTTGCAGCCTAGAAATCCAAGTACCAAAAGCTTCTGGAGAAGGCCATTCAACTTGAGAAATATTTCGCGTTATTCTGGCGCAGGCATTTAACACTGCTAATAATGCTTCTTCTGCATTACGTGCTTGTTGATTGGCTTGGTGAAAAGTGGGTAAGTTCAATTTTTCCATTGGCATTCCATAACGCAGCATGAAACGAATCAATTTACATAGGGTTTTTTGCCAACTTGCGACATCGGTTTTATCTTGCAAACCCATTTCATTTACTACAAAATTAAAAAGATACTCATCCATAGGAGATGAACCACACAGAATTGCCCAATGTACTAAAGCTTCTTTTTCATCCCAACCTTTATCTAAGTTCTTCTGTCTATCTTCTAGTTCTTCATGGATGCGTTTAACTCCACGCACTATGCGTCTAGCTGTTAGATATTCACCAAAACTCTTGTGAGTAAATTCAAAGGTTTTTTCACCTCCATTTAACTCACTGTGCCGAAAATAAAAAGCAGTTAAAAGACGAGTAACGCCTAATTTTGCTCCTTCCTGGAAATTTTCTAACAGTCGTTTTAAACCACTGTTGTCACAATGGGATTCAATATTTATAACTGTTGTTGTTCGTCCATCCCCATGCCAGGAGGCGAGAGCAATTTCTTCCAAAATTCGGACAAAATCTCTTTCCTGAATTCCTTGAATTGATGGATGTTGATAACCTGTCCAACCACGTTTATAAACTGCTTTCAACAAATCAGCATAAATAGTATTCAAGTTGCTGTCTTGTGAAAAATTAACTTCTCCCCGCCCAAAACTTAAAGCTACCAAGTAATTCAATAAAGGTTGAGCAGTAATTTCTGTGAGATTACCTTGGTTTAATTCTGATGGTAAACCCGAATAATGATCACCTTTAGCCTTGCCATAATTCTGCCACCACAATTGGCGCTGATCCTGTGCTAATAAGTTTTCTGAATCAATGTAATTTCTATTTTTTGTTTCATATTTAGTAAGAAAATAAGGCAGAATATGTAAGATTTCTTCTGGTTGACGAAACTCACTGCTATTTGACTGCACTACTAATTCCCGACCACTGATCAAGACTTGTAAACGAGTTTCATGCGAATTATACCTATCTACTTTTCTTTGTACTTACCGGACAAATTGTTGAGCAACTTCTGCTGCTACTTTGCCCTGCATAGCTAATTCATCTAAGCCATCAAAAATAATTAGTAAACGTGATTCAACATTGTCTAAACACAGGGGATTAGGAGGTAAAATACCGTAAATATCTGAGTTGATAAACTTGCCGATCGCATCGACTAAATCATCTGAAGGATTAAATTGATGCAATGGGATAAATAAGACTCTAATTTCTCCTTTTTCTGCTTGGTTCGCTGCAAAGATTTTGGCAAAAGAAGATTTACCGCTACCAGGGCCGCCACTGATCACCCGGATAGCGTCGTTACGTTCAGCTTTATTTAACCAAGTTTCTAGTTGAGTCTGTAAGTTAACAACAACCCGCTCATATTGTTTATCATCTTTGAGTCGGTATTCTAATTCTTTTGCTTTTTGACCTGCAACTTGACGCTGATAGTAAGCACGCAAGGGAACGTACACCTGTTTTAAACCAAAAGGTTCCAAAAACATCGGTTCTTCTACCTGTTTTTGCAGCCAAGCACCATAACGCAGCCATGCTTGTTCCCGTTCGTTGGCTTGAATAAAGGGGGTATCGAGTTCCTCTTTTAAACAGGCATATTTATCTGGATGTTTTGCCCATTCTTCATGCAGCGCAAATACAAAATAGGTGGGTAGGCGATGACTAATTGTTTCTGCTTGTGCTTTACTTACACCAAAACCTTCTATCCATTGAGCAAAAGGAGTTTTTATTCCTTCGACTATGGGCAAATTTTTTGGACGCCGAAAAAATTCCTGATCAATACGCAACTCCATATTTTCCAAGGAGAGGTCTAAGCGATGATTACAAATAACCTCAATTTCATCAATGTTTGGTTTCTCGACCAGTAATTCTTTATTACCCTCTACCAAGCTGGCCATTGCTTGAATCAAAGAACGGTAAATCAGTAACCAAGCAATTTCTTCTGGTGTTTCTGCCAAACCAAGTGCTGCTGCACCGTCTACAACATCGGTGGCTACACTATCCCATTTACCTAAAGCAGTATTAATCGCTGCTTTGCCTAATGATTTGAAGAGTTCTTTAAAGTCCGCCTTAATCGACTTATTCCAGGCTGCAACAGGCTTTGTAACTGATAGTCCAGATGCACTGCTCATAATTAAAAATACTTAGCTAATATATTTAATCAACACCGCACAGTCAAATATTGAAAAACATAGGTAAAAATTAACGATTCAGCTGTAAAAAGTGCGATCGCCTTGAATTTGGTAGGGTGCGTTATGGACGGAACGTCCTAACGCACCGAAAACCACCGGATGGTGCGTTGCGCTGCGCGACAACACACCCTACAAAACTACTACTGCGGAAGCCGCTACGCGTCTACAAAATTCAAAATTAAGAACTTGTTGTCCAATCCCCAATCTCTCACTTTCCCCAAATCATATCTAAACGTTCTTGAGCAGTTTTGAGAGCTTTTTCAGGAGATTCACCTAATAAAGTAGCCTCAATTGCTCTCCCTAAACTATCAGAAAGACGGCTATAACCAGCAATAATCGGTCGAGCGCGTGCTACAGATACTTGCTCTAAAAACATTTTTAACACTGGTTTTTGGCTGATAAATTCTTGAAAAGCTTGACTTTGAGCAGATTTAATGTTCACGGGTAAAAAACCCGTGCCAATACTCCACTCAGTTTGAAATTCTTCACTCAAAACGTATTCTAAAAACTTGAATGCTGCTTGCTCTCTTTCTGGCGTAGTTTTCATGACAAACATATTCCCCGTACCTGTGACTGTAGCTTGTTCAACTTCTCCAGGTATGGGGAATACATCAAAATCGACATTAGACTTCATGATATAAGTCCAAGGGCCAGTAATCTGCATCGCCACTTTACCAGCGATAAAATTATCTTCCTCATAACCGCGTTCTGGTGCAGATAATTTGGCTGAACCATCTTTGATTAAATCTTGCCACAATTGTAAAGCTGCGATCGCTCCTTTGTTCAGCAAATCTGGTTGATTATCTTTGACAATCTCTCCCCCCGCACCTAATAAAAAGGGAAACCAGCTAAATACAGTCCATTCTCCCTTTCCCAAGGGTAATAACATTCCGTATTGTTCGGGGCGTTTGTCACCATTACGATCTATAGTTAATTTTTTCGCAACTTGGCGTAACTCTTCCCAAGTTTTTGGTAGTTCAGTTATTCCCGCAGCTTTAAATAAATCTGGTCGATAAAAAATCCCCATATTGCTGGTATATAAAGGGATTGACCAGGTTTGATTATCTAAGCGCAATTCTTCAAATAAACTGGGGTAAACTTCTGACTTTATAGGCGATTTTTCCAGCCATTCATCTAAAGGTTGAATTGCTCCTAATTCTACAAACTGACCTGTAACTTGGGGGTAGAATGTCAAAATATCTGGAGGAACATTACCAACAACTGCTGTTAATACTTTTGGTAATCCCTCTGCATAGACAGATTCGACTTTGATAGTAGTATGAGTCTGATTAAATTTATTTACCAGCTTTTGAAAAACATCGCGATTTGTAGGCGGATTGATTGATTGCCATAATGTCAGATGAATGACTCCAGTGTCTTTTGGTGCTGGTTTTTGACAGCTAGATAATACCAGACACAAACTCAGGATAGCTCCCAAAACGAGAGCTTGCCTAGTATAGCTGGTTAATTGGTGAAAAAGTTTTTTGATGTGCGATCGCCAAAGCAAAATGATAATATTCATGCCAAGCATTTAGCTAGATGAAGAAATTTTTTCCATAACACTTTTGGTAATACTGGTTTCAGCTCTTGTATAAACGTAAGTTTCTGGTTGAGTTACTTTTTGAGTTTTAAATAATTTTACCGCTCGATGCCAAAAATCTGTATCTTCGCCATAAGCAATATTTTCAAATCCCTGTAACTCCAAAAATACTTGTCTTTTCCCAAAAAATGTTGGGCCAAGAACACATTCACGCAAATTTATTGTTTTCCCTGGTTGAAAATAATCTGCTACAAAAATTTCTTCTTCTGTAAAAAATCCCCCTTCGATTAAATCAATTTCGGGATTCGCTTTCATAAATTCTAGTCTTGACTCTAAATGATTTGGTTTGTAGACATCATCGCTATCAATGAATGTTATATATTTACCAAATGAGTTTTTAATTCCGATATTTTTAGAGTAGGCCAGTTTCCGATTTTGATGTTTGATATAACGAATCTGTCTAAATTTTTGTAGATAGATATTGACTATTTCAAAACTATTGTCTTGACTACCATCATCCACTATAATCATTTCCCAATCTTTAAATGTTTGATTAATAACACTATTAATACAATTATTTAAGTATTTTTCTCTATTATAGGTACAAAGAATAACTGATATTTCAGGAGTTAAATCAAAAAACACATTACTCATTATTAATAAACTCTAACTATTTTTTACTTAGAAATATGCTATCAAATTTCTACTTCTTAAGTAGCTGTCATGAGGTACGTACAGCAAAACGACGAATGAAAACATGACTCTTGCTACATCTTTATTGACATAGTATAATGATGACGCCTAGCAAAAGAACACAAGGTACGTAAATTTTGAACTATACCAAGTACTGTTAATCTTTGCTAGAGCTGCTATCGGCAACAACAATTCACTTATCAGCAGAATATATCCAAAGTTCTGCACAAATAGTATTTCACTTTTATTCTGAAAAAATCAGGATGATAGACGTGATTATTCACTTTTCTATAAAACTGATTTTGTTCATGCATTTTGTGATGCAAACAAGCAATGAATTGCTAATTTGAGTCACATCATATAAAGCTTAGTACTTATATTTTGTATGATTCATTTTGGTACTATTTGTCCTACTGCAACTGGACATCTTAATTCCATGACTGCTTTAGGACGTGAACTAAAAAGGCGTGGTCATCGTGTTACTGTTCTTGGTATGCCGGATGCAGAAACTTATGCTCAAGCTGCGGGTTTAGAATTTCGCGCTATATCAGGTTATGAGTTTCCTGTAGGTACAACAGCTAAATTTTATGAACGATTGGGAGAACTAAATGGGTTGGCTGCTTTACGCTACACAACTAGTTTATCTGAAAAAACAACAGCCTTATTTTTGCGAGACGCACCACAAGTTATTAAAGAAGCAGGAATAGAAGCACTAATAATTGATGAATGTCTATTTGGAGGAAGTACTGTAGCCGACTTTTTAAATATTCCGTTTGCTACAGTCTGTTCTGCATTGTTGAACGGTTTTGATGATTCTATTCCTCCAGTGTTTACAACTTGGAAATATAACCCGACTTGGTGGGCGCAACTGCGGAACGCTGCTGGTTATAAATTAATGCTTAACTCTGCAAAACCTATCCATGACATTATTTCAGAATGTCGTCGTCAATGGAAGTTGCCTGCTTGTTCTAATATTAATGATTTTTATTCCGTCTCCAAATTAGCAATAGTCAGTCAGCAACCCGTAGAATTTGAATATCCAAGACCTAAATTGACTGGTTTACTTCATTTCACAGGCCCTCATTTTGACCATACAGGTAGAAAATCTGTTGATTTTCCCTTTGAAAAATTGAATGATCAACCCCTAATTTATGCTTCAATGGGGACATTACAAAATCGCCTTAATCATATTTTTTATAAAATAGCAAAAGCTTGTGTTGGATTAGATGTTCAACTAGTAATTTCTCTGGGTGGTGGATTAGAACCAGAAGCATTACCAAACTTACCAGGAAACCCTTTAGTTGTGAAATATGCACCACAGCTAGAACTGCTACAAAAAGCTAGTCTAACTATTACCCATGCAGGACTAAATACGACCTTGGAGTCTTTATCGAATGGTGTACCTTTAGTTGCTATTCCTATCACTAATGACCAGCCAGGAGTAGCAGCACGTATTGCTTGGACTGGTGTCGGAAAATTTATTTCTACTTCTCGTTTGACTACTTCTAGATTGCGTCAAACTATTCAAGAAGTGTTGACGCAGAAATCTTATCAACAAAATGCTTTAAGATTACAAACTGCTATTAAGCAAGCAGGAGGAGTCACCCGTGCTGTTGATATTATGGAACAGGTAGTATCTTCAAATCATTCGTGAGAAACAAGATCCCCGACTTCTGTTGAGAAGTCGGGGATCTGGGCTTTGGGATTCTTTGAATTATTCTATTTAGCCATTTTTAAACCCAACTACCATCGCTGTATCCCTTCCCTGTTCCCTATTATCTTTCCTAACAGATAATTTATTTAGTACAACTACTTATGATTCAACAGCCTGTTTTACCTTTTTTAAATCGTTATTGGCAAGATTCATTTAGCCTCAAACAGCATCTTAAAGATTTTTTGCATATAGACGCAGAAACCCTAGAGAATAAGTTAGCAGCTGGTCAGCAACAAATGGCTGATTTAGGTCATAAAGATTTTGATTGGGAACAAGCAACTACTTTTTATCAGGATAAAGTTAAAGAGCTTTATTTATTTGATTTAGGAGCATGGCATTTATCAATTCATGAACGTCTTGGTAATATGCTACGGTTAATTGCCGATCATGCTCAAGGAAAGGTGTTAGATTTTGGCGGTGGAATTGGTACTCATGCAATTGGTGCTGCTTGTTGTCCTCAAGTTACAGAAGTAATTTATTGTGATATTAATCCGATAAATCTTGATTTTGTGCGTTATCGAACTGATCAATTAGGATTGAGTGACAAAATCCGCTTTTGTCCAGAAATACCTGCAAACGAAACTTTTGCAACGATTCTTTGCTTTGATGTTTTAGAACATTTACCAAATCCAAGTCAGCAGTTACTAAAGTTTCATCAAATACTAATATCTGAGGGAAAGATGATTCTTAACTGGTTTTTCTTTAAAGGTTTCAATCAAGAACATCCTTTTCATTTAGATGATCCTCAGCTAGTAGATGCTTTTTTCCGCACTCTTCAGAGTAATTTCCTGGAAATTTTTCAACCTTATGACACATTTGCGCGTTGCTATAAAAAAGTGAATTAAATTTAACTTACTTTTCAGCGACGATACAAGTTGCAACGGGATAATCTGGATGAAAAGCGTCTAGTTCTTCTGGGGTTAATTCTTCCACAGCAATTCCATGATAACTAGCTATGACAGTAATCGGATTGCCGTAAACATACAATTTCTGTTGAGAAAAGTTTCTAAACATCCAAGCAAAAGCATCTGGTAAAGGTCGCCAATAATCAACCGGGGTAGCATGAACTCGAATCGAACTTGGAACCATTGCAAAACATTTTCCACCATCTTTTAGCCAAGTATGGATATTTTCAATTGCAATCCAAGGTGCATAACAATGCTCTAAAACATTGAAAATAATTACTGAATCTAAAGACTGTGGTTCGATAACAGAGACATCATGAACATCCCCAACTATATCTACTCCTGGCCCTGATTCTAAATTGAGAATCCGATAGGAACTACCCGGATTCATTTGATAAAAATCTTTATCTTTAGGAGTACCGCCAATTTCTAAAATATTACCAACTACTTGTGCATGAACATCATCAATAAATTTACGAAGATAGTAACGATCAACAGGAGTACCTCTTGTTAATCCAAATGCTTGACAAATGGGAACTGTCTTTTTCAAATCTCCCCAATCAATAGAGCCTGTAGCAGGAGATAATAAACCTAAATTTTCTAGTTTTTCAACTAATTTAGAAAAGTCTTCTATATTCTCAATCTTTTCCAGGTCATCTTCTAATTGGAGATGAGCAAATAATTGCGGGAGAACTTGGTAAGTTTCTCGACTTAATGAACCAAGTTCAAACTGCATATCTTTTTCGATAAAACTCCGAAATCCTTTACCATAAATTGTTATTTGGCTATCTGCTAAAAATACTATGGCATTGGCAAGTAAATCTTTATATTTCTCTATCTCATCTATAACTTTATTGACAGTTGGATCTAATTTAATTTTTTTAAATATTTGATAGGCTTTTTCAAGAGAATGTTCGTGAACAAATATCTCCATTACAGTCAGCCATGATTTTGCTGGGACTATTTCCGCTTGTCTTTGACTCCAAGCAAAAATAGCATAAAGTAGGTTGTCATGCTGCTGTAAATATCCGGTAGATACATATTGTTTTGCCATGCAATTAATTCCTCAAAAATTTGATCACTTGAGGACAACTTGGGTATTATAAGCTATTTCTGAATCGCTATTGAAAATAGTTTAATTGACAATATCTAATATTCCTTGATCTGCATCTAAAGTTACTTCCACACCCACTGGTAAAGCTGCATTTGGTGCTTCATGACCAAAAGGTAAATCAGAGACAACGGGAATTCCTAAATCACCCAAGCGATCGCGTAAAACTTCTGCCACACTAAAACTAGGAACACCTGGTGGTGCTTCACAGTTAGTAAAACTACCCAAAGCAATACCACGAACCTTAGACAAAGCACCACTCATCCGCCATTGCGTCAGCATTCTATCGATACGGTAAGGCGCTTCTGTCACATCCTCAAAAGCCAGGATCACACCATCTAAATCTGGTTGGATGGGTGTACACAGAAGATGAGTTGCAACAGTGAGATTGGCAGGTAACAGGATACCATTGGCTACACCACCTCCCCAACCACAACCTTTCAAAGCATTAACAGAACGTCCTTCTACCCAATCAAATAAGCGTTGAATTGACCATTCTGGCTCATCACCGATGGTAGTTAACAAAGGCGCATGTACACCTGAAATCCCGATTTTATAAAGACTCCAGAGTAAAGCAGTGATATCAGAAAAGCCGATGATCCATTTGGGAGTGTGGGGAGTAATGTAGAGACGCGATTCATCGCGTCTGGGAGTGTCGGGAGTGTCGGGAGTAATAATATTGCCTGTATCTCCATGTCCCCAATTCCAATTTTCCAAAATCCGGGTACTACCAAAACCACCTCTGGCGCAGAGAATACCACGACATTCGGGATCGTGCCATGCTGATGCTAGGTGATGACGACGGTTTTCATCGTTACCAGCGAGATAACCCCATCTGTCATTTATTTCTGGGATTACTTCTACTCGATAACCACGCGATCGCCAAATTTCTACTCCCCGTTCAAATGTTGTCAGTTCTCGCAAAGCACCGCTAGGCGCAATGACTCCCAGTAAATCGCCAGGTTGGAGAGGTTGTGGAATAATAATTTGAGATTGCATTGGTTTAGATAAAAATTTAATGTTTGTTATTGGGGATCAGGGATTGGGGATCAGGGATCGGGTATTAGGAAATAGATTTTCATGTCCCTGTTGTGTGATTTATCATATGACCGTTTAGCTTAAAACGAGAAACTCCGAGCTTGAAACAGGAAACTTCAGGTTTCAAACACGAAATTCCAAGCTTGAAACAATAAGGATATAAAAAAATCGACCACCGATCTAGACGCGCAAGTCAATCCCCGATCCCCGATCCCTGATCCCCAATCCTCTAAAATGCTTCCAAATATTTCTACAATTCCTCTACGCCAAATGGCTTCCGGTGACGTTTTATCACTACAAGTATATAAATTTATTGGTGCTTATCCAGGCAAAAAAGTTTACATTCAATCTAATTTACATGGCGCAGAAATTGCTGGCAATGCAGTAATTCAGCAATTAATTGAGTTTTTACTGACGCTTAATGATACTGATTTAGTAGGAGAAATTTGGTTAGTTCCTGTTTGTAATCCGATGGGAACCAATACTCGTGTGCATCACTTTTCCCCTGGTCGATACTGTGTTTATGAGGCTAAAGATTGGAATCGTATCTTTTGGGATTATGAAAAAGAAGCTGATGATTTAGCTGTGTTTGCTAAATCTCAACTTCATTTAAAATGGGAGGTCGTCAAACAAAATTATCTTGCCTTAATTCAGCAAAAATTTACCCAACTTTTAGAAAAAATTAATTCTCCCAGTGGTGTACCTTATACTGAGAGGTTTCGCTACAAACTACAAAGTCTGAGTTTAGATGCTGATTACTTAATTGATTTGCATAGTTCTACCAATCAAGGTTTAAATTACCTTTATTACTTCCCAAATCGGGAAGACAGTGCAAAATATTTTTTACTCAATTTTGGGATTGTGCTTGATGAATATGATGGTGATGCTTTTGATGAAGCATTTATTAAACCTTGGTTAGCATTAGAAATAACTTTTAAACAACTGGGAAAAGATGTCAAGTTTGATGTAGAAGCCTGGACAATAGAATTAGGTATGGGTATGCAAATGAATCCTGATTCTGTTGCTAAAGGAATTTTAGGAATCAAAAACTATTTAGCATCTAAAGGAGTGCTAAAAATCACTAATTTCCCTTTAGCAAATAGTGAGAATCACGAAATGGATTTTAAAGCCAGAAGTCAGATTCAGAAATATTATGCTCCAGTAGGTGGAATGATTCAATCGAGAGTGGAATTGGGTAGTGAAATTAAAGCTGGACAGAAGCTTTATCAAATTCTAAGTTTCAATAAAGAAGGTAAGCTACCTCAAGTAATTGATATTTACTCTGAACAAAATGGATTAGTTTATGATGTGGCAACTAATCAAGCTGTGAATGAAGGGGAGTTTGTGCTGGGAATAATTTAGAACTGCAATAACATTAAAAAGATCCCCGACTTCTTAAAGAAGTCGGGGATCTAACTCATTAAACGTATTGCTATATCTAGACATAATTAAACAAATATACATAAATGTATATGTTCATCAATAAATATCTACTCTATAAATAATTAGAACTAGGGTATTATTTAGTTTGGATTTGTTAGTGAATCTTAACATTGACTGGTCTATAAGTTTTGATATTTGGTGTGTGAAATGTATTTAGTAGTTAAATAATATTTAGTAGTGGATTAAACTAAAGCAAAGGCAATAGCTAAAAACTTCAGGGTGATTCTATGTTTCTTTTGTCTCTACACACCAAATTACTAATTACAAACGTAGAGTAAATGGAGTCACAGGTGACTAGTAATAATAATGACATCTTCTCTTTTGCAGGGGAAGTAATGATTCCACAGGCTCCTCCTGGCTTCAAATCAGGTTTTATCGGTATTGTTGGTCGTCCCAACGTCGGTAAATCTACGTTGATGAATCAATTAATAGGACAAAAAATAGCCATCACTTCCCCAGTAGCTCAAACTACGCGTAATCGACTGCGGGGTATTTTAACCACAAAAGAGGCACAATTAATTTTTGTGGATACACCAGGAATTCATAAACCTCACCATCAATTGGGTGAAGTGCTGGTGCAAAACGCCAAAATAGCAATTGAATCTGTGGATTTAGTGCTGTTTGTGGTCGATGCTACAACAATTTGTGGTGCAGGCGATCGCTACATTGCTGATTTGCTGAGTCGCAGTAGTACACCAGTAATTTTGGGTTTAAACAAAATCGATCAACAAACAGCAGATTCTCTGGATACAGATGAAAGTTACACGCAATTGGCAAATGATTATCAATGGCAAACAGTAAAATTTTCTGCCAAAACAGGTACAGGATTGGGCGAACTACAGCAATTACTAATTCAGAATATAGAACCAGGCCCTTACTACTATCCTCCTGATTTAGTAACCGATCAACCAGAACGCTTTATTATGGGCGAGTTGATTCGAGAACAAATTTTGTTGTTAACACGTGAAGAAATTCCCCATTCTGTCGCCATATCCATAGATAAAGTCGAAGAAACAACAACTATTACCCGCGTACTCGCTACAATTCATGTCGAACGTGATTCTCAAAAAGGAATTCTCATTGGTAAAGGTGGATCGATGCTGAAAGCTGTTGGTAGCGCCGCCAGAGAACAAATTCAAAAGTTAATTGCAGGCAAAGTTTATCTAGAATTATTTGTGAAAGTGCAAGCAAAATGGCGTCAGTCTCGTATCCGTTTGGCAGAGTTGGGATATCGCGTGGAAGAATAAAGTTAGTCATTTGTCATTGGTCAATCGTCATTAGTAAATGACAAATGACAAATGACCAATGACAAATTGAGAAAAAATGTATTTTGATACTTCTATTAATCTGTCTCCAGATGCTGCACCATTGCGGGTTTTAATCGTTGAAGATGATCCGATGATGCAACTGGGTTTAGAACAGTCACTCATGGCGCATCTTCAATTGGAAATTGTCGGACAAGCTGAAGATGGTTATTTAGGTGTACAAGCAGCACTGAAACTTAAACCAGATGTGGTAGTAATGGATATTGGCTTACCTCGTTTAGATGGAATTGCGGCGACACAACAAATTAAAGCTGCATTACCCAACACTCACGTGGTAATGCTAACGTCTCACAAAACAGAAACAGAAATTATTGCTGCTTTATCCAGTGGTGCTGATGCATATTGTATTAAAGGAGCTAGTGTAGAGCGACTTTTAAGTGCGATCGCAGCTGCTGTTGAAGGTGCAACTTACCTTGATCCTCAAATTGCTAGACAAGTCATCGAAAATCTCAAACCACCTTCCCCTAAAGGAAATATTGCTAACCTTTCTGAACGCGAATTAGAAGTATTGAAACTGATAGTAGAAGGCTATAGCAACCCAGAAATTGCCGAAAAACTCTACCTTAGTCCCAATACTGTGAAAACCCATGTCCGGGGAATTATGAATAAATTATCAGTTGACGATCGCGTACAAGCAGCAGTCGTAGCTTTGCGTTCTGGATTAGTTTGAATCAGTTATAGTTAGAGACGCGATTCATCGCGTCTGTACAATGCGATTCATCGCGTCTATACAGTTAGTAGTTGTTTTTACCACTAACCACTAATCAACAACTAATTAATGATGTATTTCCAAATTGAGAATATAACATCCCAGTTGGACTTTTCCTGCCCATAACTCATACTCCAGCCGTAAATTTTCCGGCAGTGGGTGTCCATTCATGGTCAGATTACGCGTAAAATTACGTAGACGAATTGGTTGGTGCGGTTGTAGGGACTCATTCGGCAACCAGTAGCGAGTAATACCATATACACCTCGTTCCCAAAAATGCCGATAGCTCAACTGAGCATTTCCTTGCATAGTCATGGTTACTCGGTAGGGAGAAATCTCTAGCCATAATACTCTCGGACTACTGGGATTTAGTGCTTCTTTACTATTAGTGACAGTTGGTGCTGTCAACAGTAAATGAAAGCGATCGCGGTCTTTTTGATACAACGTTGCGGCAGTTTCAACAACAGACCAAAGTGGCAGATCTGTAGAAATCAGTGATAAGCACACGGGCTTGCGGTGATGTGTCAGCATGGGAGCGATAGAGGCTAAAAGCTAAGGAGTAAAACGAAATCAATAATCAGGGGATCGGCAATTAATGGTAAGCAACTGAATGTTATTTAGCTACGCTTTGATAAACTGGACAAATCGGGCTTAAAACAAGTAAGATACCAATCTATGAAGCCTTAATCAGGCTTTTTCTAAATTTAGCTTCAGCAATGATAGTTTACGTAGTTGCAATGTGCTGTAATCAAAGTAAACACACTTGTGCTTGAGCGGTTTCCAGCTCTGGGAAACTTGCTGGTTACATTATAAGGAAGTGAGAGTAGATGTAGAAGCGCAAAGCCTGACTTCCTGAAGTATCCAAATGCTACTGCCCATAAACACGTAAACCATTACTGTTTTGTCGAATTACTGACAAATAGTAACGAGTGAACATTAAATTAGTGAACAGTACCAGCCGCAGTTATCAGGTTTATGCTGGGGGACTTATACTCAGTCATGAAACTGATAACTAATAACTGTTTTGAGTAATTTTCATACAACAGAAAGCGATAGGATACTAGCGAGGAACTAACTAGCACTTTGCCAAACTAAGTTTGCGAGGCTTGTAGTGAGCGCTTAAGCGCTCATAAAAACTAAAGTCCACCCTGCGGGAGACACATAGACCGACGAAGTCCGGCTTCTCGTAGAGTAGTGGCTTTTCTGTTCCCACCAAAGGGTTCCCGCAGGGTAAGTAGCCGCTCTTACGAGCGTCTACACTACAAACTAAGCAAAAACCATTTGGTGAACTACTAGCAATCGCTTAAATCAGCGAATAGTAACAGCCGCAGTTATCAGGTCTATGCTTGGGAACTTATACCCATTAATGAAATTGATAACTGTTAAAGCTTTTGCTATTTATCAACTTCCTATACAGTCACAAGCCAGTTTATCCTAATGTCACCTTCTGTTATAACCGTAGAAACGAAAGAAAACGTTTCCCAAAACTTAATCATTCAGCCGCCTGCTTCTGGATTATCTTTACAAGGGCGGATTCAGATTCCAGGAGATAAATCTATTTCTCATCGTGCTTTGATGTTAGGTGCGATCGCTCAAGGTCAAACCCAAATTAAAGGGTTACTTTTGGGTGAAGATCCTTGTAGCACCGCTAGCTGTTTCCAAGCGATGGGGGCTGAAATTTCTGAGTTAAATAGTGAATTAGTAACAGTTACAGGTATTGGTTTGGGAAATTTGCAAGAACCAGCAGATGTGTTGAATGCTGGTAATTCGGGTACGACAATGCGATTAATGTTGGGATTATTAGCATCCCATCCAGGACGCTTTTTTCCTGTTACAGGTGATAGTTCTTTGCGATCGCGTCCAATGTCCCGTGTAGTGAAACCACTCCAACAAATGGGAGCGCAAATTTGGGGACGTCAAGGTAATTCTTTAGCACCCTTAGCAATTTCTGGACAGGCTCTCAAACCTATTCACTACCATTCTCCTATTGCTTCTGCTCAAGTCAAATCCTGTATTTTGCTAGCAGGTTTGTTAACAGAAGGACAAACCACTGTGACTGAACCAGCCCTTTCCCGTGATCATAGTGAACGAATGCTAAGGGCGTTTGGGGCAAAATTAGATATTGACCCAAAAACTCATAGTGTCACGATTACAGGCCCTGCTCAACTTGTTGGACAAACAGTAATTGTCCCTGGTGATATCAGTTCCGCCGCCTTTTGGTTAGTAGCTGGGGCGATCGTACCAAATTCAGATTTAGTGATTGAGAATGTCGGCGTTAATCCTACCCGTACAGGCATTTTAGAAGCTTTAGCTATGATGGGAGCAGACATTCAATTATTAAATGAACGGGAAGTTGCTGGTGAACCAGTCGCTGATTTGCGAGTACGTTCCAGTCGCCTACAAAGTTGTACGATCGCAGGGGAGATTATACCCAGACTAATTGATGAAATTCCAATTTTGGCAGTAGCCGCAGTATTTGCCGAAGGTACAACTGTAATTAAAGATGCTGCTGAATTACGGGTGAAAGAGAGTGATCGCATTGCTGTGATGGCGCAGCAACTAAATAAAATGGGAGCAAAAGTTACCGAACTACCTGATGGCATGGAAATCATAGGCGGTACTTCCCTAGTGGCAACAGATTTAGATAGCCATACAGATCACCGGATAGCCATGAGTTTGGCGATCGCCGCTTTAGTTGCCACTGGTACAACTACCATCCACCGTGCAGAAGCAGCAAGTATCTCTTATCCAAATTTTATTCCCACACTACAAAGTGTTATTAGTCAATAGTCATTGGGAATTGGGGAGCGGGGAGCGGGGGAAAGAAGTCAAAAGTCAAAAGTCAAAAGTCAAAAGTCATAAAGTCAAAAATTTCTTAATTATGCCCGATGCCCAATGCCCAATGCCCGATGCCCGATGCCCGATGCCCAATGCCCAATGCCCAATGCCCAAATAGATAGACAGGCTGCAAGAAAAATTCTACAATTTTACTAATTGTAGTAAATTGACTCATTGTATAATTACCATAAACATGGTAGAGATTGTCCTGTAGTTAGCTTCGCTTGCGAAATCACTTACATAATAGAAGAGAGTATTTTAGTAGAGGACAACAAGCAAAATGGATGTAAAGGTAATATTAATCGCACTGACAGCAATTTTTACTGTATCATGCTTGTTCTTTGGCACTAAAAACGGTTTCTACGATTCTGACAACTACCATGGCAATGGCTCTGCACATTGATAGAAATACAGTCAAAGGAACGGCCCCTAATCTGTCTGATCAGAACTCTTGATGACTCAAATTTTCTGAAATCAGTAACTAGTTATCAGGCTATGGTGCAGTACTTCTAAGTACCACCAATGCTTTCCACTCTACGCTTTAGTGGTAGATTCAACCCAGATCATAAAACTGATAACTAATAACTGATAACTGATAACTGATAACTGTTAAATTAGGTTCTGTGAAGACTTCCTCCCCAATAGCAAATCCGCTTTCCAAGGGCGTAGGGGCGCAAGTTAGGAAATTAGCCCCTAGATAAAGTGATAAATATCGTTGTAACAGTTCTTGGTTTGTCGGAAATATTCATCAAAATGAGTGCAACGGGGAGGAAAGCATGAGCGATCGCCTGTCAGCATCCTCTCGTATTGATCCAGGGGAAACAGCCAGTGAATTGGAATGTATACCCTATGGTGTCAACCATACCGAAGAAGGTGTGTGTCTTTTCGTGCGGATGGGACCACACCGCTTTTTACTGGACTGCGGTTTAGCAGATATTTCGCCAATACTCAAAGGAGTTACAAAGCCAGCACGCCGAGGTAGCTCGCCTCTACCTGCTGACTTTGTTTTTATCAGTCATGCTCACCCAGATCACGCCAGAGGCTTGCTGGCGCTACATCAGGCTTTTCCTCTGTTACCAATCTACGCTAGCGAAGTCACTAGCAAGTTACTACCTTTAAATTGGGTTGATCAAGAAGGTCAACAACTGTCACAATTTTGTCAGGCTTTGCCTTTGCGATCGCCACTGGAACTTAAAGATGGTCTGGTGGTGGAACTATTTGCTGCTGGGCATTTACCAGGGGCTGTAGCAATTTTGTTTACCTACATTACCCCACAGCGTACTTATAAATTACTGTATACTGGTGACTTTTTCTTATCTAACTCGCGCTTAGTTGAGGGTTTGCGCTTAGAAGAACTGCGGGGTTTAGAGTTAGATGTGCTAATTATTGAAGGAACTTATGGTACTTCTCGCCATCCTCACCGTCGCAACCAAGAAAATCAACTTGCAGAAAGAATTAATCGCGCGATCGCTGACCGTTATTCTGTACTCATGCCCACACCTGCTTTAGGATTGGGTCAAGAACTATTAATGCTTTTACGTAGCCATCATCATTTTACAGGTCGTGACCTTGATATTTGGGTTAACGGTACTGTTGCTACTGGCTGCGATGCTTACTTAGAATTATTGCCTCACTTCCCGCCCTCGGTACAGAATTTTGCGCGTCATCAACCGTTATTTTGGGATGAACGGATACGTCCTCGTGTCCGGCGTTTGCAGCCACAACAACGTGCAACTGTTGGTAAGTATCCCTGTATTATCGTCACTGACTCTACAACTGATCTGAGTCATTATATGCAACCTGATACAGGACCCTGGCTCATCCTCTTACCAGAAAAAACTGACATAAATATTAATCATGAGCATTTTCCAGGGATAGTCACTATTGAAAACTATCTACTTGCCCAGCATAGTGATGGCCCTGGTACAACTCAATTAATTCATAATTTGCGACCGCAGCATGTGATCTTTTTTCATGCTACTCCTACCTACTTGGCAGATTTGACTAGCTTGGAAGAGTTGCAAAACCGTTATCATGTACATTCTCCAGCAGTAGGTACGTTAGTAGAGTTACTGTTTGGTGAGACATTTTTGCAACCAGCAGCACCGGAAACAAATTATGAAGGCGAACTGACGGAGTTGGAGACGGTTGTAACAATAGCCCTTCCTGATGCGATTACAGCCGATCCTCGTTGGCAACAATTTGCTGATACAGGTCTCATCGAAGCCCGTTGGCAAGGAGAAGAACTGGTATTGCGCGGGTTGTCGCAACGAGAACTTCTCAATCAAAGTAGCGATCGCTATGTATGGTCTGATGTAGACTGTTGTGGAACCTGCCGACATCAAAGGGGACAACGGTGCTGGAATCCCGCGTCCCCTTTGTATAATTTCAAAGTAACCCTTGATGGTTATTGTCCGGCCTTTGAGCGTCCAAATGATACTCACAATAGTTCCTAGTCATTAGTCATTTGCTTTCGACAAAAGACTAATGACTAATGACCAATAACTAGTTAGTCTGGATTAGAATCTGTGTAACGATTGCGGATACGTTCTACCTCTGGACAGTCTTCAGTTAAGAGAGGTTCAACATTGCCACGTGGCACAGAAGCTAATTTTTGGTTAATGGCACCAATACTTTCGAGGCGAACCATCTCCTCCCAAGAGCAAACTTCATCTTCCTCTTCTGTCTCATAGCGTAGGGTTACTAAATCTCCCTCTATGTCGATGATGCGGGCGCGTTCAATCCAGCGTTGCTGGTCCCGCAAGAACACACATACCTCCCGTCCATCGCAACACAGTTGATAAATCTTGCGGTGTAGCATCTACTGCTTCTGCCTTTTTTCTAGTTAAATCTGTTAACATGTGGGTTTTATTCCCCAATTGATAGCAATCTTTACGGGTTGATAAAATTAACCCTCAAAAATGCTCTATCTGATCCAAACTCAAGATTTGTATATGGTTATCAACCAGTGTGAATTTTGGATCATTAATTTAAAGTTGGCTTGTATTTAATTCACCAACTCACCCTAACCTATTAAGGCCATTCAGGGAATGTTAACTTCATAGAAGTCACATAATTCAGGAGTTAACCTGAACAGGTTGATAGTATTTGGTGGTAATTCCTTAGTACCATTATGTAATAAAAGATACTCAAAAACAAGCTTAGGTTGCGGTTGTTGAAGTTGCCTACTTGTATTCATTGGTATTGCTGGGAAGTCTAGGGACTCGGCTTTACTTTTACCCCTACGTAATTGATCTTAGCTTATTCTCTAGTAACCTTCATGCTTTTAAACAACTAATGCTGAAAAAGTCATGCGTCTTTTTAGTCAATAGTTAATTAATGCTTAGTTTTTTACTTTCTTTTATCGTATTTGGGACATTCCATGACCAAATTTGAAGAAGCTTCTCGCTTAATTCGACCTGCATGAACAGCATCTAGTAATGTTGAGAGGTCAGCTAAATCTTCTGGGTTATAGCTTTTCGTCGCCAGCATTTGATGAAGAAGACCCTCGGATTCAACACTCAGATATCCTGTTTGAAAAGCAGATTCAATAAGGGCGCGGATCATTGTGATTAGGTCATAATATGGCGATGATTGTTTCTACTGTGGAACATATTCATAATTGTTGAGTTGATAGAGATCAGCAAGTAAGAGTGATTGGAGTTTAGATTCAAAGTGATTAAAATCACATTATTGCTCAGATGTTTAAACTTTTTTTCATTTTTTATACTGTTGAATATGTAAGAACAACCTCGAAGATACAATAAAATTATGTAATACCACGTAACTAATTTTTTTTTATTCAAATCTTTACATAATACTTAATCAGTAAAATTAATACGGTGCTAGGACATAAATAAACGAAAATCCTCATCTTGTTGACTTAATTTTACCCAATCGAGATTTAAACCACGGAATTTATGCACTAGGCGATCGCAAGCAGGACGTTCAGTGGCATAATGACCAGCATCAACTAAAACTAGACCGCGATCGCGGCTTTCTTGAAACTGGTGAAACTTACAATCAGAAGTTAGATAAACTTGAGCGCCAGTTTTGACTACCGCCGAAATAAAACTAGCCCCCGAACCTCCCAAAACCGCAACTCTGTCAATTTTTTGCTGTAAATCTGTTGTGGGAGAGAAAATGACAGAGGGAGGATGTAGCCGATCTTGAATTGTCGTTAGTAAATCTTGCAACACCAAAGCAGGCTGGAGAACACCTACACGTCCGTAGCCTAAACCTGCTTGCGTAGGTACTATAGGAGAAACTTGTTGAAGTTCCAAAATTTGAGCCAAAACATCGGCAGTGCCATCTTGAACTTGATCAAAATTGGTGTGGGCGGTGTAAATTCCTATATTGTGGCTAAAAGCTAACCGCGCCATTTCCGCAATCGGATTTCCACTACATAGAGACTTCGGCGGACTAAAAATGAGGGGATGGTGGGCAAAAATTAGATTTACAGAGATACCAGCTTTTTGATAGGCGATCGCCTCCTGCATTACCGCCAGAGTCGGCGTCAAACAAACCAGAACCCTTGCTTGTTCCTTTAAAATACCCGGTTCAATCTGCCAACCACAATTATCCCAGCTTTCTTGCCAAGCCGGATTTGCCCATTCTTCAAACCAAGCAATTAAATCAGCAATTTTCATTTTCTTATTTGTTGGTCATTTGTGAGCCAGCGCGGTCTTGGGGGTCTCCCCCATGTAGACGCGTAAGCGGCTTCTCGTAGAGTGCGACTGGCGAACCCGTAAGGGTCATTGGTTACTAGTTTATCTGCTTGTCTCCCCACTCCCCCTTGCTTTCAAGGGTAGGGATTTAAAAAAGGGGCAATATAGCCAGTAAAATACAGAACTGAAGTCAGACCGCAAAAATAACTAAGGCAGATGCAGTAAAGAATTTCAGGGTGTGGGAGGGAAAATGCAGCTAGGAAAGAATGAAGAATTAAGACAATGGACGAGGACAGTCATAGAAAAGATGCCGCATCTGTCCAAGTCACAAGCAGTAGTACTAGCAATGTGGAGTTTTGGGATAGTCATGACCCAATCAAGCGGGCTGACAACAGTTTCGGTGTTTTTAGCAGAGCTATTGGGAAAAAAGGAAAATACAGTACGTCAGCAGTTACGGGAATGGTTAAGAGACGCAAAAGATAAAACAAAAACAAAAGATGGGCGGGCTTCATTGGAGGTAACATCTTGTTTTAGTCCGTTGTTGGCGTGGATTTTATGCCTATGGCCAGAATCAGAAAAACGGCTAGCATTGGCAGCAGATGCTTGCTGGTATTCGATGCGTTCTTGGATTGAGTGTCTGTTTAAAGACGGTAAACGTGGTGGTATGAAAAGGCATCGGACTAAAATTACAGATCCTCAACGTGCCGAAAGGCATTGGTTAGCTATAGCGGTCGCTACTTTGTGGCAAGTGAGTGTTGGTGGAGAAGTTGATGCAAATTTGCCCATTAGTAGTTTAGATGAGCTACCACCCACCCATGTTGCTCGACGCAATTTTAAAAATAGTTTCCTCCATCGTTGTCTCTCGTGTTTTCGTCGTGGGTTTTTAGTGATTAAGGCTGCCGTTCTCAATCGCCTGCCATTACCAATCGGTGGTTTTTTCCCTGAACCTTGGCCAACCTTGACTCCACAACTCCATGTTTCTCAAATTACCCTCTCTACTGCCTGATTTTTAATTCCCTACCCTTGAAAGACTCCCCCTTGTCCCCTCAACCCCCAACTACCCGGAGATATGAACGACCAATTCTCTATGATGACTATGCTGGCGATGTTCCCAAACGTAAATTCCTTGCCAAGTTCCCAAAACTAAGTGACCTCTATTAATGGGGATGGTTTCTGATGTGTGAGTGAGGACAGTACGTATATGTGCTGGCATATCATCCGATCCTTCAGTATCGTGAATATACTGGGCTGATTCTGGGACAATTTTGGCCATAAAATTTGCCAAATCTCTGAGTACATCTGGATCAGCGTTTTCTTGAATCAGCAAACTGGCTGAAGTGTGACGCAAAAATAAAGTACAAAGTCCTGTTTCAACTCCTGACTCTGCGACTATTGCTTCAATTTTGGCAGTGATATTGTGCAAAGATTTACCAGTAGTGGAAATCCTGAGCAACTTTTGGTAGTGAGTCATTCGATTTTAGAATTTAGATTTTAGATTACTCTGTCGAGAAGCCGCACTTCGTGCGTCTACGAATTTTGAATTGACTCCAATGCGTGGAATCAGGAAACTTATACCATCAAAGAAGTATCGGTCATCTAAATTTATGAATGGTGAATAATGAAATCAAAAACACATAATTTAAACGAGCAAATACTTGTATAAAATGTAAAAAAAGATGGCAATCACTAGTTGTTGATAGCGTATAGATATATACAGTAGTGGAAATTACGGTTGTTTAGTTCTTGCTTGAATAGTTAGACTGAGGATAGTAATCGTGAGTGCTTGTACTCACTTTCGGTATCTACAGATTATCAGGGACATCTATCAAGATTAAACTCCTCCGCTCTTCCAGGGCAGAGGATTTTAAATATTGTTAATACTTATGTATGAATTGAAATTTGAGCATTGAGATTAATTATTGACCCTTGACCAACAATCAACAACCAATAAAACCTAAAACCTCATGGGCAATAGTTTCATTGCCATCTTTAGCAATGGGTTGTAAAGAAAGTGGTTGTTGGAGTGGTTGCAGCAAGAAATCCCAATTTCCATCAAACAATTCTGATGGGGTGAGGATTTGATGTTGATTGTACTTAGAAATTCCTTCTAATAGAAAAGCTGCTTCTGCAAAATCATCACGGGTAACAGATACAATCGGTACACCCAAGCGAGTAGCTTCAGCAAAAGTACTGAAACCGGGCTTAGAAACAACTCGCCCACAAATAGGCATAAAATCTACAGGGCGATATTTATGATCACGAATTTTGATTATATTAGGCAAGTCTGGGGCTGATGGGTCAAAGGTAATAAATTGCCAGTCAGGAAATTTTTTTAAACTCTCGTAAGGGATTTGTTGCAAGCCCAAACCACCAAAAGTCAGTAAGATAGTGTTTTCTCTTGGTGCAGTAATTCCCCAAGTTGATCGAATTTGTTCCTCAGAATCACGGGGAGAACCACCTGTTAAGCCAACATCAGTGACTGTAGTATTATTGAATGCTGCCATTGGCTCATAAAAAGGAAGACGAAACAAGCGATCGCATTGGCTGTAACAATCACTAATCCAATCAGCAACTTCTCTAAAGGTATCACCCCAACTCCGGTAAATAAAATCAAAACCAAAATTACTCATCATCCAGCAGGGAATACCAGCAGTCTTAGCAAATTTTGTTGCCAAAAAGGGAATATCTGCCAGAATCAACTGCACACGATTTTGGCGAATAAAGTTGACTTCTGAAGCAACAATAGAATTTTGATTCTTTTTAATGTTTAACAACTTTTCTAATGTCGTTGCTTTATCCATAGTTAAGCTATCTTTTTGCACCACACCCACATCAAATCCACGGGGGCGATGAATAAAATCACCTTTAATGTAAGACTCTAGCAACCAGCGTGGAGCAGTGGACACAATAATTAGCAAGACTTCTGGACATAACTTTTGGATAGTTGCTGCAACAGCTGCGGTGCGAGTAGCATGACCAAAACCATGATTGGTAATAGCTATGTATAAGATTGGACGTTTCATAGGGGGTCGGGGATCGGGGAAAAGCAAGATAAGAGGGACAAATAACAAATGACGAATGACAAATGACAAATGATTATTGACCAACAACTAACCATTCCTGAATTCCCTCAATTAGTTGGTCAATTTCCAACTCAAGTGTAAAGTAGTGGACGCAAGCACGTACACAACTTGGATCAGCAATTGTGCGAGTGAATATTTTTTTGGATTGTAAAAACTCTGCTAGTTGTCGATGGGATTGGGGAGTATTTTGGCTAAGTTGAAATGAGACTAAACCACTTTCAGGAGGTGAAGTCCGCAAGGGAATCACATCTGGTAAGGCTGCTAGACGTCGCCACAGGTATTCGCTGTGATGACAAATTTGCTGATAGCGTTCCTCTGCTGTTCCCCATTGCTGATGAATGGCGATCGCCTCTTTTAAGCCTGCGTAAAGGGGATAATTAGAAGTAGCTACTTCATAACGTTTTCCGTCTGGATGCCAATCTACAAACTTACCTTGACTGTCTGTAATAATGCTACGCCAGCCGATGAATGTGGGTCTTAAACTATCTGTGATTTCCGGTCGCACGTATAAACCACCCACACCACCAGGCCCACACAACCACTTGTGACCAGTAAAAGCATAAAAATCTACCTCTAATTCAGTTAAATTCAATGGCATTGAACCAACAGACTGGGCAGCATCTACTAAAAGTCTAGCTTGTTTTCTTATACACAGTTTAGCTATTTTGTCAAGAGGCAAAAGTTGACCTGTATTCCAGAGGATATGACTCAAAGCGACCAAACGAGTATTTGGGCGTAAGTGTTGATCAATGACTGCAACTGGATCACCCTCGTTTAAAGTAGCCATCAAAGGACAGGTGGTAACTTCAACCGCAAATCTGCGACCAATTTCTTCAGCTATAGCCACAATACCCGGGTGTTCGCAGTCAGTTAATAATAGATGATCTCCTGGTTTCCACTCAATACCCCACATAGCAATATTGCAACCAACAGTCACATCCTCAGTAATTGTGATCGTTTCAGGAGGTACATGTAATTCAGAGGCGATCGCGATTTTAATCGCTTTCGTTTCCTCGTCAATCCACCTACCCACCTCAGTACCAAAAGGCCCGATTTCCTGTATGTAAGCTTGGGCTTCACTAATCGCATCCATCACCACTTGCGGCATTGGACCTTGACCACCGTAGTTAAAATAAGTTTTATTCTTTAAAGCTGGAAACTGCTGTCGATAAAGATGCAATTTGTTCATAGTTATTAGTCATTGGTCATAAATCAGTAAACAGTTAACAGTGACCAGTTTAATTTGATAACTGATAACTGATTAGTTGTCGTCCTTGTCCCCCATCCGCCACAAACGCAACACCCAGAAATTGTGTAGAATTTCTGGGTGTCATACATTTAGTCTGTTAAATTACATTATGTTCTCACAAGCTGATTTTATCCAATATGCCCAATGGTCAGGTATTGCCACCTTGGTATTTGCTGCGTTAACAGCCTTGGGTTTTATTTTCAAATGGGGTCTGCGCTTTCGGCTAGTGGGTTCGACAGGTTTTATGGTGGTGTTAACGGCTGGTTTATTTACCCTTTCCCTAGCCCCTTTGACACATACAGTTATTCCGGGAGCAGTACGGTATCATTTGGTTTACGACAATGGTTCAACACAAACCGTAATTGCCATCTCTCCTCAAATTACTCCCACTCAATTAGAAGCTACTTTGCGCCAAGCAGCCAATGATTTATATTCCTATGGTCGCTTGGGTAAACCTGGTGACAATCAGTTGACTATCCGCGCCCGTACAATTGTCCATCCCGAACCAGGAGTTTCCAAACCACTTTATTTGGGTCAAGTCAAGCGATCGCTTGCTAGTCGTGAAGATTCGCAAATGGCAATTGACATTTACCAAGATAAATTTGCTCAACTACCAAAATCCGACAATACCTCATCATGAGGTAGACAGAACAAGGAAGACAAGGGAGTGTGGGAAGTGTGGGAAGTGTGGGGGGAATTATTTAACAAGTCTGTTCCCAATGCCCAATGCCCGATGCCCAATGACAAATGACCACTAACTAAATCTATTGGGGAATTTGGCTTAAAGTACACCAAGTCACTTCATCAACAATGCCAGTATCAGGGAGATCATTACGCATTTGCCAGCTTTGCAGGGCTGACTCTGTAACTGGTCCAAACTTCCCATCAACGTATCCTACATAGTCTTGTGTAGATTTGAGAACACGTTGTACCTTCATCACTAATTCTCCCTGACTGCCTTGTTTCAATTCGGGCAAATTTACGGGTCCACATTTGTACAATGCTTGCCAAGTTTCTTCTCTGACAATACCATCTTCTTGCTGAAAAACTTGGCGCTGAAATGTTTTGACACTTTCCTGTGTCATTTTTGCAAAAATACCATCAGGTTTATCAGTATAAAGCCCCAACTTAATCAACAGATTTTGTAGCTCTACAACCGCTTCACCATAAGAACCTAATTGTAATTCTGATTTATTTAGCTCAGACTGTGTTGTTACTGGTATGGTGTCGCCACTATCACTTATCAATTCCATATATTCCTACTCCTTGGGAGCGGTCTTTATTACAGTGTAATTTTTCAAGCACTTAATAGCATCACTCAAGTGGGGTACTTCAAATACGTCATCCAATTTTAGATTTTAGGTTTTAGGTTTTAGATTTAAGACTGATTAGGGCTTGTAATATCAAGGTATAATCATCCTAGTACTGGGTACTATATTTAAAAATTACTTTACTATTCTGGTTCTGAGCCTCTGCCATATAAAAAAAATGTATTTATTTTGTGTTTTCTAATACATAATTAATTAATTTTTAGTTAAAATATTAATCTATCTACTAAGACTGCTACAAAAGCATTGAATTGGGGACAGGTTGTAAAATCTGTCCTTGCAGTCATCACAAGCATCAGATTATGAATAGTTGCTTATATTGAAAAGTTTTCCAAAATATCTGGAAATGTTACTGTTAATTCATAAGTTATTATGCCTATTCATTTTTCAGAAAAATTGTCTACTCAAACTCCTAATTCATTGATGCAGTTGACGGTAGCGCCCGCAAAAGTGATCCGTGGCTCTCAAATATTGACAAAGGTATCTGATGAAATTACTCGTCTGGGTACTCGTCCGTTGATTGTGGCAGGAAATCACACCCAAAAAGCCGTTCAACCTCATCTGCAACCACTTTTAGAACAGCAGCAGTTACAATTTGCTTTTGCATACTACACTCCAGATTGTAGCGAAGCGAGTCTCAAAGCTTTAAGAAAAGCTGCAAAGGAACATCAAGCTGATGTCGTTGTTGGTATCGGTGGTGGAAAAGCGCTCGATACAGCAAAATTGCTCGCCCATCAGTTGCAATTGCCAGTGGTGACAATTCCGACTTCAGCAGCTACCTGCGCTGCTTGGACTGCCCTCTCAAACGTGTATTCCGATCAGGGGGCTTTTTTGTATGACGTCGCGTTGGATAGTTGTCCTGATTTATTGATTCTTGATTATGATTTGATTCAAACTGCACCACCACGCACTTTAGTAGCGGGAATTGGAGATGCGATCGCCAAGTGGTATGAGGCTTCAGTCAGTAGTGGACACTCAGACCAGACTCTAATTATAGCTGCGGTGCAACAAGCACGAGTCTTGCGGGATATTCTCTTCCAAAAGTCTGCTACAGCTCTCCAACAACCAGGAAGCGAAGTTTGGCAACAAGTTGTAGACGCCACTGTTTTACTAGCTGGAGTGATTGGTGGTGTTGGTGGCGCTCAATGTCGCACTGTCGCTGCCCATGCCGTACATAATGGTTTAACGCACATTTGCAAAAGTGGCAGTATTCATGGCGAAAAAGTCGCCTATGGAATCTTAGTGCAACTGCGTTTAGAAGAAATGATCCAAGGCAATCAACTAGCAGCCGCAGCACGGCAACAATTATTGAAGTTTTATGGCGAAATTGGACTACCGCAAACCTTCAGTGATTTAGGATTGGACTGTGTGACTTTGGGCGAATTGCAAAAAGCTGCGGAAATTGCCCTTGCTCCCAATTCTGACATTCATCGATTGCCGTTTAAAGTCACATTGGAACAATTGATGGCAGCGATGGTTTCTACTGCTGCACCAGTAGAAAATAAAGACTCTATTCATCGTGTTTCAACAAAAGAAATTCATCAACAAGTTGAACATTGAATTGGGGATCGGGACAAGGGAGATAAGGGAGATAAGGGAGACATATCAATTCAAAATTCAAAATTCAAAATTCAAAATTAAGAACTTTTTGACTTTTGACTTTTGACTTTTGACTTTTGACTTGTTTAGCCCAATGCCCGATGCCCAATGCCCATTGACCATTGTACAGACGCGTAGACGCTCGTCAGAGCGGCTTCTCGCAAGAGTATAATCGCGTCTCTACCATTGACCAACCATTAAATTAACTGCATCGGGAACTACTACATCAATGAACTTGCATTGGATCACTCCAGCCGAACGTATACAAAAATTACCAGCTTATCCATTTGCCCGTTTGGATGAACTCAAAAATAAGGCGCGGGAACAAGGACTGGATTTAATCGATTTGGGCATGGGCAACCCAGATGGTGCAACACCACAACCAGTCATCGAAGCTGCTGCGAAAGCTTTGCACAATCCTAGTAATCACGGCTATCCTCCCTTTGAAGGAACTGCAAATTTCCGCCGTGCCATAACTAGTTGGTATGAACGTCGTTATGGAGTTGTTTTAGATCCAGACAGCGAAGCTTTACCACTACTGGGTTCCAAGGAAGGATTGGCACACTTGGCACTGGCATATATCAATCCTGGTGATGTGGTTTTAGTACCTTCACCCTCCTATCCAGTTCATTTTCGTGGGCCATTAATTGCTGGGGGAAATGTTCATAGTTTGGTTCTCAAACCAGAAAATGACTGGTTAATTGATTTGGCTGCAATTCCTGATGCTATTGCCGAAAAAGCAAAAATACTGTACTTTAACTACCCTAGTAACCCTACTGCTGCCACCGCACCCCGTGAGTTCTTTGAAGAAATCGTTGCCTTTGCCAGAAAATACGAAATTCTCTTGGTACACGATCTGTGTTATGCCGAGTTAGCTTTTGATGGCTATCAACCAACTAGTTTGTTAGAAATTCCAGGTGCTAAAGATATTGGTGTGGAGTTTCACACGATGTCTAAGACTTACAATATGGCAGGTTGGCGAGTTGGATTTGTGGTTGGCAATCGTCATGTCATTCAAGGTTTGCGGACACTGAAAACTAACTTGGATTACGGTATTTTTGCAGCCTTGCAAGCAGCAGCCGAAACTGCTTTACAACTACCAGATTCTTATTTACAAGAAGTCCAAACTCGTTACCGTACCCGTCGTGATTTTCTCATTCAAGGCTTGACACAATTAGGTTGGAATATCCCCAAAACCAAGGCGACGATGTATTTGTGGGTTCCTTGTTCTGTGGGAATGAGTTCCACAGACTTTGCTTTGTGGGTGCTGCAACAAACTGGTGTAGTCGTCACTCCTGGTAATGCCTTTGGCAGTGGTGGTGAGGGATACGTACGAATTAGTTTAATTGCGGATTGCGATCGCTTAAGTGAAGTCTTGCACAGATTCCAACAAGCTAACATCTGCTATCAAGCCCAGGCTGCCGTCTCTAGTTCAAAATAGAGAAGGTGTACCCTATAACCCGCTTGTGATTAATGCAAACCCCCTCTGTTATCCCCAATACAATTATTTCTGGCTTCCACGCTTTATCCGAACCATTACGGATTAAAGTGTTGGAATTGCTACGAGAACGCGAACTATGCGTATGTGATTTATGTGATGCTTTGGGGGTCAGTCAATCAAAGCTATCGTTTCACCTCAAAACTCTTAAGGAAGCAGATTTAGTCCTCTCTCGTCAGGAAGGACGTTGGATTTATTACAGTCTCAATTTTCCTCAATTTGCTGTTTTAGAAGAGTACTTAGCAGATTACCGCCGTTTGCACCAAATATTACCAGCACGTTGTTGCGAAGACCAATCCTAGTCCATCTTATATTCGCGCAGGGAACCCAGATTACAACCGTTCGTGGAGCGTTCCTGTTAGGATAGTGCCTCCTGCAACACTGTTAGTTTCTCCGGCAAAATCCGGTAGTAGATCAAATTCCCGCGTCGCTCTTTTTCCAGTAAACCCGCCTCGTACATGACTTTGAGATGATGGCTCACTGTTGGTTGCGAAATTCCTAACGGAGAAGCTAACTCACAAGCACAAACCTCTCTACTTGGCTGTGCTGCTATCAAACTCAGCATTTGTAAACGGATAGGTTCACCTAAGATACGGAAAATAGAGGCTAGATGCATCGCCTCATCAGGCGTGAGACGACCAGTAAGCAAGGGAGAACAACAAGATACAACAGGTTTAGATAACTTCATACTTTCTATATTGACATATATCAATATACATAGCTAGCATATTGATGTAGATAAATATTGATTAAAGTCAATATAAGGAGTACTGAATTATGCCTCGTCTTCAACTGGCGCTAAATGTGAGTGACATTGATGCTGCTATCGATTTCTACAGCAAATTATTTGGAACTGAGCCAGCAAAGCGTCGTCCAGGGTATGCTAACTTTGCAATTGCTGAACCACCTTTAAAATTGGTGTTGTTTGAAAATCCTTCAGCTACTGGCAAATTGAACCACCTGGGAATTGAGGTGGAGTCATCAACACAGGTTGAACAAGCAAGCGATCGCTTCCAGCAAGCTAATCTGACAGTAAGGTCTGAAAACCACACAACTTGCTGCTATGCCTTACAAGATAAAATTTGGGTTACAGATCCAGATGGTGATGAGTGGGAAGTTTATACTGTTCTGAAAGATTCAGCAACTTTTGCTTGTAATTAGGGAAAAGGGGAAAGGAAGAAGACCCCTCTGGTGAACTTGCACAGAAGAGGGGTAATTCTTGTGAAGTTTTTTAATTGGGACTGCCTTTCTTTGGCAATTCATCAGCAAAACATATCAAAAAAAATTGATATATTTTGTAAAATGTATTCTAGTGATCATTAATAAATCAACTTTTTTTGAAATGATAGAAAGTGTAACTATCACATAAGCTACGAGGTAAAACAATGAGCGCGACAGGAGAGAAATTAGCGATCGCGCTTGGGATCTTGGTATTGGCTACTGGTTGCACAACACAATCCCAGACATCTACGCAAACTTCTCCATCGTCTAATGTTACTGAAGTTACTAATTCACAAACAGTTGCAGCAGTAACAATAGATGGTTCCAGTACTGTTTATCCAATTACCCAAGCAATAGCAAAGCAGTTTCAGGCAGAATCCCAAGATAAAACCCAGGTAAAAGTAGATTTTTCTGGTACTAGCGGTGGGTTTGAGAAATTCTGTGCTGGAACAACAGATATTAATAATGCCTCACGACCAATTCTCACCGCAGAAATGGAAGTATGTAACAAAAATAATGTCAGATTCATAGAACTTCCAGTGGCGTTTGATGCTCTTACTATTGCTGTCAATTCTCAAAATACTTGGGCAAAAGACATTACCACTGCTGAATTAAAAAAGATTTGGGAACCAGAAGCCCAAAAGAAAATTACCAAATGGAACCAAGTACGTGCATCTTGGCCGGATCGTCCACTGAGTTTGTATGGTGCTGGTAACAAGTCTGGTACATTTGACTACTTCACAGAAGCAATAGTTGGTAAAGTTGGAGTCAGTCGCAGTGATTATACAGCCAGTGAAGATGATGAAGTCTTAGTAGATGGCATTAGTAAAGATCCGAATGCTTTAGGATACTTTGGCTTTGCCTATCTTGAAAAAAATCAAAGCAAGTTAAAAGCACTAGCTGTTAATAATGGCAAAGGGGCAGTATTGCCTAATCGAGAAACAGTGGAAAAAATTCAATATCAACCTTTGTCTCGACCACTGTTTATTTATGTTAATGCTCAGTCTGCTCAAAAGAAACCAGCAGTCAAAAATTTTGTAGATTTCTATATTCAAAAAGCACCAACAACAGTAGCTTCTGTGGGGTATGTACCTTTACCCGAAGAAGCTTATCACCTTGATGAAGTTCACTTTACCAGAGGTAAGGTCGGAACAGTTTTTGCAGGAGAAGCAGAGGTGAACTTGACAATTGGAGAGTTGTTAAGAAAACAGGCAAAGTTTTAGGAACTAGCATTTTTTTGAGGGTGATACTGATGGGAACAAATCGTTCGCAAACTAGTACAGTTCGCGTTCAAGCTGGTAGTAATCTGAGTTTTTTTGAAAAATATCTTACTGTCTGGGTGTTTTTGTGTATTTTCATTGGCATCGCTTTGGGTAGATTATTTCCAGGAGTGGCGATCGCACTAGATGCGATGAGTGTGTATCAGGTATCCATTCCCATTGCAGTCTGTTTATTTTTCATGATGTATCCCATCATGGTGAAGATTGACTTCACCCAAGCTGCGAATGCTGTGCGCGCACCAAAACCTGTGATTCTCACCTTGGTAGTGAACTGGTTGATTAAACCATTCACGATGGTGGCTTTTGCTCAATTTTTCTTAGGGTGGTTATTTCGTCCTTTGATTGTAGGAACAGAGGTCATTCGTGGTAGTGAAGTGACATTAGCGAATTCCTACATTGCTGGCACTATTTTATTAGGAATTGCTCCTTGTACTGCAATGGTGCTGATGTGGGGCTATCTTTCCTACGGTAATCAAGGACACACCTTAGTAATGGTGGCGGTGAATTCGCTGGCGATGTTGTTTTTGTATGCACCGTTGGGTAGGTGGTTGCTAGCAGCGAATGATTTAACAGTACCTTGGCAAACAATAGTTTTGTCTGTGCTGATTTATGTCGGGCTACCCCTAATAGTAGGAATGTACAGCCGTTATTGGATTTTAAAATACAAAGGTAGAGAGTGGTTTGAAAAGCAATTTTTAAAGTATTTGACTCCGGTTGCTATTACTGCCCTACTACTTACTTTAGTATTGCTTTTTGCATTTAAGGGAGAATTAATTGTTAATAATCCCTTGCATATTTTGTTAATTGCTGTCCCACTTTTTATCCAAACTAATTTTATTTTCTTGATTAGTTATGTAGTAGCTTTGAAAATGAATTTGTCCTATGAAGATGCTGCACCTGCTGCATTAATTGGGGCTAGCAATCATTTTGAAGTAGCGATCGCCACTGCTGTGATGTTGTTTGGTTTAAATTCGGGTGCAGCACTGGCTACAGTGGTAGGAGTTTTAATCGAAGTACCAGTTATGTTGATGCTGGTTGAAGTGTGTAAGCGCACAGCAGCTTGGTTTACACGGGAACCAGAAAAGGCGACGTTACGAGATCCGCGCTGTTTTAAAGCTTTTGAATGATGGGTTAATTCATCAAGCGATCGCAATCAGCAAATCATCTAATAAACTCTGTTGTGTGTAATTGTTATTTCATGAGTAACTATGGCGAAAACCTTCGATCATCCACCGAAAATATTGTTTTTATATGGCTCTTTGCGAGAGCGTTCTTATAGTCGTTTATTAGCAGAAGAAGCTGCTCGCATTATTGAGGATTGTGGTGCGGAGGTAAAGTTTTTTGATCCTCGTGATTTGCCAATTCACAACAGCGTACCTGATACCCATCCAAAAGTTCAAGAATTACGAGAATTGAGCCAATGGTCTGAAGGTCAAGTCTGGTCATCACCAGAATTGCATGGCAATATTAGTGGCATTATGAAAAACCAAATTGACTGGATTCCTTTGAGTATAGGAGCGCTCAGACCTACTCAAGGCAAAACTTTGGCTGTGATGCAAGTCAGTGGTGGTTCTCAATCTTTTAATGCAGTCAATACTCTGCGAATTCTCGGACGTTGGATGCGGATGTTTACAATTCCAAATCAGTCTTCAGTTGCTAAAGCTTACCAAGAGTTTAACGAAGATGGCACGATGAAGGATTCAGCTTATCGCGATCGCGTAGTTGATGTTATGGAAGAACTCTATAAATTCACCATGTTACTACGTGACAAAGTAGATTACCTGAGCGATCGCTACAGCGAACGCAAGGAAAAAGCTGCTAAAGAAGCTATTCGATTAGCAAATAGTGCGTTATCAATAAGCAATGACAAATGACAAATCACAAATAACGACTTTATTTGCACCGACTTACTTAAAAGTTTTCTGTTAGTAAACTTATCCACAACCAAAAAAACATGAAAAAAGTAATGTTTGTTTGCAAAAAAAATTCTCGTCGTTCTCAAATGGCAGAAGGATTTACTCGTACATTAGGACAAGGAAAAGTTGCCGTCACAAGTTCAGGCTTAGAAGGTTCTCATGTAGACCCAATTACAGTGCAAGTCATGTCAGAAATTGGCATTGATATTAGTAATCAAACTTCCAAACCTCTAAGTGATTTTAATCCAGAAGATTACGATGCTGTGATTTCTTTGTGTGGCTGTGGAGTAAATTTGCCAGAGGATTGGGTGATCAGAGAAGTGTTTGAAGATTGGCAACTAGAAGATCCAGAAGGACAATCAATCGAAACCTTTCGCCGTGTTCGCGACCAAGTAAAAGAACGAGTCGTAAAATTGATTGCAGAACTTAGCTAAAAATAAAAAAATAATTATTTTAAGTTTGTGGTGAAAGCTAAAATGCTCACTACAAACTTTTTATTTTATGTCTTAAGCAAGATGTAACTCTCAAAGCTTAAAAATTAATATATTAGACTGTTATATATTTTAATTTAATTCTTAACTGTGATTAATCAAAATCAAGAAAATATCATTAATTCTTCAATTGAAGATACTTATACTACTAAGGGGTATAAATTTAGTTGGTTTGATTGGTTTTGCTTATGGTATCCTCCCGGTTGGCTAATATTATTCAACCGTCACTGGCAGCATTATCATTCAGATGCTGATGGATGGAATTGGCTAGAATACATCTTATTTTTAATTCCTTTTGGTTTCTATTTAGCAATATTTATTCGGTGGTTGCGCTTGGGGTGTAGAACACCACGTCAGGAAATCAGTGAATTTGTTCCTAGTTATCAACAGGCTTTTAGTAAGGAAATTCTTGCTCCAATTGTTGAAAAGTACTTTCATGGTGAATTACATCAAATTGAGAATTTACCAAATACAAAACCACTATTGTTAGCCATGAACCATGCAGGAATGTGTTTTCCATGGGATTTTTTATCTTTATGTTATTTATTAGGAAAAGAGCGAGGATGGATAGTCAGAACATTGGCTGGTGTCACTTTATTTGATCATAATTGGATGGTTTGGTGGTTGCCACCTGGATGGTCAAAAGTGTTAGGTGGTGTGAGAGCGGAGTTAGATGAATTTACTACAGCTTTGCAAGATAATACGATTATTTTATATGCACCAGAAGGATTACGGGGACCAAGAAAAGGTTGGCAAAAACGTTATCAATTAGAAAAGTTTGATATTAGTTTTATACAGTTAAGTCAACGTTTTCAAATTCCGATTTTACCTGTAATTTGTATTGGCAACGAAAACTTACATCCTTGGACTACTAACCTGCACAAGTTACAGCGATTATTCAAATTACCATTTTTACCTTTATCGCCTTTAATATTGGTTTTTATTATTTTTCCTTCTATGGGTGTTTGGGCATCTAAAACTCATCTACGTTATTTTATTCAATCTTTAGAAATAATTAACTTACAACCAAATGCTCAAAATCGTTCAGATAATAAACGTGTAGTAATTTACCAACAAGCACAAGCACTACGAGAAAAAATGCAAAATCAACTCAATAAACTTATCAAAAAATAGTTATTTGTGTTGATAAAAACAAAGTATGTGTTTAGTATGATAACATAATCAATCAATAATCAATATACTGAATTCGATTAATACATACATTTCAGTTAAAACATTGAAACAAAAACTTGTCAGAATTTTGACATAAAAATTTTACGTCTTTAAAGACCATGTATTTTTTGTGCCAATCTTGCAAAAATTTCACAGACTAGTAATAGGATTGTAGAATTTATGACGAAATCTTAGTACCCACAAATGCCAAGATTGTAGCAGAAGCATATTTAAATTCTTATGCCAGAACTACGCCAATATTCTATTGCTCAACACTACCACGAACGCACTAAGTATGACCCTCAGACTATTGCTTCTAGAAGTAAGGGGTTGAATTGGGCAAAGCAGCCAGTGCCATTTAAAGAGTATAAAATAGGTTCTAGTTTTGACCTTAAGCCCTATATTCAAGATAAACCAGAAACTTTTGCTAATCACCCACAAGCGCGATGGTGGCAGAGATTATCACGGCTTTTGTTTTGCAGCTATGGACTAACTGCTAAAATCCCTTCGATGGGAAGTGCAGTATATCTTCGTGCTGCGCCTAGCGCTGGCGGATTATACCCAGCAGAAGTGTATCTGATTTCTCGTGGTACAACGGTATTACCTCCAGGACTTTATAACTACCAGTGTCGGAATCATTCTTTAATCCATTTTTGGGAAAGTGATGTTTGGCAAGCTTTACAAGAAGCTTGCTTTTGGCATCCTGCTTTGGAAAGTACCCAACTAGCTATTGTGATTACTGCGGTATTTTATCGCTCTGCATGGCGTTATGAAGATAGGGCATACCGTCGGATTTTTTTAGATATGGGACATTTATTAGGTAATATCGAGTTAGCTAGTAACATTACTGACTATCGTCCTCACTTAATTGGTGGCTTTGTGGATGAGGCAGTAAATGAGCTACTTTATGTAGATTCTCTGCAAGAAGGAGCGATCGCAGTTCTTCCTTTAGCAGATATGCTAGATATTCAGCAAAACTTACCAACATGGCGAACTGCTTTACCTTCTGCTACAGAAACTAACTATCCTAAAATTCCTGATGGCGAGTTGCTGCAATATTTTCACAAAGCAACCCACATTCAACCAGGTACTACAGGAAAGCTCAATTTACCTGAGATTAAACAAGAAAAATCTTTAGAGGATAAATATAATTTTCCTTTTTGTCAAAAAATTTCTACTGTCACAGTTCCAGTCAACTGGGGTGAAAAGCTAATAGATTTAGAAAGTACAATTCTCAAGCGACGTTCTACCCGTGCTTATTCGGGTGGAGATTTGACGTTTGATGAATTAAAAGCTTTACTGAATTTTACTTACCAACCTCATGATTATATCGACCAAGGTTTTGATATTTCCCCAGATTACTTTGACCTAAATTTAATCGAAACATTCATTGCTGTTTCTGGAGTGAATGGATTAGAATCTGGTTGTTATTATTACGCACCAAAAGCCCAAGAATTACGCCAAATCCGCTTTAAAAATTTCCGGCGTGAGTTACATTTTCTTTGTTTAGGACAAGATTTAGGGCGAGATGCAGCAGCAGTCTTATTTCATACAGCCGATTTGAAAGCAGCAATTACCCAGTATGGCGATCGCGTTTATCGTTACTTACATATGGATGCTGGTCACTTAGGACAAAGAATTAATCTAGCTGCTGTTCACCTCGGATTAGGCGTTAGTGGGATTGGTGGCTTCTTCGACGATCAGGTAAATGAAGTCTTGGGTATTCCTACTGATGAAGCTGTTTTGTATGTTACTACTTTAGGACGACCCAGATAGTTGTTGGATCAGAAAGTTCGTAGTAAGGACTTAAGTCTTGATTTTCTAGGCACTAAAGTGCTTACTACAAACCCTTAAATCAATTAGCTATTAAACTTTAGCTTCTTCCTTCACCAATTTATCCCAACCCAAATCTTTGAGACTATTGTTGCGACGGAGTGGACGAGTAACTAACTCAAGAATGTCACGAGCGTTAGTAAAACCGTGAATTTGAGCAAACGTAAATTCCACAGACCATTTAGTGTTAATTCCCCGTGCTTCTAAGGGGTTGGCGTGAGCCATACCAGTAATCACCAAGTCAGACTTTAACTCGTAAATTCGTTGGACTTGATTGTAATTGTCTGGTTTCTCAACTATCTTGGGCATAGGTACACCCATTTCCTTGCAAGTTTTCTCCAGTAAGGCTAATTCCGCAGCTTGGTAGCGCTTGTCCATGTAAGGGATACCAATTTCATGCACAGTCATTCCGCAGCGTACCAAGAAGCGTGCGAGGGAAACTTCCAACAAATTGTCACCCATGAAGAATACAGATTTACCACGAATTAGTTTGACGTATTCTTCCAAACCTTCCCAAATTTGGGCTTCTCGTTCCTCTAAACCTTGGGGGGTAATACCAAACACCGAGCAAATTTTCTCAATCCAAGCACGGGTTCCATCTGGGCCGATGGGGAAGGGTGCGCCGATGAGTTTACATTTGCGACGCCGCATCAGAGTTGTGGCGGTACGGCTGAGGAAGGGATTGACACCAGCTACATAATACCCTTCTTCAATTACAGGCAATTCTGTAAAACGTTTGGCGGGTAGCCAACCAGAAACTTTAATACCTTGTTTTTTCAGTTCTAGAGTCAGCTGAGTAACTACGGGATCGGGGAGTGAACCAAATAGTACCAGCGGTGGGTGATCGACGTATTCAGATTCTTCTTCTGCAACTTCTTCTTTTTTCTTACCAAAGTTGAGCAGTTTTTGAATGGCGTTACGCTCGTTTTTCTCTGCTTCTACCACAGAAGCTTTATCTGGACAACGTGTAGCCATTGCTGCTAACACCGTGTCTTCCCCTTGGGTGAAGGCGTAGTCTAAGCCATTGGCACGGGCGACAACAATCGGAATACCAATTTCGCCTTCCAGCTTGGGAGCCAAGCCTTCCAAATCCATTTTGATGATTTCGGTGGTGCAAGTGCCGATCCAGACAATTACACTGGGGTTGCGATCGCGCTTAATCTGCAAGCACAAGCGCTTTAATTCCTCATAATCATTCAGTTGTGCCGAAATATCACCTTCTTCTAACTCTGCCATTGCGTAACGGGGTTCTGCAAAAATCATCACACCCATCGCATTTTGCAGGAAGTAGCCACAAGTTTTTGTACCAATTACCAAAAAGAAGCTATCTTCAATTTTTTGATACAACCAAGCGACACAGCTAATAGGACAAAAGGTGTGGTAATTACCGGTTTCACATTCAAAATTTAAAGCTTCTGGTTGAGCAAGAGTCATTTTGATATATTCTCCCCTTAAATTTTTAAGTTAAGAGTTAAGGGTCATTTGTGATTTGTCATTTGTCACTCATGAATACAAATGACAAAGAACAAATGACAAACTCTTAACTCTGTATTTACGTGTTGGGGAAGAGACGGGCGATATCCGAGTCATCAAAACCGTTATTTGATATTTCTTCCCCAAAAAAATCTGTATTTGATTCACCCTTGAGGGAACCAGTCTCAGCACTCCAGACATCTGACAACACATCAGCAAACTCGTTTTCTTCAGGCGCAGCTGTGGCGCAGATTGTGTTGTCTGTTTCCTTCATTGCATCAAAGGAAATATCGCCAAATTCATCTGCTGCATCTGGGTTAGATGTTTGCTGGAATTCGTTGTCAGAATTGTGATCTTGGGATGGGAAATGATCATTGGAGCTATTGAGATGTTCCGTTGCCATTGCTCTGAGTTCATCCCGCACCATTGTATCGGAAACCATGAGGGTTTCTTTATGGTTGGGGGTCATTTCCAAATCAGGGGCGATCGCATCTTTGTCAAAATCATTGCTCTGTTGAGGTGTCAATATTTCAACATGGGATGTTTCTTCCATGACGACTAATGATTGATCCTCTTCTAGCGATTCCTCTGATTTAGGAGTAAAGTTGTTCCCCAAAGCAATATCAGGATCAAAATTTAAGTCCAGTACCTCAACCAAGGTATCTGCATCAGGATTCAATTTAGAAAAAGGTAGCATTAACTGTGCTAACTTCGGTTCCAGCGCGTTAGCCACTCCCAGGATTAGGTAAGATGGTGGACGCTTGCCGCCATCAGGCGTGTAGACTGATTCTACCTCCATGTGCAATTTAATCCAGTCGCGATTGATTTGGAAAAATTGCAACCATTTTTGCTTTAATGAATCTGTAAAGCTATAGAAGAAGGCCATATTCCCATCCTGAGAAAAATGATTTATACAATCATCAAGTCTAATTCTTCTTCCGGATTAGGAACCTGTGGTTTATTCGGATTTAAGTAAAAATCAGACAATAAAGAGAATAATTCCCTATCTTGGGCATCTTTAGGTACAACACCTTCGGGTAGTGACAGAAGTTGGTCGGCGATGTTTAAGTAATAATCGCAAACGTAGTTCAAAGAGGGATCTGTATCTGCCATTTCAAACAAAGTCTTGCCCTTGACGCGGGAAACACGGATATCTTCAATTAAAGGTAAGACTTCTAAAACTGGCATCGGTACGGATTCTACGTATTTATCGATCAAGTCACGCTTAGATGTGCGATTCCCAATCAACCCAGCTAGACGCAGTGGGTGAGTTCTGGCTTTTTCTCGGACAGAAGCAGCAATACGGTTCGCTGCAAACAAGGCATCAAAGCCATTGTCAGTCACAATTATGCAGTAGTCTGCGTAATTCAGAGGTGCTGCAAAACCACCACAAACAACGTCACCTAGAACGTCAAATAAAATGACATCGTACTCATCAAAAGCGTTGAGTTCCTTCAGTAATTTTACGGTTTCACCAACTACATAACCACCACAACCAGCACCTGCGGGTGGCCCACCTGCTTCTACACAATCTACACCACCATAGCCTTTGTAGATCACATCTTCCGGCCAAATATCTTCGTAGTGGAAATCCTTTTCTTGCAGAGTATCAATAATCGTCGGAATCAAGAAACCGGTAAGAGTGAAGGTGCTGTCGTGTTTGGGGTCGCAGCCAATTTGCAAGACTTTCTTGCCGCGTTTGGCTAAAGCGACGGAAATATTACAGCTAGTTGTAGATTTACCGATCCCGCCTTTTCCGTAAACTGCTAATCTCACTGTTTTTGCCTCTTTATAGTTTTTTTTATAAAACAACTGGCTCAAACACTTGCAGCACCGCGTGCAACAGCGATGTGTGAAGTCTTCGAGTGTCATTATTGTCCAAAAAAACCTGAAAATAAAGGGGACTTAAAAATGAATTATGTTGTAAAAACAAGCTTTTAATTAAATATATATTTTTAAGTAATTTATTTGCGATTATAAATCTATAAATGCCTAAAAAACAAATTTTTATTAACTTTATGTTATTTTTAAATGTAAAATAGTAACAATAAACAAAAAAATATTTCCTTGATTTATATGCTTTTCATCAAACAGAACTTATGGTAGAAGAGTATTAATACTCTATGTTGACCAAGTGCAAGTAAGAACATAAAGCAAGAAGCCCTATCCTTTGCCACAAAGATAGACTTCCTATATCCGCTTCAAACTAGCTCATAACTTTTATTGTCAAAATTTCAGTAAAGTTTCATTCCGCACTCTTGGTTCAGATTGAAATGTGATTCTCAGCAAAAAAATAGGCAGTTGCAAATTAACTGCCAAGATTAGCGATCGCTAATTCTGAGACATGACTCAGAAAATATAAAAAATTATTACATTTAAAAAATCGAAGTCAATTTTTCAGCCTATCTAGTCTCTAAAACCTCAATTTCTTGCAATGATTGCCAACCAGGATGCCATTGGGAACGATCTTCCAGCAACTTGGCATTCATCCAAAAGCGGACATTAGGGTCACAAGAAGAAACCATTTCGGCATATACCCACTTACCCTGATTTTTACGGTTGACAACTTGGAAGTGCCGCCAACCATCTACTTTTTTTTGTGCAGTCCACTTAGAACCAACTAAGTAAGGAAACTTTTGTTTTTTGGTCATTGGTCATTTGTCATTTGTCATCTGTCATTGGACAAAGAAGGATTTATTCTATTTTCAAATTAAAAGGTAAACGAGCATACACTCCCTGCGGATCGTTCATCTTTTGTAGAGTCGCAAGTTCAGCTTTGAGTTTTTGTAATTCACTTGCTAGCGGATCTGGTAATTGGAGTTTTTGCTGATCCAAGTTCACAGCAGCCTTTGTTTGTTCTGGAACTTGTCCCAATATGCGTTCTCCCAAACTCCCATATTTAGGATATTCTTGTAGTTCCCAATCATTTCCCAGTTTTGCTTGTCCAGCAGCGTAGGCAATAGCAGCATCCAAACCACCAATTTCATCCACTAAACCAATATTTTTGGCTTCTGTACCTGACCAAACACGACCTTGAGCAATCTCTGCTACCCTTGCTTGGGGAATTTTCCGACCTTGAGCAACTTTACCAAGAAATATATTGTAGATTTTATTGACAGTACGTTGGTAAATTGCTAATTCTTCAGAAGTTTTGGGACGAGAAAGAGTTTGACTATCGGCATAGCGTCCAGTTTTGACTGTATCCCAAGTGATGCCGTTGTCATTGGCTAATTTTTGGGCATTAAATAGCAGTCCAAACACACCTATTGAACCCGTAATTGTATTGGGTTCGGCAAAAATACGGTTGGAGTCGCTAGCGATCCAATAACCACCGGAAGCTGCAACATCACCCATTGACACAACAACTGGTTTTTGACCACGAGTTAATCGTACTTCCCGTTGCATGACTTCTGCTGCTGTCGCACTACCACCAGGACTGTTAATCCTTAAGACGATCGCTTTTATATCCTCATCTTGCCGTAGTTTGCGGAAAATTCTAGCAAAACTATCGCCGCCTATTTCCCCATCCTCACTTTGACCATCAACAATTTCTCCCTCAGCATAAACTACAGCAATTTTGTTTTGAGAATTGCGTTCCGTTCCCAAAGACTTACCGGGGACTTGGGCGTATTCACTTAGGGAAATTTGTCGGAAGCTTTTGTCATCCTTGTCGCTACCTGTCAGCTTTTTGAGATCGCTAACCACTTCATCAAAATATCCAAGTTTATCAACCAACCCATTATTCTTGGCTTGATCTGCTTGCAAAAAGGCTTGGTTATCTGCGATCGCTTGCAATTTTCCAGGAGTAATTTTACGACTATATCCCACTGCATTACGCCACTCTGTCCAGACATCATCTAATAATTTTTGAGTTTGTTGGCGATTCTCTGGACTTAGCTTGGTAAGTACAAAGGGTTCAACTGCTCCCTTGAACTTTCCTACTCGCACAACTTGCACCCCAATACCGTATTTTTGTAATGCGCCTGTTAAAAACATCGGTTGGGAACTCAAGCCATTGATTTCCATAGCTCCCAAGGGGTTAAGCACAATTGTATCGGCTACCGAACTTAGGTAATATTCCCGTTCTCCCCAGTCCATACCGTAGGCTATTACCTTCTTACCAGCGTCACGAAACTTTTGTAGGGCTTGGCGAATTTCTTTAAAAGTAGCAAAACCTGCTGTGTTTTCACTTTCAGAAAGACGAGTCGCATCTAAATAAATACCAACAACACGGCGATCGCGCCGTGCTTTTTCGATAGTATCCAGAACAGTTCGCAGGCTCATCTGCTGTTGCTCTTCACCTGAGATTACTTTTTGCAGCAATTCGCTAGAACTTGGCTCTCCATCAGTAATTTTCGTTGACAAGTCAAACACTACCACTGACTTATCTTTAACCACTGGTCCCATATCTCTAGAAGCTGCAAACAACAGTAACAGCAGTCCTGTAGTTCCTAACCCAAAAAAAATAAATAATCCCAGGATACTTCCAACTAAGCTAGCAAAAGTTTGTTTAATAAAATTCCGCATATTGTTTTGTTTTAATTAGTTATTAGGGGTTGGTCATTGCTAAAAGAGAATAGGGAACGGGGAACGGAGAAATCCCCATAATTAAAATTAGGGGATTTGAACAAGGACGCGTCATTTCTTGAACTATACTTAATACTTATTTTATTGATTCTAAACTCCCTGGAGATTGTAATTGCCTAATAGTAGCGTTGCCAGTACAGAATAGCACTGTAGTGATTTCAGCAATTAATACTTCACCCAGGTCGTAAACAGCAGCTTCTGAGGAAGCAGCCGCTTGCAAAAATGGCATAGCTAAACCAGCTATATCTGCTCCCAAGGCTAAAGCTTTTGCTACGTCCAGTCCATGACGCAATCCACCGGAGGCAATTAGAGGTATTGTTGGTGCAACTGTACGAATGCTGGTGATGCACTCCGCCGTTGGTAAACCCCAATCTGCAAAGGTTCGACCCAAACGCCGCTGTAAGGGGTTTTCTGCTCGTTCACTTTCCACTTTTGCCCAAGAGGTGCCACCTGCACCAGCCACATCAATTGCTTTGATTCCTGCTGCAATTAGTTTCTCAGCCATTGTTGCTGAAATACCGTTGCCTACTTCTTTGGCAATTACAGGAACTGGTATTTTGACGCATAAATTGGCTATTTTGTCAAGTAAACCTCTGAAATTTGTATCACCTTTGGGTTGAATACACTCTTGTAGTGGGTTAAGGTGCAAAATCAGAGCATCAGCTTCCAGGATATCAACAACTCGCACACATTCTTCTAAACCGTAATCATAGTTGAGTTGAACAGCACCCAAATTTGCAAACAGGAGAACGTCTGGTGCATATTTGCGGACAGCGAAGGTTTCAGCCACAGAAGGTTTTTCGACAGCTATGCGTTGAGAACCAACACCCATAGCAAATTTATAGTGTTGAGCAACTTCCGCTAGCCGACGGTTAATCATCCCTGCTTCTTGGGTTCCTCCAGTCATTGAGGAAATTAACAATGGTGCGCCTAATTGCTTCTCTAGAAAATTAGTACTGAGATCAATTTCATTGCGATCGAGTTCCGGTAAACAACAATGGCTAAAACGATATTTTTCTAGTCCATTGGTGGTTTGTTGGAATTGCACATCTTCTTCTAGACAAATGCGGATGTGGTCGGCTTTACGAATTTGGGTAGCAGCTGATGGGCTAATGGGCGTGTTCACGGGTAGGTGTTTTTCTAGGATATTACTTCTATTGTGTCAGTATTAAGCATGGTGTGGAATGGGTGATGAACTGCTGCCCAATGCGTGCCTACCATCGCAAAATATATATTTACCATAG
>NZ_AJLJ01000053.1 GCF_000317245.1 Fischerella muscicola SAG 1427-1 = PCC 73103
CCATAGGAAAAGTTTTTACGTAATCAGATATTTGACAGTGGTAGTATTCATTAATCTTTCTTATACCTAGCTTTTATTGAAAGTGAATGCTGCTAACGATTTCAACTACACATCAGCCTGCAACAGAATTAGGCTACTTACTACATAAACATCCAGATCTTTGTCAGTCCTTTACTCTTCCCTTTGGACAGGCACATGTATTTTATCCAGAAGCAGATACACAGCGTTGCACGGCGGCGCTGCTAGTGGAAGTTAACCCTGTGAAATTAGCACACAGACGTGGTTCCAGTACTGAGCAATATCTCAGCGATCGCCCTTATGTTGCTTCTTCGTTTTTAAGTGTGGCGATCGCTCAGGTCTTTAGTACAGCACTTGCTGGTCATTCCCAACGGAAACTAAAATTAGCACAAACTCCTATTCCCTTAGTAGCAAGATTATCTGTTGTACCCTGTCGAGGCGGTGAAGAGTTGCTACAGCAATTATTTGAACCTTTAGGCTACTCTGTCAGCACCACAGGTCATCTCCTTGATGAAAATTTCCCAGAGTGGGGGCAGAGTCATTATTATACCGTTGAACTACACCACACCCTCACTCTTGCAGAGCTTTTAAGTCATATCTACGTGCTTATACCACTACTTGATGATGACAAATTCTACTGGTTAAATGACGAGGAAATCGAAAAGCTACTGCGTCATGGTGAAAGTTGGCTAAATACTCATCCAGCACAAGAACAAATTATCAGAGGCTATCTCAAACGCCGAACCCAATATTGAATACAAAATTAAGAGATGGGGAATGGGGAATGGGGAACGGAAAGACAATGTGTGTAATTCATTCTGCTTGAGTACTTAAACTTAGAGAATCTAGCACCAGGGAAACTGAAAGCTATGGCTAATCTGATTTTTCACTTTCTCTCTGGGAAAGCTCTGTATATTTTATTTTTTAAATTTAAAAATAATTGCTTTTATCATTGAGTAACAATTACATTTTGATTTTATTTAACCTAAAAATAACTTCTTTTTAATGTTAGCTAATTGATTCAATTAACCTAAATATAATCTGTTTTTAACTTTTGTTATTTAGATTTATATTGTTAACTTTTTTCATCAGGATATACGTGTGTAAACAGCAAATATATATTTTGCCTGTATTCTACCAAAAAATATTGATGTAGTGACCAAGCTATTATTATCAAAATAATAGCTGGTTATGCTTTGTGGACAAGGATTTAATAAATACATTCTTGATTTAATAGCTTCATCCTGAAAGGTTTTACTGATTGATTTTTAGTAGCAATGGGGTGATAAATCATCGTATATGCAGATATTTTTAGATTCACTTTAAGAGCGAGTATCTACTAAATAGCACCCTAGTTTTTTTCACTAAAACTTGATGAAAATAACACTGCAAGAGAGGAAGATTAATGTCTAAATTCAGTCGCAGACAAATTTTAGTATTTTTTGCTGGTAGTGCTGGTGCTGCTGTAATAGGAGACAAAATTATAGATAGCGTTTCCAACATTGCCGAAGCAAAAATTGCACCGTTGAGATTTACGCCAGTACGCTTACCTCATCCTTTACCAATTTATCAAGAGCTAAATAGTTATTTACCAACAGGAATTGAAAAAGGAGAAGTACGTAAGGCTTCGGGAGATGCAAAATTAAATAGTTACACAGTGATCGATGATGTGGTAGTTCCACCAGAATACGATCGCTATGTCATAGTTCGTTGGGGCGATCGCGTATTTCCCAACAACTATGATTATGTAGGTTACAACTGTGATTACACCAGTTTTATCTCGATTGATAGAGACTTGAATCCTGACCCTAGCATCAATAAGAACGATGGTTACTTATTCATAAATCATGAATACGTAGGTTATCCTATTTCGGAATTAGCACCAGAAATTCCATCTGATCTTAAAGGAAGCGGTTTCCCCACTGCTTTTGCTTCAGTGATTGGATGGTCATTACCTAACGAACGAAACATAGAAACAGACGGGGAATTTCTATATAACCTGGGTGCATCTATTGTCCGGATCTCTCGCCGTAATCGTTCTAATCGTAGCGATAAATTTCAAGTTGTCAAAGATCCCAACAATCGCCGCATTCATGGTCTTTCGGGATTGGGAATCAACAGCCAACGCAGTGATGAATATAAAAGCGTTACTGCTTGGGGAAGTCGTCCCCACCAGCAAGGTGATCAAAACTATTTAATTGGTACAGGCCCAGGTGCAACTGAAGTTTTTACCATTAGCGCCGACGGATTAGGTAACAGAATAATCGGTACTGGTTATAACTGTTCTGGTGGTACAACTCCTTGGGGAACTGTATTAACTGCTGAAGAAAACTTCCAAGGAAGTGCAGAATTTTTTGTCGGTGTGACTGAATCAGTCAAACCTGATGGTACTCAAACAGGTTATACCGATGGTACAGTTGGCAAGACCTTTGGTTTAGTAGGGGAAAAATACGGCTGGATGGTAGAAATTGATCCCGCTGATACCAATTTCCGCCCGCGCAAACACACTTGGTTGGGTCGTTTTCGCCACGAAAATATTGCTACACGAGCTGAAGCAGGTAAGAAATTAGTCGGTTACATGGGTGATGACAGACGTGGGGGACACACTTGGAAGTTTGTCAGCACAGGTACCGTATCTAATCCCACTGATAAAAACAACAGTAAGTTGTGGGAAAGTGGTATTTTGTATGTTGCCCGTTACAATCCAGATGGTACAGGTAGATGGATACCTTTACTGATCGATACTCCCACCGATCCCATAGCACCGAGCGTTATTTCTGAAAAAGAATTTGCTGCTTTAGGTTCAGCACAAAGAAATGGTCTGATCAAATTACCAAGACGCAATGGGATTGCTGGACAAACTACCGATGGTGGTGCATTTAACTGCGATCGCACCAACGAAGCAGCAGCACTACCTGATTATCAAGGTAAAAAGTTATCTGACTTCTACAAAAACCAAGGTGCTATTCTCTGTGATGCTTTCCTAGCTGCAAACCTAGCTGGTGGAACTCCCAGCGCGCGTCCAGAAGACTTAGAAGTTCATCCACTTACCAAAGAAGTATTTGTTGCTTATACCGATGGTGCGCCAGGAAGTGATGGTTATCCCGATTCCCGCATTTTCCAAGTTGCTAAGTTAAGCACAGATCCAGATGCAACCCAGCAATCAGGAGGACTTTATAAGATTATTGAAGATAGCACCGATGGTACAGGTCTTACCTTCCGGTGGGAGAAATTTAAGCAAGGTGGAGAAGCTGGTTCGGAAACCGGATCTGGTTTTGCGAATCTAGATAACCTAGTGTTTGACTTTAGAGGTAATGTTTGGGGTGTGACAGATATGTCTACCGATACCCATAATGGTTTTACTATAGGTGCTACTGGTACTCCAAACACTATCAATCATACAGCTAGTGGTAATGTTTCTAGTTTTACAGGTGTGTTCGGCAATAACTGGTTGTTCTTTATTCCTACGGTTGGGCCAAATGCAGGAACAGTAATACCTTTTGCTCAAGGGCCAGTGCGTTGTGAGATGACAGGCCCAACTTTTGTGGGAGATACGTTGATTATTGCGGTACAGCATCCTGGTGAAAATTGCCCAGTTAATGATGGTACAACATTGAACCGTACCATTGAGATACTAGATTTGGATGGAAAGACATTCAATCAAACTCGTACAGTACCCCGTGGAAGCAGCTGGCCTAGCAATATTTCCACAGAAGATGGAGGTAAAGCTGATCCTAAAGGATTTCCAATTCCATCTGTAATTGGTATTTACCGCAAAGATGGTAAAGGCAGATTTATTTAACAGTTAACAGTTATTCAGTTATCAGTTAACTGAATATAGCATTCCTAAATCATTTGTGAGAGACAAGATCCCCGACTTCTTAAAGAAGTCGGGGATCTGGGCTTTGCGGCAATAATACGCTTCATCTACCTTTGTACTGTTTAGTATTTGCATTGCTGTGTTATCTAAATGCAACTCCCAACAATACCAATGTATCGGCTTATATTGTTAATGCATTGGGTTGCATTGCGAATGCATTGGGTTGCAGTGCGAATGTATCGGCTTGCATTGTTAATGCATTGGCTTGCATTGCGAATGCATTGGGTTACATTGCGAATGCATCGGCTTGCATTGTTAATGCATTGGGTTTCAAAAATTAATCTACACTTAGTTACAACTTTAGTTCCTGCTTTTTAGTTAAAACCATAGCAATTCCTTTTTCATAGTAAGCAGCTTCATTAATAAAAACTGGATAAACAATTGAGTCTCCTTGATAAGTAATTTCTTGACCATCAAAGCTGAGAAATATTGGATCGCCAGGATGAAGAGGTTCATAATCTCGAAATTGAAGCTGGGGATGGATCATCGCCTGAATTTCTCCCAAATTATTTCTGGGATAATCTATAGTTCCGATATCTTGATAAAGTGTAAGTGTGTCATAAGTTTCGGAAATTAAATTTTGGTTATATGCTTCTAAATAATCCAAAATAGTATAAATAAGACTCTCTGTTTTGAGAAATAAGTCTGCATTTAAAACACCCTGAGCTATAGGGCCAACTTCAATTACAACACCACACTGAGACAGAGATTTCAGTAAAGAGCTTGCTTGATCAGTTTTTGATAAACAAACTTTGACTAGAGGATTGATTGCACTTAAATAAGCAGACAATTGTAAACAAAAAGGATTTTTGTTACCTATGATGAGACTTAAACCCATGTTTGCTGTTGTAGTATGTAAATCTAAAATTACATCTACTTGGGGATTATCTTTTGGCCCTAGTATTTGATTGATAGCTTTTGCTCGCATATCTTCATAACTAGAAAGTGTCGAATTTTGTAAGTCTTGGCTGAGGAAGCAACGATTCAAGTCTTTGTCAATATAACGCCTACCAACTTTGAAAGCTTCGGGGTTTGCAAGTAAAGTTTGAGTTTCAAAGCTAGTTCGCCGAATTAAATTGGGAAATTGCTCAAATTTTTTGAGTAGGTATCCCCCTGTATATTCATTTCCATGAGTTGCGCCAACGATCGCAACTTGATTAATTTGATTCATAATATTGATTTTAGTGATTTATATTATTTTCGTTTGAACACTTATATTATCAACCCTGAGCGAGATACCCGACTTCTTAAAAAAGTCGGGTATCTTGTTGTTCACGAATGCAATAAGATTAATTCATAAATACCAGAAACCGAGTTTTTGTTTCCGCAAAAACTCGGTTTCTAACATCTAGTTATAATACTAGATTAAGTGTTTTGAGTTGTTTAATCAGGCTGCTTACAAGTTGAATTAGCCTCTATTTTTGAAAGATTCCAGCCATTGCTGGACTTGTTCTCTGGCTAAATCGCGAGTTCCTAAACCAAAAGCAAGAGCGATCGCCACTGCGATCGCACCGAGTAACAAGCCAAAAGCCAGATTCACAATATCGGGTGCGACACCGATTTGTTGTAGCGCCATAGCTGAGACTAGCGCAATGATTGCAATCCGTGTGACTTGACCTAAAATCCTTGCTTGGGGATTACCGGAACTGGTAATAATGCTAAAAGCAAGATTGGCTAGGTATAAACCAATCGCAAAGATAATCACTCCAGCTAAAATCCGTCCCAGTACAACGACAATACCAGTTACTAGCACCGTCAGAGCAGGGATATTAAGGATATTCACTGCTGCTACAGTTGCAAACAGCATGATACCAACTAATACAATAATTCCCGCAATTTCCGAAGGTGTGCGGCTGGTAGGAGTTGGTGGTGTTGGTTGTTCTGCGGGAATGACAATTTGTCTTGAGGGTGTGGATAGACCTAAGACAGATAAAATATTGTTAAAACCGATACTGGTCAAAATGTTGGTGACTAAATCTGCCACGAACCGACCCAGGAAATAGGCAAGAATGAGAATAGCGATCGCTGTAAAGATTGCGGGAAGTGCATTGAGAACCTGTTGCAACATAGCGATCGCTGGTACTGAAATCGCCTCTATTTGCAGAGTATTCAATGCGGCGATCGCAACAGGAATCAAAATCAGAATATAGACAATTGTGCCAATGATTCTGGAAAGAGGTTGAGTTCCCGCAGCACGGGATAATCCTAATTGAGTTCCTAAATTGTCAATTCCTGTTGCTGCTAGTAAATTCGTGACAATTCGTTGTACAACAGTTGCGAGAAACCAACCAACAGCAGCTATTATGATTGCACCGAGAATATTCGGTAGAATCGCCAAAATCTCTGTCACCAGAGCTTCTACTGGTAGTAGCGCTCGTTGTAATCCTAGAGTATCTAGTATTGGAATCAGAAATAGTAAAAAGACGAACCAATACAGAGCATTACCAATTGTATCGCTCAGAGGTAATTGATTTTGAGCAGTAGCATTATCTTCTGGTGCGTTTAAGCGTTCGTCTATTCTTAACGCCCGCAATCCTCTAATTGTGATTAGTTTGACAACAGTAGCTACTAACCAAGCAACTGCTGCAAAAATCAGTGCCCCTACCAATCTGGGTAGAAAATCACCAATTTGATTGAGAAAAGTATTCAGCGGTTGAGAAGCAACCCTTAACTCCAGGGTGTCTAGAACTGCAACTAATGTCAGCAGTAAAATACCCCAAAATACCAAGTTAGAAATCAATTTTTCTACTTGGGGAAGATCGCGACTGTCTTCACGTCCAACTACGCCAGCAGCAATGCGATTATCAATTTGTGTGCGATTGAGAATTCCTCGCGTCAGAGCAGCAACACCAGCAGCAATCAACCAACCAACCAACAAAATTGCTACTGCTCCCAGCAAGCGGGGTAGAAATGCAACTATTTGTTGGAAAGAGTTTTGTACATAAGTATTGAATCCTGCGTCTTGTTGCGATGGTAATGTAGGTGATTGTGCTAAAAATGTTTCCAACCTAACACACAAACCATTTCCCATTACTTGGGTTATATTTTGCCAAGTTGTATTCATGGTTTTCCGGTATTAAAGTAAATTTGATCCAGAAAACACTGTAGATGCTCTTGGAGTAGATTGCCCTGGACAATTCTACATCGCAATCACTTCGTAGTGTTTTACATTTGAATTTAATTAGTCAATTTTACAGGTAATTGATCTCAACCGTTATCTCAGAATTTTTATTTTTTTTATTTAAAAAAGCAAACTAAAATATATATCTCTTAGTAGTTGACTTGTATTGACAACTACATAGTATAGTAATTAGATCATGGTGATTAAATATTAGTGGAAGATTAATAGCCCTATGGTTATTAGTTATTTTTTATATGCATATTTATACAATTCCTACTTTTTGATTTTGCGTTAATCTGAGTGCAGATATGATTAAAAATAGAGTGGACTGTCTGCAATGGAAGTTTTTGAACAATCGATAGATATTAATGCTTCAGCCGCAGTAGTCGAACGCTGTATTAGCGATCGCATTTTAATGCACCGTTGGCTCAATCCTGCATTGCGTTGTGAACCTGTAGGTGAATGGAGTACCGATGTTGGTAGTCAGAGTCGATTTGTGATTCAAATACCTGTGATCCAACCAACTTTGAATAGTGTTGTGATCGAAAGACAACCAGGTTTAATTGTTTGGGGATTCGAGGGTTTTTTCAAAGGACGCGATCGCTGGGAATGTCAACCACAAGCAAAAGGAACACGTCTAATTAACCGCTTTGAATTTGAGATACCTAATCCCTTAGTTAGTTGGGGTTTTAAAACCTTCGCCGAAACCTGGACAAAAGAAGATATGCAAGCCCAGTTGCGTCGTCTTAAACTTGTAGCTGAGGGGATAGGGAATCGGGGATAGGGGATCGGGAAGGGGGACATGGGAAAGATGAGGAAAAAACAATCCAAAATCTAAAATCTAAAATCCAAAATTCGATGGCTATCCTCTTCCCAGCTGAGTTAACAAGCGTCGAATCATGTATGCATCTTGGGCTTCGGGGGTTTTGACTAGATAGGTTTCTAAGTCGTTGGCTGCTTGGGAAAAGCGGCCGAGTTGATAACATAAAAGACCGCGATCGCGTAATTCTAAGGCAAAACCAGGAAATAATAATAATATCCTTTCTACTGCTGCTAAGGCTTTTTCTAGTTCCTGTTTGTTCAAGTAGATATATTTGAGATTTGTCAACATCCTGGCCAAAATTTGTTTGTTTGTCACTGCTGCTAAAAATTCGGGTTGCAGAGTCACGGGATGCTGATAGATTTGAGTCAGTTTTTCTTGACAATCTTGGGGAAATAAAACCTCACCGTCATTGAAGGTATCAACAAAAATTTCAATATCAGAAATGTTAGGACGAATGAGGAAATGTCCTGGCATTCCTACACCGACCATGGGAAAATCAATACGTCGGGCAATTTCTATATATATTAGCGCCAATGTAATTGGAATTCCCAAGCGGCGATCGATCACATCATTTAAATAGCTGTTGCGGGGGTCATAATATTCTTGTTTATTTCCCGCAAATCCTAAATCGTTATAGAGATATTGATTAATAGTTTGGATAATTCGTAAAGGATAACGTTCTGTTGGGAGGCGTTCTTCTAATTCTGCTGCCATTGTATCCAGACTATTGATATATTCTTCTGCATCTAGGTCAGGATATTCTTCTTGAGCAATATATAAAGCTGTTCTTGCTAAATCTATATACTCATCAGGCTGCTGAATTTCCTGGTAAAAATATTGCCGCGCTGACGAGATATTCATAAGCTTATGCCGAGTATAGGTTTACAGTTTAAATGTGAGATTGTCAAGTGTTAACAGACTTCTGTCAAAAGATAGCAAAAGAGTGACAAGTAAAGGCTTATGATAAATCACACAAAGAGGGCATGGAAATATAAATATTCTTACACCCTTACACCCTTACACACCTACACCCATTTCCAAAACAGGTGTAAAGATACTTATATTTAATATTAAAGATATTGGCAAGATTTGCAAATATTTTGATGCATAAAAATAAATAAAAAAAATCTATCGAAAGTATGAAAATGAATAACTAGGAGCCAAGGAAATAAGGGAGATAGTACGCCCTTGGAGGTTCCTGGCGTTGCAGCACCTGCTATGCAGTGACTTGTAACTGATTCAGGAGTGGAAGATTAACCACTAACCAACAAATATTTAAGTTTGCTTGTCGTTTATTTTTAGGTCATACAAATGACTCCGAGTATAAATAAAGAACAAGATACGGCAAAAAACAAATCTTTTCATCCCACTAGAGGAATTTTTTGGGCAGTACGGACTCGCATTCTCTGCTGGTATATTTTATTTATAATTTTCATCTTTCTTATTTTTATTCCTATCTTTCGTGAGGTTCTGTATGCAAGGGTAGACGCACGAGTTCGTAGAGAACTGACAGAAAAGATGCAAACATTTAAACAACTCATATATGAAAAAGATGCGGAAGTGCGAAGGAAGATTGAGGAGTCTAGAAATATAGAGGTAGATGAACAACTAAAGCCTCCATCTTCTGAAGAAGAATTAAAAGATTTTTTTGATGTTTTTCTGTCTCGCCAGCTACCAGAAGACGATACCCATTTGATCGCTTTTGTTAATAGGAAATTTTACAAGTCGAGTCCTAGTGCTAGACCAGATCCCTTAGCAAAAAACTCAAGGTTAATGCGGCGTTGGGCAAAACTAACCCAAGCAGAAAAAGGAGAACAACTAGTTTCTGAAAAAAACATAGATAGTATAATTTACATCACTGAACCAGTCAAAATAGATGAAAAAACTTTGGGAGTATTTGTAGTTGCCCATTCTACAGCAGGTGAGCGCGCAGAGGTTGTAGAAGCTGTCACCGTAATTATACAGGTGGGCAGCATTGTTTTGTTCATAGCTTTAGTATTTGCTTGGTTAGTTTCGGGAAAAATTTTGGCTCCTTTGCATTTACTTACGGTGACTACTCGCTCTATTAGTGAATCTGATTTGAATCAACGCTTACCAGTCAAAGGTCAGGATGAAATTGCAGAGTTAGCAATTACCTTTAACGAAATGATGGATCGTCTGCAAGCAGCCTTTACCAGTCAACGCAACTTTATTAATGACGCAGGACACGAACTCCGCACACCAATTACTATTATTCAGGGACATCTAGAATTAATGAGTAATAACCCTGAAGAGATACAGGAAACTGTAGCACTGGTACTCGATGAATTAGATCGCATGAGCCGATTTGTGGAAGATTTGATTTTGCTAGCAAAAGCAGAACGTCCAGATTTTCTACACTTGGAAACAGTTGATGTAGATTTGCTTATACAGGAACTATTTATGAAAGCACAAGCACTAGCAGATCGCAATTGGCAACTAGATGCTATTGCGAAAGGCAAAATTATAGCAGATCGACATCGGCTGACTCAGGCAGTTATGAATCTGGCACAAAATGCTACTCAGCATACACTATCAAATGATACTATCTCCATCGGAGTAGCAATTAATCGTGACAAAGTTCGTTTTTGGGTTAAAGATACAGGGACTGGCATTGCTAAGGCTGATCACAAACGAATTTTTGCACGTTTTGCTCGTGCCACAAATAGCCGTCGTAAATCGGAGGGCGCAGGATTAGGATTATCAATTGTGAAAGCGATCGCCGAAGCCCATCATGGTTCAGTAAAAATCCGTAGCCAATTAGGTTTCGGTTCGACCTTTACTATAGTCTTACCAGTGGAACCGCCAAGGGAGGGACTGTCCGATGCATCGTATTCTCATCGCTGAAGATGAACCCCGCATAGCATCTTTTCTAGAAAAAGGCTTACGCGCTCATGGTTTGACTACTGCGGTTGCTGCGGATGGTAATCAAGTCATACTTATGGTTCAAACTGGCGAATTTGACTTACTCATCCTGGATTTAGGATTACCTGGAAGAGATGGTTTAGAAATTTTAGAAGAGTTACGTGGACAGGGCGAAAGATTACCGATTATTATTTTGACCGCCCGCGATGACATCAAAGATAAAATCGCAGGATTAGAAAGCGGTGCTGACGATTATATAACTAAGCCTTTTCGCTTTGAAGAACTATTAGCCAGAGTTCGAGCTAGATTGCGTAATATTACTGTATCTACAGTCACCCATGATACTGTTATCACAGTTGGTAATCTAGTACTAGACTTACGCACTCGTAGAATCAAAGTAGGCGATCGCACCATCGATCTACCAGCACGGGAATTTACACTAGCAGAAACCTTTTTCCGTCATCCAGGACAAGTCCTAAGTCGAGAACAACTCTTAGATCGGGTTTGGGGTTTTGATTATAACCCTGGTTCTAATATTGTGGATGTGTATGTAGGTTATCTACGTAAAAAGCTAGGTAGTGAATTAATTGAAACTGTTCGAGGTATGGGTTATCGATTGGTGGTTGATTGATTGTCATTAGTCATTGGTCATTAGTCATTGGTCAATGTTAATAACCAACGATCAACTAATCATGAAAATTTTCTCATCAAGTATTCATACACAATTCATCAGTAGTTGAGAAAGTGTGTATAGATAGTTTTTAGCTTTAATTCAGTGCGATCGCACTGATTAGAGAAATACAAGCATGAGATCGAACAATGAGAATGTTGGTTTATTCCCATGACACTTTCGGTCTAGGTAATATTCGCAGAATGCTGATGATCTGTGAACATCTATTGAGCGAAATAGAGGGACTCTCGATTTTGCTACTATCTGGTTCACCGATGTTACACGGGTTTCGGCTACCACAAGGACTTGACTACATTAAGCTTCCTTGTATTCACAGAGGGGAAACGGACAACCTTGCTGTCAAATACTTGGGTACAGATATTGATGAAACAGTAAAGATGCGATCGGATTTGATTCTATCAGCAGCAATTAACTATAAGCCGGATTTGGTGCTGATAGATAAGAAACCCTACGGTATCAAAAATGAACTTGCTCCTACTTTAGATTACTTACAAGCCAAGTTACCAAAAACTCACTTTGTACTATTACTAAGAGATATTCTTGATACTCCAGCAAAAACGATCGCACAGTGGCGCAAAGATGGTTACTACGAAGCGATCAAAAAATTTTATCACCTGTTGCTGATTGTTGGGATACCAGAGGTGTTTAATTTACCACAGGAATATAATTTTCCAGCTGCGGTGATCCAGAAAACACACTTTTGTGGCTATATCCGTAAACCACCAGGACGCAAGCAACCTGACACAGTTCGGAATGAGTTACAGCTAACCCCCGATGACAAACTCGTATTAGTCACCCCTGGAGGAGGAGAAGACGGTTTCCAGCTAATTGATACCTATCTTGCAAGCTTGAAGTTGCTGAGGAATAAACACCACATCAAAAGTCTGATTATCTGTGGCCCAGAGATGCCAACACACCATAGACAAGCATTGTATCAAACAGCAAATAACTATCCCCAAGTGCAGATGGCTGAATTTACTGATGACTTGATGAGTTATACAGCAGTCGCAGATGTAGTGGTATCAATGGGTGGTTACAACACCATCTGTGAAATTCTCTCTGCAAAGAAACCTGCGGTAGTTGTACCGCGAATTAAACCTTCTCAAGAACAATTCATGCGATCGCAAAGAATGTATCAACTTGGTTGCTTTGAGACAATTCCTCCTCATGAACTAACACCATCAATCTTAATACAACAAGTGCAGAAACAATTAGCAAATACTCACTTAAATCATATTATTGATTTAGAGGGACTACCTAAAATTGCCAACCATATTAAAAGTTTTTTCGCTGATAAACTCATAAATCATCAGCGAAATCTTATCTATTCAAAATAATATATTTACATTAATTACTTGCTTTAAAAAATACTTAACTTGGTCTTTAGTTTGCTTGTTATTGTCCTTTATTTTTAGTTGACTAAATATATTTAAGCTTCAATAAGATCTCAAAATTTTCCTGATTTTTAAGCAAATACCACAAATATAAATAAAGAGACAGACATTATGAAGAAACTAATGTTCTACTGCCAACATATTTTAGGTATGGGTCATTTAGTGCGTAGTATGGAGATTGTACGTGGACTAGCCAATGATTTTCACATTTGTTTTATCAATGGCGGTGAAGTAATTCCAGATTTTCGGATTCCTTCAGGTATTGAAGTCATTAATCTCCCAGCAATTAAAACCGACTCAGAATTTCAAGAATTACAAGTAGTAGATCATACTTTCACACTTACAGAAGTTCAAGAAATCAGAAAACAATTGCTGCTATCAATCTTTGACAAGCTTCAACCAGATATTTTAATAATTGAATTATTTCCTTTTGGCAGAAGACGCTTTTCATTTGAATTAATTCCTCTATTAGAAAAAGCCCAATCAAGCCAACACTCTACTAAAGTCGTTTGTAGTTTGCGAGATATTGTTGTTACAAAACAAAATCAGGCACGACATGAGGAAAAAGTCTGTAAAATCATAAATCAATATTTTGACTTGCTATTGGTTCATGGTGATCCAGAATTTGTGCAACTAGAAGAAACTTTCACTCGAATCAAAGACCTCAATTGTAAAGTTTGTTACACAGGGTATGTGGTGCAAAAACCATTAGAAAGTCCTATTTTAGACGATGAAGATCAGAAAATCATTGAATCTGCTCAACCTTTGATATTAGTCAGTGTCGGTGGTGGCAGATTTGGTTATGAATTATTAGATTGTGTAGTCAAAACTGCTCCTTTATTAGAGAAAAAAATACCTCATAAAATTCAAGTTTTTACTGGCCCATTTATGCCAAATGAAAAATTTAAGCAATTGCAAACACTAGCCGCAGAGTGTCAAAATCTCCGTATTCGTAAATATACGCCTTATTTACTGAATTATATGCAAAAAGCAGACTTGTCTATCAGCATGTCTGGCTACAATACTACGCTAAATATTTTGACAACTGGTGTGAAAGCGATGATTCTTCCTTTTACTGGTAACAATGACCAAGAACAATATATTAGAGCTAAAAAATTAGGTGAATTAGGAATTGTTAAGGTAATTTCACCTTGTGATTTACAACCTGATATCCTTGCCTGGAAGATAGTTAACTATTTGGATAAAGCAAATAATCATATTAAGTTCAATTTTAATGGTGTGGAAAATACAGCTAATATTTTGAGGAATTTTGCTTATAGACAAAAAATTGCTTAGTACAGAATATAGTGTTATAAAACGCAGAGGGACGCGGAGGAAAGCGCAGAGGTTCACAGAGTTTTTCAACACAATGCTTCGTTATGAAGAGGATTTTTAAGTAAAAAAGTTTCGATAAAATCATGAACAAAAAAAGGGTTTGCATTACTACATTGGAATATCCACCAGACATCGGCGGTGTTGGTGAGTCTGTACATCGTATCGCTCAGATGTTAATTAGCACTGGTTATGAAGTTCATGTTGCAGTTTTTCGTTCTAAGCAACGGCTAATTTCTGATGGAACTGTGAGACGAGCAAGTTGCAAAACAATACTACAAGATGGAGTAGTTGTACACCGGATTAAATCATCTGTACGTAATGAATTACAAGATATTCAAGATTTTTTTAGCGATGTTTATTTCCAGTTAAAGATTTTACATCATAAATATAGTTTTGATTTGTTTCATGCATTTTTTATCAATGAAACTGGATATGTGACAACACTTTTTGCCAAGGAATATGACTTACCGATTATCAATAGTGTTCGAGGTGCTGACTTACACAAACATATTTTTAATCCGAAAAATCATGCTCAAATAGCCTGGGTATTAGAAAACTCGGATTGGGTGACTTTTGTTAGTCGAGATTTGCAGAGAAGAGCAAATGCGATCGCTCCTAGTGTTAAATTAAAATCCTCTGCTTTTTGGAACTCAATTGCACCAATTAATTTTAATAAATTATTTCCCCCTCCTTTAGTGCAAGAATTACCGGGTATTATTATCGGTTCTAGTGGCAGATTTCGCGACAAAAAAGGTATAGAATTTCTGCTTGATGCTTGTGATCAGTTAAGCAAAGAAATAAATTTGACATTGTTGCTGATTGGTAATTTTGTTGAGAAAGAACAAAAATACTGGCAAAAAGAATTAAAACAATGTCGTTTAGGTTCTCGTCTGTGCATTACAGGTATTACCACTCGTCAAGAAACTTTAGCCTATTTACCACACCTAGACATTTTTGCCATTCCTTCACTCACAGATGGATGTCCAAATGCACTTCTAGAAGCCATGTCAGCTGGTTGTGCCATTGTTGGTACTAGAGTCGATGCTATTGGTGAAATTATTGAAGATGGCGTAGACGGTTTATTAGTTAACCCTGGTAGTAGTGCAGAATTAAAAACTGCACTGCAATCTCTAGCAACTCAACCAAAATTGCGTCAAAAACTAGGTGCAGCAGCACAAATCAAAGCAAAACAACAGCTTCACCCATCAATAGAGCAGCAAAATTGGATCAAGATTTACCAACAGGTTTTAGCAATTGGGGATCGGGGATTGGGAATCGGGGATAAGAGCTTATTTATAAAGTAAATATTAAGTAGGGTGTGTTACGGCTATGCAAGGATTTTGGAGTTTGAGAGAGTTAAGATTAGCCGTAACGCACCATCTTTCTCGGTGCGTTAAGCGTTGCTATAACGCACCCTACAATTTAAGGTTTACTTTATAAATCGTCTCTAAGGGAGAATACTTAACAACAACCAAGCATCAACAATTAACTAAATAAATATGCACAAGCCAAAAGTTACTATTATTGTTTCTCAACGTGAGCGTTTTAGCTATACTCGCGAATCACTAGAGAGTATCTACGAACATACTCACATACCTTTTTATCTAGTTTATGTAGATGGTAATTCTCCGCCGAAAATCGAGTCCTATCTTTATGAACAGACACGCGAGAAAGAATTTGATTTGATTCGTACTGACTATTACCTTTCACCTAACCAAGCCCGTAATTTGGGTTTACATCAAGTTAATACTGAGTATGTAGTATTCATTGATAATGATGTGATTGTCACTCCCGGTTGGCTAGATTATTTACTCCAATGTGCTGAAGAAACAAACGCGACTGTGGTTTGTCCCCTGACTTGCATTGGACAGCCTTTGGAAGAGACGATTCACTTAGCAGGTGGTGAAGCACACATTGTTGTTGAAACCCAGGAAAATAACGAAGTCAAGCGAAGAGTACATGAGAAACATTACTTTGTTAACCGCAAAGTTGCTGAGGTAGGCGAACAATTGCACCGTCAACAGCGTGAGTTTGGCGAATTTCACTGTATGCTAGTCCGCACTGAAATTTTTGATCGCATCGGTTTGTTAGATGAGAAACTGCTGAGTACACGGGAACATATTGATTTTTGTTTGACTGTAACTAATGCTGGAGGCACAATTTACTGTGAACCCGCTTCAGTAGTTACCTATGTTCCAGGATTGAAGTTGCAGTTACGTGAACTTGTCTTCTTTATGCTGCGCTGGAGTGATGCTTGGGAAATCGCCAGTTTAGAACACTTTGCCCAAAAATGGCAATTGACAACTAACGATAAATATTTCAAAAAACGCTACAAGCGCATGGGACATCGCCGCCATCAAGCATTTTTGAAACCCCTACTGCATCGTCTCACCTTGGGAACAAACCCGCTATGGCTGGAAAAATGGGCAATCTCACTTGAGAAGAAGTTAAATCAATTTATAAGCGATCGCTACATCCAAAACACTACAATTTCTGACAACTTACTAGCAAATCATGAGAAAGCTGACCATGAAGTAGTATATTCTTATACTAATTATCTGTAAGCTTGCACTTAATAATTAGTCGTTTGCCGCTACTACACTAGCATTCTCTTTTAAAAACATCAGGGAGATAAAGAAAGAAAAATGGCGCGTCCTGATCGTAAAAGTTTGAGGGCAGCCCTACCAGGGATTATACGGATTTTGCGGCGATTTTCACCCCAAATCTACAAACAGAAATACTTGCTGATAGTATCTTTTGTGGCACTGATGGCAGAAATTTTCTTACACTTACTAGAACCCTGGCCACTAAAACTTATTTTTGACTATGTGCTTTTACCTGGTTTTCAAACCAAACCTTTGGGTATTCCCTTCATTGATGGACTTAGTTCTTTTACCCTACTGACTGTTCTCACTTTCGGATTAGTTGCGATCGCTGTCCTCCGTGCTACTGCTGCTTACTTTAGTGTTGTGGGTATGTCGCTCGCCGCAACTAATGTGCTTACGGAAATTCGCGCCGATCTCTACAGTCATTTACAACGTCTTTCTTTATCTTTCCACCACAAAGCTAAGAGTGGCGATCTGATTACTCGCGTCACCTCTGATATTGACAGATTGCGGGAAGTGACAGTGATGGCTGTTATGCCTCTAGTTGCCCACTCTTTGACTTTAGTCGGGATGATTGGCGTGATGTTCTGGCTGCATTGGGAACTAGCATTGATTGCGATCGCTGTGTTTCCCCTATTTGTATTTTCTACCATGCGCCTGACAAAACGTATTCGCCAGGTCGTACGAGAACAACGCCAACGCGAAGGATCAATGGCTGCAACCGCAGCTGAGTCTATCGGTGCAATCAAGATCGTGCAGGCGCTTTCGCTGCAAGATATGTGGGAGAATACTTTTTTCAGCCATAATCGCCAAAGTTTAAAAGACAGTGCCAAAGCCCAACGATTAGCAGCAGGTTTAGAACGGATGGTGGAGTTGTTAGTCGGGGTTTCTATTGCTTTGGTGTTATGGCGAGGAGTGCAGTTAGTGTTGAGACAATCCCTCACCCCTGGGGATTTGTTGGTGTTTGTCAACTATCTCCGCATTGCTTTTAAACCGATGCGCCAGCTTGCCAAATACACCGGGCAAATTGCCAAAGCTACCGCTTCCGGCGAACGTGTGTTGGATGTGTTGGATACTGTACCTGATATCCGTGATGCCCGTGGAGCAATTGACGCGCCACCTTTTCAGGGAACTGTGCAGTTTGAGAATGTTTCCTTCGCTTACGAACTAAATAGAAGTATATTAAAAAACATTAATTTTAAAATTTATCCAGGTCAACACGTAGCCTTAGTTGGTGCTTCTGGAGGTGGTAAATCTACTTTAGTCAGTCTATTGTTGCGCCTCTACGATCCTCTAGAAGGTAGAATTTTGATTGATGGACACGATATAAGAGAATATAAACTGCATTCTCTGCGGCAACAAATTAGTGTGGTGTTACAAGAGAGTATTCTTTTTGCTGCTAGTATCAGAGATAACATCGCTTATGGTTGTTTACAAGCCTCTGATCAAGAGATCGAACAAGCTGCTCGTTTAGCAAATGCCCATGACTTTATTATGGACTTGCCCCAAGGTTACAATACCATCTTGGGTGAAAGAGGGGCGACTCTTTCAGGTGGACAAAGACAAAGAATAGCGATCGCGCGTGCAGCTGTACGTCAAGCTCCCATCGTCATTTTAGATGAACCCACCACAGGTTTAGACCAAGCAAACGAACACGCTGTCAATGAAGCATTGGAGCGCTTGACCAAAGGACGCACCACTTTTTTAATTTCCCACAATCTGAAATCAGTTGTACAGGCTGATTTAATTTTTTATATCGAAGCTGGAAAAATTCTTGAGGAGGGTACTCATGCAGAATTAATGCGTTTAGGTGGACGTTATGCGGCGATGTATGCTCTCCAATCTACAATGTCGAAAATGGGTGTAGGAGTGTAGGGGAAAGAGCTTATTTGAGATTTAGTGGTGATTTTAGGCAAAACTATACTAATTTTTTTCTCTTGCTTTACGAAATAGCATCAAAAAGAAGTGTATCTCATAAATATGTGAAATGGCATGGCTTCGCTCTCTCTGCTGCTTTGTGGGGGGAGCAGTTTTTTATTCTATTTAATTGCGAAGGGATAAAAATTCTCTAGCCAATAGCTATGAACATTCAATGAAAACTATAGGTGCATATTCTAGAAACACTTGCCAAAACTCTTGACCAAACTCCTCTACCCCTTCAGGAGAAACTAAGGGTTTTTGCCAGCGAACTTCTTTGAAACCTGCACTTTGCAAGGCCCATTCATAAGTAGATTTACTGAGGCAATAGTTATAAAAACTGAATTTTTCTGTATCGATTGATATTGTGTATTGTATGGGCGTACCTTCCTGAAGTGGTTGGTCTATGCTTTTGATAAATCCATATTTTTCAGTTAATAGATAGGATGCAGGAGGTTGTTCACTATTGTTGTTTATAGTGACGAAACGACTCCCTGGTTTCAGGTTCACAAATATGTTTTGGCAAATTTTGAGCGCTTGTTCTGCAGCGATCGCTCTTCCAATCACTTTCTTTAATTCCTCATAGATCATTGGTTATGACTGGTAAGTCACGCAGGAAATAAAAGCGATCGCTCTTCCAGTCACTTGCTTTAATTCGTCCCAAGTAACCAGTTAAGGGTGATGAAAGTTCGATCAGCCACTGACTAACTGTCTCATCAGTTTGCTTAGGACTGTGAGTCGCATTGTAATGAGCGCGAATTTCTGTGATTGTGAAACCATAACTTGTGACTTCTAAACTTTCTTTATCTTGTTCAGATAGTTCTTTTACTGCTTGGATAATGTGCGATCGCAGACTAATTTCTCTATTAACTTGGTCTATATATTTTTCAACTTCCTGATCAGATTGACCTGCTTTTAAATACTGTTTGAGCTTAAATAAGTCTACTGAGTTTTGATAAGTACTTTGTAATTTGACAAGCTTCTCTAATGTTTCCGGGTTAATAATAGCCATATCATGCACTTTTGCAGCATCTTGCAGTTGAGTTGTTGGTTCACTAGGGCCAATAATTAATTTAGTTGCTTGTTTGAATATTTCTTGACTTTTTAAACGTAGTGTTCCCAAATTCAGTAATTGTACTGCGGTATCGTTGGGAATTTTTTTACCAGCTTTACATTCTCCGACTAAAGAATAAGGCTGTGAACAAAATATATCTATCCCACCAGCACCACCTTTATGAAAATAATCAACCGTAAAGCCTAAATATTCTAGACTCTGACGAACTATGTTTTCAAAATCTGTTCCAGCTTGATAGTTGCTTTTGCCTTCGTCTTGTTGTTTGCTGCGATTACCCAAAGCAGCAATATTATTGATCCAAGTTACATCTGAGTCTGCTTTAATGCTAGGCGATTTCCTACCCCAACCCAAAAATACTTTAATATCTTCCTCTAATGCTTTAGCTGCTGGGTTGGTGATTGCAAAAGAGGCTAAACTACTCTGTAATTCTTCTAATTCAGGATATAGTGGTGGTTCAAGTTTTTCAAGTTGATGTTTGCGTTTAATAAAAATGCGATCGCTCAATACAGGATTTGCATCAGTAACACTCAAAGGTTGTGGTAGAGCAACAAACTGGCTGTTTTGCTTATGCTTAACAGGAACTTCAATAGCTTTTGACAGTTGATAAACTCGTAAATACGCGAGAAATATGTTTTGTTTCTGTGCGAGTATGTTTTGTAGAGCTTGTTGAGTCCAAATCGTTAGTGATGATAAAGCAGCTAATGATTCGGTTTGATAGATACTTTGACATAGTTCGCACCTTGCCCAAGCTTTAATTTGAACATTTTCAGCATTGATAGAATCGAAATCAGTTTTAGCGATAGATAAGAATGAAGGGCGGTAATACTGCTCAATTTCCAGTAAATTAAT